>CALKRW010000061.1 GCA_937989585.1 uncultured Porphyromonadaceae bacterium | reverse complement strand
TCCAGATCGACAGGGCTCAGACCTGTCTTATCGAGACCATGCCGTTCAGACGGTCCCGCTACATTCCGAGTTCGAGACACTCGATGACACCCCTTGACATAAACCGTTTCAGACCCTGGCTGAAACCGTACCCCATACCCTCACTGCAACGTCGCCGGCAGACAGCCGGCACGTCACAATCCGACCCATTCGGCGGCAGAAAAGCCTCGGAACGCGACAGATTCGGCTGCCCGGACAGACATCCGGAATTGCCCAATCAGAAAATGCCCCGAGACATCTTCGCATCCCACGACCCGCCTTAGCACCACATCATACATAATCAAAAGTCATCCCAACAACGTCACTGTACCACAAAGTTATTGGACACAATAACAACCATACTTGACAAAAAGCAAGCCCAACCTCAGCATTCACCGAAGTTGGACTCACCTCCTTTTTGTCAAAATTTTGAACCCTGGCCATACAGCGATTCTTAAAGCATATTATCAGTTTAAATATCAGATGATTCCGATAAGTTCACGTATAGCAGGAATGTCATGACGGTTGCAGTATTCGTCAAGGCCCTTTACGATTTTACCGCAGACAGACGGGTTCAGGAAGTTTGCGGTGCCGACCTGTATTGCCGACGCTCCGGCCATGATGAACTGAAGTGCAGAGTCGGTATCGGTGATGCCGCCAAGGCCGATGACTGGAATCTTGACAGCCTTTGCTGTCTGCCATACCATGCGAAGGGCAACCGGGCGAACAGCCGGGCCGGATAAGCCACCTGTGACCGTCGAAAGCATTGGCTTGCGACGCTCGACATCGATGGCCATGCCGAGCATGGTGTTGATGAGCGAGACCGCATCCGCACCCTCAGCCTCGACAGCACGCGCGATTTCAGTCACATCAGTCACATTCGGCGTGAGTTTAACGATGAGCGTGCGGGGCCAAGCCTCACGGACAGCCCTGACGACAGACGATGAGCCCTCGACCGTAGTTCCGAAAGCCATGCCTCCCTGTTTCACGTTGGGACATGAGATGTTGACCTCAATTGCCTCGAGATTGGGAAGTGTGGCAAGACGGCGTGCCGTCTCGGCATAGTCCTCAGGCGAGCGTCCGGAAATGTTTACAATGAAATTCGTATCGTACATCTTGCTGACGAACGGATAAATCTCGTTGACAACGGCGTCCACTCCTGGGTTCTGCAGGCCGACGGCGTTAAGCATTCCGGAAGGGGTTTCGGCCATGCGAGGGTAGGGGTTACCCTGGCGAGGCTCGAGCGTCGTGCCTTTGACAATCGCTGCGCCAAGATTGTTTAGGTCCACAAAATCGGCAAACTCTATGCCGTATCCGAAAGTGCCTGAAGCCGTCATTACTGGATTTTTCAGATGGAGGTTTCCTATGTTTATGCTAAGATCTGCCATGACATATTCTTTTTATTTTAAAGTGTAAAGAAATTTATTTATACCCGTCAGTCCCAAAGAAGTTGGGCTGTATCGAACACCGGTCCGGAGGTACAGGTGCAAAGATGTCCGTCGACAGTATTCTCGACGCAGCACAGACAAGCCCCGAGACCACATGCCATCTTGTTCTCAAGCGACACATAACATTGAGTGTCATTTTTGCTGGCAAGACGAGCCACTGCCTTCATCATCGGCATCGGGCCGCACACACACCAGATGTCATAATCGTTGCTCAGCAGCGAAGGGCATTCGGTGACAAAACCCTTGGTACCCATTGATCCGTCTTCGGTGGCAACCTCGACAGGCGCAATCGAACCGAAAGTATCGAGAAGCAGAAGATCCTGTGCAGAGCGTGCTCCGAGTACAAAACGGCAGTCGATGTTCTGATAGCGGAGACGGCGTCCATAATAGAGTAGGGGAGCAACACCAACACCGCCTCCAATAAGAAGGACTTTCTGTTCAGGCCGAAGTTCTTCCGGGAAACCGGTTCCGAGAGGATAGATGATATTCACAATGCGCCCGGTGGCTAGACGGCAGAGCGAATCTGTCCCGGGGCCGGCATTGCGTATAAGAAGTTTAAGAGTCTGGTCGGCATAGTCGACGTCACAGATTGAGATGGGACGGCGAAGGAATGTGCCCTTGGAGTCGCTGCATTCAACGTTGACAAACTGGCCCGGATTGATAATCGGCAGGCGCGTGTTGTCTGCGGGAGTCAGAGTCATCAGGGTGTATCTTTCACCCAGGGCCTCGTTGGCGACAACGAGCATGTCGGTCTGTTGCTTATTCATTATTTATATGATAGTTAATAGATTTTATCACAATCGATTTCAAAGAATAAATTAGAGACGGATTATGGCTAAAAACAAGGCTTGGTGTATGGCCACCGTTCAAAGGCATAAGCGATATATCTGCGCGGTCTCGGTAGCAGTGAGGGGATAATAGTTTCCTATGATCTTGCCCTTGTTCTCATGCAGGCGTAGCGTGAGTTCAGGTATATCCGGATTCTCAATCCCAAGTTCGGAAAGAGTCAGTGGCATACCAAGCGATTTATTGAAAGCCTTGAGACGGTCGACACCTTCGATAGCGGCCTTTTTATCGTCCTCTTCCGTAACGTCAAATACCCGACGCGCCATCTGTGCTACACGGGATGGCTTATGCTGCGCCATGAATGTCATATAGGCAGGGAAAACCACAGAGAGTCCGGCGCCATGTGTCACACCGTATAGAGCGGAAAGTTCATGTTCCATCCCATGTGCCACCCATTCCTGAGTGCGTCCGACTCCGCACGAATCGTTGTGCGCCTGAGTCCCGGCCCACATAATATTGGCACGGGCATCGTAGTTTCTGCCATCGGCCATGACTTTAGGGGCCTCTTCGATAATGGCTTTAAGGAGACCTTCTGCGATACGGTCAGTGGTCTCGACTTCCGGTGTAGCCGTATAGTAACGTTCGAATATGTGCGCCATCATGTCGACGATGCCGCTGGCAGTCTGATATGGGGGTAGGGTGAAGGTCCATTCCGGATTTAGAAGCGAGAACTTCGGCCGAAGCACATGTCCACCCCGAAGCGAGATCTTCTTCATCCCGTCCTCGAGAGTTATTACTGAATTACCGGAACCCTCGCTTCCGGCAGCAGGGATAGTAAGGACAGTACCGACCGGAAGAGCCTTCTCGACAGGAGTTTTGCCGGAATAGAAATCCCAGAAATCGCCATCATAAAGAGCACCAAGAGCGATTGCCTTGGCTGTGTCGATGACAGAACCACCCCCGACAGCAAGAGCACCTGTCAAATCATTATCCCTGACAAGGTTAATACCCTGTCTTACAGGACCGTCGGTAGGATTTGGCTTGATGTCGGTTAACGAAAAGAACACCACACCGTTATCCTCGAGGGATTTTTCGACAATAGACAGTAGTCCTGAACGTCGGGCGCTTGAACCGCCACTTACAAGAAGGACCTTGTTGCCAAGCATTTGAGCGGTAAGTTTACCGACTTTAAGTTCGGCCTGTCTTCCAAAGACATAATGTGTCGGAGCACAATATTCAAAATTATCCATAATATAAAAATATGTATAGTGCAAAACTACAAAATTTATTTCGAATACCGAGTGGCAGAGCAGAGGAATTTGATTTGAGATGTAGATGCAGGTTAAGTATAGAAGTTCCGTGAGTTTATTTAACATAATATCGATTATCAAACATTATATTGTGAATGACCGTGACTAGACGGGACTTTTAGAAAACTTAAATATATAGAGTCTAAATGAAGACTAATTTGTATTCTAATTGAAGTCTAATAGAAAACAATATGTGTTATCTTTCTTTATGAATCGATTTTATGAAATAATTACGATATGGGAGTATCATTGAAAGTAATATGATTAAATATAATTGTTGGGAGGTTTAAATAAAGTTAATTCAAGCAGAAACATAATATATTTGCTGATTCTCAATGTTATATATATGAGACTAGATATTAAATGAAAGACACAACAACGCTATAGAAAAACATACGGATTGACACTGATATTTTTCTGGTTCTGTTTTTTCCATAGATTAAGAGTCGAAGAATTGTTTACATTTGTATAATGCGAATAAGAATCACGACAAATCAAAATTCAGACAGTGTTTACATTGTAAAATGATTTTAGGAGCAGAGCCGAAAACAATTAGTTCAGATTTGCAAATTAAGCAATTGGAATTATGATGAAATTCTGAAAATTAACTTATTGCAAATAACAAATCCACCGGGATTCACGGATGTAAAACATCTGTTGAATAAGATATTTTATTCGATAAACAAAATTTAACTATCCATGTAAATCATTAAGAATCATACTATGTATGTATAATATTTAATGCATAACTTACATTTTAGACGTGTTGGAGGGCCGTCATCGGCCTTCTAATGGTATATTAATATGCAAAATTGTGTATATCTTCCATCTATCGCAAACTTATCAACCTTTTATTTAAGATACAGACCGTCTTATTTCATCTTCGGTATTAAGAGGATGGAGCAGACTGTTTCATGTCGCAGTATAACTATATTTACGGAATGAAATTGTAAATTTTCATTTTGCATCAGCAACTTTGCAGAAATAAATCCGGTACTATTTGCATAATGAAATTGATTTTGCAGATTAAAATTTTATGATTACATTTGCAATACCAAATTAATGCCACAAAACATAACGATAATGGATATAGTAGATCGCCTTAAGTTGTTTATGCAAAGCACCGGTTTATCGAGCACGCAGTTTGCAGACCAAGCGCTTATTCCGCGTCCATCTTTTTCGCAGATAATCAGCGGAAGGAATAAGAAAATCTCAAATGAGATTTTTGCCAAACTCCATGATGCTTTCCCCTACCTTAATATAATGTGGCTGATGTTTGGCGACGGAGATATGGTGAATGGCGGCAATTTTACGAAACCTGTCGAGGATGAATTGCCCCCTACTCCACATCAGGTCCAGCTGGAATTTGATCCGCTTGTAGATCCGATAGACGTAACGCCATCGGAAACGATTGCTTTTGATACTAACAATAAGGAAGTTAAGGACAAAAAGGGGTTAAATAAGGCCCTTGAGAATCCCCTCGGATGCGAAATAAATAAAAAAGATATGAACGAAAGCCCTTCTCCGGCGGTTATACACGATGTGATTTCGGCAAAACGTGACACATCCAAGAGTATCGCGTCGATAATGGTTTTCTACAGCGACAACTCTTTTGAAATTTTCAAACCTGCTTAAAGAACCCCATTTTTATTAGTCGGGATTTACTTTCCGTATAGATTACCTCTTCCTATAATATTATGTCAGCGACGAACTCAAAGCCCCACCAGATAGAATCAAGCGAAATAGAAATTGAGAGCCATCCTTGGCCACCGTTTGTACCTGATGGAGCAAAGATTCTCATCATGGGTACCTTTCCTCCAGGAATACATCGCCGGAGTATGGAGTTTTTCTATCCTAACCGTACAAACGATTTCTGGTATATGATGGGGCTGATTTTCATGGATGATAAATATGCTTTGTATGATCGGGAAGCAAAGGCATATAGACTTGATGAGATAAAGGGCCTGCTTTCCAAACGTGGAATCGCTATGGGAGATACGGGGCATAAAGTGCGGAGACTGCGCGGAAACGCATCCGACAAATATCTCGAAATAATCGAGCCAATACATCTGCAGGCCATATTGGATGAGCACCCCACCCTCCGGACTTTGGCCACAACCGGCGAGAAAGCCGCCGGTGTTCTCGCAAACCTGACCGGAACGGATGTTCCCAAAATGGGAGAATCTGTAACTGCCGACAACGGATTGACAATTTGGCGCATGCCCTCGACAAGCCGTGCCTATCCCCTTGCTCTTGAGAAAAAAGCAGCATACTACAAAGAAATGTTCCTTAAATCGGGAGTACTGTAACAGGAATAACTATGTCAGGATTATTTACCTCTCATGCACTGATCCTTCTAAAACCGATGCTCACAGCGCAAGCGATGATGTCAAGAATCCATTGCTTTTCGGTGAACGTATGATGGCGTATCGTTATTTTTTGTAACTTTGCAGTCGGAAAGGCATTTACCTCTCCACGATATTTTAAATATAAGAAACGTTATGCTTATCTTGTGATTTGAGAACGTAGGAAATTCGACAAATAGCACAAGGATTAGCATAGTGGTTCTCACGCGTATAGCGTGGGCTACTATTGTTACATCTGTGCTAATGGTTTCCTACGACCTTCAAATCAAGACGTGGCATAGTTGGCTCACGTTTTCTTTTTAAATAATTCGCCGAGAGCCACGGCGACAATACTATTCAACATTTGCTGAATACAATGTTGTAACAAACCGCTATTTTTGGCGTCATAAAATAAACAGTTTTATGAAACATCGAATCCCCATATCATTTTTCTTCGCCATTTCCTCCATAACTGGTATGGCTCAGTCTGAAACGACAGACTCCATCAAGACACAGGCTCTTGACGAGATTGTGGTCGAAGCCTCCAGTCAGCGTATCAATGCCGAAGTATCGACATACATTCCTATGACACGCCAAAAGAACGCGGCACAAAACGCTGTATCGCTCCTTTCCATGATGTCAATTCCCCAGATCAGCGTTGACCCGGTCAATCAGGCGGTTCAGACTGCTCACGGACAGGATGTGTCAATCTTTATCGACTATCTTCCCGCCACCGCCGAAGATTTGTCAGGAATGAGAACTCAGGACGTGAAAAAAGTAGAATATTTCATGCACCCCTCCGATGCCCGTTTCCAAGGTGCAAAATATGTCATTAACTTTGTGATGCAGAAATATGAGTGGGGCGGATATACTAAAATCACAGCCACTAAGTCATTTGGAGTCAACGGCACGGAGGCTTCGGTCTATTCCAAAATGAAATATAAACGAATGACTTTTGATATCTTTGCTGATGAAAACTATCTAACCAATCGCCATATCGGACAGAACTCCGTGGAGCATTTCAAATTCACTGATTTATATGGCAAAGGTCCACAGGATATAATCCGAACCTCTGAAACGAAGTCGAGTCTTTATCGCAACAACAGCAACGATATAAGTTTACGCGCATATTATAATTCAGATAACTTTCAGTTTTCCAACCGTATAGCTTACAGTCTGGCGAATGCGCCTCACAATGACCTGCATAACAGATTGTCATATTCTGCCGACGTGCTGCCAATGTCTGAATCTTTCACTGACGCTTCTTCGAGGGACTGGGCTTTGACTTATAACGGAAGTTATTTCTTTATGCTTTCCAAATTGGCGGCTCTAAATCTCGATGCCAATTATACATACGGGAACAATAAATCCAACTCACATTATTACGTTCCCAATGATTTGTCAATCATCAACAACGCACACGAGGACGTCCATAAATTCGATGTATATCTACACTTCAGCTGGAATCCCAACAAAGCCAATCAATTATTTTCTAACGTTGGTGTTCAACACAATTGGAATATCATAAATTATCTCGGCAATTCTCCGTCTAAACAGAATTACCATGTCGGGGTCTATTTCTTGAGTCAAAATTATCAGCATATATTCAATGAACACTGGAATGTAGGCGGAAGTCTTGGCTGGATTTGGGAAACCAACAGAATATCCGGCGTAAAGGCTGACAATAATTTTCCTCAGACCAATATAAACGCCACATGGTCGCCGAGTGAGAAGAACCAACTCTATCTAACTGCCAACTATGGCTCCATGTTCCCTGACGCATCGCAGAAAAGCCCAAACATGCTGCAACAGGACGAACTTATGTGGTACAGAGGAACGCCCGAACTTAAAGATTATAAGTACACCAATGCTCTGCTTTCATATACATGGCTGCCAAACAATAAATGGCAACTTTCGGCAGACGGTTATTTCGGTCTTATAAAGAACAGATGCGTTACACTGTATTCTCCTACCGGTCCCGCGGGAACAATGTTGCGTCAGTACTTCAATGGAGGGAATTATCATAGCAATTACATCGGGATAAGTGCCACCGGCAAATTTTTCGGTGGGAAACTGATTGCCAAACTGCGGCCCCAGTATTGGATTCGCAAGACCACCGGCGACTACGCATGGAGCAACAACCAGTTGACCTGCACCGCTCAGTTGACTTATTATTTAGGAAACTTCTACTTCTTCGGCTGGTATATGACTCCCAGCAAGTATCAGCAGACTCACAGCGGAATAATCAGCCACACTCCATCAAAATATAAAATCGCTATTGGCTGGGGCAAAGGCGCATGGAATATCAGTGCATCGGCGTTTAATTTTGCTACTACCTCTTGGAAAAACCATGAAGAATCCCTGACGAGCGAATACTATAGTTTCGACCGCACAACATTCGGCACACAACATCATGCCAAATATTACATTTCCGCAACATATACAATCGGATATGGTAAAAAGTTACAACGCAACAACGAGACTTCAGGTGCCGGCACCGCAGGTTCAGCAATATTGAAATAACGAAACAGTATCGATTATGGCACAGTTCAACTCATATCTCGACTTTTTGAATCTCACGGCGGCTACTGATTTTTGCCGCGAGAATGGAGCGCCGTGCCATTATAGGAAGGGAGAGCGTTTTGTCCAGCAAGGGACAGTCGCACGTTATGCCGCCCTTGTGGTGTCCGGCTATTTCAAAGTAGTTACCCTAAATGATTCGGGAGATGAAGCAGTGGTAAATTTTGCCTTTCCGGGTCAGTTCATTACCGATTTCCATTCATCGCTGCACGGAGAATCCTCCCAGACGTCAATTATCGCAGGCACTGATTGCGAGATACTGCAGATTCCTCTAAAGACTTTCAAAGAATTTCTTTCTCCCTCGCTTCTTGACGAATACAAATCACTGTTCAATATGCTGTTCATGCGCTTGCTTAATCTCTACCGCAAGTCGCCTCGTCAGCGTTATTTGGAATTGTGTGAACAATATCCCCAAATCGTCGATACCGTCACTTTGAAAGACCTGGCCTCCTTCTTGTTGATTACGCCCAATCATCTCAGCCGCATCAGGCGCAAACTGGCACAAGAGTCATCCTCGGACTTCGAAAAATAATCCGTTCTATACATTTGTTAAGACCACTCTCGTTTTTTCTGCCGAACTTTGCTAAAATTTTATGGCAAAGAATAGGCAAAACCGATTAATCACATTAGTGATATTTCTACTCACCATCTTTCATGTGGCGGGTCAAGTCACCGTAATCAGTACTGTAGTTGAAAAGCATTTTGTAGCGTTTATTTTCCACTTGCCATTCTGTTCCACAGCCGATTTTATCCCCGAATAATTGAATATTTTGACATTCACTCTTTTATGATTGAGCGTATAATAATATGTCTATTTTGCTTTTTCGCAACAGGAATCATGGTTGCTCAGAATAATACGCCTGAGCAGCTTGACTCAATCATCAAATCCCTTGAACTTAAAGAGGTAATTGTTAAAGCTAAGAAAATCAAACAATCCGGAGATACGATTTCGTATTCTGCCGCTACATACAAAGGCAAAAACGACAAGACTCTTGAAGACTTGTTGCGCAAGATGCCAGGTATTGAAGTAAAATCCGATGGTCAGATAACTTATAACGGACAATGGATAAATGAGTTTTATATCGAGGGGCTTGATATGCTTGGCGGGAATTATGGTGTGGCGACAAGAAATATTGATGCAAATGATATAGGCTCGGTTCAGGTATTGCAAAACCATCAGGACGTGAAATTGCTGCAAGGTGTGAAGAGTGGCAATGCTCCCGCTATGAACATAAAACTTAAGCAAAACGCTCTCGGAATCTGGTCTTCCACACTTCAGGCAGCAATCGGGACACAGCCCAATCTGTCATGGGATGCCACTGCCACCCTCATGAACTTCCGTCGTAAAGCGCAAAATATATCTGTTTACAAGACCAATAATATTGGTAATGACTTACGACAGGATATTGGTGCGCCTGCGACATTCAATTCATCTTACGGGACAGGGATGCTGTTTCCTGATTCTCCGGACCTGAATGATGTTTATGCATACCGCAACAAGTCTCATAGCCTGTCGGTCAATCAACTTTTCAAGTTAAACGAAGACAAGACATTGGCTTTTAATCTCAATTACCTATTTGACAAAGAAAAAAGAGAGGCGACAGAGCAAACCACTTATCTTACCGACAGTATCTCGCGTTTTGTAATAGATGAGTCGAACAAGGCCGGTATGCATCAGCAATTCGTAGGTGCACATGCGGTTTATAAGCTCAACGGCAAAGAGCGTTATGTAAAAAACGCTTTTACCGCGAGTGCTTCATTCCCTCGTGGCGATGGCTCTATCAACGATTTGATAAGACAGCGATTATCAGGATATTCGTTTAATATAGATGATGTACTGAAAATTAATTATAAGAAAAAGCAGGGAGGCATCGGCGAAGCAACCTTGCATGCCGGTTATACTGACAAGTACGCAATACTTCGCCTGGCCGACAGAGATATGGCTCAGACAGTAAGACAACGAAGTCTGAACACCGGTGGAGCTGCATCTATAATCGCCGTTGCAGTACCTCATTTTATGTTCAACCTCAACGGTGGCTTCGATGCTCAATGGCAGCAGGCTAAAACGGAACTCGACCTGGCTGAAAATCTCACGGCAGGGAATCAACGGATCTGGCAGGTAGGTGCCAATATCACGCCTAAATTCTTTCTGCATTACGGTCAGCGATTCCAGTGGCTGATATATGTGCCTGTCGGTTTTGAATACTATACATCGACAGACGGAGAATGGGAATACGATAAAATGTTCCTTTCTTTCAAACCCTACACCAATATCACTTTCAAACCATCGGAGCGTTTATCTTTTTCATTGACATCAACCTGCGAGGAATCTACGCCCGCGGCTCTTTCCCTCATGGTACAGAAGCGATATATCGACTATCGCACTTCCATCTCGAATCCCAACCATCTTGAGGCCAAAATCAACAGGACTGTAAAAACGGCTTTAAGTGCAAGTTACCAAAGTGTACTCGATATGCTGTTTGGAGGCATGACATTAACACATGCCTATTCCCATAACAACTTATCCAATGGATATGATGTTACTGATGATATTATCGAGTATATAAGATTGCCGTATGCCACAAGTGGTAATATCTGGCAGGGAGACCAGACATTTTCCAAAGGATTTTTCAAATGGAACTCCAAGATAAGCGAATCGTTCACTATCGGCACAAGTCAGAATGAGTTTTATATTGATGAGGCCATGCATAGAGGGCGAAGCAATTATCTGCGCGCGAAGATTTCTTTCAACGCATCTTTCGCCCGATGGATTACCTTTGAGACTTCAAACGAATTTTCACTATCCAGGACATTTACCGATGGCATATCTAACGGAAATGCGAAGCATACATTCACCAATGCGACATCTTTCGTTATCTGGCCCTGTAAACAACTTAGCCTGACGCCGTCAGTGATGTATTATTACAACGATTATTCAACGAGTTATAGAAACAATACATTCCTTAACTGCAACATAGAATACTCCTTAGGGAACACAATACTATCCCTCAAATGCAGCAATTTGTTGGACAGCAGAATCTTCCGACGCTATAATGATAATGGAATCATACAGTATTCAAGTCAATATAGTCTGCGGGGACGTACAATTATGGTTGGCGTCAGATTCAGCATAAAGTAACATCAAAAATTAATAATTAAAATATCAACAATATGAGAAATTTTCTTATTGTATTTGCATCTCTTATGATGCTTGCATGTGTGGATGTCTCAGCTCAGGTAACAGTCACTTATGCGATGGACACCCCTACGTTCACACTCGCCCATGAAGACACCGACAAGTCACAGACGCTCGACTCCTGTTATCTCACCATCACCTATCGGTTCAGATATAAGGCTACCGAGAAAGACGACTCCCTAAGCCATGATGACCTGATGGATCTGCAACTCGGACGTAAGTATAATGCCTTCTTCAGCCGCAATCTCCGTGACCTTGACATTCGGAACACGAAAGAACTCAAAACCACAATGCAGTTCCAGACCGTGCCGGAGAATTATGTCGGTTTCGACCTTCTTGTCAATCATAGCGATTCAACAATGATTGTCACAAACCGTGTTCCTTATACTTCCCAAGTGATTGAATACACAGAGCATACTCCGGCCCCTGCATGGACATACGTTCCTGGAGACACGACCTCAGTAATGGGCTACCACTGCCATGCGGCAAAATGTAACTACGGTGGCCGCGAATGGAAAGTCTATTACACCAATGACATTCCATTGCCATACGGTCCATGGAAACTAAACGGAGTCAAGGCTCTTGTTCTTAAAGCAGAGGATTCCGAGCATAATTTTGTGTTTGAAGCAAAAGGCTTAACGCAAAAAACACAACCGATAATCCGTTATGAATGGAACCGCAAGGTCATGAATAAAGAAGACTGGGAACGATTTGAGCGTGAAATGTATCAAAACGCAGGAGGTTTTATCCGCAATACCGGCGCGCGTATTATAATAATGGATAATAGTGAGCAAGGATTCCATCGCCTGAATGAAGACTGGTCACAGTTCTATAATCCTTTGGAAAAATAATACAAAAATGATCTGTGATGAAAGGAGATATAGTTATATTCTCTCGATTATATCTCCGTTAAGGATGGTATACTTAATTGGTATCATGTAATTACTGTTTTTAGAATATCCCAAAATCGTCGAGACTGTCACTTTGAAAGACCTGTCCTCTTTTCTTTTGATTACCCCCAATCATCTCAGCCGCATAAGGCGGGAACTGGCAAAAAATCCGGACACAAACATCAAAAAATAAGGCTGTCTATACATTTGTTAAGACCGAATCCATTTACTTTTGCTAAATTTGCTGTCGGGAAGGTTACTTCTTCGTTTAATTATCACAGTTTTAAAGTTGTAAAAACAGATTATTATGAAAAAGTTTTTGTTAGTTTCATCGATTATCATTCAGTCGTGTGTGGCGTTCGCGCAGAACTGTGAGAACGATACCATTGTAAGAGAAATTCAGTTCCCTCTTACCGAACAAGACACCAAAAATGCTTTCTTTTACTTCAACAACGAGTGGTATTGTGCGGATGCCCTCAAAATGGTAAAGCCTGAATCTATCCTCAAAGCGGAGGTTAAGAACGATGAGTATGGCAACAGAGCGGTTTTCTTTACTGTATCACCTGAAACACTCGCCGAGTTAGAAAAAGAATACAGGAAGGTGCTCAGGAACTTCGACCCTCGCTGTGAGTTTCCCGGCGGCAACGGCAAACTCAAGGAATGGCTTGACGCCAATATCCGTATTCCCGAAGGATATAAAGGCAGTGAGAAGGTTGCTGTCAGTTTTCGCGTTCAGCCCGACGGTACTATCACAGACCCGAAGATAATGAGACCGAGCAAAAACGAGGCGGCTAATGCCGAAGCGTTAAGACTGGTGAATGCACTACCAAAATTCCGCGTGCAATACTTTACTCCCAAGAAAGCGCCTCTTTCATATATGATGGCAATAACATTCAAGGAACCCGGTTTGATTTTAATAAGATAAGATTGAGATAAAGAAAAACAGGAGAAAAAAGTGGGGAAATGTTTGGTGAATAGGGAATTAATGTGTACCTTTGTGGGCAATTTTCCGCAACGGGCTCAACAAGCAGCGGCTTTCATAACAGAACGTGCGCTCGCCCGCCGGTGCTAACTTTTACAAAATCAATTAAATGTACGCTATCGTAGAAATTCAGGGACAGCAGTTCAAGGCTGAGGCCGGCAAGTTCCTCTACGTTCACTTCCTCGGTGAAGAAGTCAAAGAAGGCGACGCTGTCACATTTGACAAAGTCCTCCTTGTTGACACCGACGGTGACGTGAAAGTTGGTGCTCCCGTCGTAGACGGAGCCAAGGTGGTTTGCGAAGTTCAGACCCCTCTCGTGAAAGGTGAGAAAGTGATCGTTTTCAAGAAAAAACGTCGCAAAGGCTATCGCCGCAAAAACGGCCATCGCCAGTATTTCACCAAAATTGTGATCAAAGACGTAGTCGCTTAACCCTTAAAAACAGAATTCGAAATGGCACATAAAAAAGGTGTTGGTAGTTCCAAGAACGGCCGTGAATCAGAAAGCAAGCGTCTCGGCGTCAAAATCTTCGGCGGACAGTACTGCAAGGCAGGCAACATCCTCAAGCGCCAGCGCGGTACAGTTCACCATCCCGGTGAGAATGTCGGCATTGGCCGCGACCACACTCTCTACGCTCTCGTAGACGGCACTGTGGTTTTCACCGAAGGCAAGAACGGACGTTGCTACATCAATGTCGCTCCCGTCCAGCAGGCCTGACGCAATCAATTTGACCCCAAATTCGTCCCTGAGACGGACACGAAAAAATCCAAAGCGGTGTAGTTATTCTTCACCGCTTTTTTAATATCTCAATATGCACAAACCATGAAATCGGAACATACAAAAACTGAAGCACTGATTGAATCACTGAGAGGAAAAGACAACATCAAAGTTCTCTTTGTCTGCCTCGGCAATATATGCAGGAGTCCGGCAGCCGAGGGCGTCATGCGCACACTTGTCGAAGCCGAAGGCCAGGAGGATCGCTGGGAGATAGATTCGGCAGGAACGGGTGGATGGCATGTAGGAGACCTTCCTGACAAACGCATGAGGATTCATGCACGCAGACGCGGTTACGAACTGGAGCATATCTGCAGGCAGATTCGGACGAGCGATTTTGACAGGTTCGACCTTATTATAGGAATGGACGAGAACAATGTCTCAGACTTGCGGGAAATGGCCCCTACCCTCGAGGCCGAGGCCAAGGTAGTTCCCATGGCAGACTTTGTCACCAAAGCCATGCGCTGTTATGCCATCCCCGACCCTTATTACGAGGGTGCCGAGGGTTTCGAACTCGTGCTTGACCTGCTTGAGGACGGTTGCCGTAATCTTTTAGACGCACTAAGTGCAAGTTGCTGACAGGTTTTAATCCTGTCCGAGATGGCTGCTGATGATCTCAATGATTTCGGTTCCGAAACGGCGGACCTTCTGGTTACCGATGCCCGGAATCGAGAGCAACTCAAACTGTGACAGCGGTTTGTCGTTGGCAATACCGACAAGAGCCTTGTTTGAAAGGATAACGTAAGCGGGAACGCCGAGTTTAGCGCTCATCGCGGAACGCCATGATGCTAAAGAGCCATAAAGCGCCGCATCGCTGACATCAGCCGGGACAGAAACTTTTGACGCCTTCCTTGAAGGCGTTTTCTTTTTATCTCCAAGTTCAAGTATGGCCTTGGCGCGAACATCGAGCATAGCCTTCGGGGTAAATGCCGATGATGAGAAATGCCTCAGCAGGCGGCTTTCAATGAACATCCATTCGTAGACGTCATCGACAACTGACTGAAGTCTTTTAGAACCGAACTTGTTGTCCGCTTTCGTAGGCGTGCCCTGAACGAGTTTAACAAACGGAGCGAGATGTTCGCCAAAATAACGGCAAGCAGAGGAAACGCGCTCATTAAGTTTTGCGTCCCGTTCCTCGCCTTTGGGCATGGAAAATATCCGGGAAATAACGTTGCGGAATCTCGAGGCGACATTCTCAATCTCCTCCAGCATGGCTTTGTCGCCTTTGGCATACTGTTCCGAAAGTTTAGGATAAGCCTTGGAAAGATACTCACCGACAAGACGCTGCAAGGAATTATAATTACGCCTGAGTTCAGAGAAATCGAACATTCTGTTCAGCAAAGCCAACGAATAGGTCTCGGCCATAGACTCGACCTGACTCTCGCTGACTGAGGCATTGCGTCTATCCCGGATAAATTCCCCTACCCCGGCATCACTTATGAATGCGGCGCGAGAAAGCGGCGAATCGAGGACAAGTCCCTCGAGCGAACGGCAACGGCTAAGGGCGACATAAGTCTGACCATGGGCGAACGAATGAGCGGCGTCGATAATGGCACGGTCGAAGGTCAGGCCCTGGCTTTTGTGAATGGTTATCGCCCAGGCGGTGCGTAGTGGCAACTGCCTGAATTCGCCTATTACCTCCTCGCGGACTCTTGCAGTGTCCTCATCCATGACAAAACGTGTGTTCTGCCAGGCAACCGGAGAAACTTTCACCGGTTTTCCGCCATCAAGCGGGGCTACCTCCACAGAGGCTCTATCACAAGACAGGACTGTACCGATCAAACCATTATAATATCCTTCCTGAGGGTTGTTGCGTATGAACATCACCTGAGCGCCTGCCTTGAGTCTTAGGTCGCGGTCTGCCGGGAAAGAAAATTCGGGGAAATCTCCGGAGACCTCCGCAGAATAAGTTACCAAAGGAGACTGGAGCATTGCCAGCCTTGCCTCATTAATCTCGTCGGCTCGAGCGTTATGAGTCGTCAGGCGTATGTATCCCTGAGAATCGGGAGGATTGAAGCCGGGAATGTAGCGGCTGTTGAGGAGTGCGAGCGACCCGGAGTCAAGCGAGGCATTGCGAACCTTGTTGAGCAGGGAAACAAATGCCGAATCGGTCTGACGATAAACTTTCCTAAGTTCGACCATGACATATCCCGCCTCGGCAAGTGCCTTGCTGGAGAAAAAAAACGGTGTGTCATAAACGCGGGAAAGCAGTTCACGTTCAGAATCCTTTACGACCGGAGCAAGTTGGCCGAGGTCGCCTATTATCAGAAGCTGGAGACCTCCGAACGGTCTGTCAGGGTCGCGGTGACGTCGCAATGAGGCATCCACCGAGTCGAGCAAATCGGCACGGACCATCGAAATCTCGTCAATAACAAGCAGGTCGAGGGCCTTGATAAGACGTCTCTTTTCCTTAGAGAATCTCTCGTAGCGTTTCTGCTCTTCAGACATCATTCCGGGAAGATAAAGACCCGGTGCAATCTGGAAGAAAGAATGTATGGTAACGCCACCGGCATTGATTGCGGCTATACCGGTCGGAGCGACAACCGCAATCCTCTTGGACGAATGCTGACGCAAAAACGTGAGGAATGTTGTCTTACCGGTACCGGCATTACCTGTCAGAAAGACGTTGGCGCCCGTCTGCTCGACAAGGCGCCACGCCAGTGAAAACTCTTTATTTCCTTCAAACGAGACCGACATGAGCGAACATCAGTTTTCAGCAGGTATAACGGGCCGTGCAGAATCGTCGGAACAGAGCACCATAAGCAGGTTGCCGACAATGGCGCTCTTGCGATTCTCATCCAACTTCACGACATTGTCCTGCTCGAGGCGTTTCAGTGCCATATCTACCATCGAGACCGCACCCTCAACAATCTTCTCGCGGGCAGAGATTATGGCAGTGGCCTGCTGACGGCGAAGCATGACAGCAGCGATTTCCGGAGCATACGCGAGATAATTGATGCGAGCCTCGACGACCTCGATACCGGCCATGGCAAGACGCTCATTAATCTTGTCCTCAAGGAGATCGCTTATCTCCGCACCTCCGGAACGGAGTGTGAGTTCGCCATTGGCGTCATCGCTGTCGCTCGTCGAGTCGTAGGCAAAACGTCCGGCAACCTCACGGAGGGCGGCATCAGCCTGAATGGCGACAAAGTTTCGCGCAGCCGAAGCATAATTCGTTCCGGCTGAATCGATATCGAAAACAGAGCGGTAAGTATCCTTGACTTTCCAGACGAGTACCATGCCAATCAAAACGGGATTGCCGGTCTTGTCATTTACCTTTATGGGGTCAATGTCAAGGTTGTGGATACGTAGAGATACCTTGCGTTTGGTATAGAAAGGATTGAGCCAGAAAAAACCGGTTCGGCGAATAGTTCCGGTGTATTTACCGAAAAAGAGTGTAACCAGAGACTCGTTTGGCTCGAGCATGGCAAAACCGATGATAAGAAAGATCATCAGGACAACAAACAAACCGCCAAGAGCACACAGCCATACTTCCTCAGATATGAAGCAGGCAACTGCGGCCAGAATGTCAATCACCAAAATTACTAGCGCACTAACACCATTGAAGAACAAACCCCTGAAGGGATATTCCTTTAATTCTAATCCTTCCATAATATTGCTTTTAATTAAATGCTGCTAATTGTTTCGAGATACTTAAAAGCCCCGACAGGCGAAAAGGAAATTTCCGCGAGCCGGGGCTAAAATCTTATTAAATAAAAAAATCATATATCAACGACCCGACTCCCTGACAAGTTCGCGGTAATGGTCGTTGAAATCCTTGGCGGCAATGAGATCCTCGACATTGAGGTGCATGCGGTAGCGCCAGTAGTGACGGGAGTTGGCGGGCACATTGATGATCTCGTCGTTGGGATTGTTGCGACGGAGTTCTCCGCTGGTCGCAAGGATATCGGCAAGAGGCAGGATGCAAAGCATCGAAGGCGACTTAAGATGCAGGTCGACGATTTTCTCGCAGATCCACGGCTCGGCGAAGAAAGGTGCCTGACCGCTCTCGTGCAACATATTGTTGAAGAAGTGCTGCGATTTCTCGTGGTCGCCTTCCCACCATACGCGAATGCCTCCCATGTCGTGGGTCGATGTTGTACAAACCGAGAAGTAGGGATAGTGCCATGTGTCGCCGAACTCAGCGCGAGGATCCTTAGGCATAGTCTGAATCTCGAGGGAAAGCATCTCGAGAGCCTTCATGACAGCCGGTACGCAATCGGGAATCATGCCGAGATCCTCGGCACAGCAAAGCATATCGGTGGCGTCGATGAGAGGGGGAAGTTTCCACATTGCCTTTCCGTACCAGAAATCGTTGTGGCGACGATAGAAGAAATCGTTGTACAGGCGATCAAAACACCAGCGCTCGTAATCGTTGAGGGAACGATAGACATAAGTGAACTGAGCCGAGATGCGTGGATGATATTTGCCTTTCTCATACGGATCCTCGATGAAGAGGACCTGATCGATGAGTCCCATCAGGGCGTCACAGAGTTTCTGATTCTTATCGTTCTTCTCCTGAGCCGCAAAATATTCAGCCACCTTGCGCTGGGTGTTGAATTCGGGCTTCAGACGATATCGGCCATAGCCTGCGTCATCAAGGAAACGGCCGCGGGCCTCGTCGGTATATTCGCCGAAGAAGTCGTGCAGGAAGTAATCCATGATATAAGGTGTGGTCTGGAGGTCGACATCAAGCCAGAAGTCGTAGTTATAGCGGAGTTCGTCCGGCGTGAAAGGCAGAGCGGGATTGAATACGCCAAGCAGGCCGTGGACCGCATCCATAGGAATCTGGAAGATACGGAAGAATCCCAGGACATGGTCGATGCGGTATGCGTCGAAATACTGGGCCATCTTGCTGAAGCGAGCCTTCCACCATGCGAAGCCGTCTTTGTTCATTTCCTCCCAATTGTATGTCGGGAAGCCCCAGACCTGTCCGAGAACAGAGAAATCGTCCGGCGGAGCACCGGCCTGGCTGTCCATGTTGAAGAGCCTTGTATCAGCCCAGGCATCAACGCTGTTGCGGGAAATGCCGATTGGAATATCACCCTTTATGGCGACATTCTTAGAATGGGCATAATCACGGACCTCGGTCATCTGTTTTGACAGGTGATACTGAGTATAGTAAACGAGATTGACCTCGTCGGCATTATCGGCGAGGAATTTGTCGACGGTCTTCTTGTCGTATACTGCATACTCGCCCCACTGGCTGAAATCTGCAGTATGGAACTTGTCACGAAGCACACAGAACGCCGCATAGTTGGGAAGCCAGCCGGCATTGTCCTTTACGAATCTCTTGAAATCGGCCGTTGCCAGAGTCTTCTTGCCTTCCTGGGCAAAAATCTCACGTATATAGTCATATTTAGCCTTGGTCACACGCTCATAGTCGACCTGTTTCAGAGCATTGAGTTCCCGACCCAGATGACGGTAGTATTCGCGACGGCTCTCATCGGCCAGTTCACCGAGCGCCTCAAGGCGCATGTACATGGGATGGAGGGCAAAAGTCGAGTTGGCATTGTAGGGGTAGGAGTCCTGCCAGGTCCCCGTCATCGTAGTATCATTGACAGGCAGCAACTGGAGGAAATTCTGACCGGTGAGTTCAAGCCAGTCAACAACTTTCTTCAAGTCGTAGAAGTCACCGACACCGAAGTCATCCTCGGTACGAACCGAGAATACCGGAATGGCAAGGCCTGCCCCGCGCCAGGGAGCCTTGGGGTTGCGAAGACGCATGCCGCTGAAAACCATGACACGGTCAGCCCTGGGAACAGACTCAAGTCTACGGTTGTCACCAAGTTCCCATGCAATAAGTTCGCCGCTTTCCTTGTTTACGAGCATGAACTTGTATTCAGTTCCTACTGCAAAATCCTTGGCGGGAAGATTGACCGTCCACTCGGGAAAACAGGCATCGTTCAATCGGATGGCCTTGGCCGGATCCCACATTCCAAGTGCGGCCGAGGAACCGCAGACCGCCACTTCCTCATCGGCCTTCACCATGGGCGCGGAAACTCTCAGAGTCACCATACCGGCTTCTGGAGCAATAGGCGAGTGACGATTCTCGCGATGACATATGCAATCTACAATTGCAGACGAATAGTATGGCTTGTCCCATGGCTGGTCCTGCCAACGGTCGTATATATCAATATCTGTACCAGAGACCGGACGCTGCCACACATGAGGCTTACCCCACTCATGCTTGATAGAACCGTTTTCATGCTTTACAATATATGAATATTCAAAGTCCCGGGCATTGGAAGGAACATCGATTTCAGCAGACCAGTGTTCGTCTCCCGAAAGAGTCATAGGCTTGGCTGCATCCGGATTCCACGAGCCGAGACGCGCAGGCCCACCTGCAACATAAAGGCTTTCGCCCCAATTTGTCCGGTAATCGACATTAAAGACTATTTTCATGATAATAGGTTATTTATAATTGAATAATATCTTTAGAAATTGAACTCAGGAGTTCATGTCAGCAGAATAATAATACATATTTCCACTAAACTGACGCTAAATTACACATTATTTATAAACCTACGATGCACCGAAACAAATTTTAACAATTTAAAAGTCGTAAATCTCGCTACCAAAGTATAAAACTGCTTGTTATAGATAATATGAAAGTATTTTTAAGAAAAACCAGCGTAGAAAGCAGAATGTTTGGCCGGAAAATAAATTTCTGGACGACACGACATTGTACAGCCTATACGTTTGCGGTTCTGGTAGGAATCATAATCGGCGTGCTATCCGGATTCTGCGCGTGGGTTCTTAAACTGATGATCGGCAGTCTGACAGAACTCATAATGTCAGGTTTCAACAGAGATGGGGCAAACTGGTGGCTAATACTGCTTCCGGTGACCGGCATTGTACTGACTATATTCTACCAGCACTTCATATTAAAACGCAATATTCAGCACGGTGTCGAGAAAGTTCAAGAGGACATTAAGGACAACAGATTCCGCTTCGGAGCCAAAATGATATTTGCCCCCATGATCGCCAGCACGCTTACACTAGGCTTTGGAGGATCGGCCGGTTCCGAGGGACCTATCGCGACGACATCGGCCAGCATCGGGTCATGGGTAGGCAATTTTTTCGGCATGAGCCGCGCTCAACTAAGACTCATGATAGGCATAGGCGCCGGGGCCGGTATAGCCGGAATATTCAAGGCACCTATCGGAGGAGCACTGTTCACGATAGAAGTCCTGATGCTCGAAATATCCACACTTTCCACCATCACGCTGATAATAGGGTGCATCGCATCTTCCCTGACAGCCTATACCCTGAGCGGCTTCACCTATGATATAAATGTGACGAGTTACATATTCTTCGACACATCAATCCTTCCATGGGTTTTCGTGTTAGGCATTCTATGCGGATTCTATTCAATCTACTATTCAGCAATAATGCGGACTTTGCGCAAGTTCTATGAAGGGCGCCGGAACATATGGGTGCGAGCCGCACTGTCAGGCGGATTGCTATCCATCTGCGTGTTCCTCTTTCCTATACTTTACGGAGAGGGCTATGGCTTACTGACACGTATGCTTGACGGCACAAAAGAAATAGTGGCCGAGGCAAGTCCATTCCATTCCTTCACGGGCAAGCCCGGACTGCTGATGCTGATAATGGCAGGTGTAGTTGTCGTCAAACCAGTGGCCTGCGTATCGACAAACAGCGGCGGCGGTGTCGCCGGCGATTTCGCCCCCACTCTATTTGCAGGAGGACTTTTCGGCTTTCTTTTCGCATTCGCACTGAATGATCTGTTGAATCTTGACCTGACGACAGCAGGTTTCGCATACATAGGAATGGCCGGCGTAATGGCCGGTGCGGTACGCGCGCCTCTCATGGCAATATTCCTAACAGCCGAGATGTGCGATGGCTATCAGTTCTTCCTTCCACTAACAATCGCGGCTACAATTTCATTCTGTATTGTTCACATTGCCGCGTCAAGAACGGGAAGGACGGCCAAAGACACCACAGGCACTTACCGCTCGGCGAAATGACGGTCAAGCCATGAGAACATGGTTTTATATACAAGTTCCCTGACAGGTTTTTCTGACAGTACAAGATCGTGCATGCCGCCCGGGATGGTCTTTTCGGTTACTTCAGGACCAAGTTCTGCACCGATACGGGCAATATCCTTGACGTTAAGGACAGCATCGGCATGCATGACCCCGGGTTCCCATTTTGAGGTGCTGACAGATTTATCGGAATGCATGATAAGAACCGGAACCTTAATGTCCGAATGTTTTTTGAGCGCTTTCTGAGCAAGAGTTATACAGCGAATCCAGCCGGCAGTGACTTTGCGTGGATGCAGTGTCTTCCATTCAACATTATATTTCCATTCTCCGTGGAAATCCCTGCCAAGGCTCTCGCCATAAGCCGTTCCATCGCCCTGACTTATTTTCAAACTGGGGAACAGGCGTCCCAAAGACGATACGGCCGGAATAGCGACCTTGCGCATGAATCCGTTAAAGTTCCATTCAAGAAACGGACTGTTAAGTATCACGGCCTTGACCAATGATGATGGATTATGGTTCATGTATGAGGCAACGACAAGACCACCCGTAGAATGTCCCATCAAAACCACCTCATCTATACCTGCATCGTGCATGATGCTGAGTGCAGAATCTATATCAGGGTAATATTCAGATATTTTCCTGGCATCGCAATGCAACTGGCCTTTACGGAATGACCGGCCATATTTCCGCAAATCAACGGCATAGAAATTATAACATGAATCAACGAATTGCTCAGCCATCTCTTTCTGAAAGAAGTAATCATTGAAGCCATGAACATAAAGTACACCACGGTTAGCGCCGCATTGGGATTCATCCCGAATCACTGTACTTACTACATCGCCACTGTAGTCTCGGGGCATCTCAACCGTTGTGAACTGGAATTCCACACCAAGTGAATCCTGATGCCAGACTCTGGATTCCGCACTCTGAGCAACTGAAATAAACGCAATAAGACATAGTGTATTTACAAGTATCCCGTACCTTTTCATGTGCATCAATATAATATTGTTTAAAATAAACGGGGCAGAAGGCCTCAGGTCCCCTGCCCCGATATTATTCATTAGAAATTATTTTTCTGAATCTGTGCTGTTTTCCTCATCGGCTTTCTCTGCAGCCTCGGCTGCTTCATCTTCACTGATCTCAGACATCTTGAAATCCTTGACACCGTTGGAAACGAGAATATTGTACCACGAGAAAAGTTTACGTATATCATTAGTATATACTCGGTCTCGGTCATATTCCGGAAGGACCTCAGCAAAATACTCGCGAAGAGCGGCGTCTTCTTTGAGTTTGCTCATGTCAACAGGCCGGGCGTCGTTTTTCTCGCTGACTTTCTCAAAAACTTCGTAAAGAGGCATATCCTCACCTGTAGTATATATAGCCACATCGGCCAAAGAAATTACCTTGTCACGTGAATAAGCAGGCATACGCTTGCCTGTCTCGACATTCTCAACTATGAGCATATTCTTGCCCTGGCTTACAAGGCGGTATAGTCCGGGCTTACCGGCTATGGAAAGGATTCGTTCAATCATTGTGCTTATGCTTAATGTTTGTTATGTTTAAAACAGAATGATACGGGCCTAAGTTCGCACCGCTGGTGCAAATTTAGTCATTAATCGCGAAACTTCAAGACAGTCGGAGAATATTTCAGAGCACACGCTAATGAATTTTCGTGCTTTTCACTAACTTTTGGGGCCAAGCACTTGTTTTCATTTTGTGCTTTTGAGGATAAATTTCTAACTTTGCCTCTTGATGAGCGAGTAAAATACCGATGCGAAACCTAAACAGGATATGGCCCTTGTAGATGTAGACAAATGGAAGAACCGATATGCACGGCTATCAGCCCGAACGCTAGCACTGTGGCGCTATGCTAGCGATGGCGTATGGCGTGACACCCGCAATTTCTGGTGGATTAATGTCACCAAGACCCTGAACATCTCTGTACGCTCGTTTCTGGACTCCGATCTACAATCAAAGGCCTGCGCGATGACCTACCGCACAATTCTTGCCATCGTCCCAGCCCTGGCCCTGCTTTTTGCCCTCGGGAGGGGATTCGGTCTTCAGACCGTACTCGAGGATGAACTTTACAGTTCTTTCCCTGCTCAAAAAGAAGCAATCAAACAGGCGTTACAATTTGCGGACTCATATCTAGACACAAGCGGCGAAGGCCTTTTTCTGGGTGTCGGCATAGCATTCCTTTTATGGACTCTTATATCTCTTGTCAGCAGCGTAGAGGATACATTCAATGTACTCTGGGGTATCAAGAACTCGCGCTCACTGTGGCGTAAGATTACGGACTATACGGCCATGCTTCTCATCCTTCCGGTTCTAATGATATGCGGCAGTGGCCTAACAATATTCATGTCATCGTCCCTACAGGCCATATTTAATTTTCCTTTCATGACGCCTGTAATTCATATGATACTTGACGGTGCCTCGTGGCTATTCACCTGGCTTTTCTTCGCCGCGGTATTCATTCTTATTCCTAACACAAAGGTCAAGAAAGGCAATGCCATAATAGCCGGAGTTATTGCCGGAACCGGATTCCGCATTCTTCAGTGGCTTTTCGTGACCGGTCAGCTGTACGTGACACGATACAACGCCATTTACGGTTCGTTCGCATTTCTGCCGCTACTCCTTATATGGGTCCAGTTGACCTGGGTGATCACTCTGAGCGGATCGTTGCTGTGTTACGCGTCGCAAAGCATTGTCCAGTTCTCATTCCAGTCGGACATAAACAACATATCGATTTCATACCGTCAGAAGGTTGCGGTAGGTCTGGCCGCTGTAGTTGTCCGCAGTTTCACATCATCGCGCAAGGCCCCGACAGCCATGTACCTGTCAAAAGCCTATGAGATTCCATCCAAACTGGTGTCCGAGGTTGTAGAAATACTTGTCGAGACCGGGATACTTGTTCGCGTAATCATTGATGAAAAGGCTGAAATATATGGGCTGCAGCCAGCCATAAATCCGGATGAACTGACCTTGAGATATGTCCTCAACAAACTGGAAAACAGAGGGGTGGACAACTTTATCGACAATTTTGACGAGAATTTCAAATCCATAAATGAACTTGCGGACAAGATAATAGCACAGGTTGACAAGGTGACTGGCGATGTACGACTTGAAGATATTGACATCATGTCAGAAAACAAGGCCATGCAGATTGTCGAACGTAAAAATCATATTCACTCCCAGAATACCTGCAAGAAATTCAAGGCTTTTATCGCAGAAATCGAGCGAGCAGACATCAAGGCCCGGGAGAATAAACCTGAAAACCAAAATAAATCAAAAACAAACAATAACGCCAGCAAGAAATCATCAAACATCAATAATCAAAATAAAACAGAACGAAAATGAAAAAAGTAATCGCAACAACTGACGCTCCCGGTGCAATCGGTCCTTACAGCCAGGCTATCGACACAGGCTCATTCCTCTTTGCCTCCGGTCAGATTCCATTGAATCCTGCAGACGGAACAATTCCCGAAGGCATCATCGCCCAAACCGAACAGTCGCTCGCAAATGTATGCGCAATCCTGGCTGCAGCAGGACTCAGCACCGACAACGTCGTCAAAACCACAGTATTCCTTTCAGATATGGCAAACTTCACCGCAATGAACGAAGTATATGCCCGAGTTTTCTCAGAGCCCTACCCTGCCCGGTCGGCAGTTGCAGTCAAAACACTCCCTAAAAACGTCCTGGTAGAAATCGAAATTCTAGCAGTTCGTTGATCCTTTGGTTAGACGAAGGATAATTTTTATCACACTTTTAGTCCATAACTTTGCCATAATATGACAGGTTATGGACTTTTCCTTTTTAATTCCTGATGACAAGCATATATCCTATGCCTCTCTGATTCAGTATCGAGATTGATTCGTCATGACGGAGATAATGGCGTAGTTTGTGTATAAATCCGTGAAGTGAATTTCTGCTGTAAGGGTCGTCTCTCTGCCAAACCATCCGCATCAGTGTCGAAGCCTCAACAGTACGGCCTATGTTTACGACAAGTTCCTTTAATATTTTAGCCTCAATGATTGAAAGATTAATATCACTATAACCAGAAGACTTCAGAGTCTGTGTTGACGAGTCAAGAGTATAGCATCCTATAGGAAAGAGTTCATTTTCAAGAGGTCTGCTTCTTCCAAGAAGAGCCTTGATTCTGACAATCAGTTCCAGCATCTTGAACGGCTTTTTCAGATAGTCGTTACCTCCAAGTTCAAATCCTTCAACTATACTATCAATCTCAGATTTTGCCGTGAGAAAAAGTATGGGCGTCCGGCAATCAAACTGTCTGATTTTACGCACCATATCAAATCCGTCCATACGTGGCATCATCACGTCTGCCACTATGATGTCTGTGCCATACCGTATGAATCTATGCAAACCTTCCTCTCCATTGGGAGCAACAGTCACTTCAAAACCGTCGCGCTGCAATGTTTCAGAAACAATCATTGCCAGGGTGATGTCATCCTCAACCAATAACACTCTATTTTTCATTGCTTTTGAATATGATTGTGAATTTACTGCCTATGCCGGACTTACTTTCAACATATATGGACCAACCATGTTTTTCAACAATTGACCTGACATAAAAAAGGCCTATGCCATAACCTCGTACATCGCTTTTATTTCCGTTGGGCACCCGATAGAACTTATTGAAAATCTCCGGTAATGATTTTTCGGGAATTCCAATACCGTTATCAGAGACCGATATTTCGTTTTCATCAGCCTTCACTGCTATGCGAACCGAATCACCGGAATATTTCATGCTGTTGTCAATCAGATTGCCTATAATGTTCGAAAAATGTGTAGGATCCGCTTCGACAGACGCAGAATCGGAGCATTCAAGCGATATCTCGCACGGTTTGGACGCCTTGAGTTCCTGTTGCCCAATGACTGATTTCAACAAGGGACGGAGCGCAATGTTTTCCTTAGCCATAACCAGATTCTTACGACGTTCCATGCTCATGGCAAGGATATTCTCTACGAGTCCGGCAAGTCTGGAAAGTTGTTCAAGGGCAGCGGTGAGATACCTCCTTGTCCTTTCCTCATCTCTGGCGTCAGGGAACTGGAGAAGAGAGTCGTTAGCGGCATATGCTATGGCTATAGGGGTTTTCAGTTCATGTGTCATATTGTTTGTAAAGTCATCCTTCATCTCTTCAATAGTACGCTGGCGGTTGATGACCCTGACAAGATACCAGAAACCGAATGTAAGGACAAGGGCAATAAGTATGGAAGTTATAATTACTCCTTTCATTTCCTGAAGAATATTTTCAGTAAGCGGTGATATGTAAGCATAATAAGTCAGATCATCGTTTACGAGATAAGCAATTTCCCACAGGCCGGAAGGATTATCATAAGTATCCTCAGGTCCTACAATATGAACTTCATCCGGATAATAACCTGAAAAATTAAGGTCCCTCCGGAAAGCATCCTCCATATCAGTAAAATTCGGACGGCCAAGGTGCTCGCCATAGTTCTCGTGAAGATACCTGGCGATAGAAGCCATAATCTGTTTGTCTGCCCGACGGAATCCTTGAGAATAATCCGCATCCCTCAATTCTTCCTCACTGACAGCAGATCCGATATCGGACTTCTGCAATCCTAACTGAATCCATACTACGTCATCTTCTTCGCCAAGTCCTGATTTCACGATGCGGTCGACCATTTCAATCTGGTCGGCACGACTGAGACTTTGCTCAACATCACTGATGTATCTTTCCTTGATTGAATCATAGAGCTGCAACATGAATATCACATTGGCCGAAAAAAGCAATATGACGACAATGCGCAAAGTGACTAATATGACCTTAAAATGTTTCATATCAGCGCAAAGGTACGTAAAAACAACCAATCATGCATAACAGAGGATAAAAGATTAAGACTAACTAAGACAGCCTAAGCAGGGATTAAGATTATGCAACGTACTTTTGCGGCATGAAACATCTGACAGCAACATTACTTATCGCGCCACTGATGGCCCAAGGCCATTCAAGCGATACGGATACAATGACCATACATGAACTTGGAGAGATAACCGTTGTCGCTGAAGCGCAACATACAGGTCCGACCGCGACTGTCTATATGCCGACGAAAGAGCAAATGGCCTCGGCAACGGATGGTGTCTCGCTATTATCCCGCATGCAGATTCCCCAGTTGCAGATAAATCCAATAACAGAGTCGATCAGGACTGTAGACAATCAGAGCGTAGTCCTGTTCATTAATTATCATCAGGCTACGGCCGAAGATATAAATGGCCTAAACCCGAAAGATGTAAAGAGAGTGGAATATCTTGATTTTCCAACTGACCCTCGTTTCACCAGGGCTCAGCATGTCGTAAACTTCATTACGCAGACATATGTCTACGGAGGGTATACTAAACTCAACGGCAAAGGACGAATTATGGTTCGAGGTGGGGATGGCTCGGTTTATTCAAAGTTTGCATTTCACCAGATGGAATATGATCTCATGGTCGCAGGTAACTATGATTACAATCCACATAGCGGAAACGAATCAAAAGAAATCTATCGGTTGCCCTCTGGTACAATAAGGCGGGAAAGCAAAACAGAGGCCGGACGACATCACAATCAAGGACTATATACTGCCTTACGGGCAACATGGAACAAAAGTGAAAATCTGACATGGCTCAACCATATTTCATACCACCGCATCAATACACCGATAAACACATCCACAGGAAAAGTGAATTTCTCTAGTGTTTATCCTGAAGATAAATACAGTTCGTCCGGACATTCGTCAAATAACGCCATGTCGTGGGAAAGTGAGCTTTACGCCGCTCTCAAAAAAGGGTGGTCGATCAATGGAAGATTCGAAGCCGAATATCTGGACAATAGTTCCGCAACGGATTACACAACAATGAATACCTCAATAGTAAATAAAGCAAATGAGAATTCCTGGTGGCTGCGTGGCACAAGCCAGATAAATAAATCCTTATCTCAAAAAATCACTCTATTCACCAGCCTCTCATCGGCTGCAGGTCACACAAAAATAAATTATTCAGGCTCAAGTCATGCCATCAACCGTTTCAGGCAAACATTTACCGGACTTTATGCCGGCCTTTCAATGAACTTTCAAAAAATATCGGGAAGCATTGACGGCGGTTTCGCGATTGAGTCGAACTACATCAATGGCAAGACAATGTTCGACCGCTACCCATTTACTCATATAAATGTCCAATATGCACCGGATCAAAAAAACTCATTGGGAGTATGGTTTCAGTATGCGACAATGTCTCCGGATGCAACAATGAAAAATCCCAACATCATACAGCAGTCTGAAATGATGTATATTAGCGGAAATCCTGACCTTAAATGCTCAAGGCATATTTCCGCGAATATAAGTTATATCTGGTTGCCGAACAATCGCTGGCAAATGTCTGCCTATATGACTGCCTTCAGGATCATCAACCGTCAGATAGCGGTTTATAGTCCAGATGGACCAGATGGAATGTTGCTGAAGAAATACCAGAATGACGGAGACTATAATCATGGTCAAATCGGTGCAAGTGCGACTGTGAAATTTTTTGACGGAAAACTTACTTTCTCGCTGGCGCCAAGACTGTTACTTTACAAGACAACTGGAAGTAACCGAATTTCGCACTATCCACTAACATCAAGTCTGAGTGCAAATTATTATCTTGGCAAATTCTTTTTCAACATCTATTGGGAATCAGAAAGCAGTTATGTAGACGGCGAAACGGCATACCTTCGTAAAATGCCAATGGTCTATTCCGTCGGCTCAGGCTGGGTCAGCAAGGGATGGAATCTGCAGGTTTCAATCGTGAATCCATTTAATTCGTCTTGGGAAATCAGCAGGGACAGTCTTAACACCCAATGGTTTGACAGTTCTATTAGACAATTCGGAGCCGATTTCCACAGACAAATATCCTTGAATGTAAGCTATACATTCAATTATGGCAAGAAGGTAAGTACTGATAATGAAATTAGTGGAGAAGGCGGCATTTCCTCATCAATTCTAAGATAATGATATACGACTGAAAAATGTAATAGCAAAACGATTCAAGATCAGATATTTTTACTTACATTTGCATCATGAAAACAATTATACTAAAACTATTCTGTTGCATTGTTCTATCATTGGAGTGTCTCGAAGCATATACACGAACTGTAATATCGGAATCAACATGAGAGCCTATTGTTTATGCAAGTGTAGGAATCATTAACCGTAATTTTGGAACCGTGACAGACACTTTGGGAAATTTTTCGTTAAATATACCACCACAATTCATAAATGATTCTGTTCGAATTTCCTGTTTCGGTTATATCCCACATACATATGCAGTTAGAGATATTAAAAAACTGCCTGACACCATTTCACTTGCAAGAGATATAATCACTTTAAGCGAGGTTACCGTCAGACCCCAGAGAATTAAACACAAGACCGCAGGCCGAAAAGGAGGTGGCGGTTTTATTTATATCAATGTCGAAGGATACAAGGCCGCCGGTCAAGGTCTGGCGATTCCCTTAAAAGTTAAAAAGAATGCCTGGCTTAAGGGAATCGGGTTTACTGTCATTACTGACAATAGACCACTGTCCCATATGAGATTCAGGATAAATGTTTACCGCAAAGATGATGGCGATTATTTAATCCAAAACATTAAACCGGTTTATTTTGAATATTACAAGTCTCAACTTGTAGACGGCACATTTACATATAAATTCCCGGAAGAAATTATGCTTGATGATGGTGAATACTATGTTGAATTAGAGTTTCTTGAGAATTTCTCTAATGAATTTTTCGTTATGAGGACAAAACCATTGACAGGAAAAACACGATATCGTTATGCCAGCCAGTCTGACTGGGAAACCTTACCTTTCGGCGCTCCAATATACATTGAATACGACATCGCCGAATAAGGTTTCAATAAGTTTTGCGACGGTAGTCGTTCGGGGTACTTCCGACCGCCTTCTTGAAGGCTCGGCTAAAATATTGAGAATACTGATAACCGAGAGTAAAGGCAATCTCACTAATGGATTTGTCCGGTCAGGGTACAAGCGGAGGACAACCTCGCAACCTTGACATTCCACAAAACCGTATAAACGATGTACGAGGTATGGTTGACTACATTTCGCAATATCCCGGTGTAGATGCAAATCGCATCGGGGCATTGGGAATATGTGGTGGCGGAGGTTATACATACGCCGCGTTACAATCCGACAAACGCATCAAGGCCGGCGCAACTCTCAGCCTTTTCAATACCGGGCGAGTACGTCGCCTTGGATATCAGGACTCACAGATGACCACGGTTCAGGAGCGTCTGAAGCGTGCATCGGAGGCGCGTGAGAAATACGTGCTTAACGGAGAAATTCTGTACGAAGGCCCGACCGGATCGCAGACCCGTGAACAAATCGAGGAGGCCATGTGCCATCTGCAGCCCGGCACCCTGTATCACGACGGACTGGAATATTACGGCATCACACATGCGCATCCCAATTCGGTGAGCCGCTACACCACGACAAGCCTGATGGACCTCATGACATGGGACGCAACAACATTCGCCGATCTTATCGACTGCCCCCTGCTTATCATGTCTGGCAGCAAATCCGATTCCGACTACATGAGCCGCGAGGCATATGTCAAAGCCGGCACCAAGGACAAGGAGTATTACCAGATCAAGGGAGCCTCACATATCCAGACCTATTACGTGCCTGAATATGTCGATGACGCAGTAAACAAACTCAAAGAATTTTTCGGAAACAAACTTTGATTCGGTTTCGGAGTTATATTTTAATATATAACTCCGTTAATTATATGCCTTCATTGCGGGAACTTTAAGGGGACATCCGGCGGCACAGTTACCACACTTGAGACAGTCGGGATGGAGGAATCCTTCGGAAACATTTCTGCTTTCATAGGGCTTAAGCTGCATAGGACATACCGACGAGCATATCTTACATTTAGTGGTACACTTTTCTTCCACAACAATGCGACGGTAGTTGACAGGAAGTTTTCCACTTCGGGGAGTCACCCATGAAGAAATTGTTCCCATAGGACAGAATGAACACCATGTGCGGGGTGCATAAATAAAAGAAAGAGTTACGCCGACAATGGTAGTAATAAGTATGATGGTCCAGAAAACCTTTCCCATGGCATCCCAGTCGCCCCAGGCCCGAAACATCTGAATACCAAACATAGCGAAAATAAACATAACCATGAATATACGGAAACCTTTGAGCCGAACGAAGGCTGGGATAGGTCGATGCGGTGAGTATTTTGTAAGGAACTTATCGTAAAGATTTCCTCTGGGACATGCATTTCCGCACCACCACCTGCCCTTTCTAACAGCAAACGCTACGGGGGCAATCATACAGATAACTGCAAGGAAACCTATTACGGGATAGAAATATCCCACGACAAGGTAACCCAGCAATATCCAATATAAAGGGAACCCCTTTTGGGGCAACGGGCGAAAGAATTGTTTTCCTGACATAAGATTATATTTATAAGTTATGCGCCTGCAAAGGTAAACAACATATCTCATTGCGGCAAGTGCAAAATCAGAGGTCTTACAGAATTCATTATGCGATAATTTCCGAAACTGTCTTCAGTTAATGTTTTCATGACAACAAAGGGAGGATGTGATAAACTCAAACCTCCCTTTGGTAATGTAATTGAATCAAATGGGATTATGTCCATATTCTTATAGAACAGGGATTAAAGAGACCTAAGGATAAGGTTGTTGGCCCTGTCGACTGCAGATGTATCAAGACTGGCAAGATAGATTTTTGTAGTCGCCTCACGCTCGTGTCCCAACCCTGCGCTTATGACTGACAATGGGATTCCCTTGGCCCTGGCGGCGGATGCCCAGCTATGCCTGGCGACATATAGTGTCAGAGGAATAGTCACACCGACCATTTCCGCTATACGCTTCAGATTATGGTTGATATTATAACCAATGTTGCGGTATGTGTACCGCTCGTTTGTACCAGGATTACGGATGATTGGAAGCAGGTACTCGCTCTTGTTTTCGGGGTATTTGTCCAGCAATGTCTGCATCTCCTTTGTCCATTCTATGACTAGTTGCTGTCCCGTCTTACGCCTCCTGTAAATAACATAACCGTCTCTATGGTCGGACTTCTTCAGAAAAGCCATGTCTATGAAACTCATGCCCCGAAGATAGAAACTCATCAGAAACATATCACGTGCGAATTCTATTGTCGGAGTATTTGAAAGGTCCAGTATCTTTATTTTCTTGATGACAGATAACGGGAGGGCTCGTTTTACAGTCTTTTCTATTCCGGTATATACGTGCCGGAACGGATATCGGTTGACAATCAAATCATTCTCGACAGCCCGGTTATACACGGCCCGTAAAATCCGTGAATAGAATGATATCGTATTGGGTGCGATTCCTCGTTTTTTATGCCATGCCTCATATCCGTCCATTGTTTCTGCGGTTATACAGTCAAGCATAATATCCTCATCTTCTCTGAATTTCTTAAAACTGTCAAGTGTAGACTTATATGTCTCGGACGTTCTTATCTTGCCGTTTTGTTTTAATTTGTCAATTATATTTTCCATAAAATTGAACAATGAACAATCCTGTGCATAGCGGTTGAACTCTTCTATCACATCGTCTGCAGTATAGGACAATCCGTTTGCCTCCAGTTTACTGCCAATCTTTGCAAGACGCTCCATATCCCATCTGATATGCCCGCGAATCGAGAGTATGATTGTTTTTCGCGCACTATTCTGGGTCGAGGTTACCATAGATCGTCTATCATCCCATTCATATGGGAAAACTCTATAGTCAGTCAAAAGCTGTCGCACCTTTCTTTCGTGAATAATCTGATAATAGATTGAACCCTCGTGATCAGCGACAGTCGAGGGACGGAACTTTACTCTTATCGAAGCCATTTGTTTTAGTGATTTTAATTTGTCTATAAATACGACACAGGTATACACTCCAGAAAGAATGCATCCTCATGTATATCTTTTTGACGTTTATATTACGGAATAAATAGTGTGTACATTCACTGGTCACGACAATAGTAAAGTCCTTTCAATCCATTGTGGTGGATTTCGCTAGCCCCATGAAAATAGAAGTTCTGAAAATCGCTGATTTTCAGAACTTCTATTCATTTTGCTTTCGCTATGAGTGGTCCCACTAGGGCTTGAACCTAGGACCCACAGATTATGAGTCTGTTGCTCTAACCAACTGAGCTATAGGACCTGGAAATTATTTCCGTTTGAATCTTTTAGAAGGCTGATCAATGCCCTCTGTTATTTTCAGTGCAAAGTTAGAAATTATTTTCTAATTGTGCAAGATATTTTTAACCACAAGTTATATGATTAGTCAAAATAATCATTAAAACTTCAAATATTATCTTGATCCGGGACAGCATATACTTCAGAATGCAGTGTAATAGTGGCACTAACAGTATCAATAGGTGTAGTAGACATCAGCCATAGGGGAAGTGATGGTTGTGATTGCGTATATGCCGGCTGAATATATGTCTTGTCTATTATTTCAAAACCATTCCGCCTGTAGAAGTCAATACGTCTCTGTGCCTCCGGGGAAGTTCCATCGGGTTCCACCTCAAGGAGAACAGGCCTTTGGCATATTTTATTACAGAAGTATTTTAGTATTCTGGAACCAAGGCCGCCATTCCGTCTTGCTGAATCGATGGCAAAATGTTCTATATAACAGAATGTTCCAAAGTCCCATGACGTCAACATTCCGAGTATGTCGCCGTTTTCCTCAACAGCAATATGAAGAATTATTCTGCCATCGGCAATTTGCTCGCCAAGATTTTCCACAGGCCTTCGTTCTTCCGGTGGAAAAGACTGTAAATATATGTTTATGACCTTTTCCGGAATGGGATTGGCCCGGTTGTGTCTGACAAGTTCCATTCAGCGGCGTCGATAGTAAACATTACGGTCGGTGATAACGATGTCGACCGGAACATCAAATTCATCGGTATCAATATCGTCGACAAGTTGGAAATCGTATGCGACACCTATCTTCACGGCTTTTGTACCTGACAGCAACCGGTCATAGTAGCCTTTGCCACGCCCTACCCTGCAGCCTCGTCTGTCATAAGCGACACCAGGCACTATTATAAGTTCGATATCTTCAACAGGCGTGAGTTCTTCACCGTCAGGCTCCTCGATATGGAATGCCCCCAGATGCAAGCGTGAACGATCGTAAGGCAGAATATCAAGATTGACACCGTTGACGCGAGGCAGAAAGAAACGTTTCCTCGTATGCCAGCGATCAATGAAATCTAAAGTCGAAAGTTCGTCCGGCAAAGAGTGATATACCAGAATACGTTCCGCAAGCATGAATGCCGGATTCTGTTCTACCTGCCTGAACACAGCATTAGCGGCACTCAAACGCTCATCATTGCTAAGAAGGGCTTTTCGCGCCCTCATTCTGCTACGCACTGTTTCTTTATTCATTTCTTATTCTTTTTCGAATCGGGCTTTATTGGGAAATTTGCCTGACCGGACTTAATTACATCAATAGCACGCCGGACGTTGATATCGTCTGTATTGTAAATCTGATAGAATGCCGGTATGCCGAGAATATCACGGGCGATCAGGGCTTTTATTTCTTTAACAATCAAGCCCTGTGAAATGTTGATGTAATACCAGCGGGCAGGAAGCCCCTGTGAGACGGCATACTGGACGAATGCATTGAGAATCACGCCATCAGGAGGCAGAATTTTAAGCAGATGAGCAACATCCTTGGCTTTCGAAAGTTCTGGCCGGTTAAGATCGCAATATTCGTAAGCAAACTTCTGGAATAATCCCTGATTGTATGCATTGACGAAGTAGCCGGTATATGCGCTAGTATCATTAGGCATGAAAATATCAGGCATGATACCGCCTCCGCCATATACCTCACGCCCGGTTCCGGTCTTGAAGAGGAGTGTGCGATCGAATTTGACGGAATCCGCAGACATCATTTCTCCATTACGGTAGCGGTCGAATATTTCATATTCGTAGGCATCATTCTTGCCTGGTGTGTAATCCTTCTGGATTGAACGGCCCGAAGGAGTGTAGTAACGTTGGACCGTTAGACGGACCTCGCTTCCGTCGCTCAGCGGTATCGGTCGCTGAACCAGACCTTTGCCAAACGAGCGCCGTCCTATAATTAGACCGCGGTCATTGTCCTGAATGGCGCCGGAGAATATCTCGGATGCAGACGCCGTCGTCTCATCTGTCAGAACTACAACCCGAGAATTTCGGAATGAACCTGAACCGTCACTCAGAACCACACTATTATCCTGGGCATGCCGTCCCTTAGTCGAGACAATACGAGCCTTAGCGGGTAGAAACTCGTTGACCATCATGATCGCAGGTTCCATATATCCGCCGGTGTTACCGCGAAGATCGATGATGAAATCGCGGGCGCCTTCACGACTCAAAGTATTCAGCCCCTGAATGAATTCTCCGTAAGTATTACGGCCGAACTTATTGATCTTAATGTATCCGATTGTCGGAGAAGCCATATAGGATGCATCGACAGAAGTCACCGGTATGTCTCCACGGATAACCTCGAACTCAAGAGTCTTATGAACATTGGGACGTTTTATCCCAAGTGTGACTTTTGAATTCTTCTCACCTCTGAGAAGTTTGAATACATCATCGTTGGTAATATCAATTGAAGCGATGTTCTTGCCGTTGACCGAGACAATTCGGTCACCTGCCATAATGCCGACTTTCTGAGCAGGCCCTCCGGACATGGCCTCAATTACACATACCGTATCATTGTGAATCTGGAACTGTATGCCTATCCCACTGAATGAACCGTCAAGATCATCAGGTTTTGCTTTCTCTTCGGCAGAAATATATGCCGAATGAGGGTCAAGATTGGATAATATGCCAGAAATAGATCGCTCTATGAGCGAGTCCAGATCAACCTCATCGACATATTCGTTAGAAATAATATCGAATACGGCTTTGAGTTTTTTCTCGCCTGGTGAAAGTTCTGGCGCCGGATTGAGAAACCACCCTATCGTAAGGCCTGCAGCGAAAGTCATGGCGACAATCAGCGGCATCCATATTTTCAATTTTGTTTTATTGTGCATCTATTCAAGTTTGAAAGATAAAATTTTGAAGTTTTGGTCATTTTCTAAAAAGGCGAAACATCATGTCAGTCATTTGTTCCCAATGGAAGATGAGTCGTTTCAACCCCGGCCCGTCGCAAAAGATCTATCCCGTCGGTTATCCGATAGATTTCGCTGAAAACAACCCTACGAATACCGGCCTGGATGATAAGTTTGGCGCATTCCACACAAGGTGACGCAGTGACATATAGCGTGGCCATGTCCGATGAATTGTTAGACCGCGACACCTTTGTTATGGCATTTGCCTCAGCATGCAGTACGTAAGGTTTGGTTATTCCATCCTCATCCTCGCATACATTCTCAAATCCTGAGGGAGTACCGTTGTAACCATCAGAAATTATCATCTGGTCTTTAACTATTATCGCACCAACGCGTCTACGCTTGCAATATGAGTTTTCTGCCCAGATGTACGCCATTCGAAGATAACGCTTATCCAGGGCTTCTTGTTTGCTTTCTTTGGATTCAGATTCCATATGTTATATCAAAGATGATTCTCTGTGATGAATTTTTCTGCACTGGCGAGAGTATCCGGCTTTCCGACATCGAACCAAGCGAAATCATTACCAAGCGGAGTGTAAGCCCTGACGTCAAGAGATCGGCAACTGTCGATGTAGAATGGTGTCAGCGAGAATTTCGGTTCCATGGAATATTGTTCAAGATACCCAAATACGTTCTGCGATATGACATGTACGCCACCGAACGCCAGTTCAAGGAAATCCGCATCCGGTAAAAAGCCGGGAGGTCTTGTCTCGCCCGTACTCTTATTTATCCACCCGGCAAGTCTGCCACTGCCTTTTTCAAAACACAAATAGCGGGAGGTCTGTCGCGGTGTCGCCAGAAGAGTCACATCGGCGTTCGAGGAAATATGTTGACGCAACATCTCACTGAGATCTACATTGGAAAGTATGTCAGAGTTATACAGGACAACCGGGGAATTTCCTTCAAGAAAAGTCCTTGCATGCAGGACTCCGCCTCCTGTGTCAAGAAGTTTGTCGCTTTCATCGCTTATGGTGATGTTCATGCCGAAATTATCTTTTCCGCGTAAGAAATCAACAACCTGAGCGGCAAAATGGTGGACATTAACTACAATTTCATCAAAACCTTGCGACTTCAGTCCCAGCAGAACACGTTCCAACATTGGCACACCTCCAACCGGGACTAGGGCCTTGGGATGATCCAGTGTAAAAGGTCTGAGTCGTGTTCCGAGGCCGGCAGCAAAGACCATTGCTTTCATTTTTTTCAGTATTTTGGTTCAAAAGTCTGATCTATGTTTTGCTCTCGATGCTGGAGTTCGACTTTGACATTGAATTTCTTATGAATATGTTCGGCCATGTGCTGTGCGCTGTAAACCGAACGGTGCTGGCCGCCCGTACAACCGAACGCAACCATCAGTGAAGTAAATCCACGCTCGACATAACGCTTCACTGAAGCATCAACAAGATTATAGCAATTGTCAAGGAATGTTGTTATTTCTCCATCATCTTCAAGAAATTGTATAACCTGCTGATCAAGTCCTGTAAACGGTTTGTATCGCTCGTACTTGCCGGGATTATTTATGGCACGGCAATCGAATACGAAACCTCCGCCGTTACCTGTCGTGTCATCCGGTATACCTTTCTTGTATGCAAAACTCATTACCTTGACCGTAAGCGTACGTTTCTTCATCTGGTCTGCAAACTGGTTCATGTTGATAAGATCGGAAAGCACCCTGCTTAGATAAGGGTATTCGGGGAAAGGCTTTGCCAGAAGTTCGCGAAGATTCGCCATTGCATACGGCACGCTTTGCATGAAATGTGGCTTTTTCTCGAAGTAGCCCCTGAACCCGTATGCCCCGAGTACCTGAAGTGTACGGAAAAGCACAAAGTGACGTAACTGCTCGTGAAAATAATTTTCATCGACCGGCTTGTATTTTCTCAGAGACTGAATATAATGTCCAATCAGGTCATCACGAAGACTTTGGGGAAAACCCGCTTTGGCCTGCCATAGGAATGATGCCACGTCATAATAGAACGGCCCCATGCGTCCACCCTGAAAGTCAATGAACCATGGTTCGCCATCGTGTATCATAACGTTACGAGACTGAAAGTCACGATACATGAAAGTCGATGACTGGCTCCGCATAAGGACCTCGGCCAACGCCTGAAAATCATCCTCCAGCCTGTTTTCTTCAAACTCAAGTCCGGTTGCCTTTAGAAAACAATATTTGAAATAATTGAGATCCCACATGATGGACCGTACATCAAAATGCGATGTGGGATAACACTTACTGAAGTCAAGGCCTATCGCACCTTTAAATTGTATATCGGGCAGAAGACTTATGGTCTTGACAAGCATTTCGCGTTCTTCGTTAGAGAATGACCGGGTCAGACGACCTTTCTCTATGAGTTTGAAGAGTATCAGGTCGCCAAGGTCCTCCTGAATATATGTCATGTGGTCCTCGGATACACCAAGGACACGAGGAACATTAAGGCCAAGTTTAACAAAATGGTCAGAAAGATATATGAATGCCTCGTTCTCAGCCTTACATGTTCCTGCGACACCTATTATGCTTTCTCTGCCAAAAAGACGGAAGTAACGGCGGTTAGATCCTGAGGCAGGCATCTCTTCTATCTTTACGGGATCCTCTCCGACATGTTTTTTGTAAAGGTCCCTTAAAGCGTTGGTTTCTATGTTGGTCATTATATTATTAATTCTTAAATTTAAGCAAGAGTCTGAATCCTGCGCCGTCAGTTAGCGACTTCCGACAGGAACCTGATGCGCACCATGCGTATTTCCTCATCACTGTATTCGCTGCCCAGTTCATTGCGTGCTTCCTCAAGAGAATCACTTTCGCTGTTCATGAAATAGTCAAAGATTTCTTCCTGAAGATCATTGTCAAGAACATCGTCAAGATAATATGAAATATTTATTTTTGTACCAGAATATACAATAGCCTCAATCTCGTCCAGAAGTTTATCGAAATCCAGACCTTTAGACTCGGCGAGTTCGTCAAGAGCAATTTTACGGTCTATCGACTGTATTATCGAAATTTTCAGACGGGAATTATTGGCTACAGTACGCACACGCAGATCTTCCGGACGTTCTATACAGTTCTCTTCGACATGAGCCTTGATTAGATCGACAAATTCCTTACCGTAACGCTTGGCTTTACCTGCGCCTACACCGGTGATATTCTGCATCTCGTCGAGTGTTATGGGATATGTCGTCGCCATAGCCTCGAGGGAAGGATCCTGGAAAATCACATAAGGAGGCAGATTCAGTTTCCTGGCTATCTTAGACCTAAGATCCTTTAGCATTGAGAACAACTGCGGGTCTAGCGCGCCGGTAAAACATTCAGCCGAGGAGTAGTCATCATACTGCGAGAAATCATTGTCTTCCTGTATCTTGAATGAACCAGGCTCTGCAAGGAACCTGCGTCCGAGTTCCGTCACTTCCAACTGCCCGAAATTCTCGATGTCGCGATGTATATAACCAGCAAGTGTAGCCTGACGCACAACAGCATTCAGGAGTTTGGCGTCAGAATTTTCTTCACATCCGAAAATCTCGAGTTCCTGATGGCTGTAGGACTTGACATCGGCAGAGATTTTTCCACGTACAACATCAATGATGTGCTCAGCCCGAAAAGGCTCACCTAAAACAATCATTGTCTCGAGTATATCGCACAGGTTATCCCGGGCCTCTATCTTTATTTTCGGATGAATACAATTGTCACAGTTTCCACAGTTGTCTTCGTTAAAATCTTCTCCGAAATAATGCAACAGGGTACGCCGGCGACATACCGATGACTCGGCATATGATGCAGTCTCCATCAACAGCTGCTTGCCTATTTCCTGTTCGGCCAAAGGTTTGCCCTGCATGAATTTCTCCATTTTACGCAAGTCTTTGGCGGCGTAGAAAGTTATGCACCGACCTTCGCCACCATCCCTACCGGCACGCCCGGTCTCCTGATAGTAACCTTCAAGAGACTTAGGCATATCATAATGAATAACAAACCTCACATCGGGCTTGTCTATGCCCATACCGAAAGCAATGGTAGCGACAATCACGTCAACTTCTTCGTGAAGGAATGCATCCTGATTGGCCGACCGCATCGCACTATCCATACCTGCATGATATGGTAATGCCCGAATATTGTTGACAACAAGCAGTTCGGCAAGTTCTTCGACTTTCTTGCGACTGAGGCAATAGATGATGCCTGACTTGGATGGATTGTTCTTTATGAACTTGATAATATCACGGTCGGTATTCTTTGTCTTCTGCCTAACCTCATAATATAGATTTGGGCGATTGAATGAAGCCTTGAAGACCGCGGCATCGGTCATTCCCAGATTTTTCTGTATATCATGCTGCACCTTGGGGGTGGCTGTTGCCGTCAGCGCAATCACAGGCCGTGCTCCGATTTCGTTGATTATAGGACGAAGCCGACGGTATTCCGGCCTGAAATCATGGCCCCACTCAGAAATACAATGAGCCTCGTCAATCGCATAGAACGAAATCGGCACAGTTTTCAGAAACTCGATGTTATCCTCTTTTGTCAGCGACTCGGGAGCGACATATAACAATTTTGTTTTTCCACTGACAATATCTTCCTTGACCTGCTCAATGGCAGAACGTGTCAACGACGAATTCAAGAAATGGGCCACATTGTCGTCCGAACTGAAGTGACGCATTGCATCGACCTGGTTTTTCATCAATGCAATGAGTGGCGAGACTACAATCGCAGTGCCCTCCATCATAAGCGAGGGCAACTGATAGCAAAGCGATTTTCCACCGCCTGTAGGCATAAGCACAAAAGTATCCCGACCGTTCAGAAGTTCCAGGATGATATCTTCCTGATTACCTTTGAAGGTATCGAATCCAAAATATCTCTTAAGCGATTCAGTCAGTTCTTGACGGGTGAACATGGCAGTCTGAGAAATGAAAACTGGTTTATATTATAATCCTTTAATGACTATTTCCGGCTATCTGCAGCGTCAGCCAGATGAGCCTTGTTGATTCTGTCCAGGGCATATTCGCGGGTAACATTGAAGGTCTTGACATTTTTTGATGGAATCTCAAACATTGCTTCAGTCATGATAGTCTCGACTATAGAGCGAAGTCCGCGAGCGCCAAGTTTAAATTCAATCGCCTTATCGACAATAAGGTCAAGAGCGTCCTCATCGAAACTCAATTCCACACCGTCCATCTCGAACAATTTCTTATACTGACGTGTGACGGCATTCTTCGGTTCGGTAAGGACCATGCGTAACGCGGACTTGTCAAGAGGTTCAAGATGTGTAACGATTGGCAGACGACCGATTATCTCGGGAATCAGTCCAAAAGATTTAAGATCCTGAGGCGCGACATAACGCATGAATTCTGTACCCTTGAGATTCTTTCTTGATGCCGATGCACCGTAACCAACCACGTGGGAATTAAGACGATGTGCTACTTTTTGCTCTATTCCGTCGAAAGCGCCGCCGCAGATGAAAAGAATGTTCTTTGTATCAACAGGTATCATCTTCTGTTCTGGATGCTTGCGTCCACCTTGTGGAGGGACATTAACAATCGAACCCTCGAGTAGTTTCAGAAGACCCTGCTGCACACCTTCGCCGGAGACGTCACGAGTAATCGATGGATTGTCACCCTTGCGGGCTATCTTGTCAATTTCATCTATGAATACGATTCCGCGTTCGGCTCGGGCGACATCATAGTCGGCGGCCTGAAGCAAACGGGTCAGAAGACTTTCAATATCCTCTCCAACATAACCTGCCTGAGTCAGAACCGTCGCATCGACTATCGTGAAAGGCACATCGAGCAGTCGCGCGATAGTCCGCGCAATCAAAGTTTTTCCAGTACCGGTAGGCCCGACAAGAATCACATTGCTTTTCTCTATCTCGACATCATCGTCTGTCTTAGGCTGGGCGAGGCGCTTGTAATGATTATATACAGCGACTGCAAGTTGTCTTTTTGCATCGTCCTGCCCTATGACATACTGGTCAAGAAAATTTTTAATCTCAACCGGCTTCGGAACACCGGCAAGATCTATGTCATCGGCAGGCTTATTAAGCGAATGGTCATTGCGGTATTCTCCGAGCATGGTGTGAATCTGTTCCACGCACTCAGCACAGATAAACACTTTCGAGTCAGAAGAAGGGATGATGACTTCGCTCATTTCGGCAGGACGCCCGCAGAACGAACATATCATTTTTTTGCGTTGTGGCATTATAATTACAAACTTAATGAAACGTCTGATTCGGTTTCACTATGGATTAATCCTATATTGTTTCTATATGTAAAAATCAGGGGTAACTTTTGTCATCAAACCGATATGCGCCAAATAGAAGTAGAATCGGGGCAGAGGGCCGATAAAAACTCAGCCCCGCCCCGGAATTCCTAAAGTTCTATAGGGTATTTATAACAAAAGATGACATTTTCCTGTAGACTTTTCAGTCGCGCTTTGCTTTGACAAGAACCTGGTCAATCATTCCATAGTCTTTCGCTTCCTGGGCTGTCATCCAGTAATCGCGGTCTGAATCAGCATGAACTTTCTCAAATGACTGTCCCGAATGGTTAGAGATGATTGTATAGAGTTCTGTTTTTAACTTCTGAATCTCGCGGGCCGTAATCTCAATATCTGAAGCCTGGCCCTGTGCGCCGCCCATAGGCTGGTGAATCATTACCCGCGAGTGCTGAAGAGCAAAACGCTTGCCTTTCTCGCCTGCAACAAGGAGAACCGCAGCCATTGATGCAGCGATACCCGTACATATGGTAGAGACATCGGAGGAAATGTACTGCATTGTATCATATATACCGAGACCGGCATAGACCGAACCGCCAGGCGAGTTGATATAAATTGACACATCCTTGCCTGGGTCTGAAGAATCAAGATAAAGCAATTGTGCCTGGATGACGTTCGCTGTATAATCATTGACCTCAGTGCCAAGGAAAATGATACGGTCCATCATAAGGCGAGAAAATACGTCCATCTGAGCGACATTAAGTTGACGCTCCTCTATGATGGTGGGCGATATATAACTTGCACTTACCGGAGAGAATGACTCCGACATTGAGGAAGTGTACTGGTCGAATGCAAGACCATTCATTCCCAGATGGTGGACACAGAATTTTCTAAAATCGTTGTTGTTATTCATATGAAGAGAATTGGCTTTGTTGTTATTAAAAATTTACATCGGGTAACACCTTAAGAACCAGGCCACAACCTATAGAAGCACACAATAATTTGCAATTAACCTGAAACACCGGTTTTTCCCTATACGAAATTATAAAAAAAATTCCGGATTACGAATAATCCGGATGATATTTTTTGTTAATAATTTGATTAAATTGTAAAAAAAATCTCACCGAGCATCTCGCTGGATTTTAGCAACATCATTCATCGGATGCTGTAATCTCACTGAGAAAACGCATCTCATCGTATTGCGCCCAATCAGGGTCGTTTTCACAGTAGACTTTCAGGGGAAGAGCAGGCAGGTCTGAAAGAGCCTCATTCAGTTTCCGTCCAAATATATTTGTTGATAGAGTATAGAAAATCCAGTCTCGACGTCCTTCACCCGTAAAGATACCTGTCATTACGGCAACTGGATCCTTATCGAACTCACGTTGAAGACACTCAGTGACCTGTTCCATCATTTCGCCATCCTCTAACGCAGGCATACCCTCCAAGCCATATTCCCATGCAATCTCAACTCTAATATTAAAACGTGGATTATCACGGAACTTCGCAATATCCCTGCGACCGGTCACCATAATCAGGCCTCCGTTCTCTCCCTCGGATGGACAGGTCCACCAATCACCCTTAGCCTCATATGGGCGCCGATTCTCTTTTTCGGCTTTTCCGTCAGATTTCATAATTTGAATTGTGTATGGACAAAATAGTAATAGAAATAGCGGAGGGCCGAGTATAAGCCGGGTTATGTAGCGTCGCCGGTTTCGGCCGGAACCGACCTGACGAGCGCTCCCCGTCATTTATCTGGGCGGCATGTCGCCATGCCGCTCAAGCGGTCTACCCCCCGGCAATGGACGAGCAGCCCTTAAATGCCGGTATACTTGACCTTGCAACTCATAAGACGTGCGTCACGCAATGTCACCATCGCGCACGGTAGGCTCTTACCCTACCTTTTCACCCTTACCGTCCGTCAGAACGGCGGTTGTTTTCTGTCACGTTACTATGCCCTTTTGGACACCTTGCCGTTAACAAGTATGATGCTCTTTGTTGCCCGGACTTTCCTCACGCCCTTCATGCGCGGGCGAGCGACGAGGTCCCGGCCTTCGCTATATTTATGGATTTAACTGTCGTAAGGTACAGAATGCGCTATCTAATAACAGACAGAAGAGCCGATCAGATGTAGCCCTTTATTATACCGCGTTTAGAGTTGCGGACAAAGAGGATGATGTCATCACGCTCGGGTGTAGCCGGCAATTCAGCCTCTATGCGGGCTATAGCATCTGAAATGTTAAGACCGGACAGATATAGATAACGGTAGGTGTCCTGAATATCACGGATTGTCTCGGAAGAGAAGTTACGGCGCCTTAGGCCTATCGAGTTGACTCCGGCGTACTGAATGGGTTCTCTGGCTGCCTTGACATAAGGAGGAACGTCCTTATTTATAAGGGCGCCGCCCTGAATCATGATATGCGCGCCAAGATGACAGAACTGATGCACGAGAGTACCGCCTCCGACAATAGCGTAATCATCTACCTGGACCTCACCGGCAAGTTGGGTTGCATTTGAAAGAATCACATTGTTACCGATAATACAGTCATGAGCGATATGACTGTATGCCATGATCAGACAGTTGTTTCCTACAACGGTCTTGTTCTTGGCCGCTGTACCGCGGTTGATTGTCACACACTCACGTATGGTGGTATTATCGCCGATAATAGCCAGGGTGTCCTCTCCGCGGAACTTAAGATCCTGAGGAATAGCACCAATCACAGCACCCGGAAAGATGGTACAGTTACGACCGATACGGGCACCTTCAAGAATCGTCACGTTACTTCCGATGCGGGTACCTTCTCCTATCTCTACATTCTGATCAATCGTGACGAATGGATCGATTACTACGCTTTGTGCGATTTTTGCCGCTGGATGGATATAGGCTAATGGTTGTTTCATTAAAATTAATTCTTAAAGTCTTTCTGGTTAATACATAACCTTTCAAAACATCTCTGATAACACTGTCGTCTTAATAAGGCTCCCGACGATGATTCAACTGAATTATCGTCAGGCCATATATTTACTTTATTTATTCTTGATAATCTGAGCCATGAACTCACATTCGGTAACGAGTTTCTCGCCTACGAAAGCACGGCCTTTCATGACAGCGCATCCGCGACGGAGTTCGGTCATGAACGAGACATGGAAAAGTACCGTGTCGCCTGGAACTACTTTCTGCCTGAACTTCACGTTGTCAATCTTCATGAAGTATGTCGAATAACGTTCGGGATCCTCCACAGTTCCGAGAACCAGAAGGCCACCTGTCTGCGCCATTGCCTCGACAAGCAATACGCCGGGCATAACAGGCTCCTGTGGAAAATGTCCCTGAAAGAAAGGCTCATTGGTAGTAACATTCTTCACACCCACGATATAGTTATCACTCTTGTCTATTATCTTGTCGACAAGCAGGAACGGATAGCGGTGGGGAAGAAGACGGCGGATGCCGTTGTTATCAAGTATAGGCGCCTTGTTGGGATCATACTGAGGTGCTATAACGTCCATGCGTTTCACGTCGCGGCGAAGAAGCTTGGTAAGTTTGGCGTTAATGGAATGTCCGGGACGCGTAGCCAGAACACGCCCCTTGAGAGGCCGGCCAATAAGCGCAAGATCACCGAGCAGATCAAGCAGTTTGTGACGCGCAGGCTCGTTATCATGGGACAGAGGTGTCTCGTTGATGAAACCGAACTCTGTAACATGTTTGTGCGGAGCTCCCATAAGGTCTGCGATAGAATCAAGATGTTCCTGACTCAGGGGGGAATCATATATGACAATGGCATTATCAAGATCTCCGCCCTTAATCAGGTTGGCCTTGATAAGGTCCTCTATTTCACGAACAAAAACAAAAGTACGGCTACCGGCGATTTCATTGGCGAATTCATCAAGATTTCCCAGAGTGGCATATTGGTTTGCCAGAACAGGAGAATCATAGTTGATTTTTACATCCAGGTTAAGTTCATCATCCGGCAGCAGGGTTATACTTGCTCCCGTCGCCTCATCGCTGACCTCTATTTTATGACGGACAACGAAAAATTCTTTCTCGGCCTTCTGCTCCACTACTCCCACAGAGGCTATCGCATCAGCGTAGACTATTGCGCTTCCGTCAAGGATGGGAAGTTCGGGTGCATTGACTTCAATCAGCACGTTATCAATCTCTGCTGCATAAAGTGCTGCCATCGCATGCTCAATTGTCGAGACAGTGGCTTCGCCTTGTCCTATTACGGTACCTCGATTGGTGGCGATGATATTTTCTGCGACAGCATCGATGACAGGCTGGCCATCCAGATCCACGCGTTTGATTTTGTAACCATGGTTTTCTGGTGCAGGGTTGAACTTCGCGTTTATCTGTAGTCCGGTGTGAAGGCCTTTGCCGGAAATTTCAAACGAATCTTTGAGGGTTAACTGCTTCATCGTTAGCGGAGAAATGTTTATGATTGTTTTTGTTCTAAACTTGATATTCTATTATTGTATGAAATATATGGAACGGTATCCTTAGTTGCCTGCCTTCTTTTTCAATGCACTGACATCATCGAATAACTGGCCGAGACGGCGCATATATGCAGCCTGACGCTTGAAATCACCGGCCGGCACTGCAGGATAGCCCATAATGCGGGAATCATCACGGACATTGTTTGGAACACCCGACTGGGCACCGATGCCGACACGGTCACCCACATTAATATGTCCGGAAATGCCGACCTGACCACCCACCATACAGTTGTTGCCGATTTTTGAGGAACCCGCAATACCCGCCTGTGATGCAATTACAGTATCTTGGCCGATTTCAACATTATGTGCAACTTGTATGAGATTGTCAAGTTTCGTGCCGCGACCTATGCGGGTTGCCCCCATCGTAGCTCGGTCTACTGTGGTATTCGCTCCTATCTCGACATCATCGGCAATCTCGACAATACCCATCTGAGGTATTTTGTGATAGGTACCGTCGGACTTAGGGGCAAAACCGAATCCGTCCCCCCCGACGACCACACCGGAATGGAGTATACAGCGGTTACCTATCCTGCAGCCCTTGTATACCTTGACACCTGGATATATGACCGAATCCTCTCCGATTACGGCACCGGCCCCAATATAAACCTGAGGATAGATCTTGGCGCCGCGCCCTATTCTAGCACCTTTGCCTACATATGCGAAAGCACCTATATAAACATCTTCACCGAGAGTGGCATCTTCGGCAATAAACGAAGGCTCTTCAATACCTGCCGGATGACTGTTCATAGCCTCGTCAACCTTGCTCATGAGTTCCGAAAGCGTCTCGTAAGGATTGTCGACACGAATCAGTGTCGCATTCACCGGATGTTCGGCGACAAAGGTATTTGAGACAAGAACAACCGATGCCTGTGTACTATATATATAATGTGTATATTTGGGATTCGCCAGGAACGAAAGTGCCCCGGGATGACCTTCTTCTATTTTTGCGAAGGTGCAAACCTTGACGTCACCGTCGCCCTCAACCTTTCCGCCTATCAGAGAGGCGATCATATTGGCTGTAAATTCCATCTATATATTTTATCTATTAGGCTGAACGTAAATTGCCACGTCAGCGTATCCTGATACAGATTTTGCAGACGCTATACAGATTGTGCAAAATGTCATTATGTCATGCAATCGGCATGGAATTCCTAGATTCCGAAGCCATAGACAATGCAAAGTTCATAAAAAAAACTCAAATAACCAAATTAAAGGCCTTATTCATCGTCGTTCTCATCAGTATCGTCTTCCCAGTCCAGATAGAAATCGTTACTGTAAGCCTCATCTGTGAATCCACGCAGTTCACGGCCTTCTCGCTTTGTGGGCCGTCCCAGGCCTTTACGCCGGTCCACAAAACCCGAGATACGTACAACATCCAGCAAATCATATTGTGATTGCGGAGTAATGTTTTCAAGGTAGTCCGGGACAAGTTTTGCACCGAGGCGATTTTCGGTAAGAGCCCGTACCCTGAATGAATATGTAACCGGCGGTTTGCGAACATTAACGATATCGCCCACCTTGATTGTCCTTGAAGGTTTGGCGATGATGCCGGGCGCAGGCCCCAGGGTGACACGGCCTTTCTTACATGCATCCGTGGCGAGAGTACGCGTCTTGAAGACGCGCATAGCCCATAGCCACTTGTCTATTCTGACTTCGCTTGGCATTTCATTTATTGTTATAATTGCACATGGCATGCTGTATGCCGGCAAGTACAAAGTCTTTGATCGCTTCGACCGCTATGGCGGTACGCTCCTTCAGCAAGGGACCGAGTTCCTTCGGGATATTGCCCAGGACATAATCTATCTGACAACCGCGTGGAAAATCCGACCCGATGCCAAAACGAAGACGGGCATAAGCCTGTGTCCCTAACATCTGAGCGATATGCTTCAGTCCGTTATGCCCGGCATCACTTCCCGAAGGCTTGATCCGTATGGCCCCGAAAGGCAACGCAAGATCATCGACCACCACAAGGATATTCTCGGGCTGTATTGATTCCTTGTCACGCCAGTATCGCACCGCGTTGCCACTTAAATTCATATACGTGGAGGGCTTGAGCAACACCAGTTGCTTGTTTTTGAGCCTGCAGCGGGCAATGTCACCATAACGCTCGGTGCCGAAAGAAATATTGGATGCCTCGGCTAAGGCATCCAATATTTTAAAACCGATGTTGTGACGGGTATTCTGGTATTCGTCACCTATGTTTCCCAGTCCAACAATAAGGTATTTCATGCTGTTTTACAGAAGTTATTATTCAGCGGCAGCCTGCTGGCCACGTGCGGCGCGAGTAAGCTGAACAGCGCATACGACAGCGTTCTTGGCGTTAACCAGTTCGAGGCCCTCGAAGTGCAGGTCGCCGACAGCCATAGTCTTGCCGAGGCCCAGATGATCGACATTGATGACGAGACGCTCGGGAATATTGGAGTAGACTGCTTTTACTTTCAGTTTCTTCATCGAGAGAGACAGTTTACCACCTGCCTTTACACCCTCGGCATGGCCTTCAAGTTTAACGGGAACCTCAACAACAACAGGCTTCTTGTCGTTAACCTCCAGAAGGTCGATATGAAGAATGGTGTCTTTTACGGGATGGAACTGGATATCTTTGAGCACGGCCATTTTCTTATTGCCGTTGAATTCAAGTTCGATGGCAAAAATGTCAGGAGTGTAGACAAGTTTACGGACTGCATCCTGATTTACAACAAGGTCGGTAGTAATAATACCTTTACCATTGCCAATCTCAACCAGTTTCTGACCGGCTTCAAGTTTGCCGCTGAAGGGAAGTTCGACGATGTTGCCGCCATTGAGTACTACGGGAATCTTGCCTTCGGCACGAAGGGCCTTGGCTGCTTTCTTGCCGAGATCTGTACGTGCTTCGGCCGAGAGTTGATAAGTTTTCATTGCTGAAATAAAATAATTTGTGTTACTAAAAATTAAGACTGCTTCTTAATTTCCCATCACACGGGGACGGAACAATCAGGCTGACAAAGAATTAGCCTTGCGCTCCTTAAAAAGCACCGCAAAGTTACAATTTTTTTTCCATACCACCAAATCCCCGCACATCAGCGTTTTTAATTCAAAGCACCCCCAAAAGACAACCAAACATTAATTTAATTGTTATTAAGTAAAAGCAACTTAAAAACATAAATAACATCAACACAAAATTCTACTATTATGAAAGCCATCAATGTAAACATGATTTGTACTACCCGCTGGTGGTGGGCAATACTTGTCGTAGGTATCCTTTTGATACTAGGAGGTTTCGCTTATTGGTTCTGGCCTGCCGCCGGTTACGCCGTCGCATCCCAGATTTTCGGCTGGCTGCTTATTCTGGCCGGTATTGTTCAGTTGTGCGTGGCATCAGGTCCCGATGTGCCCAAAGGCTGGGGATGGTGGATAGCAGGAGGCATCATCAATATGTTTATCGGCTTCATGCTTGTCCGCTCTATTCTTCTTAGCGAGATGGTATTTCCATATTTCATAGGTTTCCTGTTCCTCTTCTGGGGTGTCGAGGCCATGGCATCCATTACACGCCGGAGCGGCCGCTACTGGTGGCTAAACATCATCAATGGCATACTGCTGTGTCTCATTGCATTCTTCTTCCTTGAGGCAGGTTATCTCACAGACATGTGGATGGTTTCGTTCCTGACTTCCATCGCCTTCATCTATTGGGGCTTTACCCTGGCTCTTTCGGCTTACTCGATGAAACCTGACAAAAAAATCAGTGAATAAGCGGTCCATTAATAATAACTGCCTTCGGGCAATAAAGGTAATTAATTCTTTCATCTTAAACGAATCGAAAGGCGCCCCTGAGGGTGCCTTTCGCCATACCACGCCATTGAAGGCTGTTTTAATCCGTCGGTTTGAGCCTGTTTATTATCTCAGATGACACAAATCTTGTCTATTTTGCTAAAAATCCATATCTTTGTCTAAACTTTTAGGCACAATTTGCGTCTAAGATATAAAGAATAGTATTTTTGCACAAATTAGTTTTCAAAACTCCATATGACTATGTTATCAAGAATCTTGCTCAAAGGCGTCACACTGACGTTGTTTGCCGCCTTGCCGACTGTAGCCTTGGCCCAGGACTATGACGATGACATCTATTACGATCCTTCGAAGTCGAAAGCCAAAGCAAAGACCCAGAAGTCTCAGACTACAAACAACCGGTCTTACCACCAGACTCAGCCGATATATTATACTCCGACCCCCGACTATCCCGCCGCCGATACATACAGTTATTCCACTGGCTCGACACGGGACATCGACGAGTACAACCGGCGTTATGTCACTGTTACCGATACAGTTCCCGCTGACAGCCTGTTCGCGGACAACTTCTCATACACACGGCGCATCGAGCGTTTTCACAATCCTGATGTAGTTGTCTCCACAAATGATCCAGATCTCATTGACACATACTACAACGCGCCCTCGACAAGCGTAAATATATATGTCAACAATCCCTACTACTGGAACACATGGCCCTATTACTCCTGGTCGTACAACCCCTGGCGCTGGTCATGGTCATTTGGCTATTATGACCCGTGGTACTGGCCCTCGTACTCATGGGGCTGGGGATATGATCCCATCTGGTGGGGACCCGGTTACTATCCAGGCTATTATCCCGGTTACTGGGGGCCCTCATACCGTCCCTACCCTCCCACGGCATCATGGAGACCCTCATCACCCGGTGCCCAGCGGCCCCACTATCCTGCCGGCTCCGGAAGTACAGCCAACCGTCGCCCTGGCACCGTTGCAGGAGGCAATCATTCTGCAGGAAGCACCCCCGGCTTCTCTCGTCCCGGAAACATGGGGCGTGGACGAGGCAACGGCACATACTCTAACAGCACGATTCCTTCTGCCCGTCCTGGTAACAGTGGATTAGTGACACAACCCAGTTACAACTCATCCTCGGGTTCGTCAAACAACCGCGGGCGAGGCAACGGCCAGGGTTCGAACTCGACATACCAGCGCCGTAACAACTCCAACAACAATTACAACTCCGGCTCGAACCAGAATTCATACAGAGGCTCTTCCTCGCGCGGATCATACTCTTCCGGCGGGTCATGGGGCGGCGGAAGCCGTGGCACCAGTGGAGGTGGCGGCGGATATACCGGAGGCGGCGGTGGCCGTGGACGCCGTTAACTTTTTCTTATCAATAAAAGATAGTTTGTCAGACACAAGCATAAACACATACACGTTCACCTAATTATATTATGAAACGTATCTTCCTACCCTCAGTCCTGATGCTATCGACAGCAGCAATGGCTTTTGGCCAAAGCGCTGTCGATGCGCTCCAACTGTCTCAGAACGACTTCCGCGGTACCGCCCGCTTCATGAGTATGGGCGGAGCCTTTACCGCTCTCGGAGGCGATCTTTCCACATTGTCCCAAAACCCGGCAGGCATAGGAATCTACCGTCACAGCGAAATTGGCGCGACCCTTGACATCGACATCCAGAATACAAGAGGTAAATCCGGAAACTACTCCATCACAAACAACCAGACCAAGGCGGCCTGCAACAACTTCGGTTATGTAGGCGTAGCACAACTCGACGGCATAATGGAATGTTTCCAGTGGGGTGTAACCTACGGACGCAAGACCTCGTTCGACAGACTTTACAGCGGTTATCAGATGGGAACCGCCACTTCGATGTCCAATTACGTGGCAAGTTTCTCCAACGGTTATACCGACGAGACCCTCAACTTCGGTGATAATTACAATCCCTATTTTGACAGCGATGCCGACTGGCTGAGCATCCTCTCCTACTCCGGCTACCTTATCAATCCCGTTGCCGGAAGCAACAGCCAGTATCAGGGTCTTTTCCGCAACGGCACCAACGGCGATTCCTATCTCACAGTTCGCGAGAAAGGTTACATTGACGAATACAATTTCAACTTCGGTGGCAATTTCTCCAACATGATATACTGGGGACTTGGCATCGGTGTGACCGATCTGAATTACACCCGCATCACCGATTACAGCGAGAGTATGGAGAACGCTGCCATCCCCAATGCCCAGAGGGGACAGACCGGTGACGCCGGCTTCACCCTTTCCAATTACAAACATATCACAGGTTCCGGATGGAACATTAAGTTCGGCCTCATTTTCAAGCCCGTCAACGAATTCAGAATAGGCGCAGCCATTCAATCGCCTACATGGTACAGCCTTGACCACAACTACAGCGCCAATCTCGGTTATTCATATTACGACCCTTCGCGAGGCGATGTGTCGGGTGCCGATAACTCCATCGAGAACAACCCGCTTGCAGGAAACGAGAATACCGACGTCGCTTCATTCAGTTGGAGACTTCGCGCCCCCTGGCGTTTCATGGTGGGTGCGGCGGCTGTCGTAGGTGGCAAATTCATTCTCTCTGCAGACTATGAATATCTTGCCTATAACGACATGACCATCAAGAATGCCAATTACGACGGATACGGTTATCTCAACGACTATGTCGACAACACTGCGGTCAACTCTGACATCAAGGCATACACACAGGCCGGCAGCGTTATCCGCGTCGGTGCCGAATACCGTGTTACTCCTCAGTTCAGTGTCCGCGCCGGCTACAATGTCGCACTAAGCAACATCAAGTCTGATGTCCGCGACGGAGGAGTCGAGGTAATTACCTCGGGCACAGACCCCTCGTTCAGTCTTGACAAGAACCGCAACAACATCTCTGTCGGTCTTGGCTACCGCATCGGCAGTGTCTCGATTGACGCCGCTTACGTTCACACAACCCGACAGAGCACCCTCAAGCCCTACACCAACTTCAACGGCAATGTCGCTCCTTCCTACGACATAAGGGACCATAACAACAACATTGTCCTCTCACTCGGCTTCCGTTTTTGAAACCCGAGTCGGTTTTATAAAAATCAGGACGTCACGTTCACGCGGCGTCCTGATTTTTTCTTACCTTTGCACTACGATGAAAGACTCAAAGCCAAAATCCAAAGCAAAATCTAAATCTCCTAAATCCACAGGTGCGAGCATAGACCTCGACAATCCGGAATTCCAGAATGCCTGGAAGATTCTCAACTTCACCCGCCAGTCGCTGTTTCTGACTGGCAAGGCCGGAACAGGAAAGTCGACATTCTTGCGCCACATTGTCGACACTATAAAAAAGAAAACCGTCGTTCTGGCACCTACCGGTATTGCCGCCGTTAATGCCGGTGGACAGACTTTGCATTCTTTCTTCAAGATTCCATTGAAGCCTATCCTCCCCGACGATCCGGACTTCCATCCCCGGCGTCTGCGCGAGCGGATGAAATACTCGTCCTCGCAGGTCAAACTGCTTCGCGAGATTGAACTTATTGTGATTGACGAGATCTCGATGGTCCGTGCCGACATCATCGATTTTATCGACAGGATTCTTCGCGTCTACTGCCACAATATGCGCGAGCCTTTCGGAGGGAAACAGTTACTCCTCGTCGGTGACGTCTTTCAACTCGAGCCTGTTGTAACTGGTGATGCCCGCGATATTCTTGGCCGTTGCTATCAGGCGCCATACTTCTTTAATGCCCGTGTCTTCAGCGAACTGCAGATAGTGTCAATCGAACTGCGCAAGGTCTACCGGCAGGACGATTCGGAATTCGTCGGTCTACTTGACCGCGTCAGGGCCGGACAACCGACATCCGAGGATATTATGCGTCTCAACTCCCGCCTTATGCCACCCGACAAAATTGATATAGACAGTGAGGACATGACGATGACCATAGCCACGCGACGTGACATGGTCGACCACATCAACGAACGTCACCTGGCCGAACTGACAACCCCTGTGATGGTTTACAAGGGAAAGATCGAGGACGATTTCCCCATGTCATCCCTTCCTACCGACCTTGAACTTTCGCTGAAGGTAGGCGCACAGATTGTGTTCATTAAGAACGACCCGGAGCGCCGCTGGGTAAACGGCTCGGTCGGTATCGTCGAAGACCTCAAGGAAGACCGCATTGGCGTGCGCCTCGATTCCGGCGACCTCGTCGATGTCGAGCGTGAGATCTGGGGCAATGTCAGGTATCAGTACAACGAGGAGACCCACAAGGTCGACGAGATCGAACTTGGACGCTTCATCCAGTTCCCGATAAAATTGGCCTGGGCGCTTACGATACACAAAAGCCAGGGTCTGACATTCAACAAGGTCCGTATAGACATTGGCCGCGGAGCCTTCTCGGGCGGACAGACCTATGTTGCGCTTAGTCGCTGCCGTTCGCTTGAAGGCATATCGCTGTGCTCCACGCTGAACCGGCGCGACATTTTCGTCAACCGCTACGTGATGGATTTCGCCGCCGGATTCAACGACACACGCACCTTCGACCGTGCAATGGAATCGGCCCGCGCCGACAGCCTGTATTACGAGGCATCCCAGGCTTTCGAAAAGGGTGACACGTCCCGAGCCGTCGAACTCTTCCATGAGGCAATAACCGCCCGCAACGAATTCGACAAACCCGAGGTTCGCCGCCTTGTGGCACGCAAACTCAACGTCATAAACCGTCTTCGTGAGGAGAACGAACGCCTCCGTGCCCGTGTCGAACAGGACAGTGAGCGATTTGCAGATATTGCTTCCGACTATCTCGTTCTCGGTAATGACTGTGCCGAGGCCGGCGAATACCAGGGAGCGCTGGCAAACTACCGACGCGCCCTCGAATATGACCCCGGGAATCATACAGTCCTACTGCTAATGGCCCAACTCGAGGCCGAGAACGGAGAAAGCGAGAAAGCCCTCGAACTGCTTACCAGGGCGCTGAAACTAGTTCCCGACGACGTTCCCACCCTTCTGACAATCGGCGACCTCTACAACGGACGCGGTGATTATGCCGCGGCTATGGACCATTACCTCCGCGCACATGCCGCCAAGCCCAAATCCCGCAAGGTTCTCCGCCGCATCATCGACCTCTTCGAATCTATGGGCGACCTCGACTCCGCCGACCAATACCGCGACCTCCTCTAGGCACATTTGGCTCATCCGTCAGTAAATGAGTGGATGCAAAGACCTTGCGTCCCGATTAACTTTTATACCCTCTTTTAGTTTTCTGTCTAACTTTTGTTCTTTGCACTTTTTCGTGAATGACGATTTTTTCGTAATTTTACAGCGAAATTCGTTATCTTGCGAAAAATACCATTAATGCAATTCACTTAACATTAGCCAATCATTATTATCACTAATCCAATACCTTAATAGATTTTCAACATGAAGAAACTGTTTCTATGCGGCTTGGCGGCCCTGGCAGCGACCACTGCTTCCGCCCAGTACAGCCACACAGTTATGGCCGAGAATCTTGGACGAGGAGCGGTGGCCGTGAAGAATGGCACAAAAGTCTTCATCTCATGGCGTTCACTTATCTCCGACAACAAGGATCTCGCTTTCAATGTCTATCGTGACGGCGTTAAGTTAAACGACACGCCTATCTCCAACCGTACAAATTTCGAGGATAATTCCGGCACGGAAACCTCAAAGTACGAGGTTAAGGCTGTGCTCAACGGTGTCGAGACATCCGAGACGAGCGGCGAAGTCAGCGTATGGGCCAATCCTTACATGACCGTACATCTCGACCGTCCGGAGGGAGGTACAAGCCCTGCCGGTGGCAAAAACGAACAGCGCGAATACACCTACACGCCTGATGACGTCTCGGTAGGTGACGTTGACGGCGACGGTCAGTACGAACTCTTTGTCAAATGGTTCCCGACAAATCAGGCCGACAACTCTCATCGCCGCTATACCGGCAAGACCCTTATCGACTGCTACAGACTCGACGGTACGAAACTATGGCGTATCGACCTTGGCCAGAATATCCGTTCCGGCAACCACTACACTCAGTTCATGGTGTACGACTTTGACGGCGACGGTAAGGCCGAACTTATCTGCAAGACGGCTCCCGGCACAATCGACGGACAGGGTAAAGCCGTCCTTATGGGCAGCGACAAGGTTGATGACGACTACCGCACGAAAAGCGGCGATAATGCCGGCATAGTAATAAGCGGTCCCGAATACCTTACTGTCTTCAACGGTCTGACCGGTGCTGAAATCAACACCATCGCCTACAATCCTCCGCGCTCAATCCAGTCTACCGGAAGCTGGGGCGACAGTTACGGCAACCGCTCCGAGCGCTATCTTGCCGGCGTCGCATATCTCGACGGACAGAAACCCAGCGCAGTCTTCTGCCGCGGCTACTACACCCACTCCTATCTGTGGGCAGTTGACTTTGACGGCAAGCAACTGAAAGAGCGTTGGCTACACGCCTCGACCACCAAAGGTCAGGGAGCCTATGGCGAAGGCGCTCACTCGCTGACTGTCGGCGATGTCGACGGTGACGGCTGCGATGAGATTGTTTACGGCTCCGCTTGTATCGACCATGACGGCAAACTCCTTTACCGCACAGGTGCTGGCCACGGCGACGCACTCCATCTGGGCCACTTCGATCCCGACCGCGAAGGTCTCCAGGTATTCATGGTACACGAGGAGAAGAGTTCAAGTTACAAATGGGACTCCGAGTTCCGCGACGCCCGCACAGGCGAAATCATCTGGGGCACACCTCAGACCGGACATGACATCGGCCGCGGCCTGACCGCCAACATCTCGTCAAAGTTCCGCGGTTACGAGGTCTGGCCCGGATCCTACTATGCAAGCAACGATGACGCCTCGCGAAACAACACCACCTTCACCTGCACCGGCGAGGTAGCCATATCAGGTAAAGTTCCCTCATCGAACTTCCGCATCTACTGGGACGGTGACCTGCTTGACGAACTCTTTGACGGCAAATACAACAGCAGCAACAATACTTCCGCTCCTGTAATCACCAAACGCAACGAGGCACTTACCAGCGATTCTAAGTCGTGGACTTTCCACAGATACTCTAACGCCTCGAGTTGCAACACCACCAAAGCCACTCCTAACCTCCAGGCTGATATAATGGGCGACTGGCGCGAGGAACTGATTCTCCATGACGGTGTCACCGAATCAGACCTCCTTATCTTCACCACAACTATCCCAAGCGATTACAAGGTTCCCTGCCTGATGCAGGACCGCCAGTACCGTCTTGCCATCGCATGGCAGAATGTCGCATACAACCAGCCTCCTCACCTCAGTTACAACCTTGAGGAGAAGTTCAACACCAAACCCGCCTTCACCCTCAACTCCGGTTCGATGAACCAGGTGGTTTATGTCGGTGACGAGATCGAGCCTATCGAGTTCACAGTGAAACGTGCTACCGGAGTCAACGCCGAAGGCCTTCCCGAAGGCGTCAGCCTCGAATTCGACGATGCAAGTCTTCAAGGCAAAATCTCGGGCCGCATCACCAAGGCCGGCGAGTACGCATTCACCCTCACCACAACCGGCGGTGAAGAAAACGCCACTCTTTCCGGTTCGCTTGTTGCCCGCGTCAACACCTCCGTGCAACTCGTCGCACAGTATCCTTTCGAGATCGTTGGTGAGACAGTCACAAATACTGTCAATCTCGAAGGAGCAAGCGCTCACGACGGCAAAGCCGGCAACGCGGTCGAAGGTAAGGTTGGCAAAGCCCTGGCCCTTGACGGAACCAACTGCTATGTGCAGAAACCCTACGACCTCATCGACTTCGGCAACAACGCATTCTCCGTCGAGTTCTGGATGAACTCCAAGGCTGAGGCAGCATACATTCTTCACAAAGGCAGCATTACTGCAGACGCTGCCACCGGTGCCACAGGCAACTGGATGGGTCTCGAAATCAAGAACGGCGAATTTCGCTTCGCTGTCGATGACAACGTTACCAAAACCCAACTCGGCTGGAAAGAGGCATCTAAAGTCCTCGACGGCCAGTGGCACCACATTGTCGCTGTCCGCGATGTCGTTGCCAAGCAACTTCTTCTTTACATTGACGGCGAACTCATCGGTACTCAGGCTGACGGAACAGGTGCAATCAACTGTCCGACTGAAGACTTTGTCATCGGTAACGTCAATGTCGCCTTCAACAATCCTTTCAACGGTATTCTCGATGAACTCTCAATCTATCGCGGTGCCATGAGCCCCGCCAAGGTCAAGGAGCACTTCCAGGCCGAAGCCACCGAATACCTCGCAAAACTTCCCATGGACGAAGTCGGTGAGACTACTCCCAACGAGGTTTTAGGCGCAGCGACAGTCAATGGTTCGACAACTCTCGCCGAAGGTGTGAAGAGTGGTGCGATTTCCTTCGATGGAACTTCGTTCCTCACCCAGCCTATGTATGACAAGATCAATATGGGCGAACGTGATTTCACCGCCGAGATGTGGATTAAGACAACCGATGCCGACGGCTACGCTTTTTGCATCGGCTCGCACAACCACACAAACGTCGAGGGAGGCACAGGCAACTGGATTGGCCTCGAAATCAAAAACGGCACCCATTTCACAATCGACGACGACAAGACCAAGACCGACTGTATTGGCGCTGACATCAACGACGGCAAATGGCACCATGTTGCCTGCGTCCGCGATTATGCCGCCAAAACCTTGCGCCTTTATATCGACGGACAGGAATCAGCCTCTGTTGAGAATGTAGCAACTCTCGGTATCAACTGCTCGACCACCGAACTTCTTTACATTGGCGCTGATGACGAGGCCAACCGTGGTCTCGAGGGTACAATAGATGAATTCGTCATCTATCCCGCCGCTCTCACTCCCGAGAAAATCGCCGAGAACTATGAACTCTATCGCCTCTCCGAGGTCAACGAAATCATTGCCGGAGGCAGCGAACGCGCACGCTGCACTATCGTCAATCCTTTCAGTGGCGTTATCGTCCGCACCGCAATCGGTGCTGCCAGCGAAGAACTCATAGACACTCTCGCTCCCGGCATCTACATCCTTGTCATCGAGGACGACGGACAGACCCAGACCTACAAGTTCGTCAAACGCTAATCCCCTCACTCTAATAAAAAAACAGGCCGAGTCACCATGATTCGGCCTGTTTTTTATTCTGTTTCGAATACTTCTTTATATCTATCTGTAGTTACTTCATGAACATTAGATATACTGCCCCGACTAAAAGAAGAAATGCAGCAATGTGATTCCACCGCAAGGTCTCGCCCTCGAAAAAGAATACTGCTATGATTGTGAATACGGTCAGTGTCACCACTTCCTGAATCACCTTCAGTTGCATCAGGCTGAATGGACCACCGTTGCCGGAATACCCTATTCTGTTGGCAGGTATCATAAATGAATACTCGGCGAGCGCAATGCCCCATGAGAAAATAATAACAAGCCATAGAGGCCAGTTTGAGGATACGCCCGTTGACTGGAGTTTCAGGTGACCATACCAGGCGAAAGTCATGAAAAGATTGGATACTACGAGTAATAATATTGTGGTAATTGCAGGTGACATATTCTAATTCTAACTGATTTATCTTTTATCGTGTTTCATATATTCTTTCTCTGAGAATGATTTCTCTGCCGGAATCTTCGTCCGAAGATAATCGAGGTCGACATAGCGCTGACCGCTTCCGTGCTTTATCGGGAATGCCTTTGCCTTGTCGCGCAAGGTTTCCTGACAGGCCGGAGACAAATGACCTGGCAAAGTTGGCCGAAGTTCCTCGGGAACATAGTCGACTCTCACCTCACGCACATGCGACACCGGAGGATAGCCAATGACCGTCCACATCACACACTCTGAAGGATCTTGTCCCGGATTCACACCCTCGACCACCACAGACGCAGATGTGCTGTGACGCGGAATGAAATCCTGATCTACTACCCAACGTACAGTTGTATCCGCCAAAAAATCATGGTCAGCCAACGAATGGTAGAATGACTTGGAACAATCCTCTGTAAAACAAGCAGGTGTGAATGATGCATTGACAATACATTCTTTCGTGAGTCCTTTGGCATTCTCATAACGAATATACCCCATGCCGTCAGTGTCGTTTCCGGTGAAAGAGTAGTTCGTTCGAATCATCACAGGCTGCTCTTCGTTTTCGAGGAAGAAAGGAGTATAATTATAATCGTCGCATTCGAAGTATGCAGCCCCACCCTTGGCATCGATTACACCGAAATTAGCCTGCACTCCCATCGGCTTGGGCAACGTATCGAGTAAAATCCGGAAATCATTGACAGTCTCGCATACTTTGAGTGCGCGACTCATGACGTATCCTTCTTGGTCCTTGAACTTCGCCGTGTCTGGTGCAAGATTGTATGACGCGGTGTTCATTATGGCGAAACCGCGTTCATTCATGCCCATCCACGCATCACGCAGCAGGGAGTCTCCTCCATTATAAAGTGCAACATATGCATACTGGCCATCCTTTGCCGGAACACGTTCCACGAAATTCTGCTCCGTCCCTGTGTCCCGGTTTTTCCATAACAAGGGCCGTCCGCTCTTGCTTGCTTTGGCCCCGACTATCATTGATGTACAGGCGTCTGCCGTACCGAAATGAAGAACGATTCCAATCGCAAGGCCTATGATTCTGATTGCTTTCATTGAATTTTATTGGTTTATTGGCACAAAGATAGTATTATTTGGTTTTTCACAGCGGTTTTTAAAAGAATTTTTCCTAATTTTGAAGTTCACATTCGGCCAATCATTATGAAAATAGACGACTATACTTTTGCCCTTGAAATGGAGGTTCGTGATTACGAAATTGACTATCAGGGCATTGTCAACAACGCAAATTATCTGCACTATATGGAGCATACCCGCCACGAATTCTGCAAGCAGGCGGGGCTGTCCTTTGGCGAGATGCACCTGCGAGGCATAGACCCTGTTCTCGCAAAGGTTGAGATCAGATACATGCACCCCCTCCATATCGGTGACAGTTTTGTAAGTTGCCTGAATATCAGGCGTCAGGGGCCAAGGTTCATTTTTGAGCAGGACATCTACATGAAAGACGGCTCACCTGTCATAAAGGCTGTCGTTACTGTGGCATGTATAGAAGACGGACGCCTCACGCATGGAGACGTGTTGGCTGAAGCGTTCGGCAAGTATCTGAAATAAATCCATTTAGCAATTCCATGTCGCCTGAAGATAAAATGTTATACCGCATTGCATTCTCGATGATTCGGGGATGCAATCTCGGTCTTGCCTCAAAAATGCTTTCAATCTTAGAAAGCGAGGAGACTTTTTTCTATTTGAGCGACAATGATTTGCGCAACACTCTGAATGTCAAGGGCAGCATTACTTCTTCTTCCTATCGCAGCGAACTTCTCGAAAAAGCGAAACGCGAGATGGATTTCATCATGCGTTCCGGAATCAAGACTTTATATTTTACTGACGAGGTTTTTCCTAAAAGGCTTCTGTCCTGTGAAGATGGACCAGTAATGCTTTATGCACTTGGAAACGCAAACCTAAATGCGTCCAAAATCCTTTCCGTTGTCGGAACACGACGAGCGACGGCCTACGGCGTTGAAATGACACGGAGCATAGTCAAAGATCTCGCAGATGAATACGGGGACAGCATTCTGATTGTCAGTGGCCTTGCTTATGGAATTGACGTTGCATCGCATCGTGCGGCTCTTGAAGCGGGAATCCCGACAGTCGCCATCACAGCCCATCCACTGAATACCATATATCCGGCCCAGCACCGGAGTGTCGCGGTCGAGATGCTCAAGTACAACGGAGGTCTCGTTACAGAGTATCCGACCTGCAGTGTCGTTCATCGCAGCAATTTCCTACAACGCAACCGCATCATAGCAGGAATTGCCGACGCAACGCTTGTTTCTGAGTCTGATGAAAAAGGCGGCTCGCTTGTAACGGCAAGCATAGCCATGGCCTATAATCGTGATGTTTTCGCTATCCCAGGAAGAATCACTGACACTTTCAGCCGCGGAACGAACCGTCTCATCGCACACAACCGAGCGGCACTCGTCCGTGATGCCGGCGACATAATCGATGCAATGCGTTGGGAACGGAAACCTCGCGAAGGCGATCAGGCCACCCTAAATCTCGAACTGTCGCCGGAACAGATTTCGTGCCTTGAATGTATAAGGGATAACCCGGACTTCACTGTAAACGAAATATCCCGTACGCTCGGCATCAGTTATTCCGCCCTCACGAATGTGCTTTTCGAACTTGAGATGTCAGATCTTATCGTAACTATTCCTGGTAACAGATATATACTCACCGCACTGGCATCCAATATCTGACGCACGATAATAATATTCATTCCGCCAAACATTAGACTTAAAAAAATTGTTCTTCTATATCAGTTCAAGTTTTCCAGAATTCATAACAACATAAAATTTAATACCACTACCATGTCTGAAAAAAAGATTATTCCACCTTCCGAATTCATTATAAACAGTGATGGTTCTGCTTTCCACATCCATCTGAAACCAGAGCAGTTGACAGACCGAATTATTCTTGTCGGAGACCCAAGCCGAGTCAATATGGTCGCTGAGTTCTTCGATGAAAAGACTTTTGAGGTCCAGTCCCGTGAATTTCATACCATCGGAGGCACATACAAGGGTAAACCAATCATGTGCATAAGCCACGGTATCGGTCCCGACAACATCGACATCGTAATAACTGAACTGGACGCACTGGCCAATGTCGACTTCAAGACACGCGAGGTAAAGGATAAATTCCGTCAACTTACCATGGTGCGTATCGGCACATCAGGCGCTCTTCAGCCGGAACTGTCGCTGGGTACTCCTGTAATCGCCGAGAAAGCCATTGGTTTTGATGGCGTGCTTAATTACTATGCCGGTCGTGATGAAGTTTCGGACCTCGAATTCCAGAAAGATTTTATAGAGCACACCGACTGGAATCCCCTTTGGGCAACGCCATATGTCGTGGACGCAGATCCAGAACTGGTTGCCCAGATAGGTCAGTATGATATGGTACGCGGCAACACAATCTCGGCCGTAGGTTTCTATGGTCCACAAGGCCGTCAGGTGCGCATGGGGCTTGCTAATCCGAGACTCAACCACACCATCGAGGAATTCCGTCACAAAGGACGCAAGATTACCAACTACGAAATGGAATCTGCTCCTCTTCAGGGACTTGGCAAACTTATGGGACACCGGTGCATGACTGTATGCTCAATCATCGCCAATCGTTTCAACGAGGAGGCAAATCCCAACTACAAGAACGGTATACGCGACCTTGTTGAAACCGTCCTCGAACGCATCTGATTTTCCTTCCGAATCATATTTTACTCTATTGCACACAACAAAGCAGGCCGTCCAAAAATCGGGACGGCCTGCTTTGTAAGTTTCTTTTAGGTTCTATGAAATGCTAATACGCTAATTACCTTGACTTCACCGGTACAATCTCTGGCCTGATGGCATCCACATCTACTGCTTGCTTCATACCGATAAGCGGTACTGTGGTCGTTTTATCGGAGAATAATATCAGGATTCGGTCGGAGGTCTTTTCATCAAGTTTATCAACTATCAGGACCTGTGCATCTCCGACCTTCTGATGTTTGATTGTTGCGGTTCCGCGCCACATGGCTGGATGCTCTGAACGCATCTTCAAAGCATATGAAAGAAATTCCTTAACAGACTCTTCAACCTCCGGGAGCCCGTCACTCTTTATTTCCATCGGGCCATTGGATGCGCAAACGACGGCAATGCGAGCCATCTGTTTCTCTCTGTATTCCGAGTCCTTTGGGTCAAGTTTGTCAAAAACCACGGATGATAAAATGGAATCGACTACTATGGTTCCTTTCTCTGCAGATGAAATTATATCGGCGACATTATTCCAGCCATTGTCAGCATTAAACAAAGGCGTTTCAGCAACTATCTGACTGATTGTTTCATACCCTTCAGAAGACGCTGAGGCCAACGCTCCGGACTGGGATAAAATGCCAGCCAGAAGTAATGACAACAGAGCAAAAGATTTTCTCATAGAGGCTTGAGCATTATTCCTCGGCGCCCGAGAACTCCATTAGGTATGCCTTGATGAACTCGTCGATATCGCCGTCCATGACGCCATTGACATCCGAAGTCTGATGGTTGGTGCGGTGGTCCTTGACCCGCCTGTCATCAAAGACGTACGAACGTATCTGACTGCCCCACTCTATCTTCATCTTGCCGGCCTCAATCTTGGCCTGCTCCTGAAGACGGTGCTGGAGTTCCTTGTCGTAGAGTATGGAACGCAGTTGACGCATGGCGTTCTCCTTGTTTTTGGGCTGGTCGCGGGTCTCGGTATTCTCAATGAGAATTTCCTCGTGCTCACCTGTGTAAGGGTCAACGAACTGATAGCGGAGACGAACACCTGACTCAACCTTGTTCACATTCTGACCGCCGGCACCGCCTGAACGGAAAGTATCCCAGGATATGGCTGCGGGATCAACCTTGACTTCAATTGTGTCATCAACAAGAGGTGTGACGAAAACCGAGGCAAACGAGGTCATGCGCTTGCCCTGGGCGTTGTATGGAGACACGCGGACAAGGCGGTGGACACCGTTTTCGCTCTTTAGGTAGCCGTAGGCAAAGTCACCCTCGACATTTATGGTGACGGATTTGATACCGGCTTCCTCGCCGTCAAGAATATTGGCAATTGAGGTTTTGTAACCGTTGCGTTCGGCCCAGCGCAGATACATGCGCATAAGCATCGAAGCCCAGTCCTGACTCTCGGTACCGCCTGCACCGGAGTTGATTTTAAGGACGACACCGAGTTTGTCCTCCTCGCGACGAAGCATATTGCGGAGTTCGAGATTCTCGATAAGAGTCATAGCACGGGAGAAGAGATTATCAATCTCGGCCTCCTCGATAAGACCCTCTTTGATGAAATCCCAGCCGGTCACAACTTCCTCGACGGCCTTATCGACATCATCAAAACCATTGATCCATCCCTGAAGGTCCTTGATTTTTTTCATCTGCATCTGAGCCTCCTTCGGGTGTTCCCAGAAGTCGGGTACATGGGTGTGAAGTTCTTCTTCCTCTACCTGTATTTTCTTTCCGTCGATGTCAAGATACCGCTTGAGTGCGTCACGACGTTCAACAGCGTCCTTAAGTTGATCCTGAGTTATCATATCTAATATAATTCCTGATTATGTATTTGTCTGAAAAATAATATATTATTGGATGTCAATCCTATCGGGATTTGCTTTAGCCGGAGCAAATCGAACCCCAGACTTACACATTAATAAATATAAAGCGATTCGATTCCGCCCTTAAAACTTATGCAAAGTTAGCAAATCAGGGCCAAAAACGCCCTATAAAAACAAAAAAATAGACAAGAAAAGGTCGTAATTCAAAAAATTTGCTTACCTTTGTCCCTCGAAAAGTCAACGAGATGTCTAAGAACCTCAAAATTTAGATTTTTCAAACTAACTCTCAACCAAGGAGTGATGCTCGAGTGGCTGAAGAGGCACGCCTGGAAAGCGTGTAAGGGTCCAAAGCCCTTCGGGAGTTCGAATCTCCCTCACTCCGCAAAATTACCTCAGAGAAGGGATGCCGATTTTCGACATCCCTTTTTATCCTTTTTGGTAAAGCCCGATAAATGTGCGACATAAATGAATGCATTACAAAAATTCGTGAAAATCTACCATATATTCAAAAAGAGTATGGTGTTACCGGCTTATGCCTTTTCGGATCAGTAGCACGAGGTGATAACCGACCTGATAGCGATGTCGACATATTAGTTGATATGCCTCCAAAGATTTTTGTTCTAAGTGCATTGCACCGATACCTTGAGAATTTACTAAAATCATCAGTTGATCTAATTAGAAGACATTCCCATCTATCCATTCAATTCTTAAATCAAATCGAACGCGATGGCATCAAAATCCTCTAAAATTGATAATTCAGATCGGATTTCTTTGACTCTGAACTCAATTTACGATACTATTGAAAATTTGATTGACTGGAATAAGAATATTGATTCCGCAGACGATTTTTACGCCTCTCCAGGTGGTATGCAATTATTGGCGGCCAACTGTACTCTAATTACTGCAATCGGAGAAGGGATTAATCGAATAAACAGACTCGCACCTGAATTTCTTAACACATATTTTCCGGATATTCCTTGGGTAGATATAATAGGAATGCGCAACCGCATAGCGCATGGATATTTTGAACTTGATGCAGATATTGTACTAGATGCTGTAAAAAATGGCATTCCACCCCTGAAAGATGCGATTCTGAAAGCAATTGCTATTATTAAAGCTTAATAACTTGATAAAGCATTCCTTACCGTTGGTAGATTTTGAAGATTTTGGGGCAAAGAAGGAACCAGGGAGGGTGTAGGGATTGCCTGCTCCACTTTAGCGGAGTAGAATATGAGGTATGTGTCATTTTATTAAAGTCTTTTATAAAAGATTTTGTAAATTTGTTTGGTGATTGTGGTTTGGAATAATCAGAGCCCTGATTGGTTGGTGAATGCGTTCGGCGATCGGTTTCGAAGGGCGATTTGGGCTGACGCGATTAATCGCGCCATTATAGAATTAATAGGGTTGAACAATAGGGTTAATGAACACTAAAGAATGATTAGATTAAATGGTTGGTCCGCTATGCGGGATTTTTGTTTCTGGGAAACATAGTTGATTAAGAATTGAAGGTTAGACTTATTTTTTATTAAACACGAGGTTGAGATCACCCAATCACCAACTGAAACCGATCAGCCTTGAACGCTGATGCAAAGTTACGACATGAAGAAGGCGAAAATGCTCTGCCGTCTGAATAGATTGGCAAAATTTTGAAAAAAATTTTTTTCAAGGCAAATTTTTTCAAAAAAAATAAGGGCTCAGAGTAATTTCAGGAATTCTTGTCCTCGGTAATCATGACTATAAATTCTTGTAAATCTTATAATTGAACATTAAAAATTTACGAATTTTTCCATGCGTCCACAAAGAAAATCAGCCACCTAGTTTCGTACTAAATGGCTGATTGTTTTATATGTAAATGGGCTAAATCTTATGTCGAACCCACGTTATTTAAGGAGGATTTTGGTGGTTCGGGGACCTTGGCGGAGGATGTAGATGCCAGAGGTGGGATTGACGACCCTACGACCGGAAAGGTCGTAATAGACAGCGGGCTGATCCGAATCACCGGTGAGGGATTCGATTCCGGTTGTTCCGCTTTCGCTAATGTTCAGGAATTTCTTCCACAAGTAAGCCGACTTGTATGATTCGAGCGAACCCTTGGGAACGGTGAGTTCGGCCTTGGAATAAGTAGTTTCGCTGAAAGCATTGCGGGCAAGCTGAGGAGGATTGACGGCAAAAGATTTTACGGAAGTAAAATCTATCTTCTGGAATGCGTTCATGCCGATAGTCTCAACGCATTCGCCTAGGGAGAGCGTCTTGACAGATGTACAACCTGAAAATGCCTGTGTGCCAACCGAAGTGACGCTTGCGGGAAGAGTTATGGACTCAGCCGCAAGATAATTCATAAAGGCATAGTTGTTAATTGTAGCAACACCGGCCGGGATGTCGAGATTCCGAATCTCCTGACCATTCTGTACGAGCAAAGCCTTGCCCGAATAGAGAGGATTGGCTGTATAGTTTCCAAAAGTTATTCGCGCCCATTCGGCAAGAGAGGGGATATTGACATTTCTGACAGGAGAGCCGGAGAATGCCCCGATGCCGATTTCCTCAAGACCTTCAGGTAGCGTTACGGACTCCAGAGTCTTCATGCCGGAGAGCGAGTAGTTGCCTATGCGTTTCGTACCTTCGGGAATGAGGCTGCAATCGACCGGACGGCCGGTATTGTCAAGAAGTTCGGCTCCGTAATTGAGAGGATTAGCCGAAGCGTCCTTGAAGTCAGTCGATATCCAGGAGTCAAGGCCGGGAGTATAGACTTCTACAATAGAATTAGACTCGCTGAAACAGTTGGAACCGACCGAAGCTGGAGCGCCCGAGAAACGGACCACCTTCAGCGAAGAGCATTTGGAGAATGACGAATTGCCGACAGTGACAACAGTCTCCGGAATCGTCACCTCGGTCAGGGCCGAACATGTAACGAAGGCAAAGTTGGAAACCGAGGTAAGCACGTAGGTCTTACCGTCCTCGGCGCTGACATTGGAAGGAAGGATGACAATCCCGCTGATTTCTGCGGGAGTCTGCCGGCCGACCTCACATGTTGTGTCACCAGTGATGTTGTAGATTATTCCTTCGCAGGTGAAACTCGCGGCTGCGCCGGCGACATTGGCAGACATAGCCAGAACACCTGTAGCCAATAAATGTAGTAATGTTCTCATAAAGCTTTTTGTTAAGAAATTTATCGGCTGCAAAGTTAGGAAATGGGCATAGGATGAACGTTGTCAAAACGTACATACGAATGCCAGCTTGTCAAAAAATCGTATGTCAAAAAATCAATTCGAGGACAATGGCGTGTCACAATATTTTGATATCAGGACTATTGCAGGAATTGTTATCGCGCCCCTCCTTTTCATACTGTTTTTTGGTCCGATAGAAAGTATTCATGGAGCCAAATCCGCTGATACGGGCTACTTCGGTAAGTTTCACCTGTGGATGTTCGGCAGCGTAGCGCATTGCGTATTCCATTCTGAGAAGATTAAGGTAACGGTTGAGAGAACCGAAACGTCGGGTGAAAACTTCGCTCAGATAAGAATGATTGATTTCAAGACGTTCTTTAAGGGTATCTCGTTTCAGGTCCGGGTCAAGGTATAGTTTTTCGGATTCTACAATCCGTCGGATCTGATGCTCAAGACTCTCAAGCCGGGCTTCGGAAAGAATGTTTTTACGGCTTCCCCTGTGGAGAGCAAGCCCGGTCCGAGTACGGACGCCTTCCGATACGGACTTCCACTGGGGATGCAAAATGGCAACAAGTATTCCCATACCTGCCATAAGTGCGATAACAGCAATAGTGGCATGAATCTGAGTTGTATTGACTATAAAAACAGCCCACGCCATGCCCAGCCCAGCAATACATACCCCGGAAATCGTCATACCAAAACGTCGGGGAAAAATATCCGGGTCCGAAGGATTTACATTCGCGGCAACCCAAGTCTTGCGACATATTCCGCATAAAACATAAATCATATAAATACTCAGGCAGCCACCAAGCGACCCCACAAAGTAAATGATCCAATGTCCGGAACCGAATCTTGACCCACCCATGCATGCGAATATAAACATAAGCACAAGCACAACGGAAGGAATCACTCCTACAAAAACGATCCGATAAATTTTTCCTTTACAATCCGTATCTCTAAAAAAGAATTTTTTCAAAGCCAGCGATGCCGCAGCAGGAACATAAATAATCCAAAAACATCTGACAAAAGTCCAGGTATCAACTGTGCCTACCGGATATAAGACAAACGGGAAAAGCAGAACAACACTGAAATAGGCTGCCGCCGCCTCCCCGCGGGCAGGATACACCTCCGACATCCTTCCGGCAGAAAAGTTCCACAGATTGCAACACCTGAGACAGCCGCAAAACATAAACACCAGAAGCATCAAGGCATACACGATGCGTATGTATAAATGTTCGTCCATCGTCAATAAGAGATTCGAAATAAAGCATAGCATCCACATTTGTTCACGAGAACAAAATGAAATGGCATCAGATGCAAAGTTACGCAATTATAGCGAAACTTCAAATTACAGAAAAATACAGTTCTGCGCACGGTCAAATCAAAAACTCGGGGGATATGCGGGATATCATAGGATTTTTTCGTACTTTTGTAAGTTTTATGTAAGAGGCAATAGACTGCATGAAGTCAAAGCTGCGATTTCCTTACTGCAGATGTCCTGCATAAAACGACTGATTTAAAACCTGTATATAACAGTATCGTATGAACTTACGAGCCATATGACCAAGGCTTTCAAGATATTCCGAGCCATATTTGTCTCCCTTCTGATCATTGTCGTAGGAATTCCCCTGGGACTGTACATTGTCATGTCCACACCGTGGGCACAGGAGAAACTGCGTTCAATAGGAGAAACCGAACTATCAAATCTGCTCGGGACCGAGGTAAGGATCGGATCCGTCGATTTCTCTCCATTTGACCGTATTGTCCTCGGAGATGTAGTGATAAAGGATGACTTCAAGCGTGACGCCCTCAAAGTTGACGAGATCTCGCTACGCTTTGAACTCGGATATTTTGTGAATGAGCGAAAACTTGCATTTGACTATGCCACAATCGACGGCATGGAGGCATGGCTATATAAACCTACAGCCAAAGGGCCACTGAATATCGCCGGAATCATCGAGCATCTCAAGCCAAAGGACAAGACCAAGCCCCCGACACGTTTTGAACTGTCCATATCGACAGTAGAGATAAAAAACTCGAGATTCCGTTTCGACATTCTCGACGCACCCGAGAAAGAAAGGGGGCTGGATACCCGACACATCGCTCTCAGCGCACTTGAACTCAGAGCCTTCATACCGAAAATCACTAACGATGGTGTTGCAATCGACCTTCTCCATCTTTCGGCAAAAGAGCGCTCAGGACTTGAAATCAGCGACTTTACCGCAAACATCTCAGCACTACCCGGCAATATTGCCTTGAAAAATCCGGTACTGACACTTCCAAACTCGCGTCTTGTTCTTAACCTGGTGGAATTCGCACCGGAGAAACTCGGAGAACTTCAGCAACTCGGCGTCACGAAGCCCGTGGACATCCGTATTGAGAAAGGCAGTTACGTTACCCTGAAGGATTTCGGCTGGGCAGTTCCCGTATTCCACGACGTAGACCGGCGTTTCAAACTCCATGTCGACGCAAGCGGTATCCTAAAAGACATAACCCTAAGACATCTCTCGGTCGAGGAAGACGGCGGACAGATGCTTAATGTCTATGCCTCGGCGCATGTAACCGGCCTTCCGTACCCCGACAGCATACAAGTCGAAGATCTTGATCTGGGTTTGCGCGCCCGTGGCAATGAAATTGCAAGACTCACGGCCGAGATGTCCAGAAATCTTTCAAACAGAGCGGTTTCCGTCATCAATTCTCTGGGAGACATGAATCTTTCGGCACAAGTTTCCGGTAGTCTGAAAGAAATCAACGGTAAAGTAGATCTGTTATGCTCTCTTGGCCGACTGGGATTCAACGGCAACGCCAGTCTGTCTCCGAAAGAAAAGTCAGGAGACATGGATGCCCTCATAGACATCTCGAACTTTGACCTTGGACGAATGCTTGACGACCGGCGACTCGGGCGTGTGACACTGGCCGCAGATATCGCCGGGAATCTTCGCGGAGGCCGGATTGCGGCTGACGGCAAGATTGACATCGCATCCGTAGAATACCAGGGGAATGCCTTCAAAGACATATATCTAGAAGGTGTGTACAACCCCGACCGCTCATTCGCCGGAACAGTGGAGATGGATAACCAGTTCGGCAGGATAGAACTCGAGACATCCGGCTCGGCTAATCCACTAGACCCACAGATACGGCTGATAAGCAGTATATCCCGACTTGATGTATCTTCGCTGGGACTCAAAGGCAAATTTGACGGCTACAAAGCCTGCGCCGATATAAACGCAGACCTGTCAGGCTCCCTCAAGGACTGGGTAAACGGCACGCTGTCAATACGGGACCTGAAGTTAGAGGCTCCTGATGCCGGAAAGTCCTCACTACACATCAACAAAATCAATCTTGATGCCGACAACTTCGGAAGTCCTTCGACAATAGAGATTGAAAGCGACTTCATAAACGGAAGAATCGAGGGTGACATATGTCTGAGCACTCTGCCGAAAGACATACTCTCGGCGGTAGGTTCGGTGCTTCCGGTTTTCGGACCTACGCATGACGTTCACAAATTTTCGTCATGCGATGAAAAAGAGAACCGTTTTGTATACAACTTCAGCATCGACAAGGCCGAGGAACTCTCGAACTTCTTTAAACTACCGGTGCAGATAATATATCCGGTGAGTATCGACGGTTCAATGAATATGGAGAAAGGCAAGATGATGTTTACACTTGACGCTCCATATCTGATGAATGGGGAAAAAATCATCGAGAACACAGCAGTACAGGCCGAACTGAATTATGATGACGCCCCTTCCGGAATGCTTTACGCCACCACGCAGATGCCCACCAAAAAGGGTGAGATGGTGCTGGTGACCACCCTGACCGCCGCACAGAATCGTGTCGACACACGTGTTGACTGGATGCTCGAGAGGGAGAAACCCATTAACGGCATACTCAGTTTCTCGACCCTCCTCGGAAAAAACAGCGATGGCAAACTGACGGCAGACGTTGACTTCAACCCCTGCGACATAACCTTCGGCACGGACAGATGGCATATCTCTCCGTCACGCATATCCATCGCGCCTGGCGATATCACCGTCGGTGACTTCGCAATGACAGCAGGGCGACAGCGCATAGCCATCGACGGACGCGTGTCGACAGACAGCACAAGCACGCTTGACCTGGATCTGCAGGATGTAAACATGATCGCAATTTTCGAGACACTGGACATCGACAAGGCTCTGATCGGAGGCCGTGCCACCGGCCGGTTCAATGCCCGGGGACTCCTGAGCAGGACACCGGTCATCACCTGCCCCGACCTCCATGTCGACTCCATATCATATAATTATTGTGTATTAGGCAACGCTGAGGTCCGCGCCGACTGGGACAACGAGGCGCAGGCCGTGATGCTTGACGCCGATGTCACGGGGTTCGACAAGAACCACTCTCACATCTACGGGTCGATTACTCCGGCAAAGGAAGAACTCGACATCAATTTTGACGCCAACAGGGTGCCTGTCGGATTTCTCAAACCATTTATGGAGGCATTCGCCGAGGATGTTTCAGGTCATGCATCGGGTCATGCACACCTGTTCGGAACATTCAAGTACATAGACCTTGAGGGCGATATATATGCCGATAATTTCGGCCTTAAAGTAGGTTTTACCAATACATGGTTCTATTGCACCGATTCCGTTAAAATCACTCCGGGACAAATTCTCATAAACAATGCCACCGTCCGTGACGTTAATGGCAATACAGCCAGACTGAACGGACGCGTCGACCATAAATTCTTCAAGGAACCATCCTTCGATTTCAAAGTGACTGACGCACAGAATTTCTTGAGTTATGATGTGAATTCTAAACTCTCGCCCGACTGGTACGGACGTATTTACGGCAATGGATCAGCATTCATTTCCGGCAAGCCCGGCGTAGTGAACATCAATGTGAACATGTCCACCGCGCCGAATTCAACTTTTACATTCGTACTTTCAGACCGAGAAGACGCCGACGAATACACCTTTATTACATTCCGAGACAGGAATGAGCATGTCATAACTGACTCCATAACCGAAGTTGACCACGTCCCGGCCATAGTCCGCGAATACCAGCGCCGGGCCCTGATGAAGAACGCCGATGTCCCCACAGACTATAACATGGACATACAGATTGACATAACCCCGGAGGCAAATATAATTGTGGTCATGGATCCCGTAGGGGGGGATGAAATAAAATCAAACGGCAAAGGATCGCTTCGCATGACATACAATTCATCGGGTAACGATTTACGTATGTACGGAGGATATACAATAGAACGAGGTTCATACAATTTCACGCTGCAGGACATCATAGTGAAAGATTTCAAGATTCGCAGCGGATCATCCATCAATTTCTCCGGAGATCCATATTCAGCAAAACTCGACATCGAAGCCGCATACTCTGTAAACGCCAACCTTTCAGACCTTGATGAGTCATTCCTTCAGGACAAGGACCTGAACCGCACGAACGTTCCGGTCAATGCACTGCTGAAAGTGACGGGAGACATGCGGCAGCCCGACATTGCCTTCGACCTCGAGTTCCCCACCCTTACGTCAGACACATACCGCAAGGTGCGTTCCATAGTGTCCACTGACGAAATGATGAATCGCCAGATAGTTTATCTCCTGGCACTCGGTCGCTTCTATACACCCGACTACATGTCTGCGACAAAAGGCAACGAACTATTCTCAATGGCCTCGTCAACAATCTCATCGCGCCTGTCATCGATGCTGGGAAAACTATCCGAAAACTGGACTATTGCACCTAACCTCCGCTCGGACAAGGGAGATTTCTCGGATGTCGAGTTCGATCTCGCGCTATCATCCTCTCTCCTAAACAACAGGCTGAGGATGAACGGCAACTTCGGATATCGCGACAAGTCGCTTAACACCAACCAGTTCATAGGTGACTTTGACATAGAATATCTGCTCAACCGCACCGGCACATGGCGTCTGAAAGCCTATAATCGCTTCAACGACCAGAACTACTATCTGCGCACCGCACAGACCACTCAGGGCGTAGGCATCATGTTCCGACGCGATTTTGACAGGATGTTCGGATTCCTGCATCGCAAAAAGAAGGAAGACACCGACCCTACCGACTCCCTTCCACAGAATAATAAAAGCGACAGTCTGCCTGCCGACACCCTGACCATCCCACAGCCCCAACCCTCTACAGAACCCCAAAAGCAATAATATAATCACCCATTCTTGCTGGATCAAGCATACAATGGGTAATCTAAATTCTCTCATATATATTAAGGCGGTGTGTCAGAATTGACACACCGCCTTATCATTGTAGAATTTTCTATTACCGGATTTTGATCAGTCCTCGGTATTCTTCTCAGCGTATTCCTTGAGAAGTTTCTCCTGGACGTCACTGGGAACGAGTTCATAGGAAGAGAACTTCATTGTGAACGAAGAACGGCCGCCTGTGATAGAACTCAGGGCTGTAGAATAGGAAGCCATCTCTTTCAGAGGAACCTTGGCGGAGATAACCTCGAAACCATTAGCCGAGTTCATGCCCATGATAATGGCGCGACGGCCCTGAAGGTCACTCATGACATCGCCCATGACATCGCCGGGTACCATTACCTCGACATCATATACAGGCTCGAGGACCTTGGGATTGGCATTGCGGAAAGCCTCGGAGAATGCATTGCGGCCAGCCAGACGGAAGGAAATTTCATTCGAGTCAACGGGGTGCATCTTGCCGTCATAAATGCAGACACGCACGTCGCGGGCATATGAACCGGTGAGAGGACCCTGCTCCATACGGTCCATCAGGCCTTTCACGATGGCAGGGATGAAGCGTGTATCGATGGCACCGCCGACAATACAGTTATTGACAACGAGTTTGCCGCCCCACTGCAGAGGTATCTCCTGAGTGTCACGGACGTTCATCTTGTATTCCTGGTTGCCGAAGCGGTATGTGTCAGGGGCAGGCATGCCTTCTGTGTAAGGCTCGATGATGAGGTGTACCTCACCGAACTGGCCCGAACCGCCGGACTGTTTCTTATGGCGATAGTCTGCGCGCGCTGCCTTTGTGATAGTCTCGCGGTAGGGAATCTTGGGTTCCTCGAAGAGAATGGGAAGTTTGTCGTTGTTCTCGACACGCCATTTCAATGTACGGAGGTGGAACTCTCCCTGACCGGAAAGAATAGTCTGCTTGAGTTCGCGGCTCTGCTCGACAACCCATGTGGGATCCTCTTCGTGCATACGGGTAAGAATCTGCATGAGTTTCTCGGCGTCGCTCTCTGTGACGGGACGCACGGCACGCTGATACTTGGGAGCGGGATATTTAATGAAGTCAAACTCGTAGTCACATCCTTTTTCGTCGAGGGTGTTGCCTGTGCGGACATCCTTGAGTTTGACAGTAGCGCCAAGATCGCCTGCGCAAAGTTCATCAACGGGAGTCTTGATCTGACCGCATACACAGTACAACTGTGCGAGACGCTCCTTTGAGCCGCGTGTCACGTTGTCAAGATCGGCACCGGCCTTAAGCGTACCGGACATGACCTTGAAATACGAAACCTCGCCAATGTGGGGCTCAACGGTTGTTTTATACATGAAGATTGAAAGAGGGCCGTTTGAGTCGGGCTTGACCTCGACACCGGCGGTCGTCTCGGGAGCAGGCATCTCGGTAACGAAAGGAACCACGTTGCCCAGGAACTCCATCATGCGGCGGACACCCATATCCTTGGCTGCTGAGACACAGAAAACAGGATAAATCGAACGGGAGACAAGACCCTTGCGGATGCCTTCGCGCATCTCGTCTTCGGTCAGGTGCTCCTCCTCGAAGAATTTTTCCATCAGAGCCTCGTCATTTTCGGCGGCAGCCTCGACCAGAGTGCGGTGAAGTTCCATAGCCTTGTCCATCTGGTCGGCCGGAATGTCCTCGATTGTAGGTACACCTCCGTCAGGCCCCCAAGAGTATTTCTTCATAAGAAGAACATCAATCATGGAGTTGAAACCGGCACCGCTTGCCAGAGGATACTGGATTGCCACGACCTTCGGCCCGAAGATTTCCTTCATCTGCTCGATAACATTATCGTAGTCGGCTTTTTCGCCGTCAAGCTGGTTAAGGGCAAAGATAACGGGCTTATTTACAGATTCGGTAGTGCGGAAGATATTCTGCGTACCCACCTCGACTCCGTACTGAGCGTTGACCAGAATTACACCCGTATCGGTTACGTTAAGCGCAGTGATGGCGTTGCCTACAAAGTCGTCGGCTCCCGGGCAGTCGATGACGTTGAGTTTCTTGCCAAGGAACTCAGCATAGAAAACTGTTGAGAAAACAGACGAGCCATATTCCTTTTCAACAGGGAAGTAGTCGGTCACAGTATTTCCTGCCTCGACTGTTCCGCGACGTTTTATAACGCCACACTCGTAGAGCATAGCCTCAGCGAGCGTGGTTTTGCCTGATCCCTTGCTGCCGAGCAGCGAGATGTTTTTGATTTCGTTGGTCTTGTAAATCTTCATGTTATTAGAAATTTAATCGTATTGTATACAGATAATATATCAGGTGCGCGGATGTGACACCAAATCAGCGCGCAATTTACAATTTTTTTTTATATCTGCAAGGTTTTGAAATTATGTTTCACAGCATGTTTTTAATATCCATGATTTTTTATAACTTTGCACCCTGATTACCGAACCCGTCTAACAGGGTTACATAACAAAACTTATAACAAAACATGGTCCTGATGCTCAGGACTAAAAACACCAATGGCTGTCAAACAAGGCTCATTACCCAAAATGAAAATTGTACGTACCGTCAAAGAACTTGAAAATCTTGCCACGCAGTCCCGTGAAGAGGGTCTCAGCGTAGGCCTGGTGCCCACTATGGGGGCACTTCATGCCGGACACCGCTCGCTAGTCGAGCGCGCCCGTCGCGAGAACGACGTTGTTTTTGTCAGCGTCTTCGTCAATCCCACCCAGTTCAACAATCCTGACGATCTGCGAACCTATCCGCGTACCGAGGAGGCTGACTGCCGTCTTCTCGAAGAAGCGGGCGTAGACTATGCATTCATTCCGACGGCTTCGGAAATTTATCCCGAACCAGACGACAGAATATTCGATCTCGGAGAAGTGGCCACCGTCATGGAGGGAGCGATGCGCCCTGGACACTTCAACGGTGTCGCCCAGATAGTAAGCCGGCTTTTCGGATGGGTGCGCCCTACCCGCGCATACTTCGGAGAAAAGGACTTCCAGCAGATTTCAGTCATACGCCGCATGGCATCCATATGCAACTTCGATGATATCGACATCGTCGCATGCCCAATTGTCCGCGAGGAGGATGGCCTTGCCCTGTCATCACGCAATGTCCGCCTGACTCCCGAAAACCGCAAGGTCGCTCCCGAAATTCACCGGGCACTAGTAGACAGCCTGACATACGCACTCGAACACACTCCCGCCGAGACTATAAAGTATGTCACCGACCGACTCAACGCTTTCGATCCTCTTGAAGTCGAATACTACTCTATTGTCGACCCATTGACCATGCAGCCTGTTGACGCATGGCGCAAAGACAAGGCATCCACTGGTTGCATTACAGTATACTGTGGCGATGTCAGACTGATCGACAATATAACCTACCCAGCAAGATGAACGTCGAAGTACTGAAAAGTAAAATCCACCGCGTCACCGTTACCGAAGCGCGGCTTGACTATATTGGCTCAATAACTATTGATTCCAAACTCATGGAGGCTGCCGGAATTATTCCCGGCGAACGCGTTTACATAGTAAATAACAATAACGGCGAACGACTCGACACATATACCATCCCCGGCCCCGCCGGTTCTGGTGTCATCTGTCTTAACGGCGCAGCCGCAAGGAAGGTACAGCCCGGTGATGTAGTCATAATAATGTCATACGCTTCGATGCCAATCGAAGAAGCCCGCGACTTCAAGCCCAAGGTCATCTTCCCCAACACAGCCACAAACCACCTCGATGACTAACTCCCCGGGGCAATTATGACACAATATAGAAACTGAACTCAGCGTTGTATACATTAATTATATATAACACCAGATAAATTTTTATTGACCCGGTGCACTGTTCAAAGCCACAATGCACATTTTATACCAATAGACTATGTTCGAAAAACTCAGCGACCGCCTCGAGCGGTCATTCAAGATACTCAAAGGCCAAGGCAAAATCACTGAGATCAATGTCGCCGAGACCCTTAAGGATGTCCGCAAGGCTCTTATCGAGGCCGATGTCAACTACAAGGTTGCAAAGTCTTTCGTAGACACTGTCAAAGTAAAGGCCCTGGGTCAGAATGTGCTTACAGCCGTCAAGCCTTCTGAACTTATGGTCAAGATTGTCCGTGACGAGATGGCCGAACTGATGGGAGGTGAGGCCTCGCAGCTCAACATCGACGGACGTCCCGCCATCATCCTCATGTCCGGTCTTCAAGGTTCCGGCAAGACAACTTTCTCGGCCAAATTAGCGAAAAAACTTAAGAGCGAGAAGGCAAAACGTCCTCTCCTTGTGGCTTGTGACGTATATCGACCTGCGGCCATTGACCAGTTGAAAGTCCTTGCCGACAAAATTGAAGTCCCGGTATTTACCATTCCTGACTCTAAAGACCCAGTAAGTATTGCTCGAAAATCTATTGAATACGCCCGCGAGAACCATAACGATCTTGTCATAATCGATACTGCAGGCCGTCTTGCAGTAGATGAGCAGATGATGGATGAGATTGAGGCAATCAAGAAAGCGGTCAATCCCACAGAAATTCTTTTCGTGGTTGACTCCATGACCGGTCAGGACGCAGTGAACACAGCCAAGGCCTTCAACGACCGGCTTGACTTCAACGGTGTTGTCCTGACTAAACTAGACGGCGATACCCGTGGTGGTGCGGCACTCTCTATCCGGACCGTAGTCACCAAACCTATCAAATTTGTCGGCACAAGCGAGACTCTTGAAGGAATCGACATTTTCCATCCTTCGCGTATGGCCGACCGAATCCTCGGTATGGGCGATATTGTATCTCTCGTTGAGAAGGCCCAGCAGCAGTTTGACGAGAAACAGGCCCGTGAACTGGAAGAAAAACTGCGCAAGAACCGTTTCGACTTCAACGACTTCAAGAAACAGATTAACCAGATCAAGAAGATGGGCAACATCAAGGATCTCGCCGCCATGATTCCCGGTGTAGGCAAGGCCATCAAGGATATTGATATCGACAACAACGCATTCAAGGGTGTCGAGGCCATCATCGATTCCATGACACCTTACGAACGCGAGAATCCGGATATAATCAATCCGTCACGCCGTCGCCGCATTGCGGCCGGCTCAGGCACATCAATCCAGGAGGTCAACCGACTGCTTAAACAGTTTGAAGACATGCGCAAAATGATGAAGGCCGCATCCTCGTCAATGCGTAATCCTGCTAAAATGATGTCCCAGATGCGTCAGATGCGTCAGATGACAAAAGGCATGCCTCGTCGCTGACCATTCCCATGAACCCCATGAATATTTGAACCATTTATTGAGACATTCCCATGCAACTCATTGACGGAAAGAAAACTGCCGCCGAAATACGCGGCGAGATTGCCAGTCAGGTCCGTGAACTAACAGCGCAAGGCAAGCGCGCTCCACACCTTGCCGCAATACTTGTAGGCCACGACGGTGGTTCCGAAACCTATGTAGCCTCCAAGATCAAGGCATGCGCCGAGTGTGGATTCAAATCGAGCCTTATCCGCTTCGAGGACACCGTCTCTCAGGACGAACTGCTTGCCGCTGTCCACAGTCTTAATGAAGACCCTGAGGTAGACGGATTCATCGTACAGTTACCTCTTCCACGCCACATTGACGAACAGGCCGTCATCGAGGCCATCGATCCACGCAAGGATGTCGACGGATTTCATCCTATAAATATCGGTCGCATGAACATCGGTATGCCCGCATTCCTGTCCGCGACTCCCGCTGGCATACTTGATCTTCTCGACCGCTACGGGATAGAGACCAAAGGCAGGAATGTTGTCATAATAGGCCGCTCGAATATAGTTGGCAAGCCGCTTGCTTCAATGCTTATGCAAAAGAACAATCCCGGCAATGCGACCGTTACGGTCTGTCATTCGGCTACACAGGACATTGCATCCATAACACGCCGCGCAGATATCGTGGTGTGCGCTTTAGGTAAACCGCATTTTCTTACCGCCGATATGGTTCGCGAAGGTGCCAGTGTTATTGATGTCGGCACAACACGTGTTCCCGACGCATCCAGGAAAAGCGGGTTCAGGCTTTGCGGCGATGTCGACTTCGAGAATGTCGCTCCGAAATGCGCATTCATCACACCGGTCCCCGGTGGTGTTGGTCCCATGACCATAACACGACTCATGAAAAATACCCTCCTTGCAGCCACGCATAATCCCATAAACTAATCCAATCAGGCCGAACAAGTGCTGCTTCCTCTTGTCTTTTCTCTCGCCACCACGCTTTTCCCCTCCGAAAATGCGACTCTGATCTTTGCCGGCGATGCCATGCAGCATCAGGGACAACTTGATGCTGCCAGACAGAATGACGGCACTTATTCATATTCTGGATATTTTGATGCCGTCAGGCCTTATATCGAAGAGGCCGACTACTCTGTAGTCAACCTTGAGACTCCGATTGCAGATGCCCATCTTTCAGGTTATCCATGTTTTAACGCGCCCGTAGAATATGTCGCCGAACTCGCCGCTAACGGCTTTGACCTTTTCCTGACAGCCAACAACCATACTCTTGACCGTCGAGACAAGGGACTCAAACAGACTGTCCGTCGGCTCGACTCATTGGGTGTAGACCATATCGGCACTTATACCAATGCCGGAGAACGCGCCAAGGCACTTCCGATGATTAAGGACATCAACGGTTTCAATGTCGCCTTTCTGAACTATACCTATGGTACGAACGGAATAAGGCTTGCCTCGGATGCTGTTGTCGATTACATAGACAGGGAACTCATTGCCTCGGATATCAAGACTGCACGCGAGGGCGGAGCAGAGTTGGTATGCGTTTGTATCCATTGGGGAGACGAATATAAACTGCTGCCTAATGCCGCTCAGAAATCTCTTGCTGATTTTCTTATAAAACAAGGGGCCGACATGATTATAGGAGCCCATCCCCACGTAATCCAGCCCGCAGAGATGCGCACAAACCCTTCAACAGGACGGAATGTTCTGCTCGTCTACTCGCTTGGCAATTTCATTTCAAACATGAAAACAACAGACACTCGTGGAGGTATGATGGTCAAGGCGAAACTATCACGCGATGAAAATGGCAATGCAATAGTCAGCGATGCCTCCTATCGCCTTGTATTCACTCTTCCTCCCGACAGACGATCCTCCAATTACCGTCTGATTCCCGTTGATGAAGACACCGACATAAACAAAGAAGCAGGAGAGCGTGCCGGACAATGCAAGGCTTTCATCTCGTCTGCATTAAAGATACTCACCTCTCACAATATCAATGTTACACGTGCCAGATAGCACGTTCTGCCGACCAATCGGTCTTTCACTTATCCATATGCTATCTTTCACTTATTATCAAGTCATTATATCTTTGTTTCCATAATACCATTCTATACCTAAAGCCTAAAATTTAGCGACTTAACCATTGTATAGGTACAGGATTTTTCGTACCTTTGCACAGTTATATAATATTATGCGAAACATCTTTTTGTTTTAAAAACAACTTTTATGCGAAAGAAACTAATCAACCTGTTAGCAAATTCCGATCTGATTCAGCGTATGAGCAAAACGACTACACCCCATTGGGTTGTATTCCTTTGCGATGTTTTCATAGTGCTTTTAAGCACATTCCTGACTCTTGTCTGCAATGGGCCTGCAAATGAACCGATGAGTCTGATCGCAATCAAGACCATTTCGGTCACAGCCGTATTTGCCATCGCATTCTTTGTTATAAGACCATACCGTTCGATTGTTCGTCTGTGGACTACTGAGGACATCTACCGCATAGTTGTCTCGGTATTCGTTTCGATGATTTTCCTCATACTTGGTGAATCAATCTATGATCTTACTGTCGGTGAGACTTTTGTTGGATTCTGGAATCTTGCCGTCATCGGTCTTCTCTCCTTCACTCTGATGACTTTCATGCGACTCCTCATAAAAAACCTCTTCTCGTCTCTTAACAAATCTCGCAAGAGAGTCGTAATCCTTGGTTCAGCAATTAATTCTTTCGCTTTGGCAACCGCGCTTGCCTCCGAGGCAGAAGGCCATTACAAGCCTGTCCTCATGCTTTCACTCGGCAACAAGAACCTCTCGTCATCTGTAAACGGTATTCCAATTCTTCCATATGAGCCTGAAAAAATCAGCGAGGTTTTCGAAAAATACAATTGCGATACCCTGCTTTTCCTGTCTACACAGATTGAATTCATGCGTTCAGGTGGCGCTGACGCCTTCATCGACAACCACATCAAACTGATGATGCTAAACCAGATAGAGGAATTTGACGTAAATGCCGATTCTCAGCCCACACTCTCACCTAACGTCCAGGACATTAAGATTGAAGACCTTCTTGGCCGTGACGAGATTCACACCAATGACCCCGCCATAGCCGGAAATATTCACGGCCAGCGTGTGCTTATCACGGGGGCTGCAGGCTCAATCGGTTCCGAGATAGTACGTCAGGTTGCCAAGTTTGAGGCTTCTAAAATTATCCTCGTAGATCAGGCTGAGACGCCAATGCACGAACTTCAGCTTGAGATGGAGGAAAAATTCCCCGGTGTAAACATCGAACTCTGTATCGCCGACATCGCCAACGAAGATCGAATGACAAAGATTTTCGAGGAATATCGTCCCCGTCTTGTATTCCATGCCGCGGCATACAAACATGTTCCCATGATGGAGCACAACCCCACGGAGGCTATCATAACCAACGTTTTCGGCACAAAGAATCTCGCTGACCTCTCACTGAAATATGGCGTCGACCGCTTCGTTATGATTTCCACCGACAAGGCTGTCAATCCCACAAATATCATGGGCGCATCGAAACGTATTGCTGAGATTTATGTACAGTCCCTGGCCAACAACCTACGCATGACACACAACGACGGCCGTCCGACACGATTCATAACCACCCGTTTCGGAAACGTACTGGGTTCCAATGGATCCGTGATTCCGCTTTTCCGCAAGCAGATTGCCGAAGGCGGTCCCGTGACTGTAACGCACCGCGACATCATACGTTACTTCATGACAATTCCCGAGGCATGCTCACTCGTACTCGAAGCCGGCTGCATGGGTAACGGCGGTGAGATATTCATCTTTGACATGGGACGTCCGGTCAAGATCTACGACCTTGCATCCCGCATGATTTCACTGGCTGGTCTCCGCCCTAACCGTGACATACAGATTGTCGAGACTGGCCTTCGTCCCGGTGAGAAACTATACGAGGAACTTCTCAACGATCACGAACTCACTACAACAACCAGACATAAAAAGATCATGATTGCGAAAGTGCGCATTTACGACTACAGCGAAGTCTGCTCTCGCTTGACTGATCTGCGTTCCTTCGCCATCAATGGCGACTGCCATGCTGTTGTAGCGCAGATGAAACGTATTGTTCCAGAATTTAAATCTCAGAACTCGCAATGGCAGCCCATAGACGATGAGATTAACGAAAGCGAGGTAATGACCGAACTCAACGTCCTTTGATAACCGGAATTTTCGATTTTCATTATACTTCTTTTATATTATAATGAGAAAATACGCACTGACATTACTTTTTTCCTTTCTATTCTGTTCAGGTATATTTGCCCAAAAGCAAGGCGGTATTTTTAGTTCAGGAAAAGTTGACGACCTCCTGAGCGGCCTGAAATCCACGGTTGAGAACGCAACATCATCCTCTGAGTTTTCCATTGACCGACTTCAGGGCAATTGGAAATATGTTTCCCCGGCTGTTCAATTCGACACAGATGACGCACTGAAAAAACTGGGAGGAGCGGCAGCAGCCACGGCCGTAGAGAACAAACTCTCTCCCTATTACAATCGTGTCGGCCTGAATAACCTGACCATGTCCGTTGACAGTCTGTATAATTTCACGATCAAAATTAAATACGGCACTCTCAAAGGCAAAGTCGAGAAGGGTACAGATGGCAAACTTGTCTTTAACTTTCAGGCTTTCGGGAAAATTAAGATCGGCAAAGTCAACTGCATGGCTTCAATGTCCGGTGGCATCCTGAATCTTGCGTTTGATGCCAAACGTTTCATCGACATCATCCAGAAAGTTTCAAGCGTTTCCGGAAATTCTTCGTTCCAGACAATTTCTTCAATACTGAAATCCTACGACGGCATTCATATAGGTGTTAAATTAAAGAAGTGATTCCTGCGGATCAGATGAATTTAGACAGTGACAAACACAACGTACAGGCCCTGACAAGGGCCCTTGTCTGTCATGGGGTAAGGCATGTTGTACTCAGTCCCGGCTCACGTAACGCACCACTCATCATCTCGACATCACGCGAGGAATCACTGGAGACTTCTATTGTAATCGATGAACGCTCTGCGGCATTCATCGCTCTTGGCATGGCTGCCCAGTCTCGCAAACCAGTCGCCCTGATATGTACCTCTGGTTCCGCCGTCCTTAACTATGCTCCTGCCGTGGCCGAGGCTTATTACCGGGAGATTCCAATTATAGTTATTTCCGCCGACAGGCCGCGTCAATGGATTGACCAGGATGACAGCCAGACAATACGCCAGCCCGAAATACTTCGCAACATAGTGAAGCATTCCTGCGACATCGATGTCGACAGTACCGATTCATCGTTGAGACGTATGGCTGTACGTGACATTAACGATACACTGATTGCCGCCACAAGCGGACGTCAGGGACCCGTACATATAAACATCCATCTTGATATTCCGCTCGGCAATCTTACTGAAAAAGAATTAATTAAAGATTCAGTTTCTGCTGTATTACCTCGCATGACAATGCCTATGGCACAGGTCAGATCTTTGGCCAGGGAACTAAACGGAAAGCGGGTTCTCGTGATATGCGGGTTTATGGCTCCTGACCGTAATCTGTCACGAGGCATTTCAAGAATGGCATCAGTACCCAATATTGCAGTCATGATTGAGGCGCAGTCCAACATTCACGGTCGTGGTTTGATAAGACGTATCGACACAACATTAAGTTCCATGTCACTTGAAGAGAAAGAAGACATGGCACCCGATGTTGTAATCACACTTGGTGGTTCTCTTGTATCTCGTTTTGTCAAGGGCTGGCTAAGGAAGGTTCCGGGTCTCGAGCACTGGCACATTGGCATGCGCGGAATGTCCGTTGACCCCTTCAACGCATTGACAAGAAGGATTGAGATGGACCCGGAAGCCTTTATTCCTTTGCTGGCGTCAGCCTGTATTGGTCAGCACGAGGTTTATGATTATGGACTAAGATGGCGAACTATCGCATCGGAAGCAGAAAAACGAGGAGATGAATATGCCGCCCATGCAGAATGGAGCGACCTTTCCGCGCTTTACCATATCATATCGAATATTCCCAATCGATTTAATCTACAGTTGTCAAACGGAACCGCAGTCCGTTACTGCCAGTTGTTTGGATACGGACACATACACCGCATTGATTCCAACCGTGGAGTCAGCGGTATCGACGGCTCGACCTCGACAGCACTGGGAGCGTCTGTACTTTACGATGACCCTACCCTCCTTATTACCGGAGACATGAGCGCTCAGTACGATATCGCAGCCCTGGGCAGTAATTTAGTCACACCTAAATTCAAGATTATTGTGCTAAGTAATGGCGGAGGCGGAATTTTCAGATTTATCGGACTGACAAAGAAAGCCCCGGAACTCGAGTCCTGTCTCGGTTCTCAGATTAACTTCCCCGTGGAGAAACTTGCCGAGGCATACGGGTTCTCATATTTTCGGGCAGAAGATTCCAAATCCCTGTCGAAAGAGTTTAACAGATTCTGCTTTGAATCTGAAAAGCCTGCGGTTCTCGAGGTTGTGACTGACGGCGAACTCAGTGCAGAGATATTAAATGATTATTTCAAAAACCTGCAGAAGCATTAAATAAAATTTTAGAAACATGAGCAAGCGTGAATGGACTAAAATAAAAGATTATACCGACATTCTTTTCGATTCGTACAATGGTATCGGACGTATAACCATCAATCGTCCCGAAGTGTACAATGCTTTCCGTCCGCAGACAAATTTCGAGATTCTTGATGCGCTGAATTTTTGTCGCGACCATAAGGAAATCCGAGTGGTCGTGCTGACTGGCGCCGGTGACAAGGCATTCTGCTCAGGCGGCGATCAGCATTACAAGGACCGTGGCGGCTACAGAGACTCGGACGGCACTCCCCGACTCAACGTCCTCGAGATACATAAGTTCATCCGCTCGCTTACAAAACCTGTTATTGCCGCAGTTAACGGTTATGCCATCGGAGGCGGAAACGTCCTTCAGGTAGTCTGCGACCTAACCATAGCGTCAGAGAATGCTCGTTTCGGACAGACCGGACCGAAGGTCGGTAGTTTCGACGCCGGTTTCGGTTCTTCATATCTCGCTCGATGTGTCGGCCAGAAAAAAGCACGTGAGATATGGTTCCTGTGCCGACAGTACACCGCACAGGAAGCACTGGAAATGGGCATGATAAACAAGGTGGTGCCTTTTGAAAGACTTGAGGATGAAGTTGTCGAATGGTGTGAGACTATAATGAAACGTAGCCCGTTTGCCATCAGAATGGTCAAACGCGCACTCAATGCCGAACTCGACGGACAGCATGGCCTGATGGAATTCGCAGGTGACGCAACACTCATGTATTACCTTATGGACGAGGCCCAGGAAGGCAAGAACGCATTCCTCGAGAAACGCGACCCCGATTTCGACCAGTTCCCCCAGTTCCCGGGCTAAATCCTCTCTGTTTCCCGTCCGTTAAGCCAATGATCAAGGCTGAATATTCTCCCTATACTCTTGATTTCACCTTTACTGCCATAACCTCCCGTCAGGCAATGAAGGTGAAGGACACCTATTTCATTCATGTATGGGACACTCTTGACACCAATAATCATGTCGTTGCCGAGGTCCCGCTTTTCCGAGGCCTGAGTGCCGAGGACACCCCCGTATTCGAGGATATTCTTCGTAAATCCTGTAAGAATCCCCTCGACATAGATTATTACAAAAAATACAGTTCAATCCGTTTTGGATTCGAGGCTGCCTTTAACAGACTTGAATGCAAGCGCCATGATCCGGAATGGAGTCAGGGACATTCACCAATACGCATTAATGGCCTTATCTGGATGGGTGACAAGGAACTGATGGCAGAACGTATTGAGGAAAAACTAAATGCAGGCTTTCATTGCCTTAAACTCAAGATCGGAGGCATCAATTTCGAAGAAGAGATTGATCTGTTGAAATATATTCGTTCACGTTTCCCTGCCGGACGCCTTGAACTTCGACTTGATGCAAATGGTTCTTTCACTTCAGGCAATGCGCTGAAGCGAATTGAGGCCCTGAGCCGGTATTCAATTCATTCACTTGAACAGCCAGTCAAAGCCGGACAGCCCGAAGAAATGGCCAGAATATGCAGTGAAAGCCCCATTGACATTGCTCTCGACGAGGAACTAATCGGAGTCACCGGAGATGAGGTAAAACGCCAGTTGCTTGCATTCATCAGACCTCGTTACATAATCCTTAAACCCGCCTTGTGCGGCGGATTCATGGAGGCAAACCGATGGATTTATTATGCCGAAAGTCTGGGAATAGGATGGTGGGCGACCTCTGCGCTTGAATCCAATATTGGACTGTACGACATCGCTGACTGGGTAAGCAGTAAAAAACCTGCGATGGTTCATGGCCTCGGAACCGGGAGCCTTTACAGCAACAATATCGATTCTCCCATGGTACTTCGTGGAGAAGAACTCTGGCTTGACCCGAAACGTTCATGGGGTAGCGTTCCCGTAAACTTCATACAGCCGTGACACAGGAAGATTTTTTGCGGCAATGGCACGATGGGAAAAATTATATAACTGCCCACACGTCAGGCTCCACAGGCATACCAAAGGAAATACGCCTGCTGAAATCCGACATGCTTGCTTCTGCGCGTGCCACAAATCGTTTTTTCCAACTGCGTGATGACTCGGTTTATCTTTGCCCTTTGTCACTTGACTATATTGCCGGTAAAATGATGGCTGTCCGCGCAATCGAATCCGGCGGAACCGCTGTCTTTATAGAACCGTCGAATTCCCCCGCATTTTCTCCCTGCGATCTGTTGGCGATCGTCCCCTCCCAGGTAGAAGCCTTGCTCAACAGTCCGGAACTTAGCAATATATCAAACATCATCATTGGAGGGGCCCCGCTCTCCGATGAAATGCGGAATGCTCTTGTCAAATCCGGTGCGAACGCATACGAGTCGTACGGCATGACCGAGACATGTAGCCATATCGCGCTGAGACATGTTTCCGAAAAGCATTTCAGAACCATGCCTGGAATAAGAATAAGTACGGATGACCGGGGATGTCTTGTGGCTGATATTCCAAACATGTCGATAGGATGCGTTATCACCAACGACCTCGTCGAACTTTCTTCTCCGACTGCTTTCCGCTGGATCGGACGTTATGACAACATCATCAATAGCGGCGGTATAAAAATCATTCCCGAACAACTCGAATCCGAAATTCAAGACACCCTGAAGGATACCGCGTTCTCAGATACTCCTTTCTGCATCAGTTCCCGTCCGGATCCCAAATGGGGAAGAAGGGTGGTAATGTTAATCGAAGGCAGCCCCGAGACAGCCGAATCCATTGCTCATATTATTTCATCGATTGATTCCATACACAGGCCCAAGGAAGTAATAGCCGTGCATGCACTTCCGCGGACAGCAAATGGTAAAATCAGGCGCCTGTGATTATAAAATCTCAGGCACCCGATATAAATAAATTTTCCTTTACGTTCAATACCGTGAGGCCCGCTGTGTCACCAGCCCGCTTCGGTAGGCATAGAGAAGTTCCATCAGTTCGTCAATCTGCTCCTGAAGTTCACGGCCTTTGTCAGTATCACGCACACGCATCCTGTGTGCGCTCATCTCCACAATCTGATTGGTTGAGACTATATCAGTTCCGTTCACAATAGCGTTCTCGGCCGACGTGAATGGTTCATGCTGAACGAGTTCAAAACCTCTGGAATGGAAAACCAGAGTGTATCCGGCTATGCCGGTGGTGTTGTGATAGGCCTTGGCGAATCCACCGTCGATAACCATAAGTTTGCCGTTTGCCTTGATTGGATTCTCACCGTGAGACGCCCTTACGGGAACATGACCGTTAATTATATGACGGTGAGGACCGGTAACACCGAACTCGTCAAGTATCATGTCACATATTCTCTCGTCCTCACGTAGTGCGTAATAATGTCCCTTCTGTTCTGCATGTACGGATTTATCGGCAATGAAATAGCGCTCGAATGTCGTCATCCTCGATTTGTCGAAAAGTGGCGATGAAGGTCCGCACCATAGATACCAGAAATAGTCTATGGCATATTTACGGTCTTCTTCGTCATTGTGCCGCGAGAACGCCGAATGTACCATATGATTGATTTCCTTCATCAGCGCTTTGCCATGATATGGCTCACCTTTTACCATGACATCCTTGAGAGTACCGTCGGCATTCAGCGGCATCGAGGCATGATATACAAGATTGCCATTGTAGACTCCGTACATTCCGCCCCTCTGCAGCATCACACGGATATGCTGCTGAAGTTTTTCACTGACCATAAACGAATGCTGAAGCCTTGACACAAGTTCCTTCTCTTCACCTGTTAGCCGGTATGGATCCTCAGGGTCAACAGTCGGAAGGTTTTTGTCCTTGAGTTCATATTCTTTTCCTTCAATACTGATTGTCATTCTGTCATAATCAATCTTCTCGAGCAGAAGACGGCTATCCATTCCCCATTCGGGATGTTCCTTGATGAGATTACCCTCAAGTTTGAATTGTAGCACTGCTACCGCCTTGTGCATCTGGGCAATTATCTTCTTCGTTTTCTCGCTATGTATGACATCGTCTGCCGTCTCGATTTTCGGTTCGAAACACTCACATGCATCCTCACCATAGGTATCAAGAGCATACGTCACCAGAGGCACAAGATTGATTCCATATCCTTCGTCCAGGGTTGTCATATTGGCATACCGCAGAGCGATGCGGATGACATTGAATATACACTGAACGTTCCCGGCGGCGGCTCCCATCCACAGTATGTCGTGGTTGCCCCACTGGATGTCGAAGTTAGGATAGTCCGAAAGCAGTTCCATGATAAGATGCGCTCCGGGACCACGGTCATAAATGTCACCCAGTATGTGTAACTGGTCGATGGACAGACGCTGAATCACATTGCATAGAGTGACAATAAACTCATCGGCCTGCCCCGTCTCTATGATCGTCTCGACAATCCGTCGGAAATAGGCCTGCTTTTTTGTGTCATCCGGGGTTTCGTGCAGTAGTTCCTCAATTATATAAGCGAATGCTTTCGGCAGAGCCTTGCGGACTTTCGAGCGGGTATACTTTGCCGACACGGCCCGGCATACCTTTACCAACTGGTTGAGAGTAATCTGATAGAAATTATCCAGATCCTCCTCCTGTTCTTTTACAATCTCGAGTTTAGGTCTCGGATAATAGATCAGGGTACAGAGCTCGCGGATCTCGCTGTCACGCATTGTTGTTCCGAATATCTCGATGACCTTGCGCTTGATATTTCCGGAGGCGTTTTTCAGTATATGACGGAAGGCTTCGTATTCACCATGCAGGTCGGCGACAAAGTGTTCAGTTCCTTTGGGTAAGTTTAGGATTGCTTCAAGATTTATGATCTCCGTACTCGCAGCCTGGACATTGGGAAAATTCTGTGCGAGCAGTTCTAGTATACGGCGGTCTTTTTCTATCTGGGACAGGTCGTATTTCTGTTTCTGGGACATATAGTCGTTAAAGTTATGTTTCGTTTTATGTAGTGGGTAACAAAGTTAATGCAAAATTCCACCAACTGCAAAATTTCTTATTACATTTGCATCATGGAAACAGTCAGCAATTATTCCCTGAACAATTTCATTTCTGAAATAACGGGAAAGAAAGATTTCTATGAATTTATTAACAACAATCTGCATAAGGATGTTTCACAACTCAGGCTCAAATATATGCGGGGCCGGGACGATGAGTTCTTCCGCTTCGCCATTACACAGATAGAATGTCGCAGACGCTTCGGAAACAAGATTAACGAAACTCTCGAGGCCTTTCCCGCCTTCATATTCCCCGACACTCTTGCAGGCGAACAATCCACATCCGACCGACTTGCCCGTTTCCATGCCGATATTGCAAATGAGAGCGAGTCTCTTGTTGACCTAACTTCCGGATTGGGAATCGATGTTTTACATATAGCCGCTAAAGGAGCCGAAGTCACCGCCTGTGAGATGGATTCCTTACGTGCTCAGGCGTTGCAATTCAATGTCTCCGGAATGGGACTGTCTTCTTCTGTCTCTGTCAGGAACTGCGATAGTGTCGAAGCATTGCGGTGCGGACTTCTGTCAGGCAGGACCGCATTCATCGACCCGGCGCGTCGCTCGGACAATGGCGGCAGGGTTTTCGCCATATCTGACTGCCAGCCGGACATTACGCTCATCGAGCCATTGATGGCACGACATTTCCATAGACTTGTCGCCAAACTCTCGCCCATGCTCGATGTGACTGCCGTTTGCAGGAGTCTGCATGGCGTCACCGATATCTATGTAATCGGTACCCATACCGAATGCCGTGAACTGGTGACACTTTCTAACTTATCTGATACTAGGTTTCCCGATTCAGATAAAATCAGCATTCATGCCGTCACTCTTGGCAATGATGACATTTACGATTTCTCTTTCACTCAGGATGAGGAGACTGATGCGGAAACCCGATACGGCATGCCTGTATCCGGCGATACTCTTGTCGTACCTTTCCCTGCGGTAGTCAAGGCCGGAGCCTTCAGGCTTATGGCTTCCCGCAATAATCTTATAAAGATTGCCCCCAACACTCAGGTTTATTTCTGTTCTCTACCTGTAAACAGTATCAGCGGCGTATGCCTGGATGTTATCGAGGTTATTCCCTGGCACTCGAAACACATCAAAGGTCTTAAGAACCGTTGGCCGGAAGCGTGGGTCACATGCAGGAACTTCGGGATGACGGCGGCAGAATTACAGAAACGCCTCGGAGTCAGGCCCCGAGGCGATATAAGAATATTTGCTGTTACTGATGCGGCAGATAGCAGGCAACTAATTGTTGCGCGTCCGAAAACAACAGGTTAATCTTTTAACAAGAAACTGTTTGCCGTAATCAGAATTCATAGCGCAGTCCGAGTGCCGGAACGAATGCATGCACTCGGTAGTCGGCGGTGAATGATCCCTCGGGCTTGAAACCCAGCATTTCCGGCAACTGGGGATTTACCTGTTGAGCCATCTTATACACAAAGTCCTCATAGTGGCCCGTTGCGTTATTCGTGCCTAATCCTGCAACATATGTGAAGGCGAAGTCGATGCTGAACCGCTTTACCGGAGTAAAAGACAGGCCGACCGAAGGACAAAGACGTGTCATGCCAGGAGTCTCGGGATTGAAACTGTCAAGGTCGCATGGATTGGTATCTATCAGCATTCCGGCGCGAAGGTCAAGCCGTTCGGTCGTCTTCCATTCCGCACCAATATGATATGTCATCGTGTTGTGGTAATTCTTACGCAGATGCTGGTTGAAGTCGGCGAGATCCTCGAATTCTATATCCAGGTATTTGTATGTTTTCCAGCCGTTGAGTTGTGCGTCTGCCGCAAAGGTCCATCGGTCGTTCGGATGGAACGCCACTCCTGCTGTCAGTACATAAGGACACGGCAGCGAGGCATGGAAGTTGGTACGGTTGAGATTGTCGAGCACAGGACTCAGCATCTGCTCGGCGGCTCCGGTATATGATACGCGGGCGTCACCTTTCTCGACTGTGAGTTTGAAGTGCGAGCGGTACGAGACCCCGACACTCCATTTATTGTTGATTTCCCAGAAAGCGCCGAGATTGTATCCCAACGCGATCTTTGAGTTCCCGTTGAGATTGACCGAGGCCGGTGTTGTTCCGGGAGCATACATTGACGTCTCGGGCATTCCGATCGCCACCATGAGTTTGTTCATCGAATTGCCGTTGACAAGTCCTTTGTCAAGATCCACACTGCCCCAGTTGACAGTAATGCCCGCACCAAAGGAAAGATTTGGCAGAACTCGATATGAGAAAGTCGGCTGTAATGAGAATACCTTGATTGTGACATCCTGGTTCAATACGGCACCGGGCCAGTGGGTACCCCATTTGATTCCCGACCCATAGGGCGTGTATAGCATTACCCCGGCATAAAAATCGTCGTAAATACGAAATGAGGTCGCGACATTCAGCGGTGTGGAAATGTCGTTGTTCGTGTTGTAAGTCTGGCCTTCGTGAATCGCTTTCACATGCGAGGATATTGCGGTTACCGCTCCCGACAGTTCAAAAGTCCTGTCTGTCATCGCCAGTGCTCCGGGATTGAACAACTGGCTTTCCGCACCAAGTTTCAGTGCCACTCCGGCCGAGCCCATGCCCTGTTGGCGCGCGCTTATTGTATTTACCTGGTAACCTTCGCCATGCATGGCTGTTGCGGCACATATGGCCGACATTGCAAGTATGAATTTTTTCATTAGGATTGTTGATTCGTGAATTATGTCAGGCGCCCTTATTTGAGACGGAAGTTATAGCCAAACGTAGCCCCCAGGCTCATTGTGCGTGATGCGCTGAACGTATCTGCACGTGCCGATGGAAAGATATTTCCAAGTCCATAGTAGAAACGGACCTCGAATGTGATGGAATGCCGTGGTTTAACCCAGAACTCGGCTCCGAGTCCGGCTGTGATTCCGTAGTCGAAATGACCTGTGACATCTGACCACAGTTGCTCTGTCTGCCGATTGGTGGGAATACCTGCCTCTGTTGGATTATTATAGTCGAAGTTAGCCGATATGTTGTCGCCGAGCATATACGCGAACTCCGGTCCGAGATTGACAAAACCCTTGAAACGTTTTCCTCCGAAACATATATGCGTCAGTATCGGAAGGGTTATATAGTTTAGCGTACGCTTGTAACTGAGTTCCGGATTGTTGCGGAAATCCTCGTTCCATCCGCGCTGAACAAAATTAAGTTCTCCTATCAGTCCGAATATCTTCTCTTCCTGATAGCGTACACTCACGCCCATCTGCATTCCCTGATGCCATTCCTGAGTTATCGTGGGACTGAAGGACATCTGTGACATAGTCATGCCCGCGTGGCCTCCTACCGTGACATGCGAGCGGTAGCGCACTTCGGTCTGGGCGAATATAGGTGCCGTACAGGCAGTCAGGGCCATGGCCACACAGACCTGACGACAGAATAATTGAAATCTCATCGTACGTTGATGTTAACTTCTCCCCCAGGGAGATATTCTATTGTGTACAATGCCTCGTTTATAAGCCCCTTGCTGTTATCGGCATGCTTGAGACGGAATGCCGACTGGACGCCCTGCTGGCCGGCGGCCTTCTCAAGATCGGGGCCTGTGGAACTCAATGAGCGAAGGAGGAAAAGGCCCGTGTCATAACCAAGCAGAGCCTGTACAGGAATCTCACCGGGCAGGTCGCGGCCATACCAGCGTTTGTATGCCGAATTCACGCCCTGATAGTCCATGCCCGAAAGGTTGGCAAAGAAACGCGAATAAATACGTGCGTTAATTTTTGAAAGATTTTCCTGTGGCACTCCTCGGAATGCAGTCCACTCGGGGTAGCCGAAAACCACAATCTCACCGCCGGCAGGCAGCGCCTCGGAAGATATGAAGCCTGCGACTGAATGGGCGAAGCGGTTGAATTCTTTAAGCGAGCCAGACATAGGGATAAACAGATATTTCCCTTCCGGAGACAGGGACTCTTTAATATCGGACTGAGAGAGAGTCCCGTCATAGTTCAGTGTCACTGGAGTCATGCCCTTGGCCGCGAGACGGGCGACAATGATGTTTACAAGTTCTTCCTTGTTCTTGTCTCCGCTCTTGTTGTCAAGCAGCACAGGAATCATCCCTTCGCTTGCCTCGGCCAGCGACACGCAATAATCAGCCGCCTTGCGGTACATGTCACTTTGGTCAATGTATGTCTGAACGACTCTGGGATTGGTGAGATAGGTCGAATCCTTCACAATGAAGGAGTTTACGATATATATGTCGTTTTTACGCGAATAATCGGCAAGTATGTCGAACTGTTCGGGATCGGATGAACCGATTATTACAGTCGCGCCGTCAAGTTTGCCCGAACTGACAAGTCTGCGTGTCTCCTCTGCATTTTTTCCTGCATCAAGCGCTTTGATGACCACCGGAGACGATACTTGGCCAAGTGTGTCTGCGGCAAGCAGCAGTCCCCTGTAATAATCTGTTGCAAGCGCAGAGCGTTTGCTGATCTCGCTGTCGCTAAGATCGAAAGGAAGCACCACGGCGATCGTGGAGGATTGTTCGCGTTTAATCTCATTAGGTTGCTGAGGCTCCTCGACCTCGACTGCAACCGTTTCTGCCGGGGCGACAACTTCCGTACCGGAAGGATTGAGTGGAGGCAGTTCCTGATTCTGTTGCGGAAGAACAGGTTGTGCCGTCATACGTTCCTTCTTTTTCTTGTCAAAACCATCTTTGATTTTGTCTGCAACACTATCGTTTTTTTTCTTCGGATCTATCTTGTCCGATGAACTCTGTGCTTTGGCGTTTGAGGACGGTCCGAATTTATCTTCGAACCTGTCTTTGGGGAAATATAGTTTCTGACCTGCGACCAGACCATCCTCGGCCGACCTGTTGTACCTTACCAGATCAGAGGATTTAATCCCTAACGTCTTGCATACAGACAGTTTGGTATCTCCGCTTTTAATTTCATATACATAATACTGCTTGCCGTTCTGATTGATTACAGGTAACTCGACAGCATAGGCGGAAAAACTCAGGGAGAGAAATAGGGCTGCGACAAAAGTCTTGGTCCCGTGCATTTTATGCAGTTTTGCCATTTTTAATATCTCAGAATTAAAAAAATAACTCAGACAGTTGCAAGCACATAACCCAGAAAGTCTATATGCACAACAGGCTACAAAGTTAGCACTTTTCCCGTTAGCATCAAAACCCACTCCCCAATTAATCCAGTTAAAAAACGGATATCATTATCGCAGGATACTATTACTCTTTATTCAGTTTATACTTATCCCTATGATATGAAGAATAAACCCGATAGACAAGTATCACGTAAATGACACTAAATACCAATGCAAAGCATCCGGCACATATACGCATTATCAACAACATGGCAAACGGCATGCAATCAATAAAAAGAACCGTTCTCAACATCAATATAATTGTGATTGCGATTGCAGTATATGCCGAATATTTCAAACGCAGATTGGTTTTCTCCTTATAATACTTCTCCAGCGCTTTGCGTTGTTGCCTTCGGGTCTCTAAGTAATTCACCATAATCCGGTAGTAGATAAATGTCCGTCTGATGAAACCTATTTGACAAGCGTCTTTACGCCGTCGCGTATGTATATTCCGCGCTCGGGTCGGCCGGTGATGCGGCGCCCCTGCAGGTCATAATAAAACCCGTCTGCGTCGGATGTATCCGTCTCGATTTCCGCAACACCTCCGGTCTGCTTGTCGAGAAGAAATTTCAGGGGCTTGTCGACACGCTGTTGCCAGAACCATTCATTGTGTCCGGCTCCGATGGCATCATACGTCATTAGAGTACCGTTGTCCACACTGTATCCGTGATTGCCTGCGATTGCTCGGGCTTCCGCCTCGTACCCGATATAGTCTGCATCCCACCCTGTGGTTCCCTGGTCGAGATAAAGTTTCCTTCCCTCGGGGTCAGGCAGACACGCGGCCATATAGTCGAGCAACGCTCTGGCACAGACAGGATCGGGCTGCAGCGAATAATCCGGATTCATTTTAAACGAACCTATCCAGTGGGTCGAAAGACATGCCGCGCCCCCGAAAACCTCAGGATACTCGCAAAGAAGATATAATGATGCCAGTCCGCCCATTGACGAACCCATTGTAAATGTATGCTTCCTGTCCGGATTAGTATTGTACAGATGGTCTATCAGTGGTTTCAGCTCAGCAGCAATAAAAGCGGCATACTCGTCACCGTAGAATCCGGCCGCGCACGTAGACCAGATCAATGACTTGTCTGTTTCTGAAATATACTGTATGGCTTTTTCCGGGAAATAATCATTGGGACGAAGATTCTTTGCACCACGGTTATGGATTCCTACAATAATCGGTGTCTGAATCTCGCCTCTTGCAGCAAGTCGGGCCGCAGTGTTGTCAAGTTCCCACGCCACTGTCGCAAACGAGAGCGACGGATCAAACAAATTCTGACCGTCATGGGCATACACCACGGGAAAACCGCCGGATGCCGACGCAGAATATGTCGGGGGGAACCATACATCAACTGTAAGTCTGTCGCCCAAAGCATCCGATGATACAATCAGACACACTGAAGCCCCGGGATTTACAGAAGGGAACGTACTTTCTGAAGCCACATAATAATCCGGCAACTTTGCCCCGGCGGAACTAACACCCGCAACAAGCCAGAGTACAGTCATAAAAACCGCCCTGCACTTGAAAACACTACAATAATTCATATTAATAAGTTATTAACCCTGCAAATATAACCATTTTGCTCGAATATATAAAATACATACGCCCAATATAAATATCAAGCAATTCCTTACCAGTATACAATCACTTTACGCCGCCCCCAAGCGCATGATAGAGGTTTATGACGGCTTGTATGCGGTCAAAGCGTCGTTGCGCGAGGGTCATTTCCCCATCAAGCAGGGTCTGCTGGGCCGTCAGAACTTCCAGATATGTTATACCGGAGTGCCGCATAAGGAGTCTGGTCTTTCGCACAGCTTCATTCAAGGTCTCGACCTGACGCTCTGAAATTTCAATCTGCGATTTTGCCGTCTGCCATGCGGTCAAGGCACCGTTCACTTCCTTGCCGGCATCGAGCAGCGACTGTTGGAACAGCAAGCGTGCTTCCTCCTGGTGTGTTTGGGCTATTTTCAGATTGGCGATATGGGTGCCTCGGTTGAACAATGGCTGCGTTAGAGAGCCGATAGCATTCAGTAGCCACTGTCCGGGATTGGTAACAATTCCACCTCCGTTGTTTGTCCATCCGAGAGTGCCGGAAAGTGTGATACTCGGATAAAAGGCGGCTCTTGCAACATTTGTGGCATAAAAAGCCTGCGCGAGATTCATCTCCGCATTCCGCACATCGGGACGGTTGGAAAGCAGTTGCAAAGGCACACCTATGGCAATAATATCCGGGAAAACCGCATCGCCCAGATTCCCACGACGTATTGACTGCGAAGGCATGGCAAGAATAGAGGACAAGGCGTTTTCTGTCTCTGAAATGCTTTTGAGGATAGCCAGACGGGAGGCCTCAAGCTCCATTACACTTGACTTCGCCTGCAACACTCCCGCCTCATTGGATTTGCCGACCTTTTTCAATGCCTCAAGGGTCTTTACCGTATTGCGCCAGTTTTCAATAGTCCTGCCATTGATTTCAAGCTGTGCGTCAAGCATGGCAAGCGTATAGTAACTGTCAGCAATTGTGGCGATGAGGCGCGTCTGAACCGCTTGTCGGCAATCCCGGTTTCCCTGCAAAGCGGCGACAGCTCCCCGCTTTGCAGATGTCAGTTTTCCGAATATGTCAAGTTCCCAACTACCTCCCGCACCGATGTTATATGTCTTGGCAGTGTTTCCGTCGTATCGGCTCACACCTCCTTCCGCCGTCAGCCCCACAGAAGGCAGATAAGCCAGTTTTGCCGCTGACAGAGAGGCTTCCGCGGCTTCGACACGCAGACGGGCAATGTTCAAATCAGTATTGGCAGACAATCCTTTTCCAATCAACGACTGGAGGCAGGTGTCGGCGAACATCTCGCGCCACGACAATGAGGCGACTGTAGAGGTGTCGTTAACCGCAGGTGATTCACGGTAAAGTCCTTCGGTAGATAATTCCGGTCTGGTATAACGGGTGTAAGTGCCGCAGCCGGTAAGCACCAGAAGTGAGATTATGATCAATACAGTATTTTTCATCTTTTACGCATTATTCGTTCCTGAATATGTTGAAAAGCAATGAACAGCGAAGGCACGAGAAACAGCAGCGCCAGTGTACCCACTATCATGCCGCCGATAACGCCCGTAGCGAGCGAACGGCTGCCGTTTGCTCCGACACCGTGGGCCAGCATCAGCGGTACAAGGCCGAATACCATCGCCAGCACCGTCATCAGAATCGGGCGCAGACGCACCTTTGCCGCGCTGTATGCCGCCTTAACCAATGACATACCTTCGGCACGGCGCTTTTCGGCATACTCAGTCAGCAGAATTGCTGTCTTGGCTAAAAGTCCGATAATCATAATCAATCCTGTCTGCATATAGATATTGTTCTCAAGGTCGAACATCCACGCGAACAGGAAACTTCCCATCAGTCCGCAAGGTATTGAAAGCAAGACGGCAAAAGGTACGAACAGGCTTTCGTAGAGAGCGCACAATATCAGATATACAAGCACGAAACAAAGAATAAAGATCAGCGTGGCGTTATTGGTTGTCTTGCTCTCCTCGCGCGACAGGCCGCCGAACTCATAGCCGTAGGTTGACGGAAGCACCTCCTGCGCAGTCTCGCCGATAGCCTTTATTGCCTGGCCGGAACTGTAGCCCGGTGCCGGAGTGCCGTTGATGGCTATGGCGTTGAACAGATTGAAACGGGTAAGATCCGAGGGTCCATTGGTCTTTGTCAGACGCACGAACTGGCTCAGCGGCGCCATTGAACCGTCTGATGTGCGCACATACATCATATTCAGCGATTCCGGATTTATACGGTATTCCGACGGTGCCTGCATCGTAACATGGTAGAGTTTGGAGAAACGGTTGAAGTCCGACACATAGCCGCCGCTATAGTAGCCTGACAGAGTGGACAGCACATCGGACGGAGAAACTCCCGACTGCTCGCATTTTGCCGCGTCGATATCCACCCAATACTGCGGATAATCCGTGGCGAAGGAGGAATATACCTCGCCTATTTCAGGACGTCGTGATAATGCCTCAACAAACTTGTCCGCCTCTTTCTTAAAGACATTTATATCTCCGCCGGACTTGTCCTGAAGATAAAGTTCGAAACCGTTGCCCATGCCGTAGCCGGCAATCATAGGGGGCGACATGGCAAACACAGTGGCATCCGGAATGTCGGATGTGCGGGCATAAATCTTCGCTATTACATCATCGACCGACTGACCTTCACCATTACGCTCTCTCCAGTCTTTCAGCGTCATGAAATACATGGCTTGCGACGAACCGGAACCGTTGAACGAGAAGCCGGCGACAGCACCGTTATATTCAATCTCTCCTATGCTGTCGAGACTATGGTTAATCTTGTCCATGACTTTTACCGTCTGGGCCATCGAGGAACCGGGCTTAGTGTTCATGCTCACCAATACCGTACCGGTGTCCTCTTGCGGGATAAGTCCGGGCTTGGTGACATTCATGAGAACTACAAGCAGCACTATTGATACACCGATTACACTCCACAGCAGCCATCTGCGGTGAACTACGTACAACACGCCGCGAACATAGCGGCTGCTCATTCGGTTGAAGACGGCATTGAACGCCTTGCGGAAACGGGCCGCGAAATTGTCCTTCGCATTGCCTTCTTCATCGGTATAGGGTCTGAGCAATAACGCGCAAAGAGCCGGGGACAGCGTGAAGGCATTGATTGCAGATATGCCTACTGCCACTGCCATCGTGATGCCGAACTGGGCGTAGAATGATCCTGAAGTGCCTCCCATCATCGCCACAGGCATGAAAACCGCCATGAATATGATGGTGGAAGTCAGCACGGCAGACGACACGCTCTTCATGGCATCGGCGGCGGCAAGCACCGGAGAGCGGTATCCCTCATCAAATTTTGCCTGCACCGCCTCTACCACCACTATCGCATCATCGACCACAGTTCCGATTGCCAGGACGAGGGCGAAAAGTGTCAGAAGATTGATCGAGAAACCAATCAGCGACATGACGGCGAATGTACCGATAACCGAAACAAATATCGAAATGTTTGGAATCAGCGTCGATTTTATATCCTGAAGAAACACATACACCACAATCACCACAAGCAATACGGCTTCGAGCAACGTGCGTATCACCGAACGGATCGAGGCGTATAGAAACTTGTTTGTATCGGTAAGTACCACAAATTCCGCGCCCTCCGGCAGACTGCCCTTGATGTCATCCAGGACTTCGTGTATCTCATTGATTGTACTTGATGCGTTTGACCCGGCTTTCTGATTTATCAGCATCATGGCGGCGGGATGTCCGTTCACCTCCGACGAATAGTTGTAATATTCATCACCAAGTTCCACATCCGCAACATCTTTCAGGCACAACACATCACCGCCAGGCAGCGATTTGATTACCAGTTCACCGAACTCCTCCGCTGTAGACAGGCGTCCGCGATATTTCATAGTGTATTCATTTGCCGTCTGATGATTGGCCCCGAAAGAACCTGTAGCCGCCTCTATGTTCTGTCCGGCAAGCACGTTTGAAATATCGTCGGGGATAAGTCCGTATTGCGCCATTTTGTCGGGTTTCAGCCACAGACGCATACTGTAGTTGGAGCCGAAAAGTTGTGTCTTTCCCACACCGCTGATACGTTTCAGCCGAGGCTCGACATTTATCTTGACATAGTTGTTGAGGAAAGTCTGGTCGAAGCTGTCGTCAGGAGAATACAGTGCGAAAGTCAGGAGTTCGGCGTTCTGCTGTTTCTCCGTTGTTACGCCGGTCTTGGTCGCTTCCGCCGGTAGTTGGCTAAGCACACCGTTCACTCGGTTCTGCACATTGACTGCCGCCATGTCGGCGTCGGCACCCTGCTTGAAATATATCATGATTGACGCATCACCTGTATTGGACGCGGTGGAAGTCATATATGTCATGTCCTCGACTCCATTTATAGCCTCCTCCAGTGGTGCTATGACGGCTTTCTGCACAGTCTCGGCATTTGCACCCGGATAAGTGGCCCATACGTTGATGGTCGGAGGCGCGATGTCAGGATATTGCTCTACCGGCAAAGAGAATAGGGCAATCACTCCCATCAGGACGATAACCACCGAAATAACCCCGGAAAACACAGGGCGGTCTATGAAAAAGCGTAGATTCATTTTTTCTCGGTTTTAGGGTTAACAGACATACCCTCCTTTACCAATCCCACGCCCTCTGAGATGATTGTATCTCCTACGGCAAGACCATCCCTCACTACGTAATTGTTGCCGTCATTAAGGCGGTCAACGGTTAGATAGGCGGCTTCGGCCTTACCGTTTTTAAGTCGATAGGCAATGATCTTGTCCTGCAGTTCGACTGTGGCTGTAATCGGGATAACAATGGCTAATGAATCAAGCCCATGAATTAACACGTTTCCGATTGTACCACTCATAAGGGTGCCGTCTATGTTAGGAAACAGAGCCTTTATCTGTACGGCTCCAGTTGTGGAATTGACGACTCCACTTATTGTTTCTATCATTCCTTCATGATAATAGACTGAACCGTCGTTTAACTGAAGTTTAACCGCAGGCATTTCACTTATGATTCTGTCAACCGAGCCATAACGCGCGACCAACTGACGCAATTTGTTTTCAGAGATGGAGAAGTAGGCATACATCTCGGAATTGTCTGATACCACAGTAAAAGGTTGCTCTATTGTCGGACTAACGAATGCTCCGATTCGGTATGGCAGAGTTCCTACAACTCCATCGCTCGGACTTTTGATTTCTGTGTATGACAGATTGTTTCGGGCATCGGCTTCATGTGCTTTCGCCTGATCCATCTCGGCCTGTGCCACAGCCAATTGGTTACGGGCGACTGAAAGTTCATAATCGGAAATCACGTTTTCATCAAACAGTGATTGTTTCCCGTTCAGTTCGATACGGGCTGTCTCGACACGTGCTTTCGCAGCACTGACATTGGCGATTGCCGTGCGCAATGAGGCCTGATACGGTACTTGGTCGATGATGGCAAGCACCTGTCCGCGTCTCACCCGCTCGCCCTCTTTCACGCACAGGCGCGTTATGCGGCCCGAAACCTGGGGAATAATATCCACATCCTGACGGCCTCGGATAGAGGCCGAGAAAGTCTCGGTAAGTTCCACTGGTTGCTCTGATACTGTCAGCACAGGCAATGATTGTGCTTTTTCAGTTTCTTCCGACGATTGCTTGCAGCCGGTCAGTGGCAGGGCGCAAACGCCTGACAAGACAGCCACTTTTATGGTATTAAGTATATTCATTGCGTTATGATGATTAGTTTTTTGACCATTCTTTTTTCAGGACGGCATAAACACAGGTGTCCTCATACTTTGGGGTTCCGTCCGGGTTGTTGACAAAGGAGATAAACTCCTTGAAACATCCCTCATGCCGCATACCAAGACGTCTGCATAGATTTTTAGAACGAATATTGTCGCTTTCTAGATATCCATATATACGACGTGCGCCGTTTCTGTCGAAAAGCCATGATATGAAGGCTCCCGCAGCCTCGAAGGCATATTCCTTCCCCTCAAAACGCTGATTTATATGCCAGCCGATCCCGAATGTGTCGGATTCCTCTTTCTCCGCGAACAGTTCTCCGATCACCTCATCTGTCTCTTTTAGGCAAATTGCAAGACAGAGATTGTCTTTCTGTCTTTCGGCGATATACTGTGATGCTTCCTCCAGCGTAGATAGTTGCTGATCTTTGAAACAGTTTACACGCGGATTTCTCAAAAATGTGAGCAATGCAGCTGCATCCTTTTCCACGAAGGGACGCAGGCAGAGCCGATCAGTTGTTATTGTTGTATTCATTACGTTATTCTTTTGGCGGTGCAAAATTATCCTCTTGTCATGTTGCATAAAAGGATAAACTATATGAGTCGGACAAAATGGGATATGAAACGGACAATTCGGCAGTTGAACCGACAAGGGTGCCTTGTCCGCTTCATTTATTGTTTTGTCCGCTTCAACCGTTGATTTGTCCGGCTCGATTACTTTTCCCTATGACCCTCCGTTGTTATTATATACCTTTGCATAAAAATGAGTAACTTTGCCATAATAAATTCATTGACAGATGGTAAGCCCGGACACTAACATAATGAACTGGAAAAACGGCATTCTTCTTTCTACCGTTTCATATGCCTTATATCTGGTAATTTGGCTGTTGCTTGACGATGAGACCTCGAAACAACTGCCTGGAATGGTCTGGTCTGACTATGTGTTTGACTTTTCGTTATGTGTCCTATTTACCTATATTTCACTGGGCTTTTGTTATTTGCTATTTAGATTCCTGCCATTCAGGACATCTTATCTTTGGACTATTGTCTATGCCTCAGGACTTCTAATTATTAACAATGTCATCGCTTTCGGCATGGTCACTCTTTTCTGTCTTATTTGGGGAGATATAGACAGTAACGCCGTATATAATGAGTTGATAAATATGAAAGGGGCTTACACATTTGCCATGATAGCGACTTTCATATCAAGTGTATATGCCAACTCTTTCTATCTCAAATCATACCTGAAAGCGCAGGATGAGAAACAAAAACTGGAGATTGCCCTTATCAAAGAAAAGGAAATCGCATTGCAGTTCCAGTTAAACTCTCTGAAACTCCAGATAAATCCCCATTTCCTTTTCAATAATTTCAGCACCCTGTCCGAACTGATAGAAAGCGAGCCGGAAACGGCAAGCGATTTCCTGTCGCATCTGTCAAAGGTATACCGACATATCGTGCGGAATCTGAATGTCAATCTAATAGACCTCCGAGACGAACTGAAATTCATAGATTCATATTTCCATCTGATGAGACTCCGTCATGGAGAAGGCATTAAAGTAAACATTGACAACAGTTTGCGCACCTCGGCCTATAAGATACCCCCGGCCTCGTTGCAACTGCTCGTCGAGAACGCGATAAAGCATAATGCCTTTTCTGAGGAACAGCCTCTGATTATTGACATAAGGGCTGAAAAGGATTATCTTTTGGTAAGAAATCTGAAACATCCGTTGGAGTGTCCTGCTGAATCCACCGGTGTAGGCCAGTCTAATATCGCAAGCCGATATTCATTGTTAAGTTCAAAGGAAATCAGGATAGAGGACAGCGACCAATTCTATTCTGTCAGCGTTCCGTTATTATAAAGAACACGTTTATGAATGTACTTATTATAGAAGACGAGAGACATAACGCCGACAGGCTCACAAGACTTCTCAAAAGCAACTTTGATGACATAACGGTTTACGGACCCCTGTCAAGTATCGCCGAGATACGACGTTTCTTTAATGAACCGGAAAAGATTGACCTCATTCTTGCCGACATACGTCTTTCCGACGGACTGAGTTTCGACGCTTTGAAGGATATTCCCGGCGACATCCCCGTCATTTTTACCACCGCTTACGATGAATTTGCCCTTAAAGCCTTTCATTACAATGGAATCGCCTATCTTCTGAAACCGATCGACAAGGAAGAACTTGTCGAGGCTGTTGAGAAAAGCAGACGGTTGATTGTTCCGTCAGCGACAAAAGAGATAGCCGAGATTTACAGGCTCCTGAAAGGTAAACCGGAAGTGTATCGCCAGCGGTTCCTTGTAGCAGAGAAAGACGGTTTTATAACCGTGCCGGTATCAGAGATAAGTTATATATCAGCCGAAACAGGCCTGGCACACCTGTATCTTAAAAACAAAAGGCAATATCACATCGACATGGCTCTCGATGATATTGACACGCAGCTCGACCCGATGCAGTTTTTCCGGGTGACCCGCCAGCAGATAGTAAACATATCGTCGGTTCTGCGGATTTCCAACTGGTTCAATCGCAAAATCAAGATAATCCTTGCAGAGTATCCTGCTGCAGAAATTGTCGTAGGCAAAGACAAAGTAACTCGCCTGAAACAATGGCTCGACCGCTAAGTGGTATAAGAAATCACCTTTCTCTTTTGAGTTTGATGTCGCTTCAGGCTGTATCTGGATAATCCAGAGAATTATTACCAAATCCCCTTGCGATATGATAGAATTGCTCAATAATAATCATAAACTTTGTTAATTTTACCAATCTATTCAGACGGGGGCTTTATTTCCGTGAATTTATACTATAACTTTGCAGCAGGAAAAGTTGCTAGCGCTTTTCCTCCCTCCTGATTAGTTTCCTAAACTTCATATTCGATTCATTCTCGGGGAACCGATAGGATGTTTCAGAAACGAATCCAAGCTTTATCAATATCTTAATCTTGTTTTTAATCCTTATTCAACAAACTTAAACCTTTAACAACAAAAAATCAAACAGTTTTATTTTATGAGACGCACATCAACAGGCCAGAGACAGGCCCGTTCAGACTTCCTCTGATCTTTAATACCACCATTGCCGGCTTGACTGGATCCTATAAAGCCGTATCACTCCCCTATCCCTCTACTGCATTATGAATTCTGATATCTAATTTCCCATTTGACCCATCAACCGAGGATTAAAAACAAGATTAAGATTTTTCATCCGCACCAGACCCCAACTCAGTCATGCGAATCACAATTCACAGTCCAACCAAACGAAATACGGAAACTACTCCAAAAATATTACGACACAAATAGAAAGTCATCCCGACAAGACTGCCATTTCCGGTCGGCATAAAACAAACGAAGCCGACACATTATGTCGGCTTCGGAAGTATGATGTATTGTGGGAATGTCTTATTTCAGAGCGTCCTTAACGGCGTCGTTGGGAACCATTTCCTCTTTGAAAGAGTAGGCGCCGGTTTTGGGCGATTTCACCATTTTGATGATTTTGCTGTAAGTACGGCCTTCACCTTTCTGGAGAGAGGCCACAGTTTTCTTTGCCATATCCGGTGTTTATTATTTGATTTCTTTATGAACGGTTACACGCTTAAGATTGGGATTATACTTCTTAAGCTCGAGTCTCTCGGGAGTATTCTTGCGATTTTTGGTAGTGATATAGCGCGAAGTTCCGGGAACGCCGGTACCCTTCTGTTCGGTGCATTCGAGAATCACCTGTACGCGATTACCTTTTGCTTTCTTTGCCATCTTCTTAGAATCCTATGAATTTAATGTCTTTGTCTGTTAAATAACCTTTCTCGGCGGCCTGAAGCATAGCGGCGTTGAGACCGAGTTTGTTTATGGTGCGGAGGCCTGCTGCCGAAATGGTGAGGCTGATCCAAACGCCCTGTTCTACCCAGTAGAATTTCTTGTTGAAGAGGTTAACGTTAAATCTGCGTTTGGTGCGGCGTTTCGAGTGGGACACATTGTTTCCCGTCATAGCCTTTTTGCCGGTAATCTGACAAATCTTTGACATGGCTGTTAATGGTTTATCTTTTATCTATAAAATTAACTACTAAGGTTTTGATGGCCGCCATCTCAGTTCTCATATCACCGCGGGCTGCATCTTTTCCCTCGGCTTTTAAGGATGAGCCATAAAACAGAGTGCAAAGTAACAAATTTATTTTTAAACAGCCAAGTATTCCCTCAAAAATTTTAACATTTTCTCCTGGAAAGTTTCCAATAAGAAGTGCAACGGCATTCGCTATCGAATGTTTCCAATATGACTCCTAATATAAGGTAAATGAAAATTCAAAGATAACTTGAAGATCATCCACGGAAAATACGATCCTGTTATAGCCGCACTGACATATAAGTATAATATGGGTAGAGTAAATTATCTAAAACAGATGAAAAAAGTGCTATTTGTGTGCTTCGCCCCTGCTTTAAAAAATAATTAATCCCCTGGAACCCAATTAGTTCCAGGGGGTCTAGAGAGCCGCGAGTGGGACTCGAACCCACGACCTTTTCGTTACGAATGAAATGCTCTACCAACTGAGCTATTGCGGCGTTTTGCATGTGCAAAGGTACAACTTTTTTCGGACTTCAAGGCTTTTGAGGGAGATTTTTTGTAAACTTCAAACTAAAACAATAATCATCTGAAATTTATATGATTATGT
>CALKRW010000060.1 GCA_937989585.1 uncultured Porphyromonadaceae bacterium | reverse complement strand
TCGACGCCCCCGGCAACCTTGCCCACTACCTTGCCGAGACAAGCACCCTCCACGCATGGCCCATGCCAGCCGGCCGTTTCGACATCGGCTCCCTCGACTCCTACCACGAAGCCCAGAAACGCTTCGGCTAATTACCAGATATCAAATAAAGTCTGAATACATTAAACTGACATTACATCATCGGCCAAACCAAAGGCCGCATAATCTTATTATTGCTATAACTTTGATATAATAACAATTAACAGCAAAGCACATCGGCCATGACTTTTTCAAGTCATGGCCGATGTGCTTTTATACCCTTCAGGCACTACAAGAGATATTTGCCATAAGTAAACATGGGCATTCAATTCGATTAGTTGCGATAATGAGTCTTTATCTGCCGCCTGCGGTCGAACGGTCGGCGCTGGCGTCGATGTCAATAAGTTTATCTGCGCCGCGTTTCTGCCTGCCCCATTGAAGGTTATAGGAAACTGAAATGTACGGCATGCGCATGTCGAGCCGCATATGCTGTTCGTTTCGGTTCCATTTGCTGAGTGATTTGCTTCCCTGGTCATATTTGCCGAACGGCATGATGATGCCAGAGCCAAACTGCCATGATTTCCAGTTATAACTCAGATCGATAATGTTGAGACTCTCTCCCCAGGATATTTTCTCTCCCCAAAGGTCACGTTGCGCACGAACATACTGACCGGACAGCACGAAACCCCAGTGCATGAGTTGGATTTCGGCATTCCCGCTCCATGCGTTGTTGTGATGCTTATAGCCGGCACCGCGCATTCGCTCCATACGGAACTGCACATATCCACTTGCCATCAGCCATTCGGGGATAATTTCGATCTGCGGGGCAAGAAAAAACGACAGGTTCTGCAGACCCCGGCTATTCTCGTATGAAGTAATCAGGCGGTCGTCATTCCAAAACATAATCGGAGTAATTGCATTCGGTGAAGTAAAGGCCCGAACTCCGAACGAACCGCTGACACGAGGCATATTGAATCCATAACGGAAAGTAAGCATGTAGGAATTGGCCGTCTTAAGGTTCTGATTGCCGACACGCCACTGGAAACCGTCAAGTTGCTGGGGCACGACATTGGTCTCCGCCAGTGAAGGTGTTGACTGCCATGAAGTGAAGTTAAGCCTGAAGTTATGGTTCTGATTCAAAGAATATGTAATCGTAGCCTGCGGACGCGGACTCCAGGTGTGGGTGCCCTTGTCCGACTCCTTGAAAAGGAAATCCGTGTACTGCACACCCATACCGGCGGTCGCTGTCCATTTGCCAAAACGGCGAAAATACTCTGCGTATAGGTAGACCTTATCCTGTCGCTGATGGAAAACCTCGCCGTCGAGATTTTCGTACCTCGACCGGTTACGGTTGGCTGTATAAGACACGCCGGCCGTAAAGCGTCCGCTGTTCCAGTTCTTTATATAATCGCCCTCGATTGCATAGACCTGATTGCGGTCTTTGATCGAGGTATGAATGTCCGTAAGATATTTTCGCGCATCAGGAATCTGCTCGATGTAGTCGGAGAAGGAACGTCCAAAATAGAACGAACTGCTGACGTTCACTACGAGCATCTGCTTTCGCGGAAGAGTCTGCTGCAGATAGAGCGATAGCGACGGAGTCCCTCCTTTACTGCCGTGTAAATCGGTCAGCAGAATATCATCCGAACCGTCGCTAAGCCTCATCAGCCCGTTGTATCGCCATTTATCCGTGATATTCTGATTCAAGCTGAATTCCGCCATGAATACTGTCGTGTCAGGCTTAATGTAACTGTATGACGCCCATGCATTGGACATAGTATTATCAAGCGAGCCTCCGCGCGAAATTTCATTTCGTGTAAGCGATGTCCCGTCAGGATAGTTAAACGTCTCGGTGTAGTCGCGGTGAGTTTTAATCTTGTTGGTAAGTTTGAAATTACCGCCGACCTCCCATTGCGAACGACCGGTGTTGAATTTCGCGTCGGCCATGTAGAATCCCCATGCCTGATTTAATGCCGGACGTGCCATGGACATCAGCGAACCTCCGACAGTAGGATTCGACACAATGAAGTTCAGCACATAGTTGGCACCGCCGTAGCGCAATCCAGGATTATCAATCCACTCGACACGCTTGATTGTCTCAGGCAACAGCGTGCGGACCTGTTCGATAGACGACTCACGGCCATTGATACGAACCTGTACCGATTGCCCGGCTGCCTGAACTGTTCCGAGGGCATCGCTGACGCTCAGCGTTGGAATCATCAGGTTATTGAGAAGTTGCAGACCGTTTTTGGAATGCTCAACCGCGCTTTTCGACGGGTGATATACATCCATATCGGCTTTACGGATTACTTTCGGGGCCTCAATAACAATTTCCTGCAACTCCTGTGCGGGAACAGTATCTGTGGGCTCGGACTGAGCCATTGCGCCTGACACGCAGGACATGACTGAAAGAGAGGTGATTATGAGTTTCATTACAATTGAATCTTCAGATTTGACGATGCAAAATTACGGGATATCCATCTTGTAGACGTTAACATTTGTTGATTTGTTACAGTTTTTCAAAAAAAATTCATGAGATAAATTAAAAAAACGGCAAAGGCGCCTTATCGGCGCCTTTGTTACAAATAGAAGAGAATATGGAAATCAGCGGGAAGGATGATAAGAGAAAGAGCGGTAGGAAGAAGGTGCGAGATTGAGTTTGCCGGAGGCGCGGAGGAGCTTTCGCAGGGAGGTGATGAATTCCTGTGTCTCCTGAAGGACATTCAGGTAAACGTAGTCGACGGCCATATTGTCGGTTGTACCCTTGCGCAGGACATCATAGACATCGCGTGTCATGAAAGTAAGACGGTCTTTGATTGCGCTACATTCGTTACGCAGGCTGTCAATCTCGTCGGGGCTGTCTTTATCTATGACTACAGCGGCACGGGCAAGCACAGAGTCTATGTCTCCGCAGATATTGGCAAAAGGCAGACGGAATTCTTCAGGAAGACGCCTGAAGTTGTTGTCGACATGTTCCTTGCAAACTTCGTTGATATGACGCAGGTTATATGTCATTGACATGGACATGTTGGCCGAAAGATGGAACCACGTACTCTTCTCAATTGCCGTTGCCGGGGCAACCTTGCGCAGGCAGAGAGTAAGTTTGCGTCGGGTGGATTTGAGAAAATCTTTTTCATTGAAAAGCGCCTTTTGGGACCGGGACAGCAGTTTTGCACTGTCATCGGCAAATCCTTTGGTAATGTCTCCGAAACACTCACGCGCGAACTCGAGGAACATTTTCTGTTTCTCATTTATATATACAATCAGCAGACTCCAGACTTCAGAAGGATTATCAGTTGAGAGTATTGTAGCAAACAGTGAGTCAGCCTCTTCGGCCTGTTTTTTCTTACGGAAACGGACATTGCTTCGTATAAGCAGTACGATAGCAATAATACCACCGGCTATCATTACAGGAACACCGCCAAGGTGCATGAGACAGACAACCATTCCGGCGCCGAGGAATGCGAAAGCAGCAGTTATGAACCATCCGCCTATGACCGAAACCACACCTGTTACACGGAAAACAGCGCTATCCCTACCCCACGCCTTATCAGCAAGCGAAGTACCCATCGCAACCATGAAAGTAACAAATGTGGTTGAAAGAGGAAGTTTCATTGACGTACCGACTGCTATAAGAATGCCCGCAAGCATCAGGTTTACAGAAGCACGTATCAGGTCGAAGGCGGCTCCTTCTTCCTCCTGTGTCACCGAATTGTCCATACGGCGTCTAATCCAGGCCTTTACACTTCGGGGGGTGCGTGCGCTCACCCATGAATGTGCATTCAGCGCACCGCGTACAAGAGTCCGGCCCAAGCGCGAACTGCCAAACATCTCGTCACCCTGAGACTTGGCGCTGAGACCTACGGTCGTCTGTGTCACCTGTCTTGCTTTCTTCGAGGTCGCGAGCGCACATACCATTATGGCACCGGCCCCGATAAGGAAATAGAAAGGTGTGTCGGCAGGACCGTTCAGGCTGTTCATCATGAAGCCGTGGACGTCACCGCTGCCTGAAGCGGCATAATCCTGATATGAGGCCAGAGATGTAATCGGGACACCAATAAAGTTTACAAGGTCATTGCCGGCAAAAGCCATAGAGAGTGAGAAGGTCCCCAGAAGCACCACAACCTTGAAGACATTCACCTTGAGCCAGTGGAGAATCTGCATCAAAACCGTAAAACCCACAAGCGATACCAAAAGAATCATTGCCGTGTTGCCGTTGATCCATTCCTTAAGTTCGGGAGTCATGATGGTGAGGTCCTTGATACCCTTGATAAGCATGAAGTAGACGATGGCTGTACATGCCAGCCCTCCAAACAGCGCCGCCTTCCACTTAAGACGGCTCTTGTATTCAAACGTAAATACAAGACGGGCAAGATACTGTACTATGGTACCGAAAACAAATGCAATCGCCACCGAAAGGAATATGCCGAGAATCACGGACAGGGCTTTCTCGGTATTCAGCATGTCTCCTATTCCCAGTGTGCTTTCAGGACCTGCAATTTTGAATAACGCGACAATAAATGTTGCGCCCAGAAGTTCGAACACCAGGGATACCGTTGTTGATGTCGGCATGCCTAATGTATTGAAAATATCAAGCAGAATAATATCCGTGACCATCACGGCCATGAAAATCGCTATGACATCGTAGAACGAAAGATTCTCAGGCCGGAATATACCATGCCTTGCAATGTCCATCATACCGTTGCTCAGGGCCGCGCCTACAAAAACGCCTATGGCCGAGACAATTATGATACGCTTGAACGACGCGGCCTTTGCACCGACCGCCGAGGAAAGAAAATTGACAGCATCGTTGCTCACGCCGACCGATAGGTCGAAAATGGCAAGCATGAAAAGGAATATTACAATTCCAAGAAACAATATATCCATATATACCTAATCTGTTTTCTATACAAATTGTTTGCAATACATATTTTTCTCGTTGCAAATTTAGGTATGGGATATTTACTGAAAGTTAAGAAAATGTTGCGTTTTTGTTAAGTATTCATCGGGGCAAGCCTGAAACAGAATGTCAGACCGGGTGTATTGGACGCGCTGATTGAGCCACCGTGGATGGCTACGGCATTACGTACTATGGACAGTCCCAGACCCGTACCTCCCGATGCCCGGCTACGTCCGCTGTCAATGCGGTAGAAGCGCTCGAATATATGTGGCAGATGCTCGGACGGAATACCGCAGCCGTTGTCACTGAAGCGGAAGTTTCCCTGCCTGTCGGCATTAATGGTGATTTCGGTCCCTCCGCTGTAGGCAATCGCGTTGTCCAGAAGATTGCGGAACACTGACTCAAGTAGACTCCGGTCGCCCATTACAGTTATTTCCGGCATGTCGAGTGATATCTGCATTTCTGTTCGTGAACGCGCATCCTCGACGAGTTCGGAAACCAGCGCCTTCAGGTCTATCGGCTTTTTCTCAATCATGCTTCTGCCCTCGTCCATACGTGTTATTGTCGATACATCCTTGAGCAGGGCGTTTAGCCGGTTAGCATTCTGACGTATCCTTTCGAATAATTCTCTTTTCTTCTCGTCCGGGAGTTCGGGATGGTCGTGCAGCAGGTCGAGGCTTACAAGAATCGAGGAAACCGGGGTCTTAAGTTCGTGGTTGATATTGTTGGTGAGTTGTTTCTTCAGACGTGCGCGGTCATGCTCAAGACGCATTGCCTCACGATGTGTGGCGTCACTCTGAACGTATAGTTTCACGATATTGTTTGCTATGCTTCCGAGTTCGTTGTGAGGGAAAGAATACCCGCTGTATATCCGTTCGCCCTTCTGTGCCTTTTCTGCGAAAAGCGTTAGACGGCGGATGCTCACCGAAATCTTGCGTGTAACCAGATATGCGAACAGACTCATCACTAGGGTGACCACAGCCATTATCCAGATTATGGACCTGTCTGCGCGCAGAAACTCTGTGAGTGTATGAGTGTACGGAGCCGCCGAACGTACCACCATGCCGTTGTCGCCGAGTGTGGCCGAATAGAAATAGTGGCGGTCGTCGCTCTCGGAAACACGCTCAAGAGCATAGCCGTCGCCCTGCAGGCGTGCCGAGACTATTTCCTGTCTGTTGTTGTGGTTTGATTCCGGAAGTTGGTCGCGGCTGTCGTAAATGACTTTGCCAGAGCGGTCGATCAGACTTACGCGCAGATTCTCCACCGGGGCTTCAATCCTTCGGACAACCGAAGCGATGTTCTCACCGCGCCGCATATCCTCGATGATGCGGCTGTTATGCATCTGCAGGCGGGTGTCCATCATGTGTGTGCGGTATTCCTTCTCACGCTGGTACTGGAACACCATGAAGATGCCGACCAGAATCCAGCAGAATGCCAGTAGCAACAGAAGTATCCGCGCACTGAAAGGAAACTTAATCCTGCCAGCCATAGCCGTAGCATGAACGAGAGACTATATGGCGTCCGTAGGGTGAGATCTTCGAACGGATGCGTGTGACATGGACGTCGACCGAACGGTCGGTTACCACGACATTGTCGGGCCAAATGAGAGCCATGAGTTCTTCACGGGTGAATATGCGTCCCGGATTATCGAGCAGCAGCGCCAGAATCTCGAATTCCTTCCGTGGAAGTTTCACCTCCTGACCGTCGACACGGCAAACCAGTCCTGCACGGTCACAGACGACAGGACATGTCTTGACCGCTTTGGGGCTTACACGGCGAAGAACAGCCTCGATTCGGGCAATGACATTGCGCATCGAGAAAGGTTTGGCTATATAGTCGTCCGCACCGAGACGCAGGCCTGAAACCATATCGTCATCAGTATCCTTGGCCGTCAGAAAGATAATTGGAATCTGTGCCGTGGCAGAATCATTCTTAAGCCTCTTAGCGAGTTCGAGACCACTCATACCTCCGAGCATTATGTCAAGCAACAGAAGGTCATAACCCTCCATACCTACTGTCAGGGCTTCCTCGGCACCTGTTACAGCATCTGCCTGATAGCCCTCGAGAGAAAGATACTCGCGCAGACCTTCACGGATGCTTTCCTCATCATCGACAATCAATATTCTGACCTCACCTTTATTCATATGGCATAAATTCATTGTTTTCAGTCAGCGTCGAAAGGTCTCATGGACGCAAGTGTCTCCCGATATTGGCTGACAAGTCGCGACATGATGGCCGAAACAGGTTCGACACGGGTAATCGATGAACAGATTTGCCCTACCAGCACTTCTCCGTTCTCGACATCACCCTCGAAAATTCCGCGTCGTGTGGCTCCCACGCCAAGTATTTCGAGCAATTCCTCCTTGCTAGCATCATGAGCCTCGGCCTCGGCGATTTGGCTGTAAAGATTGTTCTTTGCCATACGCGAGGGCGAGAATTTCTTCAGGCACAACATTGTGCCTCCTTCGCTAAGCGACGCACAATACTCTTTATATAGATGTGAGGCGGAACTTTCCTCCGACATGGCGAACAGTGTACCTATCTGCACACCCTCGGCGCCAAGTGCCTGAGCCGCGGCCCAGGCCTGCCCGCTTGCGATACCGCCCGCAGCGACAAGAGGAAGTGAGGTTGACTCGCGGACCTGGGGAATCAGACACAACGTAGTGGTCTCTTCCTTACCATTATGGCCGCCGGCCTCAAAGCCTTCCGCTATCACGATGTCAACACCCGCAGCCTCGCATTTGCGTGCGAACGCCGAGGAACTCACTACATGGGCCACCTTCATGCCGGCGTCATGGAATCTCGAGGTAAATTTGGCGGGGCTGCCGGCAGAGGTGATAACGACTGGACAAGCCTCGTCGATAATAAGACCTATAAGTTCCTCCATCTGGGGATACATGAGTGGGAGATTCACAGCCCATGGACGGTCTGTCGAGTCCTTGAGTTTATGAATGTGCTCTTTAAGTAGTTCGGGATTCATCGTACCGGCTCCAAGTACGCCGAGTCCTCCGGCATTACACACCGCGGAAGCAAGACGCCATCCGCTGCACCATGCCATGCCGCCTGCAATGACAGGAAGTTTAGTGCCGAGGATTTGAGTGATTCTATTCATGTCAGTTTTGTTTTGGATGAGCAAATTTAGAAATTATTTCTCAGTTATGGCACAACGCCATATATCCGTTTTAACATATCCATGCAGAAATTTGTTTTTGGACCTGTGAAACGACATCTATCCAGTATTATTTTCCGAATATTTCCCGTAAAAAAGCAGTGGCGACGGTTTTGTTCCGTCGCCACTGGCATATATTATTGTATTATCAGCAAATCACTCTGCCGTGAACGTATAAGTCATGCCGGCTTCTGTAGGGATATCATAGCGCAGGGTCGCAGGGACGCTGACACCCTTTAGGGGCGCTTTCTCGCTGACCATGGGACGTTTGATTTCCTGCTTTGCGAAGAACGGATTGGAATTGGAATTCTTTGCCTCGGCAAGAGATGCGCCGTTGAGTTTCAATGCCTGGGGTACACGCAGACGCAGGTTGCCGCCGAGATTTGATTTGATGACTGCGGAAACAATCTTGCCGTCTTTCCATTTCAGTGAGACGATATCGAAACCGCCACGGGCGCGTAAGCCCTTTATCTCGCCGTCGGCCCATGCGTCGGGAAGCGCGGGAAGCAGATGCACCGCACCGTCGTGGCTCTGCATGAACATTTCGGCTATGCCGGCCGTGCAACCGAAGTTGCCGTCAATCTGGAATGGAGGATGAGCGTCAAAGAGATTGGGATAGGTTCCCCCACCCTGACCTTTCTGCGATTCGGGCGATACAAGTTTGAGTTGGTCTGTGATAAGTTTGTACGCGTGGTTGCCGTCAAGCTGGCGGGCCCAGAGGCAGACCTTCCAGCCCATCGACCAACCTGTCGAAGGGTCACCGCGTTGAACCAATGTGTTCCGCGCACCCTCGAAAAGGACTGGCGAGGTATAAGGCGAAATCTGATAGCCGGGATAAAGGCCCCACAGGTGTGAGACATGGCGGTGGTGGTCGTTAGGATTATCCCAGTCTTCGAACCACTCCTGCAACTGGCCATATTGCCCGACCTGCATGGGAGGCAACTGGTTCTTGAGCGACAGGATGGTATCGCAGAACTTCTCGTCACGGCCAAGTATCGATGCCGCGGCGCGGGTGTTCGAGAAAAGGTCTGACACCAGTTGGTTGTCCATGGTGATTCCGGCAAAGAGGTTTGACTTGCCCTTCCAATGTCTGGGTGAGTTCTCGGGAGAGTTGCTCGGAGTCACGACCATATATCCTGTATTCGGATCGCGAACAAGGAAATCCACGAAGAACTCCGAGGCGCTTTTCATAATCGGGTAGACCTGTGCCAGATATTCTTTGTCACCGGAATAGAGGTAACGGTCCCACAGATGCTGGCACAGCCATGCGTTACAGGTTGGCCAGATACCGCAGTATGCGCGGTCGACCGCTCCGTTCATGCGCCATAGGTCGGTGTTGTGATGAAGCACCCATCCACGGCACCCATACATCTCGCGCGCAGCTTCCTGGCCGTTCTCGTACAGTTCGCTGATCATCTTCAGGAATGGCTCGTGCATTTCGGGCAGATTGGTGACCTCGGCCGGCCAGTAGTTCATCTCGGCGTTGATATTGGTAGTGTAGCGGCATTTCCATGCAGGGTTCAGTTTGGCGTTCCAGATGCCCTGAAGGTTTGCAGGCTGTGTTCCCGGCTGTGAGCAGGAAATCAGCAGATAGCGTCCGAACTGGAAATATGCCGCTGCGAGCGCCGGATCATATGAGGTTGCGAATTCGCTTACGCGGACATCGGTCGGCTTGTCAGCCTGAGGTGTTCGGCCTAAGTCAAGAGTTACGCGGTCGAAATACTTGCGGTAGGCGGCTATATGGTTCTTGAGTGCAGTCTCGTATTTCTTGTTGGAATGTTTCATAGAAGCCTTGTTCCGTGCTATCGGATCACCGGAGATGTCCTTGTAGTTGACAAAATTCGAGGCCATGGCTATATAGATGGTCGCGCTGTTTGCATTGCTGACCGATATGACAGAATCCTGCTCGACGCTTTTGCCGCCCTTGACATCCATTTTCAGCAAAGCCTGGAAACGGACAGCGCCGTCAACAAATTCATTTCCTTGGGTTACACCCTCCATACTCAACGAATTTTTGCCTGCGATGGCAACTTTCACCTCCTGAGGACAGGTGAGTGAAGCCGTAAAGTTAAGCTTACCCGGTTTCGAGGCTGTCAGACGGACAATGACCAGAGGGTCAGAAAATGAAGTGAAGACCTCGCGGGTATATTCTACGCCGTCTACCTTATATGTCGTGGTGGCGACAGCGGTCTCAAGGTCGAGCTGACGGCGGAAGTCGGTATAGTTTTCCTGTCCCGGAAAGTCCAGCCGAAGGCTTCCCACCGTCTGATAGGGCATCCCGAATCCGTTTTTTGAAAGTATTTTCTCCCCTCCGAGAGCCTGGGCCTCGGCATATTTGCCCTCGAAAATAAGGCGGCGTATTTCAGGTAGCGCGGCCTTGGCGTCGGGGTTATAGTTTTTGTACGGCTGTCCCGCCGAGACAGTTTCTTCATTTAACTGAATCTCCTCGGACGAAGGATTGCCGTAAACCATCGCTCCGAGACGGCCGTTGCCGAGCGGCAGGGCTTCTTCCCAGTATTGAGCCGGGCGGTCGTACCATAGTATGTTCTCCGTCTGGGCATAGGCACCCAGTCCCCACAGGGAAAGGAGTGTAATTAAGGCAGTCTTTAAAAATCTAAGGTTCATGGGATTAAGTGTTATTATTAATTTGTGATGATTAGGCATTGAAATCAAAGTGGCGAGAGCATACCGGTCTCTACAAGCCACTTCTCTGTGAGTTCAGGCCACATGACAGTGCTTCCGGGCTGTGCGCGCAGCGATATTGCGTGTCCTCCGTTCGGAAAGATATGCAGCGACGATTTCCTGACACCTGCATTATACAGGGCTGTATAGTAAGCGATGCTGTTCAGCGGTGAGACGGCCCTGTCGTCTGATGCATGAAATATAATTGCGGGGGGAGTATCCGGGCCGACCTGTTTTTCAAGTGAGAACAGGTCACGTAACCCGGAATCGTTGACACGGCTACCGAGAAGATTTTCACGGCTGCCTTTATGAACCAGTGCGTCATCCATAGATATTACCGGCGAGACAAGGACTGCGAACGATGGTCTTGGACTGAATGTGTCAAGCGAGTCACCTACCTGCGACCAGTCCTCGCGTACGGCACAAAGTGATGCGGCCAGATGGCTTCCTGCAGAGCATCCCATGGCACCGACCTTCTCGGGGTCAATTCCATACTCATCTGCATGGGCGCGTATGTATCTGATTGCCCGCTGGCCGTCCTGCAGAGGGGCTTTCCATGATTCTATGACATCAGGCGAACCGGGAAAACGGTGGAAAAGAACAAAGGCTGTTACACCCATCGTGTTGTACCATTTTGCAAGTGCGATTCCACTGATTTCATGCGCGAGTTTCACATAGCCGCCCCCGGGAACTATCAGCACTGCCGTGCCTGTGCGTTCCGCCTTCGATGGCTCATAGACTTGGATTGCGGGCACCCCGACCTGAACGATCCGTTCGTTGACTATGGAATCGTTGACTTTAATTCCACGGCTGTTGGGCATATTCCCGTCCCAGAGTGGTATTACTTTCTGTGCGTGGAGCGAAAAAGATGCTGCCGCGATTATGAGTAAGAACAATGCTGCTATTTTTTTCATGTGATGGTTGGTTTATCCTTCGACCGGATTATATCCAGAAGTTTCTATAACTTAATTTTATGATGCAAAGATACTCATTATCTCATAGGGAAAAGGCGGAAATCAGGTCATTCGAAATGTAAAATCGGGTCAATATTACTCACAGATCACTCACAATTAATTTACACCACTTTTACATACCGTTGATATACAGACCTTTTTGCGCAATTTTTAGGTTCTGGATTAATTTCGTACATTTGCACTCCCAATAAATCACGACAATAACAAACCATCGGATATGATCAAGAACATACTTTTCGACATGGGCGGTATCATCCTGATTCTGGATTCCGCCGAATCATTTCGCCGCTTTGCCGGCTTAGGCCTGAACTCGGAAGAATATATGGGGGTCTATGGTCAGAAGGACTTCTTCCTCGACCTTGAGTCCGGCACCATAGATACTACTGAATTTTGCCGCCGTTTGGCAAAGGCCTGTGGCAAGAAAAGTATTTCCTACGAAGAGGCGCAGAACTGCTGGCTTGGCTTCATAAAAGAGGCTCCTCTCGACAGATTGCATGATTTACTCAAACTGAAGGAAAATTACCATCTCGGGCTGCTTAGCAATACCAATCCATTCATGATGGATTACATCGACAGTCCACGCCTGAGTTCCGAAGGTAAACCTATCAGCGCCTATTTCGATTCTTTGTTCCTGAGTTACAAGATGGGTATCTGCAAACCCGACCCTAAGATTTTCGAAATGGCTCTTGTCGCCGACGGAATGAAAGCCGATGAGACACTCTTCATCGACGACAGCATGAAGAACATCCGTGCTGCCGAATCCGTGGGAATGCGCACGCTGCATGTACCAACAAACGAAGACTGGATGACTCCGCTTCAGGCTCTTCTGGCAGAACAGGCTGTCACTCGCTGAGAGTGAATGAAGCTGTCCCGCGGATATCGCCGGATGACGAGCCTACGATTGCCTTGAATTCTCCCGGTTCCGCTACCCATGCGTGTTTTGCGTCATCGAAGAAACTCAGGGCATCGGCATTGATTGTAAACTCTACCTCGGCTGTCTCGCCGGGGTTCAGTGTTATTTTGCGGAAACCCTTGAGTTCTTTCACGGGACGGGGAAGCGATGATTTCACGTCAGAGACATAGAGTTGGACAACTTCCGCCCCACTGACATTGCCTGTATTTGTTACCGGAACAGTCAGCGTTATCTCTCCGTCGCCTGTCATTTTCTTGGCACTCAGCGACGGCTTGCCGTATTTAAATGTGGTGTAACTGAGTCCGTGCCCGAAGGGGAACAGTGGCTCTATCTTCCTGGTGTCATGCCAACGGTAGCCGACAAATATGTCATCATCATACCATTGCTGTGGGTCTACGCCGTCTTTCTTCTGACGGTCGGTGGTTGCCTCGCCTGCCTTCAGGTCAATGCCGGGATAGGAGCGTTCTCCGAAATGGTGGGCGCTGTTGTCCGAAAGTTTCTTGGGGAAGGTGAAGGGGAGTTTGCCGCTCGGATTCACGCACCCGGAAATCACGTCAGCCATAGCCGGACCAATCATCGTTCCGATATACCACGACTGCAGAACCGCCGGGACCTTGTCGAGCCAGGGCATGGCGTAGGCATTGCCGGTGACATTGGCGACAATCACGTTGGGATTGGCCTTGACGAGTCCCTCGATAAGTCTGTCCTGACCCCACGGGAGGTTGTATTCATAGCGGTCAGTGGCCTCGCAGTCCTGGAAGCCATTCTTGTTCAGACCTCCTATGTAGATTACGACATCGGCGTCAGAAGCCATTGCGATAGCCTCGTTGCGCAACGAGTCAAGTATATTTTCGGGGATGAGATATTCCTTGCCATATCCGAAGCGTCCGGTCCTGTAACCCTCGGCGAAGGTCACATTCTCGACACCGTAGATATCCCGTATTGCATCAAGGGGTGTGAACATGTCCTTGACCTTGATTTCCGAGGAGCCTCCTCCCTGGTTCAGTAGTTTCACCGCATTTTCGCCGACAACAAGAATTCGCTGTTTTTTTGCAGTATCAAGTGGGAGTATGCCGTTGTTCTTGAGCAGGACAATGGACTCGCCGCCTATGCGTCGGCCCGTGGCATAATGTTCCGGACTGGCGACCGATCCGAACCCGCGTGACCGGTTCATTGATGTTCTGTACATCAGTCGGAGGATATTCCTAACCTTCTTGTTCAGTGTCTCTTCGGATATCTCACCACGACGTATCATCTCAAGATATGGTTTGGCCATATAATAATAGTCAAAGGTGTATTCACTCTCTTTGTCCAGACCATTCGTATAGGTTCCCATCTCTACATCCAGTCCGTTTAATGCGGCTTCGCGGGTATCGTGCGCCCCACCCCAGTCAGTGACAACAACACCATCATAATTCCACTCGTCGCGGAGGATGTCGTTCAGCAGGCGACCGTTATGACAGCAATGCTGATTCCAGATTCTGTTGTACGCCCCCATCACGGTCCATGCCCCGCCGTCGACAACAGCGCGTCGGAAAGCCGGAAGATAAATTTCGTATAACGCACGGTCGGAAATGTTGACATTGACCTTTCCTCGCCATTTTTCCTGATTGTTTAGTGCGAAGTGCTTCACCGAGGTGGCGACACCGTTTTTCTGAACACCCTTGATATAAGGCACGACCATTTCTCCGGCCAGATAAGGGTCTTCGCCCATATACTCGAAGTTCCTGCCGTTCACCGGCGTCCGGTATATGTTCACGCCCGGACCGAGAACGACATCTTTGTGACGGTAAAGTGCCTCCTGACCGAGGGCATCGCCATATATTTCAGACAGTTCGGGATTCCATGTCGCTGCAAGTGCCGTCAGCGCGGGGAATGCTGTTACCGAGTCGTTAAGCCAGTTGGCATATTTCCAGTCGTTCCAGTTGATTTCGGCACGAATTCCATGCGGCCCGTCGCTCCACCATAGTTCGGGAATGCCGAGACGCGGAACACCTGCGCTTGAGAATTTGCCTTGTGCGTGGGTAATCTTTATTTTCTCCTCAAGGGTCATTCTGGACAAGGCATCCTCGATTCGCGTCTCCATGGCTTGTGAGGGGTCTAGATAGGCAGGTGCGGCCCCCATGGTCGAAAGACATGTGAGGACGATTGCCAGTGCAGGTATTAACGATTGGAGATTCATTTCTGTATGATTGCTTATGTATTGATTTATTTGATTACGGTGTTCTCTGAATCATTCGGCGTTTATTCTCTCTGAGGCGGATTTCAGGCCATCTGATTCTGCTACGATATTGATTGGCCCTTCTTTACCGGAACTTTCCACTATCAGGAGTGCCTTCCCATAGAATGCCTTGCGTCTGTCGACCTTGAAGCGTTCCAATGAGATTGGCGAGCCATTGTCGACTCCGGCATTGCGACCACATCCCCAGACTGTGAACAGTATCTCATTCTCGGCCCGGGGACACAGATTGCCTTCCCGGTCGACAATCTCGACGGTGACATAACACTGGTCCTTGCCTTCGGCCTTGATTATCTTGCGGTCGGGAGTCAGACGGACGGCGTACGGTTCTCCCGCAGTTTTTATTCTTGTGCGCTTGACTTCTTTACCGTTGAGACGTGACACGGCCTCTACTGTTCCGGATTCAAACACAACCCGCCAACTTGCATGCAGCGAGTCGGGCGAGGCGCGGTGTATTCCCTTTGACCTGCCGTTTACGAAAAGTTCCACTTCGTCGGCATTATTGAAATAAGCCCACATATCTATGGTCTCGCCTTCATTCCAGTTCCAGTGTGGAAACAGATGGAGCACATCTTTGTCAGGACGCCACAGGCTCTGATACATATAATATATGTCCTTCGGAAATCCCGCGAGATCTACTATGCCGAAATACGAACTTCTGGCAGGCCAGCCATAGGGGGTGGGTTCGCCAAGATAGTCGAACCCCGTCCATACGAACTGTCCCATGATGTATTCACTGTCTCGCACGCTCTTCATGGTGCCTTCATGCGTATTTCCCCATGGAACGTGACAGTTGTCGTACGATGAACATGCGAACGAAGGATCCGTGAACGATTTGTCCCAACGGCTGGGCCAGACATAGATACTGTCGGAGGGCATTCTGTAATATCCACGGGTCATCAGTCCCGACACACTTTCGGTGACGACAAAGGGTTTTCCGGGAAAATTTGCCGGTACATCGGCGAAGTTCCTGTCATGATAGTTATATCCTATTATGTCGAGGGCGCCCGAGCGGAACAGATGGTTCCCTGGCTTGGGTTCGTTACATCCAGCCGTTATGGGCCTGGAGGAGTCTAGACTGCGTATTATGTCGGCAAGCCTCTTGGTTAGAAGCGAGTTGAAACTCATTTTCTTTCCATCGGCAAGCGTTTCTATATCGTGCCCGAAGTTCAGTATCAGGTTTGCCTGCTCGGCCGTCAGCGTATCTGCCCGGGCTTTTCCCCATTGCTCGAGTACCTCGTTTCCTATGCTCCAGATTATGACCGACGGATGGTTACGGTCTCTGATGACCATGTCCCGGAGGTCGCGCTCATGCCAGCGGTCGAAGAAACGAGCGTAATCGTTCTTAGTCTTTTTCTTACGCCACATGTCAAATGCCTCGTCCATTACCATTATTCCCATGCTGTCGCATAACTGAAGCAATTCGGGAGCGGGTGGATTATGACTGCACCTGATGGCATTGACACCCATGTCTTTCATAATTTCTAACCGCCGTTCTATGGCACGGCGGTTCACTGCGGCTCCAAGCGCTCCGCAGTCATGATGCAGGCAGACGCCGTTTATCTTCATTGACTTGCCGTTAAGGCTGAAACCTTTTTCTGCATCAAAGTCCGCTGTCCTGAAACCTGTTGTCTCTATATTTTCGTCTACGGTCTTCCCATTGACCTTAATCTCTGTGACTACCTTGTATAAGACCGCAGTCTCCGGAGACCACAGCCTTACATTCGGCACATCCAGCGTTACGACACAGGTCATGGAATCCTTCACGTTGACCGATGTTGTTTTTCTCGCGACGACATTACCATTCGAATCTTTAATACGTGTCTCGACTATGGTCCTGACTGCCTTTTTTGAGGCGTTATTCAGATTCGTGCTGACCCTGACGCGCCCTTTGCCTACGCTATCGACAGCAGACTCGATGAATTGTCCCCACAGCGGGATATGTACCGGCCCCAGTCGCCTGAGCCATACGTTGCGGTATATTCCGCATCCAGAGTACCACCGGGAATTAGGCTGGTCTGAATTGTCGACCTTCACCGCTATGATATTTGTCCCGGTTTTAATATATGGAGTGATATTGTAAGAAAAGGAAGAATAGCCATAAGGACGTGTGCCTAGCAGTTTCCCGTTGACATATACCGATGCGTTCATGTATGCCCCGTCGAAATCGATATAGATCTGTTCGTCTTTTCTTATATCCTCAATGACAAGTCTCTTGCGGTACCACCCTACCCCGCCCGGCAGCGCACCCCCGGCAGTCCCCGCTGGATTATCCTCACTGAAGTCTCCTTCGATTGCCCAGTCATGAGGAAGGTCAAGCACGCGCCAGGCCGAATCATCAACATCGGCTCCTGACTGTTCTCCCGCAGCATTCAGAGTGAAACGCCATGAGTCATTGATACTCTTGCGTGACCTGTTCCCTGCTGTGGCTGTAAAAGTACATGTGAGGATAAGCAGAATAATAAGTATGGCCGGTATTGTCTTTTTCATTCTATTGAGACGCTTCTTCAGATTTTTACTTTAATTTCGGATCCGCGGTATTCCACCATTTTACCCGAAGGTTTGCTGTCTGCGCCGACAGAATTGCCATTACCGACCTTCACCACGTTGAATTTCTGCACCAGAGACATTCCGTCGAATGAGCCTTCACGACGGCCTATGGTCAGCGTGGAGGTTTTGTCATCGTAACTCAGTGAAATCATGGAATACTTGCCTTTCTCATAATTGTAATTCACGCCCTCGTCATCATACAGTCGGAACGATCCGTCCGATCCGGCATAAACCAGAATAGTGACCGGTTCTTCGCTCATCTCTGCTGTCGACTGTATCTCCCCGCCCATAGTAATGATCGAGCCTGAGGGAACATACAGCGGTATGCGCTCGTACGGTGCGGGCGCGATCACTGTCTTGCCTCCGCTCACCTGTTCTCCGGTATAGAAATCATACCACACTTTACCGTCGGGCAGATAGACTTCTCGCTCGCGGGCACCGTATTCGTACACTGGCGCCACAAGAATTGACGGACCGAACATATATTGGTCCCTGATGCCGCGTGTCCTGACGTCATCACTGAAATCCATTACCATTGGCCTCATTATGGTATAATCGTCGAAATGTGTCATCCCTGCCAGCGAGTAGATATATGGCATCAGACGGTAGCGCAGACGGTTGTATCCTGTCACCGACGCATATCCCGGATGGTCTTCGGGAAATATGTTGAAGACCTCGCGGTAAGGCCACTGACCGTGTGCACGATAAAGCGGCGCGAAGGCTCCGAACTGATACCACCGCGCATTCAGTTCGCGCCATTCCTTCAGGTCTTCATTCTCCTCGCCTGTTTTGTCGAACAGTTTCTGGCCTTTTACATAGCGGTCTTCGACACAGAAGCCGCCTATGTCCATAGTCCAGTACGGTATGCCGCTCATCGCGAAGTTCAGTCCTGCCGAGATCTGAGCCTCCATGTCTTCCCAGCGGGTGGCGATGTCGCCGCTCCACGTAGCCGTGGAATATCGCTGCTGACCTGCGAAACCCGAGCGTGTCAGCAGGAATACGCGCCTGTCGGGGTCAACTCCCCTCTGGCCGTCATATATGGCTTCGGCATTCATCAGCGCATAGGCGTTGAAATATTTGTCGGCACTTCCTGCATACGTAGGATTCATCAGGTCCTTGCGGTATTCGATGTCTATGCAGTCGCGTATGTTCGGTTCACTGGCATCCATCCACCACGCGTCTATCCCCAGCGGAACATAATGGTCGTTCATCTGGCTCCAGAAAAGTTTTCTCGCCTCCGGATTGTATGCGTCATAGAACGAGCCCAGATATCCCGGACCGACCCAGTCGCGTATGCTGTCCTGTATGGCGAGGCGGTACATCCACCCCTTGCTGTCGAACTCCTTGAAATGATCGGTCGAGGCATAGAATTTCGGCCATACCGATATCATGACCCTGGCATCCATCGCATGAATGGAGTCGACCATCTTCTTGGGGTCAGGGAAACGCTTGCGGTCAAACTCATGGCTTCCCCACGAGTCCTGGGGCCAGTGGAGCCAGTCTATTACTATATTGTCGATGGGAATCTTGCGTTTGCGGAATTCTGCCAGTGTCGAGAGCACCTGATCCTGCGTGTTGTACTTCTCGCGGCTTTGCCAGAAGCCCATCGCCCACTTGGGCATCACCGGGGCTTTCCCGGTAAGCGTGCGGTAACCGCTTATCACATCGTCTGGAGACGTCCCGTTTACAAAATAGTAATCCTCCATATCCTGCATCTGGCCCCACCAGCACATATCCTTGCGGTTGCCCCGTCCCGAGGGTGCATACGCGCGCAGCCCGCAGTACGCTACCCCTCCGTTCGGTTCCCATTCTATGCGTATGGGCACACGCTTGCCGCCCTCGAGTTCTGCCGAGAATTTGTAACTGTTGGGGTTCCAGGCCGTACGCCAGCGTGTATCTACTACTTTTTCATTGTCTATGTATATGGTCTGGTATCCGGAATAATACATTATGAAGTCATACTTTCCTGTAACTCGTGGCTCTATTTCTCCTTCATACGATATTTTCGAGCCACTGTATCTGAAGTCGCGGGGAAGGTTGGCCACATGATTCAGGTCTCCGCGTATCAGATGCTCGAAGTATATCTGCGGTTCCTCTCGCACTATGGTCTTGCCTTTTGCTTCTGTATATGTGCCTGTCAATGCTCCTTCTTTCCCGTTCTTGTCATATAGTGTGAACACTTCGCCGAGTTGGGAATAGCCGTCGGGGTTGCCCCAGCGGCACAGAGAATAACTGTCCCAGAGTATGCCGTAATTGCCGGTTGATATCACAAACGGAACGGAGACTTTTGTATTGTACTGGAACAGTTCCTCGTTTTTCCCCTTATAGTTGAATTCGTTGGCCTGATGCTGACCGAGTCCGTATATGCCCTCATCATCATCCGGAGACTCGAAAGTCTGGCTTACGGACCATGCGGTCTCGCGGTCGGCTGTGTACGGCCGGAACTGTCTTCCGCCGTCTCTTTCTTTCAGGATTTTCTTACCGTCCTTGCCATAGAATGTGACAGCACCGGTCTTTCCGGAAACGCTGGCCCGGACTTCGGACGTAGCCACGCTGACTTCTGCTCCTTTTGCCGAGATTTCATAATCCGGCATTTTGTATTGCGGCACTACAATAAGGCTCGAATCCGCCTTGAAGTCTCCTCCGGGTACCGCCGAGACTCTGATGATTTTTTCGGTGATGGCCTGAACACGGACCTTACCTTCGGGATATTCAACTACTATTCCTCCGGGAACTGCTGTATATTCCGCCTTGAACGAACTCATGGCAAGCAGTACGTACAGGGAAGTTATCGTCACCACAGTTTTTTCCCTCAAATGTGATAATGCGGATTTTTTCATGGCTTTCAGTATCGTCTTGCAAATTTACTCACTTATAGCCAACTATCCAAATTCCTTCCACTCCCTTCTAATTATATATTGTATATGATGGGGACTCCGAAACTCTTGTTTTAATAAAAATGTTTTAACTTTGTGTACGACAATTTATTCTCTCCACTCAATAAAAATACCAAATGTAATGGATATACTCGAAGCAATCAGAAATCGCCATTCGGTTAGAAAATACATGGACACGCCTCTTCCAACTGACATTGTCGACAAACTGCGTGAAAAAATTGATGAACTGAACCGCGAGGGGAATCTTCACATCCAGCTTGTCACCGACGAACCGAAGGCATTCCGCGGCATCCTCGCATATGGCTCGTTTTCCGGCGTTAGGAATTATTTTGTCATCGCGGGCCGGAAATCGGATTCTCTTGACGAGCGCGCAGGATATTATGGTGAGAAACTTGTCCTTTACGCCCAGACTTTAGGGCTGAACACTTGCTGGGTCGGTCTCTCCTACCGCAAGATTTCAGGCACATTCACCCTTGCCCCCGACGAGAAGGTGGTCTGCTACATAGCCCTAGGTTATGGCATCACTCAGGGAGTTTCCCACAAGACCAGGACCATCGAGCAACTCAGCAATGTCGGCACCGACACTCCGGCATGGTTCCGCGACGGCGTCGAGGCTGCCCGGCTCGCTCCGACCGCGATCAATCAGCAGAAGTTCTTCTTCCGCTACATCGCGCCCGACAAGCCTGGCGATAAAGCGCATGTCCTTGCCGAACGTGGTCGCTCGCTTGCCGGATACACCCGCGTCGACCTCGGCATCGCCCGCATGCATTTCGAGATTGGCGCCGGTCGGGATAATTTCGACTGGACCTGATTTGCCGGAGTTATTTTTTTATTGTAATTTTGTCCGCCCTTCCGTACAGGCAGGGACATAGAGTGCTTGAACACCTCTTTAAAAACAAGATTTATGGATAAAATTACTGATGAAAAAATTGTCAGCGGCAGTGATGCCGCGGCACTTTCTCCGGCGGCTGATACCGGAATCCCGGTGGTCCAAAGTAGCCGTGCGGTGATGACACCGCTTTTTACCTCGCTGGCGGTACTTTTCTGCATCTGTCTTATTTCCAGCAACCTGATGGAAATAAAGACTGTTGCCTTCGGTCCCGTTGAACTTACCGCCGGTTTTATTGTCTTCCCCATTTCCTACATCCTCAATGACTGCATTGTCGAGGTATATGGTTTCCGCAAGGCCCGCTTTGTCATCTGGCTAGGTTTCGCCGCAAACCTTCTGGTAACACTTTTCTTGCAAATTGCCATTATTCTCCCCGGAACATCCGAATGGAACGCTCAGGAGGCCATGGCCACCATTTTCGGTGCGTTTCCGCGTATGCTCGGCGCCAGTTTCACGGCCTTCATCTGCGGCTCGATGGTCAACGCTTATGTCATGAGCAAAATGAAGGCCCGAAGCGGCAACCGTGGCTTTTCCTCCCGTGCCATCGTGTCAACTATCTTCGGCGAGGGGGTTGACTCTCTGGTATTCTTCCCAATCGCTTTTGCCGGAATTCTACCGTGGGGTATGATTTTTACCATTATGGTGACGCAGGTCGTGCTTAAGACACTTTATGAGATTGTCGTGCTTCCTCTCACCCTCGTGGTGGTAAAGCGTCTGAGAAAAATCGAGCAGACTTCACCCGACATCGACCGCGGCGTATCCTACAAGTGGTGGAAAATCACCGATCTTTGACTTATATTTATTCACAACACAGACACTCACCGGCTTACACTGCATTAAGCCGGTGTTTTTCTTTTCATCAGGCAGACTATCAAAGGACCCCCCCCCACAAAGTTAAACTTTGTTAATTTTACCAATCTATTCAGACACCTGACGATACTTACCCTCAATTTACAGTACATTTGCACTACCGGTCTGAATCGGGAAAAAGGTTGTGATAAAGGATTAAAAAAAAATGTGACAGAGGAAAGTTCTTACGCCCGTTGTGGCGTCTTACACACACGGGATGGTGTTGCAAAACAGCAAGACAAGACAGGGACGTGCCTGCATTCAGCACATCCCATTGGTTTCAAATGTTTTGCGATATGCTCCGACGATGAGTCCTTTGACATCGCGGGTTATAGACGGAACGCTCAGCGCAGTATGTCGAAATTCGAGACAAGTATCTCGGTTACAGTGCGTTTGATGGCGTTGCGGTCCTCCCAGTAACGGGTCCGCAACTTGCCTTCAAGCAGTAGGCGTGTGCCCTTGCGTATGTATTTCTCGGCTGTCTCGGCTGCACCGTCCCACATCACTATATTGTGCCATTCCGTGACTTCGGGAACTGTCGACCCGTCGGGACCTTTTCGGGGAGGTTCGTTGGTCGCCAGTCGGAACGAGGCTACGGGACGAGTTCCGATATATCTGATTTCGGGATCTGCACCGACGTGCCCCATAAGTATCACCTTGTTCATAGCGAGTGGTATTCAACCAGACCGGGCATCGAGTATTTCGAAGTCTTGGAAATAGTGGCGCCGAAATCCTTTGCCACCTGACGGAGTATTTCTTCATACATCACGCAGGTCGAGCCAACGAAACATATGGGATTGTCCACGTAATCATACTGGGAGATATTGCGGGTGAAGAAGGACATCAGTGAGTCATAGACAAGTTTATACACGTATTCATTATCGAGATAGTCGCGCAGGAAGAATGCATACTTTGCCAGCGAGCGGCTCGGCAGTGAATTGGTATAGACCTGATCCAGAAGGGCGTTCGTCGATAGTTGGTATTTGTCGAAGAATGCTGCAATCAAGTCTCTTGGAGCAAGTTCCTTCAGCACGTCGGCTATGAATAGTTTGCCCATATAGGCATTCGAGCCTTCGTCTCCGAGAATGAATCCCAGAGCCTTGACGTTCTTCACTATCTCGTTTCCGTCATAGAGACAGGAATTGGAACCTGTGCCTAGAATACATGCCAGGCCTTTTTCACGCACCAGTAGGCCGCGTGCCGCTCCTAAGAGGTCGCTCTCCACCGTCACCGGACTCTTGAACTGAGCGACAAGCGACGACTCCATTATCTTGTTCTTCTCTTTGCCGTTACATCCGGCGCCGTAGAAGTATACGTGCTCCCAGCGGCGGCGGAAAAAAGCCTCGGGCAACTCCAGACGCACCGTATGCGATATCTCGCGGCGCGACATGAAGTATGGGTTCAGGCCTGTCGTAAAGGCATGTTCAATCACTCGCCCTTCGTCTACAAGGGCCCACTCGGTACGGGTTGAGGAAGACTCTCCTATTATCTTCATAACTCTACTTATGGTTTAGGTTGGAGTTTTCCGCCTTTTTCTGGTATGCTTTCTATTCGGCGGGGCTGGCTCCTAACAGTTTGTTATATGCTTCGGCATCCTGAATGAGGCGAAGCGCTTCGGTGAATACAGGGTTCAGTGGATTTGTCGAGCGGACATAGGTTCCGTCGGTGTATAGGTCGCGGGCCATGAGTCCGCGTATGGCTGCTTCGAGTATGGGACGCGATACGGCAAGTTGCTCGGGGTTAGGCTCTACGCCGTCTTTCTGCGCCTGGTCGACTAGTCGGTCCATGAGATCCTGTCCCACTGTGAAACTTGCATAGAAATCATCCTCGCTCGGATATTTCTTAAGCAGTGACTTGCGGTCTTTGTCTAGTATGTCCAGCACAAGAGTGTTGAGTGAGTTCTTGGCAACTATGTCGCGATAGTAGTTGGAATACATGGCCGTGTCCAGAGGGACGAATAGGTCAGGCATGATGCCGCCGCCACCATATACCGGTCGATGGTTCTTTAGAGTGTAGGTCTTCAGCTTCTCATCGAATTTTATCGAGTCGGCCGAGAAGAGTTCACCATCCTTGTAGCGGTTCAGCATGTCAAGCTGATACTCCTCTCCGTGTCCTTTCTCGTAATGCTTCTGGATAAGACGGCCCGAGGGTGTATAGTAGCGTGATGTGGTCAGACGTATCATCGATCCGTCGGGGAAGGGGAAGGGGCGCTGGACGAGGCCCTTGCCGAAGGTGCGGCGGCCGACTATCAGGCCGCGGTCGTTGTCCTGGATTGCTCCGGACACAATCTCGGAGGCTGATGCCGAATACTGGTCTACCATAATGACGAGACGATCCACGGATGACTTTTCTTTGGGCTTGAATCTCGAGTTCTTGAACAGCGAGCCGAAGTCGTTGCGAGATACGTTGTATTTCTGCTCGGGGGCGTTCAGTCCCTTCGTGTACACCACGAGGTCTCCGTCCTCCAGGAAGCGGGAGGCGACACCGTGCGCTGCGCCTAGGTAGCCGCCCCCGTTCGACTGCAGGTCGAGGATAAGGTGCTTCATACCCTGTTTGGCAAGTTTATCGATGGCTTCGTCGAGTTCCTTGGGAGTGGACTCGGCGAATCGGGTAATCGATATGAAGCCTACTTCGGGAGCAACCATGTAGGAGGCGTCGACGCTGTAGATTGGAATGTCGTCACGTATGATGCGGAACTCTATCAGGTTGGGATCGTCGCCTCGTTTTATCTTGAGTTTGACTTCCGAGCCTTTCTCGCCGCGGAGTGTCTTCAGCACTTCGCTGTTGGCCATCTTGGGGTGTGTGAACAGAGAGTCGTTGACATAGATGATGCGGTCGCCGGGACGGAGGCCGACGCGCTCTGACGGACCGCCGCCTGTGGTCTGGATTACATAGACTGTGTCCTTGACGATGGAGAACTGTATGCCTATCCCGGAGAATTTGCCTTCTAGCGGCTGGTTTAGTTCCTTGGTTTCTTCGGGAGTGCTGTACGACGAGTGCGGGTCGAGTGTCTTGAGCATAGCGACTATGGCCTCGGTGACAAGCGAGTCCTCGTTTACAGAATCGACATAGTAGCCGTTGATGAGAGCCTCGGTATAACCGAGTTTCTGTATTGGCGTGAATTCCTTGTCGCCCTGTCGGGCGAAGGATGTGACGGCAAGTATGCCGACGAGGGAGAGTACGGTAAAAAGTAATTTCTTCATTTTTCTTTTATTATGGGAGGAAAGAGTTTATGTCGCCGCCGTGAGAGGCTATGTCGCGGACGGCTGAGGAGGATATGCATGAAAGTTCTGGCGCCGAGAACAGCACAACTGTCTCGATATCAGGGGCGAGCCGGGCGTTCAGGTCGGCCATGTCGCGCTCGTATTCGAAGTCGCGCACCGAACGGACGCCGCGCAGCAGGTACCTCGCGCCTGTCCTGCGGGCCGTGTCGACGGTGAGTTCGTCCGACACGATGGCCTCGACACGAGGCTGGTCGCGGTAGACAGCCGCTATCGCCGAGGCCCGGCTCTCTATGGTATCGCACAGATGAGGGTCGGCGGCAAGTTTGGCCGCATTGACGCCTACACAGACTATCACCTTGTCGAAGAGCCTGAGCGCCCTGTCGACTATGTCCTTGTGTCCGCGCGTGAACGGGTCGAACGACCCGGCGAACAGGGCAACCCGTGCCTCGTGGGCGTTAAGCGTTGAGGATATGTTTTCTTTTTCTGACATTGTCTCAGGCTTTGTCGATGTTGGAGTCGTCCTCGATTACAAGGTTGTCGATGATGAAGTTCTGGCGTTCCATCGTGTTCTTGCCCATGTAGAATTCGAGCAGCTGGCCCACGTGGTCTTCCTTGCGCAGGGTCACGCGGTCAAGTCGCATGTCTTTGCCGATGAAGCCGCGGAACTCTTCGGGCGATATCTCGCCGAGACCCTTGAATCTGGTTATCTCGGCGTTCTTGCCGAGGCGCTCGATGGCGTCGATGCGTTCCTGTTCGGAATAGCAGTAGTAGGTCTCGTCATCGCCACCGTCGCCTTTGCGTCCGCGTTTCGCCTTCAGTCGGTTGCGGACACGGAACAGAGGGGTCTGCAGGACGTAGACGTGGCCTTTCTTTATGATGTCGGGGAAGAACTGCAGGAAGAACGTGAGCAGGAGCAGACGTATGTGCATGCCGTCGACATCGGCATCCGTGGCTATGATGACCTTGTTGTAGCGCAGGTTGTCGATGCCGTCCTCGATATTGAGTGCCGCCTGCAGGAGGTTGAATTCCTCGTTCTCGTACACCACTTTCTGAGTCAGTCCGTAGGTGTTCAGCGGTTTGCCGCGTAGCGAGAATACGGCCTGGGTCTTGACGTCGCGTATCTTTGTTATGGAACCGGCTGCCGAGTCGCCCTCGGTGAGGAAAATCGAGGATGCCTCCTTGAGTTCCTCGTCTCCGCGCGCATCGCTGAGATGGACCACGCAGTCGAGCAGTTTCTTGTTGTGAACCGAGACTTTCTTGGCTTTCTCGCGGGCCTTCTTGGTGATTCCGGCCATCTCCTTGCGCTCGCGCTCGGACTCCTGGACCTTGCGGAGTATCACGTCGGCCACGTCGAGATTGCGGTGCAGGTAGTTGTCAAGTTCGCGTTTGATGAAGTCGCCGACGAACTTCGCCACGGTGGGACCTTCGGGACCCATGTCTCGCGAACCGAGTTTTGTCTTGGTCTGCGACTCGAAAACCGGCTCCTCGACCTTGATGGCTATGGCGGCTATCATGCCGTTGCGTATGTCCGAGTACTCGAAGTTCTTGCCGAAATATTCCTTGATGGTGCGGGACACGGCCTCCTTGAATGCGGTCAGGTGTGTGCCGCCCTGCGTCGTGTGCTGGCCGTTGACAAACGAGTAGTATTCCTCGCCGTACTGGTTGGCGTGGGTTATGGCCACCTCTATGTCGTCGCCCTTCAGGTGTATCGGAGCGTAGAGCGGGTCCTTGGTCATGTTCTCGCGCAGGAGGTCGAGCAGACCGTGTCGCGAGATGAAGCGCTTGCCGTTGAATATGACGGCGAGCGACGTATTCAGGAAGGTGTAGTTCTTGAGCAGCGGGACGATGAATTCGTCACGATAGGAATAGTCGACGAAAATCGACCTGTCGGGAGTGAACTGCACGAATGTTCCGTTAGGTTCGTCGGTCGGAGCGACAGGGTATTCCTCGACAAGCACACCCCGGCTGAAGACCGCGCGCTTGCACTCGCCGTCGCGAAAGGATGCGATCTCGAAATCGGACGAAAGTGCGTTGACGGCCTTGATGCCTACGCCGTTTAGTCCCACGGACTTTTTAAATGCCTTGGAGTCGTACTTGCCGCCGGTGTTCATCTTCGAGGCGACATCGACTAGTTTGCCCAGGGGTATGCCTCGGCCATAATCGCGCACTGTCACCGTCACTTCGGTGACATCGACCACAATCTGACGGCCGAAACCCATCATGAATTCGTCTATCGAGTTGTCAAGGACCTCTTTGAGCAGTACGTATATGCCGTCGTCGGAGCCGGAACCGTCACCGAGTTTCCCGATATACATGCCGGGACGCCGGCGGATATGCTCCTGCCACTCGAGGGTCGTGATGTCATCCTCGGTGTACTCGGCATCGCCGGTCGAGGCCGCGGGATCGTATTCAGCGCCCGCATCCTGCGTCGCGTTGTCAATCTCGGGGTCCGTGATGTCAAAAAGGTCTTTGTTATCTGTGTTGTCGGTCATTATGTGATGAGAGAGGTTTCTGCTATTTAAATGCAAAGGTACAAAAAATCTGCAAAACGAATGCTTTCTCCCCATTGCTTTTCAAACAGGGAGTGGTTTTTCTGTCGCCAAGAGTCTGAAGGTAGGGTCCGGTCAGTCGCGGAATTTGGTAAAGGCAAGCGGCAGAAGCGACTGTACGGATGGAAGGACATAGACCTTGTCATCGGAGGCGAGCAGGACGCGGACACCACGGCCGGCTAGTGTCTCGTACTCGAGCAAAGCCTGTCGGCATGCTCCGCAGGGTGCGGTGCAGTCTTTGGTGAAGTTCCCGTCGACTCCGCGGGCGGCTATGGCTATGGTCTTGAACTTGGCGTCGGGATACTGTGCATGCGCATAGTAGCAGGCCGAACGCTCTGCACATGTGCCGGAGGGATAGGCGGCGTTCTCCTGATTGGCGCCGGTCACCGTGACTCCGTTGTCGAGGGCTATGGCGGCCCCAACGCAGAATTTGCTGTATGGTGCGTATGAGCGGTATGTGGCCTGACGGGCCTGCTCGACCAGAGCGGCATCTTCGGGTGAGAGTTCGGCATAGTCCAGAATTTCAACGGGAACCTCTATCTTGATATTTTTCATGGCTGTCTTGCTGATTTTGGTTGTGTCTGCAAATTTAACGTTTTATTTACACCCAACCAAAAACGGAGCACTAATGTTTTTTAATTAGTGTTTTCTGTGCCATATTTTGGCTTTTTTAGCGCAAATGGTTAACTTTGTCCTTTCAAGTGTCCTCCATTGGCGCTGCATAATGATGTTTAATGCCCTGAGCGAGTCTGTGTTCAGGCGATATTTTTAAGGTAATGAGCGAGTTCGACATCAACATACTGGGCTGCGGAGCGGCTACACCGTCGCTGCGTCACCTGCCTTCGTGCCAGGCCGTGGAGTACAGGGGCCGCGTGATGATAATAGACTGCGGCGAGGGTGCCCAACTCTCGCTCAGAAGACAGCGGCTGAAGTTTTCACGAATCACCGACGTGTTCATCTCCCACCTTCACGGAGACCATTTCCTCGGTCTGCCCGGCCTGCTGTCGACCCTGTCGCTGCATGAGGTCGGCGGCAGGGTCCGCATATGGTGTTTCGAGCCGGGCATCAGGCTTATGCGGCAGATCATGGACATGGTTTCGCACGAGACGTCTTTCGAGATTGAATATCACGCCCTCAATCCCGCAGGCGGAGAAGTGCTCATCGATGACAAACGGCTTACCGTAAGCACGTTCAGACTCTACCACCGCTCGGTGCCATGCGTCGGATTCCGCTTCGACGAAAAGCCCAAGGGCAGGCATATCAACGGCGAGATGGTACGCTTTCACGGCGTGCCCGTCTGCCGCATCGAGTCGCTGCGCTGGGGCGAGGATTTCGTCAGGGAGGACGGCTCTGTTATCGCCAACTCGCTGTTGACCACCGAGGCCGACCCGTCGAGAAGTTACGCCTATGCCTCGGACACATCCTACGACCCGCGTGTGGCCGAGTCCGTCAGGGGCGTCGATGTGCTATACCACGAGGCCACCTACTGCGATGACCGCGAGGCAAAGGCCGGGGAACGCGGTCACTCGACAGCATCGCAGGCTGCGCGTATCGCCGCCGAGGCCGGTGTCGGCCAACTCGTTCTGGGACATTTCTCGAAAAGTTATGACAGCGAGGAACAGCACCTCGTCGAGGCCCGGGCCATTTTCCCTAATACCATAGCCGCCGAGGAAGGAATGAGGATAGAACTGCTATGAACACCGAATTACTGCCCGATGAGCACTACATGGAGATGGCGCTGAGAGAGGCGCGTCAGGCCGCGGCCGAAGGCGAGATTCCTGTCGGCGCCGTAGTCGTGTGTCACGGTCGGGTGGTTGCCTCGGCCCACAACATGACCGAACGGCTCGGCGATGTCACCGCCCATGCCGAAATGCTTGCCATAACCTCCGCCGCCTCGACCATCGGCGGCAAATACCTCAGCAATTGCACGCTCTACGTCACCGTCGAGCCGTGCGCCATGTGTGCCGCCGCCATAGGCTGGGCACAGGTCCCGAGACTCGTTTTCGGCGCCGCCGACCCCAAGCGCGGCTACCGCGTGATGTACGGCAAATCACCCCTTCACCCCAAATGCCGCGTCACCGAGGGCCCCCTCGCCGACGAATGCTCCGCCCTCATGACAACCTTCTTCCGCTCCCGCCGCTAACCCCTCCCCTTCTCCCCTACTTAAATCTCATTAAAGGATAAAATTTGTTAATGGTTTAAGGAATTTTACACTTTTATTTGCATTTGGCTGTCAAATGCACTAAATTTAAGGCACTTTTATTTAGGGTGTCACATCCCTTAGAACTCAACCTTAAAATTTATATCATCATAAGGTACTTTAAAAAAGTTGCAGAATTTTTTATATCTTTACAAACTATTTCATATTAAATTGTTTTAAAAGTAGTGCTAATTTAATTATTCACCACAACGTTTCACAAACTTAAAATAATAAATTGTACTACAATGATATACCTTAAAGTCCACAGATGTCCCGTGCTTGGAATATTTCTCGCGGGGGCATTTTATTCATTATATTGTGATTCCGCCGGGGCGTCTCCTTCGGGGATGCAGAGCGGTGCGGAGGGGAAGAGTAATGCTGTGGAGTTGAAATGGAATGCGTACAGGGGGCTTGACGGGAATGAGATTTCATCGGACTTCTGGCAACTGGCAGGCCGTGCCGGGATTGACGGATGTTCCGGAAAAATATATTATGACGGGGAACTGTACAGTGAGACCCTCGGGCAGCGCAGTGACTATTTTGTCACCGAGGGCGACTCGCTGGCATGGACGGGGTATTCGGAAGGACGCAGTCTCGGGATGCTTCTTGACAGTCCCCTGCGTCTCAGACCGCTTAGGGTTGACAACAGCGGTGTGAGCGGGACAGAGGACGGAGTTGTGAAGCGTTATACAGCCAGAGGGCGCCTCAACGTGGACGCGCTGCTCGGCGCATCAGGGCAGGCCGGTTTCTCCGTCGTGAGGGATGGCAGGGCCATGGCCGCCGCGGGTGACACACTGGACAGGATAGTCCTTACCGTACAGACCGACGACTACACAGTGCGGTCCGAGGCCACGTCCGAGTCGGACACCACAGACCGCACGGTCTACCGCTGGTTTGTCAGCGGCTCGGAGATACCGGTGGCCGTACAGAGCGAGGGAATACTTTATCTCAACGCCTCGGTGACGGATGAGGCGCAGGAGGAAGACAATGACAGTCCCGACGAGGCAGAGCGCGTCAAGTCGCTCATCGACCGGGCGGTCATCGACCGCAACGGGACAACGGTAACTGTCACACTGCCGGAAGAACTGTCCCTACGTATATACGTGATGGACCTGCCGGGCAACATCTACGCCTCCACGGAAGGCGTTGCCGACAGTTACACGCTGGACATATCGGGACTGACGCACAACACCTATTTCATCTCGATAGTCTCAGCGGAGAGTGAATACACCCGCAGAATATTACTGGCCTTATGAATCTGACAGTTATGAAAAATACTAACGATATTTTGGGCCTGGCCCGAAACACATTCTCCGCATTGCTTATATGCGCCATGCCGGCCATGGCGTCGGCACAGACATACGTCACGCCGGTACGCAGCGACATAACGCCTCCGACCCCGCAGTCCGAGGCAATCATGGCTGTACAGGCGCCACAGCCCGACCTTCTGACCGGGGCTGTGAGCCTCGGCGTTCCCCTCTACACGATAAATGTTGACGGCGTGGAGTGCCCGCTGTCCCTGCAATACCAGACCAACGGCATAACGGTGCTCAGCGATCCGGTCCCACTGGGTTACGGATGGTCGCTGATGCCCGCGCTCCGCATAACGCGTACAGTCCTTGGCCGTCCCGATGAGAAATATCCGTTCAGCGGAGACCCGCTGGCGTATCAGGAACCGAACGCGATGTGCTATATGTGTGCTGTTAATCATTATGCACAGTCATTCACCCACAAGGAGCGTTATGACTCCGAGCACGACATCGTGAACATATCCCTGCCTGGCAAAAGTCTGACGCGCGTTATGGAAGCCACAGAGGACACGATAATGTTCACCGGAGCTTGTGACAGGGAGTACCGGGTTGAGGCCGACCGCAACCTCAACACCATCACCGTCACCGACCACTACGACAACCTCGGACGAAAGACCATGACAGAGAACGGCAACACGGGAATATCGCAGCACTTCCGCTATGACGCCATGGGGCGTATGTACGCCTCGAGCATGCCCTCGGCGGACGCCCCCTCGTCGGAGAGCGACTATGCCATGACATACTATGAGCGGAGTCCGCGCGGCGTTGTCGTGTCGACCGTGAAGAACGGCGAGACATGGCACCGTGACGGCAAGACCGTACGCGTGCGTACCCTTGTCAACACTGCCACGGGAAGCCTCTCGGCCCCGCTGTACAGGATCGGTCCGTCAGGGACAGCCTTGCATTCGGGCAACTATGGCGCGGGTCAACTGCTGATAGAGGAGACCGTCGACGAGAACGGCCACGTGAGCCGCACTTACACCAGCAAGTCGGGCCTCGTGGTGATGAGCGAGGAGGGCGACGGCAACGATGACATGCTGCGCACGCGCAACATCTACGACGACTACGGGCGCCTGCGCTACGTACTGCCTCCCTCGTTCGCCGACGGAGACATCAGCACCTCGGACGAGTCGTTCATAAACAACTGCTACGAGTTCGCCTACGACGCCTGCGGCAGACTCTCGTCAAGGAGCTTCCCCGGCGCCACGGCACCCCACCTATTCGTCTATTCCGAGGCGGGGCGCACCGTTGCAGAGCACACCCCCTCGATGACAGACAACGAATGGCTCGTGTACTTCTACGACAGGCACGGACGCCAGGCCTACACGGCAAATGCCGGACTGCTTGACGTGGAACTCGAATGGCACCGCCAGGACTTCCCCGTAGCGGAATTCACCGGAACAGGACCTTCGGCGGAGCCTCGGCAGGCTGCGGGAACACCTACGGCAAAAACGGCCAGATCTCAGCCGAGACCTTCGGCAACAACGTAAAGCGCAAATACACCTACGACTGCCACGGATGGGTCGGCAATATCGAGACCATAATCCCCGAGTTGGGTATAATAAGTCCCATACTGAGGCCATCGGCGCCGGTAAGCGAGGAATTCTACGCGCAGGCCTACGGCACGGTCGGTCCGGATATCGACCCCATAGAGATAGAACTTGACGGCACGCGCTACAACGAGACGATACTGTATGCCGACGGGGCGAACCCGCGGTACGACGGGACGGCGTCGGCGCACGTGTCGACGCTCGGGGGACGCTATGACTACACGTTCGACTGTCACGACCGCCTGGTCCGCGCGGACTATCAGGAGGCGGATGACAGGCCCCGCGCAAATCCCGAGAACTTCTCGACGGAGTACACCTACAACGAGGTGGGGGCTCCTCTGATTGTCAGGCGCCACGGGCAGAACGGCGTCAGGAAGATCAGCGGACTGGAGATGCACCAGGACGGCCTCAGAACGGACAACGGCCTGGAGGTAGCGGAGTACGGCCTTATGGATGACCTGAGTTACGTGTGGGATGGCATGATGCTTTCCTCGGTGACGGCACAGGCCGCCGGAACGGAGTTCTACGGGCGCACGGGCTATCCGCTGAGCGCCGCCGGAGGCGTGGCGCAGTACGCGTGGAACAAGGCGGGAATGCTTTACTCGGACTCGTCGCGCGGCATCAAGAAGATGACCTACAACCACATGGGCCAGCCCTCGACCGTGGAGTTCACCGACGGCGGCGAACTGCGCTACACGTACAGCGCCGCGGGCGAACTGCTCGGCGTGTCAACCTATGCGGTTCTGGCGGGGAAGAGGCGTCCGGTGAAGGTCAGCGAGCGGAGTTACTGCGGTGACTTCGTGTTCGAGGGCGACTCGCTGGCATACGTCAACTTCCCGGGAGGGTACTTCGACGGCAACGGCGGGGCGCACTACCGCCACCCGGACTTCCAGGGCAACATCACGATGGTGACCGATTCGGAAGGCAAGATTGAGCAGCACACGGGCTACTACCCCTACGGCGAGCCTTGGCACGAGCCCGCAGGACAGCCGTATCTCTATGGCGGCAAGGAGCGCATGCGCGACGGCGGCCTCAACGACTACGACTTCTCCGCCCGCCGCCTCAACTCCGCCCTCGCCCTGTGGTCCACCCCCGACCCCAAGGCCATTGATTTCACGCCCATCAATCCGTACGTGTACTGCGCCGGGAATCCCATCAGATATGTCGATCCGTCGGGATGCACTGTTTTTTATATGAATAAAGATGATAAATTAACAAAGGTTGGAACAGATGGAAAAGATGATGGTAGATTATTCCTTGTTAATAAATCTCTTGGGAAAAAGATAAGTAAATTAACCGCCAAAGGTGAATTTTATGATGGTAAAATCGGCAACAGCAAAAAAATGGCTGAAATAACTGATATTACTTTATCTGATATTGATGTTATACAAAAATCAATATCAGAAGGAAATTCAGATGGCTTTGAACGAGGAATCCATAAGGACGAGAATGGTGTTGTTAATGAGTGGGATAAAGGTACCGAGGTAGAGGCGTCGGATAAAGCCATAGTACACTCAATCGTGCCTTTTAAACAGACCCATAATAAAAGCAAGACTGATAAAACTAAATCGCTATGGTATATGCACATCCATCCCATCAATAACGCCAACTCAAAATTTGGCTCATCTGAACCCTCTTCGAAGGACAAGAAATTTGATAAGGAAATGAGAAAATTTAATTTTGGCGGAACTACTTTTGTTGTAGGTGGGAAGGATGGTAAAATAACTTTTTACTATGAGAAAAAGGTTATAACCAGCGTATTGTTTGAACAATTGGTGAATTTAATTCAGAACTTAAAAAAATAGTGTTATGACGAGGATATATGTTTGTTTGATTTTGGGACTGTTCGTTTTCCTTGATACGCCCAATAGTTATGGGGATAGTGTTATTGAGGGAAAAAATGCAAGACTCAGCCGGATTGTCTGCAATGAGCAGTATGACCTTAATAAAAGACTTGTTATTAAAGATGATTCTCAGGAAAAATTTTTAATAAAAAACAGGAGTCTTTATGAGTCTGTGGCTGGCCCGGAGGATTACAGTGCCATTTGCATTCAGGCCTTTGTGAAATGGTGTAATGGGTTCGTTCAGGAGAAGCGGGACTATAGCATATTCCGAGTTCCCAATGTTACTAATTGTGACAGCGATTATATAAAAGATTCTGACGGATTTATTGATTTCAAGGCTGGCAGTTCCGAAATTATAATCGATCCCCTATATGACAATATACCAATGAATAAGTATTTACAAAATAATAATGTCATCGTAGCCATAAATACGCGTTATAATATTTCTGAGGTAGTTGTCAGTTTGGGCGCCATAATTCCATTTGACGGGAGTTGTTACAGATATAATGCTTCTTATGTTTTTAACAAGTTCATAGATAAAAAGAGATACAATAAAGATTACAGAACAAATAATACGACAGAGATAAGCAAAATAATCGGTAAACAGATTGAGAGCAATCCAGTGTTGTTGATTTTTGAAGACGGTGAACTCAGTGATTATTTCTTTTTTGAAAGGTTCATCAATAAATTCACCGGCATGAAGGATTGCCATATCAAGCGAGTTGAAATACATCCCGAATCAAATCCAGTTACATTAAAGTCAATGTTTTGTCCTTCAGCAAGCATGTGATGTGAACATAATTGATACAGGTTATATGAAAACGAATATGATATACATATTAATGGCATTGGTTTGTTTTACGAAACCTCCCATTGCCCAAGGCGCTAATATTATTGAAAACAGTAATGTTACACTTAGCCAGATAGTTAATGATGGTCAATATAATCTTGACAAAGTTATTCGCATCAGTAATGATTCCAATGGTGAAACGGCTGATGACTTCACTAAATTGTATAATAAAGCGGCAGACGAAGATGCCTATTATGACTGTTGCATCGAGGCCTTTGTAAATAGGTGCAACAGGTTTGTGCAGGATAACAGAATTTATGTTGGTTTCCGAGTTCCTTTATGGCTAAAAATAGATCCGAATATCTTTAAAGAGGTATGGAAAACGGCAGATATGGATGGTTTTAATAACTTCAGAAGCGATGGTTCCGAAATCAATATAGATCCCCTGTACGATAGTATATCTTTGAATGAGTATCTTCAGAAGAATTATATCATAGTATCAGCAAATATGAGTTATACTATGTCCGAAGTTATTATTAATCTGGATGCCATAATTCCATTTGATGGAAAATATTACAAATATAAAACATCGTATTTCTTTAATAGGGTCATAGACGAAGCGTTTTACAAAAAAGAATATGACACGACAAATGTAAAAGAAATCGGCAAATTGATAGGAACGCAAATCGTCAAAGAACCCACTTCGTTTATTTGTGAAGACGGTGAACTTAACAATTCGTTCTTTTTTGAGAAGTTTATTACTAAATATACAGGTATGGGTGATTCATATATCAAACGTATTGACATAAACATAGAATCGGATAATACGTTTAAATCGTTATTTTTAGATACATGGCGGCATATGTCTGATAGCAAGTAATGCCGGGTGGTTGATATGTCTGTCCGAATATTATAAATTGAAATGAATATGGAAGTCGAGGAACAGACTCATCAGTACAACGAGGTCGGGGCTCCGCTGAGCGTAAGGCGCTACGGGCAGAACGGCGTCAGGAAGAGCGGTGACCTCGAGATAAAGAAATACGGCTTTATGGATGACCTGAGTTACGTGTGGGAGGGCATGAGGCTTTCCTCGGTGACGGCACAGGCTGCCGGGACGGAGTTCTACGGGCGCACGGGCTATCCGCTGAGCGCCTCGGGCGGAGTTGCCCAGTACGCCTGGAACAAGGCGGGAATGCTTTACTCGGACTCGTCGCGCGGCATAAAGAAGATGACCTACAACCACATGAGGCAGCCCTCGACCGTGCAGTTCACCGACGGCGGCGAACTGCAGTACACGTACAGCGCGTCGGGCGAACTGCTTGGTGTGTCGACCTATGCCCTGCTGGCGGGGAAGAGGCGTCCGGTGAAGGTCAGCGAGCGGAGTTACTGCGGTGACTTCGTGTTCGAGGGCGACTCGCTGGCGTACGTCAACTTCCTGGGCGGGTACTTCGACGGCAACGGCGGGGCGCACTACCGCCACCCTGACTTCCAGGGCAACATCACGATGGTGACCGGCCAGGAAGGCAAGATTGAGCAGCACACGGGCTACTACCCCTACGGCGAGCCTTGGCATGAGCCTGCGGGACAGCCGTACCTCTACGGCGGCAAGGAGCGCATGCGCGACGGCGGCCTGAACGACTACGACTTCAGCGCCCGCCGCCTCAACTCCGCCCTCGCCCTGTGGTCGACGCCGGACCCCAAGGCAGTCGATTTCACACCCATCAATCCGTACGTCTACTGCGCGGGGAATCCCATCCGCTATGTCGATCCGACCGGTTGCGAAATATATTATAATCTAAGGGGGATTCATGTACTTTCGGAAGGTATGAATGATATTCCTTATATAGTACTTAGTACCTCTGAAAAAAGAAAAGATGCTAAAGAATGTATTAGGAAGAAACATATTATACCTTTACCTTCTGAAAAGGAAATAGAATATATGTCTGAAATGTATGAGATAACTGAAACTCGCGGAATAGAGACAAGTTATAACAAATTTAGCAACGGAGAAATGACAGATATAATAGTAGGTACTGAACAGGGAGTAGAAATTAAGAGCAGCGATATGCCATCCGGATCTTTAGAAGGCGTAGTACGTACGTACAATGTCCATACACATCCCACTCTTCAAAGTAGTGATTACAGACACAACAATTGTGCTTCCCCGGACGATATAGAAGATATGAAAAATAACACTTATCAATATCCAAATATAGTATTGGGGTATAATTGCAAGCAAGAAAGCCTAGGGAATAAAATGGGGGAAAGACCAGTATATTCCCACGAACGTAGTGTTGCTTTTTTTGACAAATCTACTAAAGAAGGGCATGCTATAACGCAAATAATGTGGAAGACCTTCAAGAAGGCTATTGAAGATATATACAAAATGCGTCAAACCCAAGGTTCTGGAAAATGAGAAAGTTATTACATAATTTGAGGCGTTGTTTGATATTACCCGTTGGTATGTGGATATTTCCTATGGGCAATAGTTTATTCACGACTAATAATCCGGAATCTGATGGGTTTATTATGTCTGAGGAAGGGACATATATGTTTAGCAATATTTTCCAAAGATATATTTGTGAGGATTCGATAAATTCAAGAACCATTGGCGAAGCATACTATATTATCGATTTGCCCGGAGACGTCACAGACTATCATCTATTTCGTAATAAAACTTTAATTTTCTTTGAAGATGGAAGTGCAATGGAAATCAGTACATGGTATCTTGAAGGTGGCAAATTTTATGACTTTGTCATAGACAATAAGGCAGTCGAACAGTTCGACAGGAAGACGTTGACGGATTACCTCGAGGAATGGATGCTCCGCCAACATATGGATAATCTGATAATCCAGTGTAATCCCGACGATTGGATTGAGCCGTATGCGTCGTATTACCGAGCGAAAATCTATCGGGACAAGTTGCTGGAGGACATCAAAAGCGACAGTTACGACAGACTGAATTTCAAAGTATGTTTCCCCTGGCTGAGCATATACTGCTTTAACGTGCCGGTGGAGTCATTTCAAAAATTCATCAAATCAATAGGAAGTCTCCAAATACTAAACAAAAAATATTATGACAATTCGTCGGATCAAGGAATTTTGCGTTTCAGAAAGTAATAAGATGCCGCAAATCATCAGGAATCTGTTCCTTTGGATATTTATAGCGGCAAATGCTGCCTGTGTTTCTGCTTCCGCAGCAGACACGGACAGTGATGCGACCGAAAAACTTCGTTTCCACGGAATGGGCAACCTACTCTCAAGCGGTTTTATGACGTACGAGGACGGAAGGTGCAACTACATAAGCCTGAATACTCTGACAGCGGTAGATGACACGACTGAAACACGTCCGTTCAGGGTGATGATTCCGGAAGCGCCCAAAGCATATTGGCTGGACAAGAACGTCATGAACTGTGTCCTGTCAGACAGCATTTTCATACGAGTGGAGTCGCGGAACATCAAGGCTGAGGAAAAGATCGGATTACAAAATATTGCGCTGGATGATGTATGGTCCATGCTGAACGATTTCAATGTCGAATACAATGATTACCTTGACAACCTGAATCCGGAAATATATTCATGGTTTTATAAGGTAGTATATGACTATTACAACGGTGTCACAAATATTCAGGAATGTATACTGGCGTGTGAAGAGGAAAGCAGGAATTACAGAAACGTGAATTTTACGATAACATACCCTGATGCGAAGTTTTACTTCATCAACGTACCGGCGCAGAGAATCACTGAGTGCATGCACCTGGCCGGGAGTTTTGAGCGCATCGAGCGGTGCGAATTCCAAAAAGGCAAATCCAATTAAGATTCCATACTCTTTAGGCGATAGAAAAAAATGAAAACGTCATTATTTTCCATATTCTTTGTATTATCAATGTGTTTCAGCCTTTATGCGGAAGTGGGGTCTGCGTCTGAGGGTATTGTAGCCGGACAGGACTCGGTAGCCGTGGATTCGGTCTGTGGGGGATGGAGAGTGTTACTCGGTTTGCGGAGCAGACTAAGTTGCAGGTATATTTGCTCAAGGTGATTCCGAAAGAGTATGAAGGGAACTATCTGATTGTCAAAGGTGAATTCGACGGCAAAACAAAAACCAAAATCATGAAACTGACAAGCAAACCGGAAGATGACAGTCCCGAGGGGTATGAGAAAATTATGCTTGGGAAAGACAATCTGATTGTCTTGGTAAAACAGATAAATGATTATTCCAAAAGTTATTTCGGTTACATGGTATATGATTCGGATAATCGAAAATTTTATGACTTTAATATGGGATCGGGGTTTTTCCCCGCCCAGGAGGCAAAACTCGGCCAAATCTATAACTATTCTAAAGAATCATCCGATTCGCCCTACAGGAAACCAAGTCTGGACAACATAATAAATATTGACAAAGTGCTCGAAAAGAAATGATTACAACAGATAGCCTGCGGTTTGCGAATCGCGGGCTATCTGTTGGATTGAGGTAGGAGCGGATGGGTGGTTTTATAGCATGTGCGGGAGGGTGGAAGGAGGGGAATTTTGGTTTTTGTGAAAAAAAGTTGGGGGTGGGTGTAACAAACGGGGAGGGTGTCCGTATATAGGACAGAAAGCAAAAGAAAAATGAACGATATTCTAACAACGGTTTTCGGACGGCTTCGTCAACGGCTCCACAGCGGGGCCGCTCGGATGCTTAACTCTGACCAGGAGGCTGAGGACGCTCTTCAGGATGCTTTTGTCAGACTGTGGCAGAGACGCCGCTCGCTTTCGGACGAGTCGCAGGTGACAGGCATGGCCGTGACCACTGTGAAGAATATCTGCATCGACGTGATACGAAGCCGCTCGGCACATCCGCAGACCGAGGTCAGCGAGACTCTTGCCGAGACTCAGGAGGACGACGGACGCCAGGAACTTTACGCCGAGGTAATGGAACTGATCGAGAGCGAACTCAGCGAACGCGACAGACGCATACTGCTGATGCGCGACCGCAACGGCTATGAATTCGACGAGATTGCCGCCGAACTGAATATCACCGAGGGCGCAGTAAGAGTGGCTCTCTGCCGTGCCCGAAAAACCATACGCCGAATCTACACCGAGCGCTCCGGCTCGTGACCGGTGCAAAAAACGAATGATTAAAACGCATTGAAGATATGAATGATACCGACAACAAACAGATGCTACGACTCATAGAGTTGTACTTCGAGGGAGAAACCACTCTCGAACAGGAACGGGAGTTGCGCCGGATGCTTGCCACGAGTCCCCTGCGGACTCCGGAAGTCGAGGAAGCCAGGGCTGTGCTCGGTGTCGTGGCCATGATGCCGAGAGAGAGAGTCATCCGCCGCCCGTCCCGCTTCATTCCGGTCATTCAGCGCGTGGCCGCAGCGGCAGCCATACTTGTAGCCGTGATCGGAATAAGCGTCTACCTCACCCATGTCCCGGAGGCCCCGGCAGACAACGGGGACGAATGTTTCGCCTATATCGGGCAGGAGGAAGTGCGCGACCCTGAGGTGGTGCTCGACATCATGCATGAGCAACTCAGTTATATGGCCGCCGTGTCCGACGAGGTAAACCAAGATATTGAAAACAACCTGAATATAATCCGACAACAATGAAACGCTTGATTGCACTGATGTTTATGGCACTCTGCCTCACACTGGCGGCAGAGGCTCAGAGCGGACTGCATGTGGGGACACTGTTCACCTCGATGCGCGGTAATCCCAATGTTTCCGTCACCTGCGTGAAAGGGAGACCGCTCAGCAAGTACAAACTGGCCCTGTTCTACAGTCTGACTGTCGAAGGCGACAACGCCGCGAAGAAGCAGGTAGAGGCCGCACTTGCCAAGGACGCGCGCAAGGCGGTCGACCGCGAAGTCCATTACAAGGACGGCCGGCTCTACTATGCCTTCTACAATCTGGGACAGAACGACGACGGACTTAACCGCTACATCCTCTATAACAGCGGCACGTCCAAGACCAAGGCCGTCCTAATCTACCTCGAGGGCAAGGCAGGCCCCGAAATGATCGATTCATTCTTAAAGTAAAATTCATCCATTCCTAATTATGAATATCAAGTCAAAATCCTTAGTTCTATTATTGGCATCAGTCTGCATCTCGCTGCCACTTAAGGCCCAGGAACAGTGCGACACCATAACGGTGCTGAAAAACGCCTCGTCGGTGATACTGACCTCGGACGGCGGAAAAAACTCTGAAATTACCGTGGAGGTAAAAGCCTCGGGTACACGTCCGGCCTACACCTATAAATACAGCAGCAAGGTTACCGAGCCAGGCGATTCGACTTCCGGACACGGCGACAACCTGAACCTTGACCTTCCGTTCCTGCGCGGAGGCAACACACATGATCACAGCATGTTCTACTCGGTATGGTTCCACGACATACATGCGGGGGCCGTAATTCCGGTTGACAACGAAGCCTCGTTACGCACCGGCTGTGAGATCGGCATCGGCAAGGTGGCCGGCATAGGATTCCAGCCGTTCTACGGCGGACCGTCGCTAGAAATCGGCGTCGGTTTCCTGTACCGCTGCATGTATCTCGACAAGTCGCATGTGTTCGGCACCGACGACCGTGGTGTCCTGTATATCGAGCCGTTGGGCGAGGGCTACACCAAAGGTGAGTCGCGTCTGGACTTGAGGTCGATTGAGATTCCGCTCAGTCTGCGTCAGAGAATCTATAAAAAATTTCATGTTGAGGCGGGTGTAAACCTGAACCTGTGCATTTCGGCCCATGCTACCCGCAAATACCAAAGCGCTGACAACACGCGCAAGATCAGCCAGACACTCAAGCACCTGCACCAGCGCAATGTCGGCATGGAACTGCGCCTTGGACTGGGATGGGACGACATATTCGGCTTCTACGTTCGCTACAGTCCCGTGAGCGTGTTCAAGCCCGGCTATGGCCCGCATACCGACTTTATAAGCGCGGGAGCAACCCTGGCGTTCTGATGTCAAACTCGTATGTCTAATCTGTAAACAAAAGTAATCACATGAAATCATATATACTCGGCGTACTGACCGCATTGTGCGCCTTCTCAGCCAACGCTGCCTCCGAACAGCAAGCCGATACAATCATCAAAGTCACCGATGTACGGAAAGTCGTTATCACAGAATCGGCCAACGGCGTGAACTACAGCGTTCAGGGAACGGAAGCGGACAGCAGCATGTCGGTAAGTTACACACAGGCGTATTCGCCCGACTCGAGAGTGCGCAGCAAGCAGTCGCGCGAATTCCACTTCATGAATTCGATCAAAAGAGTATGCAGCCACCATTGGGAAGTATTCATGGGCGGTCTCGGCCTCGGTATGGTAAGCGCTCCCGGCGCTCCCGCATCCATGGAACTTGAAATGGGCAAGAGTTTCGAAATCAACTGGCTTCATGCCCTGGCAGTAGGTTACAGGGCGCCGTGGAACGCCCGCATCAGTCTGGGTATGGGCTTCGCATGGCGCAACTACAGAAGCACGACGGCGTCCATGCGCATGGTTCCGGAAAATAATGTCGTTGGCTTCAAGCCCTGGGAGGAAGGAGCGACAGGACGCCATACAGCAATCAAAACCTTCTCCATGCAGTTCCCGCTACTCTACACACAGTACACACGTGTGAAACTGCCGAGCGGAACGCTCAACGCCGCAGCAGGCGCGGTGCTCAATGTCAGCACATACGCATCGGTGAAAAACGGCTGGAACAATCCGGACGGCGAGAAGGTGAACGAGTGCTTCCACGGAGTGGGACAGCGCAAGGTAAGCGTGGATCTGCTCGGCGTGATAAGCGCCGGCTACCTCGGAGCATACGTTCGCTATTCTCCCCAGAGTGTTCTATCGGGCACCAATTCACCTAAGTTCAAAAGTTTCTCCGTCGGCCTGATGCTGATGTTCTAACGACCTAAGCCATGAAAAAAGTCACACTTTTACTATTTGCCCTGCTATGTTCAGCATCATCCTTCGCCCAAAATATTAAAGGACGAGTGGTAGATAACAATAATGCTCCCCTTGTCGGGGCTAATGTACTGTTGTTGTCAAAGGCAGACTCTGCATATCTTGAGGCAACTACTACCCGGGAGGA
>CALKRW010000059.1 GCA_937989585.1 uncultured Porphyromonadaceae bacterium | reverse complement strand
CCCCCCTACCGCCCCCACTCCCCGACTGACCCTAAAAATTAATGATAAGAAAATATAACATGCGGAAAATCTTGCACTTAATTGCTGTTTTGTGTTGTCTGTGTGCTAATGTCGACAGTCATTGCAAGACGGTAAATAGAGATATTGCCAAGTCAATCATACAGTTTCAGGATTCAATAATTAAAAATAGTGTTACTTACAGTTATGTTTATGGTGATTATGATATAGTGTCAGAAAAGCGCGGATTAAGTCTGCGTGCAGCAGTCGCGTGGTTACGTGATTGCAGAAAAGATTCACGCACGGTCAATGTGTTAGATGCAAATGTACACTATCGTATTATAATTTCACCGGATGGTCATAAAGAGGAGAATAAAAAAGAAATAGAAAAGCAGGAGGAATATATCAACCGGTATCCTTTCAAATACTATTCTCCTGATCAGGAAGAGATTTTAAAGGATCTCCTGTCAAAAAATCAGATTGTAATTAAATACAGAACCGGACTGCCGGAATTTAATAGATTGATCATAGAGTTGAAGGTCTATATCCCCGGAGAAGAAATAGTGCGATTACTCACATACAATTATCAACTCTGTTACGAAAAGGATGAAAGACAGGGTTATGTTCCCGTGGATGACGCAATGTCTGATTGCTTTAATGAAGATAAGATTTCAAGTTTATACCACAACACGGGCTACTTTCTGGACGATATTGAGTATGATGAATTTACTGAAGAGGAAAACAGTCATTTTGATTGGTAATGCCCTCCCGTAAGGGAAAAGATATAAAACAGTCTTATAATCAGTCTAATGTGACTATGATTAATGGAAGGCTAAGTCGAGGCTACCACGTCGGGTAGTCTCGATTTTTTTGTTCGTTGGAGGAGGGATTAGGTTGGGAGACAGAGGGATGAGGTTGTTTTAGGTCAGGGTTGTGGGAGGTGTTTGGTATGGTGTATATATTAGTGATTGATCTTTTGTTTGTGAATAATTCCATGTGAAATTATGATATGCCACAAAAAAACATTAATTTTGTGGCAAAAATGCAATTAAATTATGGGAGCAAACAGTTCTTACAAGGCGATGTACGATATTGTGGAACACGCAAAGGAGGGTACAATATTTATCCCTGACGACTTCACAACGTGTGGTACTCCCGATGCAGTACGGTCGGGATTAAGCCGTTTGTGCCGCAATGGGGCATTGTGTCGCTTTGCAAAAGGCATTTATTATATACCTGCATATGACAAGTGGGATGGTTCGCTACGAGAACCGTCCTTAGATGCCATTGCCTTGAAAATAGCGCGGCGGGACAATGCGCGTGTCATTCCCACCGGCGTTTATGCGCTTAACAAATTAGGACTGTCCACACAGGTTCCGGCTAATATCATTTACATAACAGACGGTTCTGCCCGGCAGATGAAGTTTGGAGAGGGTAAGAGTATCACATTCCGGCATAGTAACGACTTGGGGAAATTCGCTTATCAATCCCAACTGATGCAACTGGCGGTTCTCGCTATGCGTGAGATTGGAGAGAAAAACATAACGAAAGAGCAGAAGGATATAATAAAAAAATTGATAACAGAAGATGTTTCGGAGCAGGATTTCAATCATGATATAGTGCTTGCTCCGACGTGGATAAAAACGATATTGCAGCGATGAAATTCATTGATCTATCAGCATCAGACCGTGTGGATATACTTGACCGTGTTTCCACAGAGTTGAATATAAGACAACGAGAGGTCATAGAAAAGGACTGGTGGGTGACGGCTGTCCTACGCGCAATGTTCAGTCTGCCGTATGCCGATCATCTGTCTTTCAAAGGTGGTACATCGCTAAGTAAGTGCTGGCATTTGATTGACCGCTTTTCGGAAGATATAGACATTGCCATTGACCGGGAATATCTGGGTTTCAGCGGTACATTATCCAAAACTCAAATCAGCGACAAGTTGCGTCGCGCCGCCTGTTCCTTTGTCCGTGAAACCATGCAGCATGATATTACAGAGCGGTTATACCAAAACGGCATATCAAAAGAAAAGTTCAAGGTGAATGTGGAAATCACTCCCATCACCACGACTGACCCGGAAGTCATAAACATCAACTATGATTCTGTGTTATCCGTCTCCATTGATGGCTTGGAGGGCAATCAATATATCCTCCCGAAAGTAAAAGTGGAAGTCAGTGGAAGGTCAATGAGCGAGCCGGTAAGTGAGATTGCTCTTGATTCAATGATAGACCAGATATATCCGAAAGCGCCTTTTGCCGAACGGAAGTTCATGGTTCGTGCAGTGCTTCCCGAACGCACCTTTCTTGAAAAGGTATTCCTGCTTCATGAGGAATTCGCCAAACCAAAGGATTTAATCAGAGTGGCGCGTATGTCACGCCACATGTATGATATCGGGCAGATTCTGAAGACTCCGATAGCCGACCGTGCTATCAATGATGCGGAACTCTACCGTCAGGTTGTAGAACATCGCCGCACATTCATAGGTTTGCGTGGTTTCGATTATGACACACTTTATCCTGACACGCTCAATATAATTCCGCCTGATGCGATTATCGAACAATGGGAATCCGACTATGAGAATATGCGATTGCACATGATTTATGGCGAGTCTGTATCATTTGAAGAGTTGATAAGCAGTCTCAAAAATCTGAATAGTAAAATCAGAGGGAATACATGTGTAAATTTCAACAAATAAATTATGACGCAAACATTTATAATAAGTTTACGAGACACACTGGTTGGACTATTCATGCCTAAAACGTATTTAAGGACTTATTTTCATTATTGAGATTATGAGGAAAACGCTTTATCTGCTTATTTCACTGTTATTCGTGACAACAGCGGTCGAGGAAAACTACGGCTATACCATTGACTGGCCGGTAGTGGACCCGTATGAAATACTTTCGCCGAAAGCATTGTGCGACAGCATAGAATCGATCGTAACGACTCTTGACAAATTTGCCGATAGGAAGGAGAATCCTTCGGACACTACCGTTTTCGGGATTTACGACGGCACGAAGCACGGTATTGTAAAATATTTAGTACCCGATAGTGTGCCACGAAAAGATATTATTCATGTCAAGGACCCTTTGACGTTATATATTTTGGGATTCATGTCCCACATTGCCGATGTGCCAATTAGCACCAATCCTGACGGATCTTATCCTCCACCCGAATATTTGTTGCGAAGCGATGCGCGCAAGTTATGCGACTTCTACAAAAACATCAAATACGACTGCCGTGACATATTCACATTCTGGCTGGACTATAGAATCGGTGATCAATATTCAGATATCGCATCAAAAGACACGGTTAATTTTTATGCGCCGGACGCTGCAAAACCTTTTTTTCAAAAAGACGTAATAAAGGCATTAAAGGAAATGCCCGACACATATTATTCAAGGAACAGCATATTGGGGGAGTATTCTGACAAAAAGTATCAAGAACTCAAGGGCATACTGCGGCTTCTCCCCAAACCCGAGAAAAAGAATGAAGATTGAGGACAGGAACTACCGTCAGAATTACAAAGCAATAAAAATAATTGCTCGGTTGCTTGCTTTCGGCCAAATTTTTTCGAAAGGACCTCTTTCCAAATTGTTTTACAACACCTGTAAGAACCACCATACTGATGAATTCCAAGTACTGTTTCAGGGCCCTCAACCTCAAAGGGAAAACCGTCCACCCGATAGGCCCCCTGCCGCCCGGTGAGTAGACCGTACGCAACGTGGACGAGTGGTCGACAAAATATGTCTAGGTGCGTCAGTCGGTGAGACTGCGTAGGGATAGTTGATGGCGGTGCGGTGTCAATAGGAAGATGGCGGCACTCGCCAGAGAACTTAATGTGATGCAGGGCGGATTACCCAACGGCCATCCGATATGTCGGCGGATGCGAAAATTGTAGTCTGAAAACGTGTCGAGGTGGAATTGAAAACGGACTGGGTGAAATCTGTTTCGGGAAGTGGCCGGGGTTAAATTTCTGTATCTGAGGGTAGAGTCAAGACGTAGTCAAAGACGGGACGTATGGCGATATTATATCCGTCGACGACGATATCCTCATCGTTATGGTCGGTCAGTATCAGAAGATTGCCGCAAGAAGTCTTTTTTGCCGCCAACAATAAGCCCGCAATCTCCCGCTTTCTGGTTTTGTCAGACGAGATGTCGTATGATACCTGTACGGCAAGGATGGCTTTCCGGTTTTCACAAACCACAAAGTCGCACTCACCCGAACGGTCACAAAAATAATATATATCCAATCCGCGTTGCTTGTACCGGCGCAATAATTCCATGTACACAATTGTTTCCAGACGCCATCCGAAGTTTTCGCCGACAAAAGCATCAGACCGCCTGTTCATCAACGCGACATCGATTGGGTATACCTTCTCGCCGGTTATTCTTTGGCGACTTTTGGGAGAATACTTATGCAAGCCCACCAACAGGTAAGCCTGTTTTAGATAACTTATGTAATTCTTGGCGGTGTGTTGAGAACCAAATCCAAATGCCTCTTGCAAAACTCTGTCAACCACGACAACTGGTGCAATGTTCAGAAGATGATGGGACATTTCTTCGAAAGCAGAAGTGTGAGCAATCTTAAATCTCTGTTCGATGTCGCGCTTAAGAATATTGTTAACCAATCCCTCTACGTAATCGCGTTCATTGTCAATAAACTGCAACTCAGGAAATCCGCCCTGTCGCATATAGTCATCGAAAGCGGCCCGACGTATTGCTATTGCCTTTGTAGTTCTTGATTTTGTATCAATTTCCCTTGCCTCGCAATACTCGGCAAAGGAAAAGGGATAAAGCGGTATGGAATGGTGGCGTCCGGTCAAATGTGTGGAAAGTTCTCCACTGAGCAGTTTTGCATTAGAACCGGTTATTATGACATGCATCTGCTTACGCAGTAGACGGTTTACAAACAAAAACCACTCAGGGATATTTTGTATCTCATCAATGAAGAGATAATTGAAATCGCCGTTAATTTTATAAAGGACTTCCAATACGTCGTTAAGATCATTTCCGGTCAGATGTATCAGACGTTCATCGTCAAAATTGACGTATGCGAATTTCACACCTTGTCGGATCAGTGCATTATAACACAATGTAGACTTTCCACTGCGTCTTACGCCGATTACGACCTGCGCCTGAGTGCTTTTCAGGTCAACAAGATCCTCTTCCTTACGCTTACAGAAACGCAAGTTCTTTTTTAATGCCAACTCTTCAGCCTGGTCAGCAAGTATTGTTTCAAGTATTCTTTTATCCATAGTCTTATCAGGTGCAAAGATAAGAAAAATTTCTATGCGACTGCACTATTTTACACAAAACGGCATGGATGGACTGCACTATTTTGCATAATGCGCGGGCGCCAACTGCACTATTTTGCATCAGTGTTGCGCTAATGTGCTGAATTAGCGTGACTCTACGACGACAAGGAACGTATGCACGCGGCGCCTCAACAACTACGACTTCAGCGCCTGTCGTTGACACTCTCCAAGATTTTTTAGACAACAATCACACGACCGGGCAATTTTTTGCTCGGTTGCTTGCTTTCGGCCAATAAATTGCCTACCTTTAGGGCAATTTACCAGCCTTCTAATATCTGAAGACATCTGCGTTGATAAATTCATTAGATTATGAAAGTAAGAGTAACTGCGTGTTTTATAGCCGTTGTCATCGTGCTTATTAGTACCGGCGGATTGATGACATCGTGTGCGTTCCGGAGCCAAATGGTTGAGGCAGACAATGATATGGAAATATATGTTCAGGCAAGTTGCATACCCATTGAACTAAAAATGACAGGTCGAGATGCCGGAACTGTAAAGGAGAATCCTGTTTTCCCATTTTTCAATTCCCTGATTCTTTTTCCGCACTACCAGACTTATGTATATCAGACGTCAACTTCTTTTATCGGGGTTTCGGAGCCATTTGACCGTAAGGTTCTGACCGGTACATATGTCAACCGTGGCGATACGATAATATGTCTGCCGGATATGGAATATCGTGAGCCGGATGATAAATACATGAAACGCAAGACAATGATAGGCGACACTACCGACCTGACAGACTTGATGAGTATTCCTGTTGTCTGGTTTAAGCGTACATCCAAAGATGCTGTTGTCAGATTGAATCCTTACAGGGCTGAAATTGATTTGCTAAACAAATTGTATCGTCTGAAAGATTCCATAGGATATGTATGGACAAAAGAAGACTACGACTTCAAGTCACTGATTGAGAATGATCGAAAACAATTACTTAGGCCGATGGACTATAATTCAGACTTATTGTACAAAGACGATTCGAAAAGCAAAAAAATTGGACCTCATCTTCCTGTGTTCTATAGAGTTCCCTTTAAAGTCAAAAGCAAGAAAGTTATGGGCCTTGCCGGATCAACTACAATTTCTAAATACTACAAGCCGGTCAAGCAGTATTGATACTATTGAAAACTTTATAGTGACGGGCAAATATGACCATGGAAAATAGAAATAATGAATCCGGCCGCTTTCTGGCTGTTATAATTGCGGGGCTGTGGGCTTTTCAATCTTATTGTAACGCTCAGATGCTGTCGTTGCCACCATTCGATGGCGACCTGCTGAAAAGTGAAGATATTCTGAATCTTGATTCAATCTTCGAGAGAAAATGCAACGACTGGTCGCAGGTACCCGAAATAAAGAAAGTCAAGGTTTTTGATTACATGGACAAATCCGGTAATAAGCAAAACTTTATCAGGGCGATATTTGGCAACATTGAATACTGTATAGACAGATGGGTGTTTGAAGACGAGACAGGTTCAGAAGAGACAGATACAGATGAGCCGGAGATATATTGCGATTATGAATATATCTCGACATTCGACCCGAAATTTGAATATCTCGGATACCGTGTCGGGCAATACTGCAACATTGACAGCACACTGTCGCCTGCAACGCCTGTAAAAGGCACAGATTACTATCAGATCGCTCCTGTTCCAAATTCATGGAGAATCGTTGTCCGGAACGACACGGTGAGAAAGATATATCTTGCACCTCCAAATTATTCAAAAGATTCCCCCCGCCTCATGATTGACAATGTAATGATGGCAAACCGGAATCATATTCTTACCATGCCGGTTTACGAAAAGTATCTGTCTCAGGATAAATTGAGAAAAGAAAAATACGAAGCGAAGATTGCACTGGACAGTGCGGGACTCGCTGTAAAAAGAATTTTGCAAGAGCAATTTGACCTTTCGCCTGTTGGAGGGTATGCCATTATGTTCTTCCCTGTCAGCGGCAGCGATGAGTCATCGGATATTCCTATAAAGGAACACGACTATGCTGACAGTCAGAACGATACCATAAATCTTAACATGCTGGCCAGAAATATGCCCAAATATATCGCTGACGTAGAGGAAATTCAGAACATCAGCGAAAGGCGCATCCATGCTTTCGTGGACGTAAATCGCGGCAAAGCGATAAGCAAGCCTTACATAGTAGCGACATTAAACGGCATAGAATATTTACTCCTTCTGGATTACTTGCCGGAACGTGACGTTGTCTATGTCAGTTGCGTGATGACTTACGACCCGGATTTTGAGTTAAACGGTCTCAAAATCTCAGGCGATTCGCCCTCTTATTTTTTAGAGAGTAGTCATAATTTCTATGATTTAACAGAATTCAGTATCTTTAGACCATGGCATTGTGTCGCCAAAGACAACAAAATAATCTATTTCTACAAATATGTGTGGCTTCCGGCACCTCACAGAATTGAAGATATGATCCAGACTGCCAACATTTACGACGAAATCATGCTGACACAATCTAAACCGCAGTACAAAGCCAAACTCAACTAATTGCCCGATCTTGGCTCGGAAATTGTCTCGCGGTTTAGATAGAGGCCGGGGATTGGGAATCAGTAGCGGATGAGGCGGTGGCGGTGGATGTAGAGGGTGCCGGGGAGGGGATTCTTCGCCTCGCGGCCGAAGAGGTCGTAGTAGCGGTTGTCGGCGGGATTGTTGGGGTTGTTGAAGGCGGGGTCGGCGGGGAGGAGGCGGACGGCGTCGTCGCCGGACTCGAGGGCGCGGCAGAGGGCGTGGACCTCGGCGGCTCCCCATAGCCAGCAGCCGACACCGAAGTCCTCGAAGTCGGGATTGGAGTCGTAGGTGATGACGCCTCCGTCCTCGGGCTTGGAGCCTGTGCCCTGGAGATAGCCCACCTTGCCGGTGTCAGGATGGACGGCGGCGGCCATGGCCTGCCAGCCACGGGTGATCGCGGGCAGATAGGCGTCGGCGTCGAGCAGTCCGGCGCGGACGCCCCATGCCATTCCGCCGACGAAGAGTGATGTCCCGGTCATCTCGGGTCCCTGGCTGCCACGGGCGCCGAAGTTGGAGGGCGCATGAAGGCTGACGTTCCACCATCCGGCGGGATTCTGACACGCGCGGAGCGCCTCGCTCATGCTGATGAAGTCGGCGCGGTAGACGTCGCGGTGGCTCTCGTCGGCGGGGGTGAACTGCATGACGCGGGCAAGGGCCATGTATGCCCAGCCGTTGCCGCGGCTCCAGTAGCAGTCGCGGTCTTTCTCGGTGAGGTCGCGGTAGGGCGGGTCGAACTTGTAGTCGCGGTACCACAGGCCGGTGGAAGTGTTGAACAGGGGCTTGCCGCCGCCTCGCCTGTCGCCGCCCTGGCTGTCGCGGCTGTACCGGTAGAGGCGGTACATGTAGTCCCAGTAGGTCTCGTCGCCGCTTATGTCGCCGAGGAGCGCCATTACGGGCATAGACATCTGGATTGCGTCGACCCAGTACCAGTAGTTGACCTGTCCGGTGGCCTTCATGGCGTCGATGCGCATGCGGATGTGGTCGATGCGCTCGGTACGGGTGCGGTCCATGTTGTACATCTGGAGGTAAGCCTGGCCGCAGCACTGGTAGTCGGCGTTATGTCTTTTGGCCTCGGTGTCGGAACTGCTTATCCATCGGTGGAAGTCGCCCCAGTCGGTGGAGTATTTCAGCCAGTCCTCGCGGGGATTCTCGCGGTAGGCGTTGAGCAGGCCCTCGTAGAAGACGCCTCGGGTCCATATCTTGCTGTTGCGCTCCTTGCCTCCGACGTAACTCTTGGCCCCGACGTCGGGGTTGTTGGAAATGAAGTAATCGGCGACCTTTTCGGTGAGGTCCATGACATCGTGGCTTGCCGGCAACTGGGCGGCGCAGTAACCGAAGGCCAGAACGGCCATAGAAGCGGTGATAAATCTTTTCATTCTCATAGGAACAGTGACTTGAGAGCGTTTCAATAGCGCAAAGGTACGAAAATAAAAATGCATAATTAAATCTAGAATTTAGAATGCATAATTCATAATGCATGATGCATATTTTTAATGTGGAATGAAGATTTTTTGGCGGGATGGAAAATATTTGTAACTTTGCACTAACAAAATTGTTAGACAAAGATGTTTAACATGGTTTCTGAGAATATAAACGTTTAATCTAAAGTGAATTGCGATAAAACAACAGACATGAAAGGGTAAACAGACATGAGAGACGAAAACGAGACAAAGGCCGTCGCCGAGTGCGAAGGGCTGAGCACAGAGGAGAAAATACTCGAGGCGGCGGTGCGTGAGTTCATGCTCAAGGGCTACGCCGGGGCAAGGACAGCCGCCATCGCGGAGGCCGCCGGGGTGACACACGCCATGCTGCACTATTACTTCAGGACCAAGGACAAACTGTTCGACAAAATCATCGAGAGCAAAATCGGCACCCTGCGCGACATCATGCTGAGTTCGCTCGGAGACCCGTCGACGTCGCTTTTCGACAAGATAAGGACGGCGATAGAGAACCACATGGACTTCATCGCGGCGAATCCCGACCTGCCGCGATTCATGATAAACGAGGTACTGAGCCGTCCCGAGCGTATGCCTCTGGTCATCGAGCAACTGAAGTACCAGACACCGCTGGTGGTGGATTCGCTTCAGCGCCAGATTGACGAATATGCCGCCAAGGGACTGTGCCGACGGGTCGACGCCGGGATGCTGATGCTCGACATCGTGTCGCTGAACATCTTCCCCTTCACGGCGATGCCGATGGTGAACGCCCTGCTCGGCGGCATCATGGAAGACCGCGAGGCGTTCGTCGAGGCCAGGAAGAAAGAAAACGTGGAAACAATCATGAGGAAAATACAGCCATGAAAAAACTTGCATTGATACTGGCGCTTGGCGTCTCGACAATCCTGCCCGGCAGGGCGGCTGTCACGCTCGACTACTGCCTTGACAAAGCCGGGGAGAACTATCCGCTAATCAAAAAATACGGTATCGTGGAGAAGACGGCGGACATCTCGCTGTCGGACATCAACCGGGGCTGGCTTCCGCGCGTCGGGGTCTACGGCCAGGCCACGGTACAGAACGCAGTCCCTGAATTCCCCGGGTCGCTGAATGAAGTCCTCTCGAAACTCGGTACGGAGTCGAAGGGCGTCGGCCATGTCCAGTACAAGGTGGGAGCCGATGTCACGCAGACAATCTGGGACGGCGGCGCATCGAAGGCCCGGCGCGAGATAGAGCGTGCCACGTCGGCCGAGCAGCAGGCGGCGATTGCGGTGCAGATGTACGCCATCCGTGAAAAGGTGATGAACCTGTACTTCGGCATACTGCTTACCGAGGCCCGGATAGCCCAGACCGAGAACACCATAACGCTGCTTAAGGCCAACCACGCGCTCATGGAGTCGATGAAAGCGGGAGGCACGGCCATGCAGAGCGACGTGGACATGATTGAGGCGCAGGTGCTGGCGATGATGCAGCAGGCGGCAGGCGCCCGTAGCGCCGTCAGGTCATACAGGGACGTGCTTTCGGTCTATGTAGGCGAAAGCCTCGAGGGCCAGGAACTCGTGAAGCCCGAGGCGGCGATGCCGCAGAGCCTTGAGACGGCGCGGCCCGAACTCGAACTGTTCAGCGCGCGGGGAAGGCATAACGAGGCGCAGAACGCCGCCGTCGAAAGCACGGTAATGCCCAAGGTGGGATTCTTTGCCCAGGCGTGGTACGGCTATCCCGGCATCAACTACTTCGAGAGCATGATGAACCGCGACCTGTCGTTCAACCTGATAGCCGGAGTGAAGGTGTCGTGGAACATCGACTCGTACTACACGAGGAAGAACTCGCGGCGGAAAATCGCGCTGGCAAACGAGGCGGTGGAGAACGACCGCGAGGTGTTCCTCTACAACACCCGGCTGCAGACAAGCGCCCAGACCGAGGACATAGCGGGCATACGCGCGGTGATGGCCGACGACCCGAGGATAGTTGAACTGCGGGCCAGGGTCAGGCAGGCCGCCGAGTCGCAGTTGAGGAACGGAGTGATAGACGCCACGGCGCTACTGACCAAGATAACCGACGAAAACCAGGCAAGACTGGCGGCAAGTTTCCACGAGATACAACTTCTGCAGAACATATACAAACTCAAAAATACCCTGAACCGATGAAACAGACATATATTCTTGCAGCCACAGCGATGGCGCTGACAGCATGCAACCAGGCGCCGGACTATGACGCCACCGGAATATTCGAGGCCACGACCGTCACGGTGTCGGCCGAAACCTCAGGTAAGATACTGCGTTTCGACATAGCCGAGGGCGACAGCATCAGGAACGGCCAGGAGACAGTGCTCATCGACACGACGGTATTGGCCCTGCAGCGGCAGCAGATACTAAGCCAGCAGCAGTCGGCGGAATCGTCATCGCCCGACATCGTGGCACAGGCGGCGTCGCTGCGGTCGCAGATAGCGCACCAGCAGCACGAGGTCGAGCGTCAGAAACGCCTTCTCGCCGACGGAGCCACGACCCAGAAACATTATGACGACGCCTCGGCGATGCTGCGCACGCTGCAGAGCCAACTCGACGCTCAACTGTCCACGCTCGGCAAGAGCCGCAGTTCGATATCGGACAATGCCTCGGCGCTGCAGTACCAGAGCGAGCAGATAGCCGAGCAGATAGCGAAAAGCCGTGTGACATCGCCGCTGACCGGCACCGTTCTCGTGAAATATGCCGAAGCCGGGGAATTCGCCATGCCCGGCAAGCCTCTGTACAAGGCTGCCAAACTCGACGACGTCTACCTGCGGGCCTATTTCACCGCCGACCAACTGGCCGATATCAGGCTGGGACAGAAAGTCACCGTGATAGCCGACTTCGGGGGCGACAAACAGTACGAGTATCCGGGCACCATCACATGGATAGCCCAGGAGAGCGAGTTCACGCCCAAGTCAATCCAGACAAGAGACTCAAGGGCCAATCTGGTGTACGCGGTGAAAATATCCGTGAAGAACGACGGGCGGCTGAAACTGGGACAATACGGCGAAGTGCGGCTATGACAGGCGCGATAGAGACAGTAGGGCTGACGAAACGTTACGGCAGGCTGACGGCGCTCGACAATGTGAGCCTGAGCATAGGCCGGGGCGAGATGTTCGGCCTCATCGGTCCGGATGGCGCGGGCAAGAGCACGCTCTACCGCATACTCGCCACGCTGATGTCCCCCGACTCAGGCAGCGCGTCGGTGCTGGGCCTCGACACCGTCAGGGACTACAGGGCGCTACGCCGCCGGATCGGCTATATGCCCGAGCGCTTCTCGCTCTATCCCGACATGACGGTGATGGAGAACCTGCGGTTCTTCGCATCGCTGTTCGGCGTGAGCATCAGGGACAACTACGAACTTATCGCGCCGTTTTTCGGCCAACTCGAGAGATTTCCCGACCGTATGGCCGGAAAACTGTCCGGGGGCATGAAGCAGAAACTCGCGCTCAGTTGCGCACTGATACACCGGCCCGACATACTGCTGCTCGACGAGCCGACAACGGGCGTCGACGCCGTGTCGCGCAGCGAGTTCTGGGACATGCTCGGAACCTTGCGTGAGAAAGAGATGACCATACTCGTGTCCACATCCTATATGGACGAGGCGACGCGCTGCGGGCGCATAGCCATAATAGACAAAGGACGAGTGCTGTCCGTCGGCACGCCAGGGGCGCTTGTGGCCGGTCTCGGCGAGCACCTGTACAATGCCGTGTCGTCCGACATGTTCGGCCTGCTGTCGGCGCTGAGGGCGATGTCCGAAGTCGAGAACTGCTATACGTTCGGCGCGACGCTCCACGTGGTTGGAAACGACCGCTTCGACAGCCGTGCCGCCGAAAGCAGGCTCAGGACCGAGGGCATGGGCGACGCCAGAATCTATCCCGCGACCGGGACCATAGAAGACTTGTTCATAAAACTTGCAGGAAAAGATGAGTGACAGAGATTACGCAATATCCGTGAGGGGCCTTACGAAAAGGTTCGGGACCTTCACGGCGGTAGACCACATATCGTTCGATGTGTGCAAGGGCGAGATATTCGGCTTTCTCGGCGCCAACGGCGCGGGCAAGACAACGGCCATGAGGATGCTGTGCGGCCTGAGCCGTCCGACCGAGGGCGACGGCACCGTAGCGGGCTGCGACATCAACACGCAGGCCGAGATGATAAAGCGGCGCATCGGCTACATGAGCCAGAAATTCTCGCTGTACGAGGGTCTGACCGTCATGGAGAACCTGAGGCTGTTCGCCACAATATACGGCATGTCGCGGCGGCAGATACGCGAGGAGAGCGAAAGGGTGTTCGAACTGCTCGACATGGAGAACATGCGCGACACCCTTGTGAAAGACATCCCCGTGGGATGGAAGCAGAAACTCGCCTTCGCCTCGTCGACAATCCACCGCCCCGAGATAGTGTTCCTCGACGAGCCGACCGGCGGCGTCGACCCCGTGACGAGGCGCAGGTTCTGGGAACTGATATACCGCGTCTCGTCCGAGGGAATGACGGTGTTCGTCACGACCCATTACCTCGACGAGGCGGAATACTGCAGGCGCGTGTCGATAATGGTCGACGGGAACATAACGGCACTCGACACCCCCGAGGCCCTGAAACACAGGTACGATGCCGACTCGATGGACGAGGTATTCAGAATCGTGGCCAAAAGCGCCAGAAGAGGAGACTGACTATGACAATATTCCAATCACTTGTAAGGAAAGAGGCGCTGCACATAATGCGCGACCGGCGCACCATGGTCATAACGCTCGTGATGCCGCTGGTGCTCCTGCTGCTCTTCGGGTTCGCCATCTCGATAGAGATAAACGACGTGCGCGTGGCGGCCGTGGTAGAGCGTCACACCGACCAGACCCGCGGCATCATGGCGAGACTGGAGGCCGACGAGTATTTCACGTTAATCGGCACCGTCCCGGAACAGGAGGCCGAGGACATGCTGCGCAGGGGAGAGACGGACGCAATCATCTTCCTGCGGACCGACGGAGGGGAACTGACGTCGCACATTGACGTCGACGCCACCAATCCGGTCGTGGGCCAGGCCTCGTCATCCTATATACGGAGCGTGCTGGGGGGCGAGTCGGCGATTCCGGTGCTGACAAAGACGCTGTATAACCCTCAACTGAAGAGCGCGTACAATTTCGTTCCCGGCATCATGGGAATGATATTCATACTGATATGCGCGATAATGACCTCCGTGTCAATCGTGAGCGAGAAGGAGAGCGGCACAATGGACCTCCTGCAGGTGTCTCCTGTCAGGCCGCGCACCATAATATTCGGGAAACTGGTGCCGTATTTCCTGCTGTCGTGCGTGATACTGGGCATAATGCTTCTGCTCGCCTACACGGTGCTCGGCCTGCCGGTGTCGTACACCATAGTCAACGTGGTGATCGTCACTATGCTGTACGTGGTGCTGTCGCTGTCGATAGGTCTGTTCGTTTCGACCATTGTCGACAACCAGGTGTCGGCGCTGACAGTGTCCGCAGTGCTGTTCATGCTGCCGGTGATAATGCTGTCGGGCATGATATTCCCGGTCGACAACATGCCGGAGTTCTTTCAGTGGGTCTCGTGTGCGATACCCGCGAGATGGTACATAGAAGCCATGCGCAAACTGATGATTCAGGAACTCGGGTTCCACTACGTCATCAGGGAATTCGCGATACTCTCGGGCATGACTGTTCTGTTCCTGGCGCTGTCTGTCAGAAAGTTCAACTCCAAAAACTGAATAGATATGGCATCGAACAACAACATGAGAATACTGGGAGCGCTGCTGAAGAAAGAACTTCTGCTGATGAAGCGCAATCCGATTATCCCCAAGATAATATTGATAATGCCGGTGATGGTCATGCTATTGCTGCCTCTGGTAGCGACGATGGACGTGAAGAACGTCAATGTCACCGTCGTGGACAACGACCTGAGCCAACTGTCGCGGCGGCTTACGGCAGACATGGACGCCACCGAGGAGATATCGGTGACGGAAATAGCCGGAACACACGCCGAGGCGGTCAGGAGTGTGGAGGAGGGAAGGGCCGATGTCATACTGACCATTCCGCGGGACTGGTCGCGGGACATGTCCCAGGTATATGTCGAGGCCAACGGGGTGAACGCCACGAAGGGCACGCTCGGGGCGCAGTATGTCTCGTCGTCGCTGATGAACACGCTGAGGCAGTGGCACGAGGAAGAAGGCCTGATCGCGAGGGTGCCGGCGGTAACGGTCAGCGACTGCTACAACCCGACACTGAACTTCAGGAACTTCATGATACCGGCACTTCAGATCATCCTCCTCATCATAATATGCGGATTCCTTCCGGCACTGAATCTCGTCAGCGAGAAGGAGACCGGCACGATCGAGGCCATGAACGTTACGCCGGTAGGGAGGTTCACGTTCGTCCTGTCGAAACTCATACCGTTCTGGGTCATAGGCATACTCGTGATATCGGTGGGCATGCTCATCGGATGGGCTGTCTACGGGCTAAGTCCTGATGGCAGTATCGGAGCCATCTATCTGGCGGCCATGCTTTTCAGCCTGATTATGTCGGGACTGGGCGTGGCGATAGCCAACCAGTCGTCGACGATGCTGCAGGCCATCTTTGTGATGTTCGCGTTCATAGTGATTTTCCAACTTATGGGCGGCCTGTTCACGCCGATAAGTTCGATGCCTAAGTGGGCGCAGATAATCACCTATGCCGTTCCTCCGAGATACTTCAACGAGATAATCCGCGCGATATACCTGAAAGGGGCCTCGATAGGGGACCTTTGGCAGCAATACGTGTGCCTGGGCGGAATAGCGCTCGGCGTGTGTGCCGCGGCGGCCCTGTCCTACAGGAAGAGGGCGTGATAAAATGCATAATGCGCAATGAGAAATTTCGGGGAGGGCGGGGGAGTATTGCGGGTTGATGAAAAATGATTAACTTTGCAGGGTGCATGGGCGCGGGTTGCCGCGCCTGTGCGCCCAAACCATATAATCCAAACGTAATTATCTGTAATAAAACAATCTAAAGGGAAAAAGAAAGGATTAAGTCATATGAAGAAATTAATTTTCGGGCTGATGGCCCTGGGTATGCTGGGTCTGGCCTCGTGTTCGTCTGACGACAACAAGACCGACACCTACGGCTTCAATTTCAACCTCGCCGCCGCCAACTACGGCGCCAACGGCGCCTGGAACGAGGTTTACAACACGAGCCTGTCGACGATAACGGTGACTGCCTCGAGCGGCACGAGCAACAGCGCGTTCCTGCAGATGACGCACTCGGCCACGGACAACGACGGAGTGAAGAACTGGTTCGGCTTCTGCTTCTCGGAGTCGAAGGACCGCTCGGACCACAGCGGCGAGAACTGGCTCGACTACCAGTGGGGCAACATCACCGGCGGCGGCGTGAGCGGCATCGAGGACGGTTACCTTATAGTCCACTGGAAGGCCGACGAGGGCCAGATGCCGACTCTGGCGTCGTGCGCCATGACACCGAGCGGTACGACCCGCGGCACCGATCCGCAGAGCATATGCATCACCAACACCACCTACTGCTACTGGGCCATGAAGAACGGCGTGAAGGCTGCCGGCGGCACCCAGGTGTGCAAGGCCTTCGGTCCTGACGACTGGTGCAAGGTGATTATCCGCGGCGTGGACATGAACAACAAGGTTACGGGTACGGTAGAGTTCTATCTTGCCCGCTACGGCGAGATCGTAGACAACTGGGAGATCGTCGACCTTCGTCCCCTGGGCCGCTGCATAGGCTTCTTCTTCAGCATGGAGTCGAGCGACAACGGCGCCGGCGGCGTCATGAACACGCCCGCGTACTTCGCTCTCGACAACCTGACCGTAGTCAACGAGCACTGATCCGTATAAGGCGCTCACAGCATTTTTTTCAGAAACTAGCGATCAGACAACGATGGAAAAGACCAACATACTACTTCTGGGCAGCGGCGGCCGCGAATCCGCCCTGGCCTGGAAACTCGCCTCCAGCCCCCGCTGCGGCGAACTGAGCATAGCCCCCGGCAACGGTGGCACCGGCGCCTACGGCACGAACGTGGCAATAAGCCCCATGGAATTCGAGGCCGTGGCCACGTACTGCCGCGAGCACAACGTGCATCTGCTGGTGGCCGGCAACGAGGACCCGCTCGTGGCCGGAATCTACGACTACATGCGCGAGAATATGCCCGGGGTGCTCGTCCTCGGCCCGTCGAAGGGCGCGGCGCGCCTCGAGGGCTCGAAGGACTTCGCCAAGGACTTCATGACGCGCCACGGCATACCGACGGCGGCCTACCGCAGTTTCACCGCTGCCAGCGTCGACGAGGGCAAGGAATTCCTCGGCACGCTGAAGCCGCCGTACGTGCTTAAGGCCGACGGCCTGGCCGCAGGCAAGGGCGTGCTGATAATAGACAGCCTCGACGAGGCCCGCAAGGCGCTCGACGAGATGGTGGGCGGCATGTTCGGCCACTCGTCCGACTGTGTCGTGATAGAGGAATTCCTCAGCGGCATCGAGTGCTCGGTGTTCGTGTTGACCGACGGCAACGGCGGCTACCGCATACTGCCCGTGGCCAAGGACTACAAGCGCCGCTTCGAGGGCGACAAGGGCCCGAACACCGGAGGCATGGGCGCCGTGTCGCCCGTACCGTTCGCCGACGCCGAGTTCATGGGCAAGGTAGAGGAGCGCATCATCCGTCCGACAATCGACGGACTGATGAAGGACGGACTCGTGTACCGCGGCTTCATCTTCCTGGGCCTGATAAACTGTGGCGGCGAGCCGAAAGTGATAGAATACAACGTGCGCATGGGCGACCCCGAGACCGAGGTCGTGATGCCGCGCCTCGACAGCGACCTCGTGGAACTGGGCCTCGCCGCAGCCGCCGGAAACCTCGGCGACCTGCGCTGCGACGCCATACCCGAGACCGCCTGCACCGTGATCGCCGTGTCCGACGGCTATCCCGGCTCCTATCCCAAGGGCCTGGAGATTACCGGCGACCTCCAGCCCGAAGGCTCCATCATATTCCAGGCCGGCACGAAACTCGCCGACGGACGTCTGGTGACCTCGGGAGGCCGCGTGATGGCGGTCACCTCGCTCGGCGGCTCGATTGAGGAAGCGCTCGAACGCAGTTACGCCGCGCTCAGGGGCATACACTACGAGGGAATCTCGTACCGCAGCGACATAGGCCGCGACCTGATGTAACCCCTGGCGGCAGAACGGAAGGCAAGCATGAAAGAGGCAGACGTGGCTAAAATACTGCACTCGCGGGGAGTGACCGCGGTGATGGCCCTGCTGACCGCAGGCGGGGCATGGCTCGCGTACAGTCTCGGCCATGTGGCCGACATACCCTGGGACCGCGGCACCGTGCTTCCGTCGGCCAACCTTTGGATAGGCAACGCAGAGGCGGCCATGGCCGTGAATGTGGCGCTGACACTGTGCGCGGCAATCGGGATGCTTCTGCTGAGCCGGACATTCAACCTGATGCGCACAGTCTCGCAGCTCGACGCCACGCTGTTCCTTGCCATGTCGCTGGCCGTCCCCGACCTGCTGTGCACTCTGTACACCGGTACGCCGCTGCTGCTTACGCTGCTTGTGTGCCTGTTCCTGCTTTACTCCACGTTCTCCGAGCCGTCGGCTACGCCCCGTGTCTTCCTGGTGTTCTTGCTCCTGTCGCTCGGGACGATGACGCAGTACTGCTATGCGGTCTACATACCGGTGTTCTTCATAGCGCTGGGGCAGATGCGCATCTTCAGCCTGCGGACGGTCCTGGCGGCGGTCCTCGGCCTGCTGACGCCGTGGTGGATAGGGCTGGGCCTGGGGCTGACCGATTTCAGCCGGATGCACTGGCCCGAATTCGTGCCGCTGACCAGCATCGCCGATTTCGGCGACGCCATGTACCTGATGGCCGTCATGGCGCTGAGCGCCGGGCTGCTGATAGCGGGGTGGTGTCTCAACTTCATGAAGATGCTGAGTTACAACGCGCACCTGCGGGCCTACAGCGGCACGCTCTCGCTGCTGTCGCTCTTCACCATAATCGCCGTCGTGGCCGACTTCCCGAACGCGTCGTCTTATGCGCCCACGCTCTTCATGCTCTCGGCGCTCGAACTGTGCATGCTTTTCGTGAACCGTCGCAAGGGACACACGGCCGCCGCAACCGGTGCGGTGATAGCGGTTTACCTGCTGCTGTATGTGTGGGATGTGATTTTTTAATTTTTTTTACACCGACGCACAATAATTTACATGAAGCCACGTATTATTATAGAGAATCATATTCCGTTCATCGAGGGCTCGCTCGAGGAAGCCGGATGTGAGGTCCGCTATCTCGCCGCCCGGGACATCACCCGTGATGCCGCCATGGATGCCGACGCCATAGTCACGCGCACGCGCACACGCTGCGACGCCTCCCTTCTTGAGGGTACGCCCGTGAGCCTCGTGGCCACGGCTACAATCGGCACCGACCACATCGACAGCGCATGGTGCGCGGCCAACGGCATAGAGGTGGCCAACGCTCCCGGCTGCAACGCTCCTGCGGTGGCCCAGTATGTGTTCTCGGCGGTCACCCACCTGACGAACCGCCCTCTGTCCCAGCAGACCATAGCCATAATCGGCGTCGGCCATGTCGGGAAAATCATAGAGCGATGGGCAGAGGCCCTGGACATGAAAGTGCTGCGAAACGACCCTCCGCGTGAACGCGCCGAAGGCGGCCGGTGGAACAGCCTTGAGGAAATAGCCGAGAAGGCAGACATCATAACGGTGCATACACCGCTGACACGCGATGGCCGCGACGCCACTCTGCATCTGATAGACGGGGCGTTCATAGACTCGCTGAAGCGGTCGCCGATTGTCATAAACGCCGCCCGCGGCGGGATAGTCGACGAGGCCGCCCTGTTGCGAGGCATCGGGCAGGGACGTGTAGGCGCCGCCGTGATAGACTGCTGGGAGAACGAGCCGACGCCGGACGCACGCCTGATAGAACGCGCGGCAATAGCCACGCCGCACATCGCCGGCTACTCGCGTCAGGGTAAAATCCGTGCGACAGCCGCCGCACTCGAGGCAGTGAGCCGTCATTTCGGTCTTCCGGCCGAAGGTCCCAAGGCTCCCCGAGTCCGTGCCGAGTCGCCGGAGGCATGTGCCGCGACCGTGAGCGTACGGTCGGTGAATGATTCATACGATCCCTGTAAAGACAGCATAGAGTTGAGAGCAGCCGTGCTGAGGGACGACGGGAGTGTCGACGGAGCCGCCTTCGAGCGGCTGAGGAATAATTACGAGCTTCGACCCGAGGCCCCCGGCGCGAAAATAGATTGATAAGAGAGTATAAAATATATAAAGATTTTATGTAGGGCATGTCTGAATCCAGTGTCATGAGATCTTCAGAACCATACACCTGTAGAATGCGGACACGCTCTTGTAGAAAGTGTATATGAAATTGATGTTTTCATCAAGAGAGATTTATTAAACAACAATTGATAAAAGTGTGATAAAAATTAACCGGTGTTGTTTTGGTCGAGAATTCAGATGATGAAGCCGGCCGAGACGTGAATATAGGTTAATTTGGCAACCCCTTCGGGGGTTGTTTATTAAAAATAGTTAACAACTAAGAATTTGATGTCAGAAAAGTATGTTGCATAACATAAAAAACAGTAATTTTGCAACGTGTTTTTCATGGTATTAGATTTAAGGTTAAGAAAGGTTACCCGTCGTGATGACGAGTAATTTTTTTTTATGCCTTTTTTTGAGGGGAATCAGAGTCCTCAGCGGACTCTGAGTAATCATAAAAAGCCGGAGCCATCGTGACTGCGTGTCAGGATGGCTCCGGCCTTTTGTATAATGTGTAATCTGACTTGTGGCTTAGATTGTGTCGGAGTAGACGGCCGGGGCGAGGGGGCGGAGGTTGTAGGTGGAGGCCATGGTCTGGCCGTAGGCTCCGGCGCTCCGGAATGCGATGATGTCGCCTCGGCGTGACTCTGGGAGCAGGCGCTCGACGGCGAAGGTGTCGGTGCTCTCGCAGACGGGGCCGACGACGTCATATGGCTGGACGAGTGTCTCGCCGCGGCGTTCGGCCGAGAGGTTCTCTATCTTGTGGTAGGCGTTGTACAGGGCCGGGCGCATGAGGTCGGTCATTCCCGCGTCGACAATCATGAAGTCGCGGCCGATGCCGTGCTTGATGAACAGTACGCGCGAGATGAGTGTGCCGCACTGCGCCACAACGGATCGTCCCGGCTCGATGTGGATGGTCTGTCCGGGCTGGAGGTGCAGGTAATCGGTGAGTGTCTCGACGAGTTCGCCGAACGGGGCGATGGGGTTTGCGTCAGGGTCGTCGTAGTCTACGCCGAGGCCTCCGCCGAGGTCGATGAAGCGGAATGTGCGGCCCTGCGCGCGGAGGCTGTCGAGGAGTTTGTTGACGCGGTGGCAGAGTACGACGTATGGTTCCATGGTGGTGATCTGCGAGCCGATGTGGAAGTGGAGGCCGATGAGGTCGAGGCCTGGCAGGGAGTCGACTATGGCCAGGGCCTTCGGCAGCATGCGGCGGTCGATGCCGAACTTGTTCTCGGCGAGGCCTGTGGTGATGTACTCGTGGGTATGGGCGTCGATGTCGGGGTTTACGCGCAGGGCGATGGGGGCGGTGAGGCCCTCCGAGGAGGCAATCTGCGAGATTACGCCGAGTTCCTCGACGGACTCGACATTGATGCATCCTATGCGGTGGCGCAGTGCGGTGAGAATCTCGTCGTCACGCTTGCCGACGCCGGCGTAGACGATGTCCTCGGGACGGAATCCCGCTGCGATTGCCGTCTCGATCTCGCCGCCGCTGACGCAGTCGGCGCCGAAACCGGCCTCGCTGACGGCGCGCAGGATGCGCGGGTCGCAGTTGGCCTTGAGGGCGTAGTGCAGGCGCAGGGGGCGCCCCGCTACGGCGTCTCGTATGGCGCCGATGGTTGTCTCGAGCAGAGACATGTCGTAATAGTAGAACGGGGTGGGGAGGGATTCGAGTTTGCTGAGGTCTATGTTCATTTGAAAAAGGGGTGGAATTGTTTGCGGATGCAAAGGTAATGAAAAAGGAGGAAATGTGCGCGGGGCCGTGAAAGCGGGTTTGCAAAAGAGTGGGAAAATAATTAACTTTGCATTTTGATTGGCGGGGTATGCCCTGCCGAATCGCCGGAATGAGTCCCGGCTTAAGGCATAACGTAGATAAAACTCTGAAAATTATGAATATACTTGAACTCAGCGAGCAGGAGATATTCCGCCGCAATTCGCTCCAGGCACTGCGTGACATGGGCATAGACCCGTATCCCGCAGCAGAATTTCCCGTAAACGCGACAGCCGAAAACATAGTAGCCGACTTTGACGACGCCCTGAATCCTCCGCGCGAGGTGAGCATCGCCGGCCGCATCATGACGCGCCGCATCATGGGCAAGGCCTCGTTCTTCGAACTCCAGGACGGCACCGGCCGCGTGCAGGTTTACGTCTCGCGCGACGAGATTTGCCCCGGCGAAGACAAGGAGCTGTACAACACCGTGTTCAAGAAACTTCTGGACATCGGCGACTTTGTCGGCGTCGAGGGCTATGTGTTCCGCACTCAGACAGGCGAGATCACCGTGCATGCCCGCTCGCTGAAGGTCCTGGCCAAGTCGCTGCGCCCGCTGCCCGTCGTCAAGGTGAAGGACGGCGTGACCTATGACTCGTTCGACGATCCCGAACTGCGTTACCGCCGCCGCTATGTCGACCTGGTGGTGAACGAAGGCGTCAAGGACATATTCATCAAGCGCACCAAGGTGTACAACACCATGCGCGCGTTCTTCAACGAGCACGGCTACATGGAGGTCGAGACCCCCATACTGCAGTCGATACCAGGCGGCGCGTCGGCCCGTCCCTTCATAACGCACCACAACGCCCTGGACATTCCGCTGTACCTGCGCATCGCCGACGAACTCTACCTGAAGCGCCTCATCGTGGGCGGTTTCGACGGCGTGTACGAGTTCTCGAAGAACTTCCGCAACGAGGGCATGGACCGCACGCACAACCCCGAGTTCACATGCATGGAGATCTATGTCCCCTACAAGGACTACAGGTGGATGATGAACTTCACCGAGGAACTGCTCGAGCGCATCTGCACCGCCGTCAACGGCAAGCCCGAGGTTCAGGTCGGCGACAAGACCATATCGTTCAAGGCGCCGTACCGCCGCGTGACCATGATCGACGCCATCAGGGAGCACACTGGCATCGACATCACCGGCATGGACGAGGACGCCCTGCGCAAGGTATGCAAGGACCTCGGCATCGAGGTCGATCCCTCGCTCGGCAAGGGCAAGCTCATCGACGAGATTTTCGGCGAGAAGTGCGAGGGCAACTACATCCAGCCCACATTCATCATCGACTACCCCATAGAGATGTCGCCGCTGACCAAGCGCCACCGCGACAATCCCGAGCTGACCGAGCGCTTCGAGCTCATGGTCAACGGCAAGGAACTGGCCAACGCCTACTCCGAACTCAACGACCCGATCGACCAGTACGAGCGCTTTGTCGAGCAGATGCGCCTCGGCGCCAAGGGCGACGACGAGGCCATGATTATCGACAAGGACTTCATCCGCGCGCTGGAGTACGGCATGCCCCCGACATCCGGCATGGGCATAGGCATGGACCGCCTGGTGATGCTGATGACGGGCCAGACTACCATCCAGGAAGTGCTGTTCTTCCCCCAGATGCGCCCCGAGAAGGTCGAGAAGCGCGACAGCGAGGATGCTTTCGCTGCCGCCGGCGTACCCGCCGAGTGGGTGCCCCTGCTGCACAAGGCCGGCGTACTGACCGTGGCCGCGCTCGCCCAGCAGGCACCGCAGAAACTCCATCAGGACGTCTCGGGCGTGAACAAGAAGTACAAGCTCGGCATCGAGCCGGTCAAGGTGGCCGACGCCGAGGCATGGATTGAGGGCGCGAAAGCAGTACAGGGCTAACGACTGACCAGATGGAAAAAACATTTCCCGGCAACATATGTATAATGGGCGGCGGGTCGTGGGCCACGGCACTGGCCAAACTGCTGCTCACCAACAGCCAGAGCATCAACTGGTACATGCGGCGCGACGACCGCATCGAGGAGTTCAGGCGTCTCGGCCATAATCCGGCATATCTGACCGACGCCCAGTTCGACGTGTCGCGCATCAACTTCTCGTCGGACATCAACGAGATGTGCGCCTCGTGCGACACACTGCTTCTGGCGGTGCCGTCACCCTACTTCAAGAGTCACATGGACAAGATAACGGTCGACCTGTCGGACAAATACATAGTCTCGGCGGTCAAGGGCATAGTCCCTGACGACAATGTGCCGGTCACCGAATACATGTGCTCGCGCTTCGGCGTCAGGCCAGAGCGCGAACTGGTCATATCCGGTCCGTGTCACGCCGAGGAGGTGGCCCTGTCGCGGCCCTCGTATCTCACCATAGGCAGTCAGGACATAGAACTGGCCGAACAGTTTGCCGCCCTGCTGCGTTCAAAGAACACACACACCATCACCTCGTCCGATGTCGAGGGCATAGAGTACGCGGCGGTTCTGAAGAACGTCTATGCCATCGCCGCCGGCATCGTCCACGGGGCCAAGCGCGGCGACAACCTGCTGGCCATGCTCGTCAGCAACGCCATACGCGAGATGGAGCGTTTCGTCGACGCCGTCTCGCCCCGTCCTCGCCAGATCTGCGACTCGGTATATCTCGGCGACCTGCTCGTGACCGCCTACTCGCGTTTCTCGCGCAACCACAACTTCGGCGCCATGATAGGCAACGGATACTCCGTGGCCGCCGCAAAGATGGAGATGGAGCAGACCGCCGAGGGCTACTACGGCACCAAGTGCATACACGACATCAACAAGCAGTACGAGGTGTCGATGCCAATACTCGACGGCGTGTACGACATACTCTACCGGCGCCTCTCGCCGGCCAAGGTGCTCAACCGTGTCGGCGAGACCTTCTCGTGAGGGCCGCGCGCAGAGCCTTCCCCCCTGCCTGACAATACTATTAACCAAGACTATTAACTACCCCCCAATCCGTCAAAAAACGATGAAAGAGATTCAACTTAACATCCAGAACGTACTCGGCACCGTCTCGGCTGCCGACATCAAGGCCCTGATGCCCGAGGCAGCAGACGCCCTCAACAAGATACACAACGGCACCGGCGCTGGCGCCGACTTCCTGGGCTGGGTCGACCTGCCCACCCGCACACCCGAGGCGCTTGTCGACGACATCGTGGCCACGGCCAGCGACCTGCGCGAGAAATGCGATGCTGTCGTATGCGTAGGCATCGGCGGCTCCTACCTGGGCGCCAAGGCCGTGATCGAGGCCCTCAGCGACTCGTTCGCCGCCTACAAGCACAAAGGCTGCGAGGTACTCTTCGCAGGCCAGAACATCGGCGAGGACTACCTCTACGACCTGATGGACTACCTGAAGGACCGCAGGTTCGGCATCATCGTAATCTCCAAATCGGGCACAACCACCGAGCCCGCCATCGCCTTCCGCCTGCTGAAGGAGATGCTCGAGAAGAAAGTCGGCAAGGCCGAGGCCGCCAGACTCATCGTGGCCATCACCGACGCCAAGAAAGGCGCACTCCGCGTTCTCGCCGACCGCGAGGGCTACAAGACATACGTCATCGAGGATTCGGTAGGCGGCCGCTTCTCTGTTCTTACCCCCGTCGGCCTTCTGCCAATAGCCGCCGCAGGCTTTGACATCCGGGCCCTGCTCGAAGGCGCCGCCGCCATGCAGAGCGACACTGTCAACGCCAACGAGACCAACATCGCCGCCGTATACGCCGAGACCCGCAACGCCCTCTACCGCGCAGGCAAGAAGACCGAGATACTGGTCAACTTCAACCCGCGCCTGCACTTCTTTGCCGAATGGTGGAAACAGCTCTACGGCGAGAGCGAGGGCAAGGACCACAAGGGCATCTTCCCGGCAGCCGTGGACTTCACCACCGACCTCCACTCGATGGGCCAGTGGATACAGGACGGCGAGCGCACCATCTTCGAGACCGTCATCTCGGTCGAGAACGTCGACCACGAGGTTATAATCCCCACCGACGAGGACAACCTGGACGGCCTGAACTACATAGCCGGCCGCCGCGTCGACTCCGTCAACAAGATGGCCGAACTCGGCACCCGCATCGCGCACGTAGACGGCGGTGTTCCCAACATCATCATCAGTGTTCCATGCATCAACGCCTACTATCTCGGCCAGTTAATCTACTTCTTCGAGAAGGCCTGCGGCATCTCGGGCTACCTCCTGGGCGTGAACCCCTTCAACCAGCCCGGCGTCGAGGCCTACAAGCGCAACATGTTCGCCCTGCTCGAGAAGCCCGGCTACGAGGCCGACACCGAGGCCATCAAGGCCCGTCTTGACAAGTAATTTAAACCTATGCACGAAAACCAGTCCCGCCGAGGTCCGATCGGAGTCTTCGATTCGGGCTTCGGCGGTCTTACTGTCCTTAAGGAAATACAGCGCCGCCTGCCGCAATACCGCTATGTCTACCTCGGCGATAACGCGCGTGCGCCTTACGGGCCACGCGGCTTCGACACGGTCTACCGCTTCACGCTCGAGGCCGTCGCACGGCTGTTCGAAATGGGATGCCCGCTGGTGATACTTGCCTGCAACACAGCCTCGGCCAAGGCGCTGAGGACAATACAGCAGAACGACCTGTCGCATATGGCCGACCCGACGAGGCGTGTTCTCGGCGTGATACGTCCGACCGCCGAGTATGTGGCCGGAGCCTCGCGGAGCGGACACGTGGGTATAGTGGCTACAGCCGGAACCGTGGCCTCGCGGTCATACGAACTCGAGATTGCCAAACTGGCCCCGGAGTTCAGTGTCAGTGCCAGGGCATGTCCCATGTGGGTGCCTCTGGTCGAGAACGGCGAGGCCGGAACGCCCGGCGCGGAATACTTCGTCCGCCGAGACCTTGACCTGCTGTTAGGCGCCGACCCGGAAATCGACACCATAATCCTCGGCTGCACGCACTATCCGGTCCTCTACGATACCATACGCAAGGCCGTACCGCCCCATGTCGACGTCCTTCCGCAGGGAACCATCGTGGCCGACTCGCTGGCCGACTACCTGCGCCGCCACCCCGAGATGGAAGAGCGGCTGGAGACCGTCAGCGCCCCCGGTGCGGTCGATACGGCCTACTACACGACCGACGACCCGGGACGTTTCGCCGAGACTGCCTCGCGTTTCCTGGGACACTCCATCGACTGCCGGCACCTTGACCCGGGCCGGTGAGCCGGAGTGCGGTCGCGCTCCCGTCAGAAAACAATACCTTTCATCTCTCACTTATCTTTCACATTTATTGCAATAATGATCAGAAAAATCCTAATCACCTGCATGATGCTCTTCGCCGTGGCTTACGCAGGCCGGGCGGCATCACACAGCCTGACCGTCAATGGCCAGAAGGTCGACAAGACCGTCAGCAGCATTACTTTTGACGGCGACAGCGCCGTGCTCCATTTCCAGGACGGCTCGAGCATGTCGGCCGACATGGAGACCGTGGAAATCAGCATCGACATGTCGGGCATAGCCGACGTGGAGACCTTCAGCCTCAACGGCTGGGTCGAGGGCGACGTGCTCGTCGTCGAGGGCCTCGAGCCGGGTGTTTCCGTTGAGGTCTGCAACCTCGCCGGACAGCGCGTGGCCTCGGGCGTCTCGTCGGAAGGCCGCTCCGAACTCTCGCTGGCAGGAATGCCCTCGGGAGTCTACATTCTCCGTGCCGGAAACTGTATCGTGAAATTCGCAAAACGCTAAAACACCGTCAGGAACAATGAAAAAGACATTAATCGCAAGCGCGGCCGTTCTGCTCGCAGTGGCAGCAATGGCGCAGAACAAGGTCAACCTGACGCTGAGCAACGGTCAGGTCGAGAGTTACAACACGGCGGCGGTAAGCAGCATCGGACTCGACGGTGCCCGCGTGACGGTGAATCCAGTCGACGGCGCCGCAAGAGTCTACGACTCGAACGTCCGCAACATCTCCTTCATCAAGAACACCGCGGGCCATGTCGAGCTCATCGAGGCCGGCGGCTGGTTCGAGACGGCTTACGTCAAGTGGAACAACTTCGCCGGCGCAAGCAACTACGAGGTCTATGTCAAGGGCGGCGCCCTCGCCGACTGGACACGGCTTGACTACCAGCTGGTACGCAACTACGGCACATACGGCCGCGCCGACATGCCCGGCCTCGCCGCCGGAGCATACAGCCTCAGGGTCGTGCCTGTCGTTGACGGTACTCCCGTAGTGGAGGCAGCCTCCGAGACCGGACCACTCGAGGTCCGCGCCCACGACCGCAGCGGCTTCGCCCACATGAACTATCCCGATGGCGTCGGCGCATACAAGAACGACGGCACGCTGAAGGACGGAGCCAAGGTGCTCTACATCACCGCCGGGAACGCTAAGACAGTGAGCACGCTGGTCATCGACAACAACAAGGGCGGCACGGTGCGCACCGGCTTCCAGGACATCATCGACGCCTACCAGAAGGGTCTCGACAAGACGCCCATCGCGTTCCGCATCATAGGCCGCCTCGACGCCGCCGACATGGATGCCCTGAGCAGTTCGGCCGAGGGCCTGCAGATAAAGGGCAAGAACGCCGACTCCGAGCTCAACATCACCATCGAGGGTATAGGCGACGACGCCTGCTTCCACCACATGGGAATGCTCGTGCGCAACTCGCGCAGCGTCGAGATTCGCAACATCGGCGTGCTCTACTGCATCGACGACGCCATCTCGCTCGACACCGACAACTCGAACATCTGGATTCACAACAACGACATCTTCTACGGCAACAACAAGGGCGGCGACCAGGCCAAGGGCGACGGCTCCATCGACGTGAAGAGCGACTCGAAGTATGTCACCGTCTCGTACAACCATTTTGTCGACACCGGCAAGTCGTCGCTCTGCGGCATGAAGAGCGAGAGTGGCCCCAACTGGATTACCTACCACCACAACTGGTTCGACCACAGCGACTCGCGCCATCCCCGCATCCGCACCATGAGCGTCCACGTGTGGAACAACTACTATGACGGCATCTCGAAATACGGCGTCGGCGCCACCACAGGCTCTGACGCATTCGTCGAGGCCAACTACTTCCGCGACTGCAAGTATCCCATCCTGACCTCGCTTCAGGGCTCGGATGTCATGGGCGAAGGCTCGTCGGCCGACGGCAAGGGCACGTTCTCGGGCGAGACCGGCGGCTCCATCAAGGCTTTCGGCAACGTCATGCGCGGATGGTACTTCTACCGTCCGTGGAGCGAGACCAACGCCACCGAGTTCGACTGCTGGGAGGCTCCCTCGCGCGACTCCCGCATGCCCGGGACCATCAAGGCCAAGAGCGGCGGCGACACCTACACCAACTGGGACACCGACCCGGCCCTGATGTACGCCTACACTCCAGACAAGGCCGAGGATGTTCCCGCAATCGTCACGGGACTGTACGGTGCCGGACGCATCAATCACGGCGACTTCAGGTGGACCTTCGACAACGCCACCCAGGACAAGAATTCCGAGGTAATCCCGGCTCTGTCGACCGCTGTCAGCAACTATCGCAACACGCTGACCGGCTTCTACGAGGGCACCACCGACTTCGGTGACAAGGCCGCCTCCACCGTGAGCGGCGGCGACGCCTCGACAGGCGCCGAGTTCCCCTTCGGCGACGGCAACTTCGCTCCCGGTTTCGGCGGCGGCGTCACACCTCCCCCTGGTCCCTCAGGCAAGGGCGAGGCCTTCATCGCATCCGAGGACGGCAGCGACTACCTGTGGTTCAATGTTGAGAATCAGGCAAAGGTCGAGTCCCTGATTGCCGACGGCACCATCGTGCTGACCGACGGCGAGAGCGCATCATCGTTCCGTCCCGACACCGACCCCTCGAACGCCTCCGTCACCTCGTCGAAGGGCGCCGGCGTCATCCAGCTGGGCAAGAACGGAGGCGGCATGATCGTGAAATGCCCGAGCATCTCCGTATTTAAGGTGTCGATGTTCCGCACCGGCTCGTACAAGGGCAGCATCGAGAAGAGCACCGACAACGGCGCCACGTGGACAAGCCTCGCCACCCTCAGCCAGAAGAAAGGCAACGTCGAACTCGACCTCTCGACCAACGCCGCCTCTGACGGCGAGACCCTCGTCCGCATAACCAACACCTCCACCGGCGGCCTCAACATCCACGGCCTCCTCATCCTCAAATCCGCCGCCAAATAACCCTCCCGCCGGACCCACATCCCCCAACGGGGCGACGCACCCACAACCCCCAACGGGGCGACGCACCCACGTCGCCCCGTTTTCATGTTCCGGCATTCCCCAGCAGCCATCGGGGGATGTCAATAATCGAGATTCCCTCGTAGTCGCTTTCCTCATGGCGGGGTCTTGCAAGCAGCATCTTCGGATAGGCATCGCGAATCTGTAGCAATGGTTCGACTTCCCGTCGGAAAGTCTCTTCGCCTGAGATGTCATCACTGACCTGAATGTATATTTTCTCGCTGCCCTTCATTGCTACAAAGTCAATCTCCTTCTGATATAGTTTGCCGACATATACCTCATATCCACGTCGTAACAGTTCTATGAATACTATGTTCTCCAGCATGCGCCCCCAGTCCATATTGCGCTTGCCAAGCACCGCAAACCTTATGCCGGTGTCGGCAAGATAATATTTGCTCAATGACTGAAGATATGTTTTGCCTCTCACGTCATATCTTCTCGCTTCGTAGAATACGAATGCATTGCAAAGATGCTCGATATAACTGCCGACTGTCATGTGATTCGTTTCAGTTCCTTCGGAAATCAGTGTACTACTGATATTTCTTGATGATGATATGTTGCTAATATTATCCATGAGAAATTCAGACACTTTCTTAAGGATGGTTGCATTTCCAAGACGATATTTTTCTACGAGATCCCTGATTAAAATTGTATCGTAGACATCGCGTATGTACTTTTCCTTGTCCGAGTCATTTTTATATGTGTAAGATCCAGCCAGGCCGCCGAGTCTTATATAGCGGTCAAAATGTTCGTCATAATCGTCTCGGATATCGAAATAAGTGCAATATTCCTTGAAACTGAATGGATAGACATGAATTTCCATGTGGCGTCCGGTAAACAAGGTTGCAAGATCGCTACTCAGAAGGAAAGCGTTTGACCCCGTAAGATAGATGTCATATTTTTCGTCTGAATGAAGACTGTTTATTGTCAACTCGAAATTAGGGCAGAGTTGTACCTCGTCAATCATCAGATAGTTATTGACCCCTGAACGATAATTCTGTTCTATATAGTCGTTCAAGGCATGGTATTCTTTCAGATGTTCAAACTTGATTTTAGTCAGATCGATACTGATAATATTGGCGGTCGCGTCGTTCTTTGCGATATGGTTCGCAAAAGCACTAAGCAACTTGGATTTGCCACAACGCCTTATACCCGTTATTATCTTGATATCGGGAGTATTTATCAGACCTTTTAATTGGCTTAAATACAAGTGTCTATCTATTAATTTCATATAATTTCGTTTTACAAAATCTAAAAATTTTATATTTTGTAAAGCCAATGCAAATTTACAACAATTTTTCTAAAGGAGTTCGGTCTTCATAAGAAAAGTTTTTTCGCCATCATAGATAGTCGCAAAAACGGGGGAGAGCGGCAGGACCTTATAGGGCACAGATGACAACAGGCAACGTCTACGCGTCGCCTGTTGTAATATATAAGTGTAATGAAGGCCATCTAAGGCCTAAGTTGTGGATTTATCGAGTTTCGTAAGGCGAAGGCTGCCATTCGTACTGTGTGCCTTTCCATTTGTTGCGCAGTTGTTTCATCTTGCGCTGGATGTCTTTCTTGTTATTGGTCGTGTCATCGCCATTGATGATTTTTATCACAATTGTCTCATTCTGGAAATATGTGCTGCGATCTCGCTGTGCGCTTGTGGCCTTGGATAAACTGAAATCTGATCCGGATGAAGATTGCGATGAGGAAGCAGACGAATAAGAAGAGCCGGAACTGTAACTGCCGGTATCGGACGAGTTGGCGGAGCCGCTAAACTGTGACATGGTTTCTGTTGCGCTTGTCAACACAGCTGATGCTGCTTCCAGGCCAATCACCAGGTTGTCAAGGTTGACTTTGCGGCCGTTGAAGTTTACACCGACTGTGAACATCAGCGAATTGGTGTCGCGGTTCTTTATACCGTTGTATATGCACGGATTCTGATAGATAAGGCCAAGGCTCAGTGCGCGGTGTTTGAATACCACTGCCGGGGAAAGACCGACCAGGATAGGGCTGTTATCGGTATAATCCTCATCGTTAAAATAAACTTCTGCGTAAGGACCGAATGCAAACTGGAACTCGTTGTCACCCTTCAGATGGTAGCGATAAGTGAAACGCAACGGGATGCCGATAAAATCTCCGTTGGCTTGGTATATATTGGCTTCGTAAAATTTAGAGCCAATATATTTACCGTGCGAATCGAAGTCTTTAAGCGGAACTTTGTAAGAGTCCGTATAATGGTTGTAGGACAGGAAGCCTTCGGTAAACGTGGTTGGACCATATCTGTAATTCAAACCGGTTTCAATAAAGAATTTTTCCTTTATGGGGAATTGAATTTCGCAACCGAACATCGCTGTGATATTGGGGCCACTATCATCGATATATTTGCCTCTCAGACTATACATTGCTCCGCTGTGGATACGCCAGTTGACGGCTGCCGACGCTTCTTGGCAGCATAGAGCAAACAGCATTGTGATACAGATCATTTTACTGAGCGATAATCGTACTCCTGTTAATTTTTTTGTCATAGGATTGTTTGATTGGTTTGTTAGCCGTACAGTCCTCCGGGCTAATATTGATATAGAAAAACGTGGACTGAATTTGCCACATCTTCTAACGACGGTCCTGAGAAAACCTTGAATGCAAGATATGAAACAACAGCCCACGCGTGTAGCGTGAGAGCCGTCATGTCACCTATTGCATTCGTTGAAAATTTCTCAGGTTTTCGTTAGCAAGGTGAGCAAAACGCTCTTATTATAAATTTGTCATTCCGGAATGACGCCACAAATATACAAATATTAATTTAATTATAAACCTGTTAGATATAAAATGTATTTCTTATTCCTCAAAAGAGCGCTATAATCGTGGAGAACTACTGCAAAATCGGGGGAGAGCGGCATTTTAGGGGTTTTAAATTTGGGGGAGAGAGGCATAAGCGGTATCTTTGCCTGAGTATAAGGACTTTATACTTTCTGTTTTTTGACTGTCATTTTTGTTCTTTCTGTCTTGTTATGAAAAAGTTAGGGCTTATCGGCGGCTTCGGGCCGCAGTCGACTGTGCCGTATTACATGAACATCGTCTACGGGGTGCGCGAGCGCACTTCGCCGGACTTTTTTCCCAACCTAACTATCGAGAGCCTGAATGTGTTCCACGTGCTCCGGCTGATTGAGGAGAACCGCCTGGACGAACTCACGGAGTATCTTCTGAACGGGTTGCGCGCCCTGAAGGCCGCAGGCGCCGAGGTCGGCGCACTGACCGCCAACACTGCCCACATAGTCTTCGACCGGCTGGCCGAACTCTCGCCGATTCCGCTGATAAGCATAATCGATGCCACCTGCGAGGAGGCCGGGCGCAGGGGATTCAGGCGCCTCGCGCTCCTTGGCACACGCTTCACGATGGAGGGTGAATTTTTCAAGGCGCCGTTCGTGCGCGAGAGAATCGGGATTGTTGTCCCGAACGACAGCGAGCGCGACTACATCCAGCACACCATAGTCTCGGAACTCGAACTCGGCATCGTGAAGCCCGAGACTCTGGCCCGCTATCAGGAAATAATCAGCCGTCTGCGCGACGAAGATGCCGCCGATGCCGTTATCCTCGGCTGCACCGAACTTCTCCTGCTGCTGAACGACAGCAACAGCCCGCTCCCCGTCCTCGACACCGTCCGCATCCACACCTCTGCCCTCATCTCCGCCGCCCTGACCTAAGCAATAAGCCATAGTCGTGACGGATTACGAATAAATTTCGGATGAAAAAAGGGGGGCGGAAGTTTGAGAATTTGGATACAAGTAGTTAACTTTGCAGTCGCGCAGGTGTTTTGTGTTTTCGCAGGCCCGGGGGCCTGTGTCTGCAATCTTACGAAGCGCGTCTCTCCGCCATTAACCTCAACGAAAAAAATTTTGTATGGAATATACTTTTGTTGATTTCCTTGGTCTGCTCGGCGCAGTCGGGCTATTCCTCTACGGCATGAAGGTGATGAGCGAGGGACTGCAGAAAGTTGCAGGTGACCGCTTGCGCAACATACTTTCGGCGATGACCCGTAACCGTCTTGCAGGATTGGCTACGGGCTTTTTTATTACGGCCCTGATTCAGAGTTCATCCGCATCGATCGTCCTTGTCGTGTCCTTCGTAAACGCCGGCCTGCTGTCGCTGGGCCAGTCGATGGCCGTGATTTTCGGCGCCAACCTCGGCACGACCTTCACCACGTGGATTATCTCGCTGCTCGGCTTCAAGGTCGACATCTCGGCCTTCGCCATCCCGCTCATGGCCTTCGGCGCCCCGCTGCTCTTCGCCAAGAGCGGCCGCAATAAGTCGATAGGTGAGTTCATCCTCGGTTTCGCCCTGCTGTTCCTCGGCCTGGGCCTCATCAGCAAGTATGTCCCCGACCTGCAGAACAACCCCGGCATGTTCGAGTTCCTGCGCCGCTACACGTCGCTGGGCTTCGGCTCGGTGTTCATCTTCTGGCTTGTGGGCCTCGTGGTGACCATGATCATCCAGAGTTCGGCGGCTACGTTTGCCATCTGCCTCGTGATGTTCGCCAAGGGCTGGATAGACTTCGACCTCGCCTCGGCCATAGTCCTCGGCTCCGCCGTCGGCACGACAATCACCCCGCTCCTGGCCTCGCTGGGCGGTAACGTCGCCGCAAAACGCGCGGCCATAGGCCACCTGATGTTCAACATCTTCGGCTCGATATGGTGCCTGTCGCTGTTCTATCCGTTCATGGGCCTGATCGACCATGTCTGCTCGTGGTTTGGTCAGGGCGACCCAAACGCCCTCTACAACTATGTCGAGCACCTCCAGCAGACCGACCCCAACGTCTACAACAACCTGTTCAACAACTCGCTCCCCGAGACCCATCCCGACTACGGGCGAGTGACTGACGCCGCAGCCCGCGTGATGGCAATGCAGGCGTCGGCATCCATCTGCCTCTCGCTGTTCTACACCACATACAAACTCATCAACCTGAGCGTGATGATATGGTTCACCAAACTCTACGTCAAGATCGTGGAGTGGATCGTTCCCTCGCGCACCAAGTCCGACGAGGACTTCGGCATCAAGTTCATCTCCGGCGGCCTGCTGTCGTCGTCCGAACTCAACATCGCCCAGGCCGAGAAGGAAATCGCCGTCTATGCCGAGCGCGTGGGCCGCATGATTGGCATGGCCCAGGACCTTATCCATACCAAGAACTCGACCGAGGAATTCAACAAACTGCTGTCCCGCATCGAGAAATACGAGGACATCTCCGACAACATGGAACTGGAGATAGCCAACTACCTGAACCGATGCGCCGAAGGCCGCCTGTCGAACGAGGGCAAACTGAAGATAGCCGGCATGCTCAACATCATTTCCGAAATCGAGTCGATAGCCGACTGCTGTTACGGCGTCGGCAAGATTATGGTCCGCAAACGCGAGAGCAACGCCCACTTCACCGACGGCATATATGCCGACATCGACGCCATGTACAAGTACCTGAACGAGTCGATGGAGATGATGCTCGAACTGCTCCGCAACATGGACATGCCCGACGACAGCGTCATCGCCGCCGCCTACAACAAGGAACGCGAGATCAACAACATGCGCAACCAGTTGCGGACTGCCAACGTACAGAATATCAACGACCACCTCTACCAGTATCAGGCCGGCATCTACTTCATGGATGTCGTGAGCGACATCGAGCGCACGGGCGACTACATCACCAACGTTGTCGACACCATCAAGGATTACTTCCGCGTTCGCAAGCCTGCCCGCTCGGTGCGTGCCGTCTGAAAAAACTAAGTAACTCGCAAAAATTAGCAGCGCATGAAATTTGAAGGATTTTGGCCGCTGCCCCAAAGAACAGTTACTTCGTGAATAATATAAACTAATTTTTAAGAGTTACTTAGAACCTATGAATGTTCCCTTAAAAGAAAAAGTTACATATCCCCGCCCGCTGAAGGCCGGCGACCTGATCGCTATATGCTCGCCTGCAGGCCCTATCGAGCCGGAGAAGGTAGAGAACGCCGCCCGTGTGCTCGAGGCCCACGGATGGCGCGTGAAAATCATGCCACACACACTCGGCAGGAGCGGAAACTATTCCGGCACCGACGACGAGCGCTTCGCCGACCTGCGCGACGCTCTCGCCGACCCCGAGGTCCGCGCCATAGTATGCTCGCGCGGCGGTTACGGCGTGGTGCATATACTCGACCGTCTGAATGCCCTCGACCTCACTTCCGACCCCAAGTGGATCGTCGGCTTCAGCGACATCTCCGCGTTGCACGCGCTGATGGCGTCGAAGGGCGTTGCCTCGGTACATTCCTCGATGACGGCTCACATAGCCCTCGGCGAGCAGGACCCGGACAACGCACGCCTGTTCGGCATACTCGAGGGCAAGCGCGAGCCGTTCGCATTCCCCTCCGACCGTCACGACCGCCCCGGCGTGGCTACGGGCCGTCTGCTCGGCGGCAATGTCGCCGTATTGGCCGACCTTATCAAGACACGCTACGACGTCCTCCTCCCCGGATGCATCCTCTTTATCGAGGATGTCGCCGAACCCATCTACAAGATCGAGCGCATACTCTACCAACTCAAGATAGCCGGAATCCTAGGCATGATAAACGGACTGATTGTTGGCCAGTTCACCGACTACAAGCCAGACAAGTCATACCAGACCATGGAGGACATGATCTACGACATGGTTGCGCCGTACCGCTATCCCGTGGCGTTCAACGTGCCCATCGGTCACGTCGACCACAACGTCCCTGTAATTGAATCCGCCCAGGTCACACTTAAGGTCACCACCACCGGCCAGAACTTCCTCATTTACCAGTAAACCGCCCTGGATGATATAGCAAAGGACCCCTAAGAATCCTAACTCAAATTCGGGAACATATGTTTTGTTCGTGTACAAGAAGGGACATGCCCGCCTTCAAGGAAGCGATAAATGCCGATGATCCGATGGCCATACGGGGTCTGGGCGGTTTGATTATTTGAATTATATTGTTCTATAAAAACCGATTTAAATGATTGCGGAAACTTCAATGGAACGTGTCTATAATCCTGATTTGGTTAAGGCGCATCCCATCGACAGCAAATTTAAGAAGACATTTGCAGAAATACTGCGTAAAGACTACGATAATGACACGTATGGCTTTTCCCGCGATATTCTTGGAATTCTCTGTATTGAACACGATGCATGGGAAAAGTCTTTAAGTGGTGATGACGACAAGACTATGGACTGCTCTACGTCTGTGGCTGTCTACGATAATACTAATAACCATTACTCGAATCACCGTCATCTCATGATTGAACTGAAACTCAGATGTAAGTCTCATACTCTTGGCAAGGATGTCTACCTCGGGAAAATAGGTCATTCCCGTGATTTGCTTAAAGGACATCCGGTGCATCCTGCTAGTATATTCGTATTTATAGAAAGTGTACAGCGAAAGGCCAAGAGCGAAATTGCCCACTGGAGACGAGGCTCTGACGGCTCGGCGTTCAAATCGGTTATTGCTATGACACCTCAGAATTTAAACGACTTTATTGGTTTTGAAAATCAATACCCTTATCAGCCGATTAATAAAGGGGAGGATATTAGAAATGGTCTGATTGGTGTACAAGGCGATGCCGAAAAAATATTACAGATGCTTGCCCATTGGAAACAACAGGCCATAATCCATCTGAATGCATATCGTCACATCGAATACGTTCATATATGCGCGACTGTGTCCTCGCTTGCCGACCTTCTGCTGGATTCAATATCAGATAACATCGACAGGGAACTGATTCGTTTGGAACTCGACGATTTCAAAAAGGATGTTGCGTGAACAGATTATAATTCATATATTTGCAATATAATTTAACTGACAGTCTGATGAGTTCATACATATTCGAGTTAAATAACTATCATGCCGTCAAAGAGGCCAAAATCAAAATTGATGGTATAACGGTACTTGCCGGGTTAAATGGCTCGGGCAAATCTACCGTCTCGCGTTGGCTGCACCATGTGGTCTATACGCTAAACCAATATGACTCGATGGTCGAGAAAAGCGGCATTAATGATATAATCCGTTTTTTCAACAAAATGGAACGAGTCTTGTTTTCCGTAGTTAGTTATTCCAAAGCTCGAGATCTCAGGACAATTATTAATAAAATTACCGAAGACGAGATTTCTTCTGTAACTCAGACAGCGCCTTATTATGAAGACGCCAGTAATCTTTTGTTGACATTGCTTTACGAACATTTGTGCAAAGAGAATGGCCTTGATGACTTTGGACGCATTGAGCGGTTCTTTCAGATCGAACGAGAAGACAATGATGATGTAACTGTATTCCTGGATAAGTTACGCCAGAAATTAGACTCGGATTATCAGAGTATTATTGATAATGTCTGTCGGCTTAAAGAAACTCACACAAGTGAGAATTTTGCCGATCGTATATTCTCTATCGCCGACTCAGAGATAGAGGATGACGGAATTAATATTGGCTTGACTGAGGATGGCGTTGAACTAGTAACTGAAGAGCAGTTCAAAGTTCCGCTTATGTTGCGTAATGCCATATATATCGACACTCATAAAATCGGTCAGGCCCTTGGCGCAGATCCTTATCGGAGTGGAGATCTGGCTCGTATGCTCGACACTCCGAGGTCAGAAGTCAGTGACAATGCCCGCGTGATTGCCCGAATGATTCAGAATATCGTCGGAGGTAATGTGCAGGTAGTCCGCGATTACGGGAAATTGATGAGCGGCGGTAAATTTCAGTTTGTCTCAAAAAATGGACGCAGTTTTAACTTGAAAGGTGCGGCCACAGGCATTATATCCTTCTCATATATCCTTCAATTACTTCAGCATGGATGGATTAACGAAGATACGCTGCTTATAATTGATGAACCCGAATCGCATCTCCACCCGCAGTGGGTGGTCGAATATGCACGTGTGCTGGTGATGATACATAAACTTATCGGTACTAAAATTGTCATCTCAAGCCATAATCCTGATATGGTCAGCGCCATTGAGTCGATTTCCCGCAAAGAAGAACTTGAAGACATGACTCGATTCTATCTCTCTGAGCAGGCCAAAGGTATGGATGGACTTTATTCTTTCCGCGATTTGGGATTCGATATAGCCGAAATTTTCGATTCGTTTAATATCGCTCTTGACCGAATCACCTTCTATGGTTGTTCTTGATAGTTGGAAATGTCCAGTCCGTCTTTATGAAATAGATTTGCTGCAGACGGAATAGTAGAAGTCCGTAAGATTCCTGATTCGATATGTTTTGTTCGTGTACAAGAAGGGACATGCCCGCCTACAGGGCGGCGATAGCCGGTGACCGGCTGGCCATACGTGCCGCAGGCGGTTTGATTATCGAGATATGTGGTAATTACACCACGACCACGCAGCCGATAATTGTAGACGGCGAACTGGCCTACGGAATCACAAGTTACGGAAGTGACGAACTCGTCATTGTTTATGATAGTGACGACTTGCCGCTTTTAGAGGGTTTCGAAGAATGCGATCGTCTGCCCCCGGGATTGCGTAAAGCGGCCCTTCTCGAGACAAAAATGCACCTTGAGAATGTAAAGAAATTCGGGCTTGATGATGATACGGACACCAGTGAGTATGAATCGCCCTGTCCGTCGGACGTATACAGAAAGTGGTTAAGGAAAGAGCGGATAAAAAACGGAACATCGCCTCTGGGCCGCCTTTACCATCTTTGGCAAAGACTCCTCACCCGCCTCTCCCTCAAGAAATTAAAATAACCGATTCTGAAAACCGCTATTTCGGGCGGCTGTCAGATGAACTGCGCTATGGCGGAACGGGGATTGTTTTTTATTACATAAGACAAGGGTATGCTTAGCAACAATGTTATCGCCAGGGTGATGACAAAGAATTTGACGCGCATCGGCATATCCGGCTCGCTTGCCACAAAAATATACAGCAGGCCTAACGGGATCATGTGTATGAAATACATAATCATGCTGTAATGCCGTAGATGAAGATAGATGGGCCTGTCTGCCACGCTGACAGAAATCCCGAGGACAAATATTCCGGTACCCCCGACTATTTCCCACATCCAGATTCCGTAATAATACATTGCCGCCCCGGCAAGAAGCAATACTGCTCCCATCCATATTTTGAACATCCTGTTGCGTTCATAATATGCCACGAGTATTCCGACAGTGATTGCACCGAATCCAATAGGAATGCGGGGTGAGAAAAACTTGGATGCCTCTTTAAGAAATCCCGGCAAACTTTCCTGAACGTTTAGATAGACATATCCTGCAATTAGGATGATCATGCCTGTAATACAAACGTTGCGCAGACTCATTCCTTTGGCGAAAAACAGATAGACAAGTGCCAGATACATCACCACGGTCAACAGGAACCATAACGGCCACGCATAAGGTGTCTCGCCGATAAGGACAACTCCGACTACGTATCTGGCAGCGAATCTATACCACAATTCGTCGCTTAAAAAAAGTGTAAGCATTGCAATCGGAAAATATACCGCAATCCATCTCAGATAACGGGGCAGGTTTTTCTTAAGATGCGATTGGCAGATTTGCCGGTGGTCGGCTCCGGGCTTCATTAGTTTTTTGCCGAGGAAAAAACCTGTGGTAATGAAGAAGAAGGGCACAGCCATCCTGATTACAAACTCCATCGCGGGGTAATCAGGAATATATTTGAGAAACGAATGGATGGCAATAACACAGATTGCCATCAGAAACTTCATAAAATCAAGGAAGTTGTATTGTGATGATTGCATTGCGGTAATTATTGGTCTGATGCCTTTGTCAACGTGGTTACACTATATTTGCTGCTATCGTTTGCAAATATACTAATAAAACTCTGCGCTCCAAACGGTTGGTGCTGTTTTATAAAGTCTTTTACGTTTATTTCGAGGAAATTTTGGCGTTTTCGTTCAGCCGGAATACGAAAAATGGGTTTAACCTGTTGAGGTAAACCCATTTTGCCGGACAAATGTCGGGGTGAGAAGCTCCGAATTAATATCTTTCCAAACCTTTGAAATACAGACCAATATGAAATTTGGCTATCTTTCTACTCAACATTTTACTCAACAAATGAGAGTTGGAAAGCTATATCAAAGTGCGCTGGTTGTATCAGTTTGTTGCCGCAAAGGTAAGAGTAATTTTTCAAATATCCAGCAGTCAATATGATTTTTTTGAGATAGTTGAGATTGAGAAAACTTAAATTTATCTCTTTCACTTTTGTACAAAAGTGAAAATCAACAAATTGGTCAACAATTCGGCATTTTTTTTCAAGGCAATGTGATATTGACGGATACAATATTATAAAGTCCGTACATAAATGAATTTGGTATATAATTTATTGTAAATCAACAAAATGATATATATTTCAAAATAAATAAGAGGGTGGGTAGGTCGTTGGGTGCGGTGTCCGTGTGTATTGTCGGGCTTAAATTTCCCAATCTCATTTTTTAGAAATATGAAAATAGGTCATTTTTTTTCAGTCATCTCTGCAAGTAAGTCCGCCCCAGCTGTTTCACTTTTGATTTTGAGGGCATGAGGCGTAGGGTCATTAAACTTAGTCAAATATTTGAGGGAAGTATCTATTTGAGAAAAAGTCCTTAATCATAGATATGCTATACATATATAAAACCTTTTGACATCTCATTTCACTATACTTAATAAAGTACCAATCAAAATCAATAAGAATGAAAACAAGCGACAACAAAAAAATTAGGAATTTCGCCAAGTCTTTGATAGAAGCCTTTGGTTATACATTCCAAGTTCCCAGCCGTGAAATCTCTAAAGAAATCAAGTCGGTTAGCTATATCACAGCAATCAAGTATTTGGCATTGCTGGAGAATGACGGTTATCTAACAAGTGAAATGACATCGCGCAAACATGGAAAGCGATACAAATTCAATCGGTATAAGATAGATAGATTATTAAGCGAATGAAAGAAGATAATAAGCGGCCTATTTTCGTAGAGGGTGGCCGCTGGTGTAAGCACAATGTGTTTCAGTCGGTGGCATTGGTTTCAGCTTTCCCGAATTTGAGTGCGCGAGAGTTGGCATTGCTTGATTATATAGCCAGTTGGAGCGAGAGAGAAAAAGTATTAGGCAAAGATGAGGTTGATTTGGCATTGTCTTATGAAGATGTGCTATATATTTTCAATATCCCAGCCAGCCATAAGACTACGGCGGTAAGAATATTGAACAATCTTTGCAAGTATGGCCTAATTTCAAAGGTCAACCCCAACGACCGCAAAGGTCGCACCAAATATACATATTTGCCAAATACTAATAAAATACGCAATGCAATAAAGAAACATTTGAAAGATAATGAATGTGACAAAGAGCCGTAGAGTACACATGGGTGTATATGATAAGTACACATGGGTGTGTACATTACATAGCGCAATGAATTTGTAGAGTACACATGAGCGTGTACGCTACAAGGCTGTAAAGTACACATTGGTGTGTACTCTACGCAATTTGCTAAACTATGCAAAATGCTGTATTACAAGGATATTGACACAATGAGTCGTTAACCCCTTTTAATATTATATCTCTATCTCATCATAATAATACAACATAATAAAATGAAAGGTAAAAATAATATAGAGCCGCCAGCCCGAAAGCGAACAATATTAGCCCTTGATACGGCAACAAAATGTGGTTGGGCTATATGGCAGGACAACAAGTTAATCAAAAGCGGAGTTTGGAATTTTGGAAGCAAAACGACAGGGCGAAAGCTATCCAATTTTGCAACTAAACTCTTTGAAGTTATCCAGCGTGAACAAATCACCGAAATTGTTGCAGAGGATATTTATTTAGACCGTGGCAGACCGAAAGCATTTTGGGGGTTAGGTATGATGAGAGGTGTATTGCTTTCTGTTGTGGAGTATCTTGATTTGCCAATAAGTTTCATTGAGCCTTGCGAACACAAACGCTATCTGTGCCGCTCCAGCTATGCAACTAAAGCCGACACACAACAAGCACTCCAGCGTTTAGGTTACGGCTTTATAGAGAGCGATGATGAAGCCGACGCAATAGCAATTCTACTGACTCATATACAAGCTGCGATACAGCCAGCAAAGGAGCGAATAAGATAATTAGCCAGCGACACAACAAAGGCCGTACAAGCGTTAAAATACGCTCTAACGGTCTTTGCTGTTTTCAATAGAGTTTCTCAAAGTTATATTTGTAGACATTATCCCACTCAATATATATTCTTGTTTCCTTGAATGGCACTAAATTTTGTCTATCTTTGTGTAATGCGTCATATAAGGCTATACGACAGCCGGGGTTAGTAGGTCTATATTGTTGGCTTATTTTCTCCAAATCATTATAGCTTTGTGGCTTTTGAGGGTAAGATTGATTTGAGGCTGTTTGCGCTAAATAATTGTTGTTTGACACAATAGCTTCTTTGATTTGTGCTTTTTCATGTCTATAATATGTATAGCCAACAGCAATCAGTAAAATTACACATATAGCCACTATCAGCCTTATTGCTTTAGTAGGCTTGTTTGAATGTTGAGGGCAACCGCAATAAGGGCATTGTTTAGCCTTGTCGCTTATTTCTTTGTGACATTCAGTACATTTTATAAGAGCCATATTTTCAGAGCCGTACAATTCCCAAATAGGCTATTGAGATTACATAAAAAGGCGTGGGAACTGTTAGCTAAACTATTTCGGAGGCTCTGGACTGCCTGACACTTTCGGATAGCAACAGCCCACGCCCCTATATTGCATATTGGAGAATACACAACAGAGCGTAAGCACATCGCAAAATCTTTAAGTGTCGTGAAAGTGTCCAGTTTTCCGAAATAAGATTATTACTAAACGCCTACAATTTATAATGTCGTTCACTCTTGAATGACACTGCAAAGTTAATCATTTTAGCTGATACTTAAAACACAATCAACACAGAATGAGGGTGTATCAAAATTCAGTTTTTGAAGTGACCCCAAAAAGTTGGACAGATTATTAACTATCTTGATTGAGAAAGAGT
>CALKRW010000058.1 GCA_937989585.1 uncultured Porphyromonadaceae bacterium | reverse complement strand
TGAGCGATTACCCAATGCTCATTTCCAATAAATTACACTCTTTTCGTAACTTCTCGACACAAATATACGAACTTTTGTCATAAATTGAAATATGAAAATGGAAAATTGAAAAGCGGGAATAATGGGAGTATATGAAAAATGAATAAGGCGGTGTGCCGGAGTGACACACCGCCTTGGAAGGGTTAGATTATGGGATTCGGATTATTTTCGAAGGAAAGCCTTTGCGTTCAGGGTTGTGGGTTTGGCATTGATGGTAAGTTTGCCGGACTTGGTGTTGGATATTTTTTTCGGAAGGACCTTGTCAGACTTTATCTTAAGGACTTCGCGGGATGCAATCTTAAACATGCCGTCGAAAGCGGGACGTGTCACGTTGCGGGCAATAGCCTTGTCCTTGGCCGCAGCCTTGGCCTGTGGGAACTGAATGATGCCGACAGGGTTGGATTTTAGTTGATAACCGAACAACTGAAAATACGCATGAAACAATGTATCTACGTCCAGTGTACACTAATGTGAAATTGAAAAACGGCTGAGGGGTTGGTGGTTTGGGGAAAAATTGCTAACTTCGCAGTCTCAAAGCAGATAGGCTTTGCGGAGTATTCGCCGAGACGTCTTGTCCTGGCGGAATTTCTGTGTGAATAACGACTATGCAATTAAGTAAAAATCAATCAATTAAAATATAAAACATATATGATCAACGCTCAGGACATTAAAAACGGAACCTGCATCCGCATGGATGGCCAACTGTACTTCTGCGTGGAGTTCCTTCACGTTAAACCCGGCAAGGGCAACACCTTCATGCGCACAAAACTGAAAAATGTTGTCGACGGCCGCGTACTGGAACGCCGCTTCAACATCGGCGAAAAACTTGAAGACGTACGCGTAGAGCGTCGTCCCTATCAGTTCCTCTACAATGAGGGCGGCGACGACATCTTTATGAACCAGGAGACTTTCGAACAGATTCCCATTGCCAAGGAACTGGTAACCGGCGCTCCTTTCATGAAGGAAGGCGATGTAGTGGAAGTTGTTTCGGACGCATCGACCGACACTGTCCTTTATGCCGAGATGCCTATCAAGGCTGACCTCGAAATCACCTACACCGAGCCCGGCATCAAGGGTGATACCGCCACCAATACCCTGAAACCCGCCACTCTCGAGACCGGCGCTGAAATCCGCGTCCCTCTTTTCTGCAACATCGGCGACAAGGTGCGTGTCGACACACGTGACGGCTCGTACGTAGAGCGCGTTAAATAATACTCCTTTCGAGATTATTGTACCGGTATCTATAAAAGTTGTGCCATACCCAATCAGGGTAATGGCACAATTTTTTGTCTCCAGAACGGTAAAAGCCGGATGTCCTATTTTTTTATTTACAATATAAAAAGCGATGCGCCCTTGAGGGACGCATCGCCGGGGATTATTATCTGATTTTGTTAGTTCCTTAAGGATGGAATCAGTCTTCGTTGAGGTTTACGCGCTTGTAAGCAACAACGGTAAGACCCTTCGAGTTCTGCTCGAGGTACTGTCCGACGGTGATTTTCTCGTCTTTGACGAATCCCTGCTCAACGAGGCAGTTTTCTTTGAAGAATTTGTTAAGACGGCCGTTGGCGATGTTCTTGATCATGGCCTCGGGGAGGTTGGCGGCTTTGGCTTCGGCGGTCTCCCTGGCGATAGCGCGAGCCTTGTCGGCTTCTTCCTGGGTGAGCCAGCCTTTGGCCATGTTGGACTCGATGTGGTCTTCGGAGTCAACGAGGTTGGGGTTGATGCCTGCTTTCTTGAGCGCAGCCTCAACGGCTTTCTTCACCTGCTCTTCCTTGGTCTTCTCGATGGCGACGTTCATCTCGGAGTCGATTGTGGCCTGGGGAACAGCCTCACGGTTGATTGCCACGGGATTCATGGCGGCAACCTGCATGGCTACGTCCTTCATTACCTGGAAGTCGACACCTGCCTGATTGAATGCCACGATAGTGGAGAGTTTGTTGCCGAGGTGGTTGTAGGCGACAACAGACTCGCCTTCGAGACATTCGTAAGCGGAGATTTCGGTCTTTTCGCCTGTCTTGCCTGATTCCTCGACAACGAGGTCCTGGACGCTGCGGCCATCGACAGTGAGGGCCTTGAGTTCGTCAAGGTTTTTGGGCTTGTTCTCGAGAGCGAGGGCGAGGAGTTGTTTCGTAAGGTCAACGAAGCCCTGGTTCTTGGCAACAAAGTCGGTCTCGCAGTTGAGGGCGATGAGTGCGGCGAAGTTGTCTTTTGTGTCGGCGAGGACACAGCCTTCGGCTGCGTCGCGGTCTTCACGCTTGGCGGCAACGGCTTTGCCTTTCTGGCGGAGGATTTCGACAGCGGCCTCCATGTCGCCGTTGGTCTCGGCGAGAGCAGCCTTGCAGTCGCTGAGGCCGGCGGAAGTGAGTTTGCGGAGTTTCTTGATATCTTCGATAGATACTGCCATTGTAGTATGTTTTTTCGGGTTTATAAAAAGATTTGTCCGGGCGCTATGGCGCCTTTAATTTAAATCCAATCGCGCCCAGGACCCCGAAGGGACCTGAGACGCGTGGGATATGATGTCGTAAGTAAAATTATTCGGCGGCGGGAGCCTCTTCGGCAGCCTCGGCGGCGGGAGCGGTTTCCTCTGCGGGAGCCTCTTCGGTGTTCTCGGCGTTGTTGCGGCGAACACGACGGCGGTCACGCTTGGGTGCGGATTCTGCGGGAGCCTCGTCGGCGGGGGCGTCGAGTTTCTCGGCCTTGCGCTCTTCGAGACCTTCGTTCATGGCGCTGCAGACGGCACCGAGAACGAGTTCGATGGATGCGGAAGCGTCATCGTTGGCGGGAATCACGAAGTCGATGTTGGTGGGATCGGAATTTGTGTCGACCATGCCGAAGACGGGTATGCCCAGACGGTTGGCCTCGGCGACTGCGATGTGCTCCTTGTTGACGTCAACAACGAAGAGTGCGGAGGGAAGACGGTTGAGGTCGGCGATAGAGCCGAGGTTCTTCTCGAGTTTGGCACGCTGACGTGTGATCTGGAGTTTCTCGCGTTTTGAGAGGTTGTCGAAAGTACCGTCCTTGGTCATCTTGTCGATGGCGGCCATCTTCTTGACGGCCTTGCGGATGGTGGGGAAGTTGGTGAGCATGCCGCCGGGCCAGCGTTCGATGACGTAGGGCATTGCGACGCTCTGGGCAGCGTCAGCGACAACTTGTTTGGCCTGTTTTTTTGTTGCTACGAAGAGTACTTTCTTGCCGCTCTTGGCAATTGACTTGAGGGCTTTGGCAGCCTCGTCAATCTTGGCGGCAGTCTTGTAGAGGTCGATGATGTGGATACCGTTGCGCTCCATGAAGATGTAGGGCGCCATTGCAGGATTCCATTTACGTTTGAGGTGGCCGAAGTGGCATCCTGCCTCAAGGAGTTGGTCAAATGTGGGATTTGCCATGATTTTTTATAGGTGGGGTTTGTTTACGTTCTTAAATTAATTACAACCGGGGGGTAGGGAACGTGTCCATCTCCGAGGTTTAGATTCTAAACACTATATTTTCCGTGGAAACGTTTAATAAAGAATGTCGTGAGACAATGAAGGATATTAACGTTTCGAGAACTGGAAGCGCTTGCGGGCCTTGGGCTGACCGGGTTTCTTGCGCTCGACGGCGCGGGGGTCGCGGGTCATGAAACCGTTGCGGCGGAGAACAGCCTTGTCTTCGGGGTTGATCTTTACGAGGGCGCGGGCGATGGCGAGACGAAGTGCCTCGGCCTGTCCTTTGTAGCCGCCGCCGTCGAGGTTGACGTGGATGTCGTAGTTTCCGTCAACACCGAGGGTGGTGAGGGGCTGCTTGACGATGAACTGAAGAATCGAAGAGGGGAAGTAAACTTCGATGGGGCGTTTGTTGATGGTGATGGCACCGTTGCCTTCTTTGAGGATTACGCGAGCCACGGCTGCTTTACGACGGCCAATTGCGTTAACTGTTTCCATACTTTCGATTATTTCAGGGTGTTAATGTCAAGAACAACGGGATTCTGTGCTTCGTGGGGGTGGTTGGGACCATTGTAGACGTGCATGTTCTCAATGAGTCGGCGACCCAGACGATTTTTGGGGAGCATACCTTTCATGACGCGGATGAAGAGGGGGTGCATGCCGGGCTTGATGTGCTTGTTGAATGATTTCTTCATCAGGACCTCGGGAGTGAGTTCACGCTGACCGCCGGGATAACCGGTATAGTTCAGATAGATTTTGTCGGTGAACTTCTTGCCGGTGAGTACAACCTTGTCGGCGTTGATGATGATGACATTGTCACCGCACTCCACGTTGGGGCTGTAGGAGGGTTTGTATTTGCCGCGGAGGAGTTTGGCGACTTTTGCGCAAAGACGACCGAGAACCTGGTCGGTGGCATCGATTACAACCCACTGGTGATCGACGCTCTGCGCGTTGGGGAATAAGGTTTTGTAACTTAAAGTATCCACTTTTAGATGATTGATTAATAAATAAATAATGTGGGTCACAGAAAAAGCGGCGCCCGGCCAAGAAGCGCTGCCAAGTGTGCCCGAGTCATAATTTGGATATAATCGGACTGCAAAGGTATGAATTATTTTTGAAAAAAACAACTATGTGCAAGTCAAAAGCGCAGAGTGACAAGTGACAAAGTAGGCAAACGAGGTCAGAAGTCAGAGTGACAAAGTAGGTCAGAGGTCGGAGTTATGAGTTACAAAGCAGAGCGGGAATCAGCGTTTCTTGGGCTGGATGTTGAGGCGGTACTGGACGGAGAACATCACGTAGCGTGGCAGTGTGTTGGTGAAGGTTACGGTGCAGCCCGAGGCTGTGACGGCGTATTTTACGTTAGTGAGTTGGTGGAGCAGGTCGAAGCCGTCGACCATGAAAGTCCACGATTTAGCCTTGACGGGAGTGTATGTCAGACGCGCGTTCCAGACCGGGTCGGTGGTATCGAGACTCTCGACGCCATAGCCCGAGCGGGTGTAGCAGATGAAGTCGGTGTTGATACCAAAACCTGCCGGGAGTTTGAATACGCCCGAAATGCCATAGTTGACGTGGTTTGCGTTGATATTGTTGAAATCCGTACGGGCGGAAGTGGTGTGGCGGTTGGTATAGTCGCAGCGCAGCGACAGGGTCTGGCCCGAGAACTGGTAGGAGAGGCGCAGGTTCTGTGTGAATACGCGGTGGTTGATGGAATAACGCTGCGGTTCCTCCAGGTCGACGCCGATCATGTCGTTGCAGCGCTCGATGCTTGCGTCGGTTGTTGAGGACAGCGTGAACTGCTTGGTCTTGCCGAACTGCCAGCTGAGTTCGTTGGTGATGGCGCCGCGACGGTCGCCGCTGACGTTATACATGCGGTTGACGCGCACGCCTGTCGAGGTGTTGTAGGTGTATCCGCGGACCAGGGCATCGGTGGTATGGATGAATCCGAGGTACAGAATGTTGTTGAGTGTCTGCGAGGCCGGGGTGAGACTCCAGCGTACGAGGTGGTTGAAACGCTTCTGAGTCTTGAGGTCCGGGTTGCCGAGGTAGATGTTCAGAGGATCGGAATCGGTAACGACGTCGAGCATGTCGACCATTTCGGGCAGTTTAGGCTCGATGCGGTAACTGTAACGTAGGCTGTGGCGGTAGCGGGGGGAATCTCCTATCTTTCCGAAGCGCGCCTCGATCATGGAACTCCAGATGCTGGGAACCCGGAAGAGAGTGTTCTGGGTGCTGAGCCTGAAGTCCATGTTGTCGCGCCAGTAAACGAGTTTGCGATGGATGAAACTTACGGTGGGGGTTATGCGTATGGTGAGGGACCTTCTGTTCTTTTCCAGATTGTATTCAAAGTATGGATTGAGGCTATGGCGATTGGAGAAGGTATGCGAGCGGTAACTGTTGCGGGGGTCGAGAGATGTAAGATAGCCCGAGGGGACAATTCCGTAAACGCCCATGTCCTCAAGATGTTCGAGGGCATACATGTAAGAGTCCTTGACTTCGTCGGAGAATAAATAATTGTAGGAGAGGCCGAGGGAAGTATTGCCAATCTGAGTGGAATAGTCAAACATTCCGGAAAAACCAAAGGTATGATTGGGAGTGTTGTCCACAAACTGGCGGCGATGCACGGCGGCTTCGGGATTGTTGCCGTAGTTGACGAGGTAGTCGCGCCAGAGTTCCTCTTTAGTGGAGTGATAATCGACTCCAAAGAATGTGGTGAAACTATCTGACGATTTTGGCAAAGTGAAAGCGAAATAGGGACTAAAGGACAAGTCATAATCGCGGCTCCAGCCGTCACTGCGTGTTTTCGATCGGTTGATTATGCTTTCGAGGGCACCGGCGCTTCCGTCGGAATATATGGCGTCGAGCATATCCATAGTCATGCCCTCGGGGTCTGAGCCGAAAGTTCCGGCCAGACTTGAGTTGACATTCTTGGTGTGGTTGTAATCTCCGTTTATGGTCGCCCCCATACGCATTCGGTGGTCGTTAAAAGACATGGCCATGCGATGGTAGGTATTGGCTCTTGTCTCGGACCGGTGAGCGTCGCTGAAAGATCTGTCGAATGTCTCTCCACCCGGCAGGAAATTGGTACGCGACATCTCGGAGTAATTGTCGCTGACGGCATGCCTGACATTGATGGACCCGGTCAGTCGAAGGGATTCGTCAGGTTTCTCATGATTATAGTTCAGACCGCCGGAGTATGTTTTGTTACGGCCGGACGGCATCTCCTGCGGAGTCCAGGTGTCGTTGCGTCCGGGGGTTCGGGTATCATTGAGATTGTTCGCTGCGCCAACGAGCGAAACATTTGTGGTGCCTGTGAACCAGGACGCGAACAGTCTGCCCAGATACCGGTCTTCGGTACCGTAACCGGCCTGTGCATTGACAATCCATCCCATGTTATACTCTTTTTTCAGACGAACGTCCATGGTCAGGACTTTTGGAGCGGAGGCAAGTCCCATTTCCTTGTCACTGATTTTCTGGCTCTGGTAGACCTGTATGTCCTTGACGGTATAGGCGCCGATGTTCTCGAGCATGACGTTGTTGTTGCCGTCCATAAACTCCTTGCCGTTGAGCAGGAGCGACTCGACGAACTCGCCGTTGACCTTTATCTGGCCATTGCTGCCAAGCTCGGCGCCGGGAAGTTGGGAGATGAGTGCGTCAAGCATCGAGCCTTCGGCGAGATTGAAGGCGTCGGCGTTGTAGACGACTGTGTCACCCTTGTTGTAGAATTTGATTTTGGTGGTGGTGACGGTGACCTCGTTGAGCGTGATCGGGGCGCGTTCCAGGAAGATGGTGGGAATCGTGCGGTAACGCTCGCGTTTGCCGATATTCTCGAGGCGATAGGTCATGTTTGCAGTCTTGTAACCCGGACAGTTCACGTCGAAAACCAGGGTCGTGTCGATGCGCGGAACAGTCAGATAGAAGGAAGATAATGTATCGATTCCTCCTGCGTTCCACCTCATGCCCCGGTTAGCACGCACGCTGTCGCAGACATTTCCGTTGGCATCGTAAAAAAGAACGTATGCCTGTGTCAGATCCATTTTGTCGACGGCGGACTTTACACGGCCACCAACATAGAGGTCTTCGGCTAAAGATGTTATTACGGAACAAATCAGCAGGGAGAGGATGAAAAATTTTCTCATCGGAGAGGGATGTTTAAGGTTAGGATTGGAGAGATTGTCAGTTATAAAAACGTGTCCGCGCGTTTCAGATTCAAAAATATTGCCGGACTTATGGCCACAAAGGTAGGAAATTTATGCGGATTAACAAGTTTTGTCCTTGGGAATTTGCTTTCCAGGAACAAATTAGAAAGGAACAGATGCAAAAACGCCCTCGCGGTGATATGCGAGGGCGTGAAAGATCTGGATAAATACGTATGGATTCTCACTGTGACCCTACGAGGCCGTTGAGGTAGACCTCGAGGTTGGTGTAGCCGGAATTGCCGGGAGCGACAGCGGGACCGTCGGACGCGTTTGCGGGGTCAAGTCCGTGGCTCCTTTCCCACACGTCCGGAATACCGTCATTGTCCGTGTCGAGCAAGTCAGCGGCAGTGACTCCGCCGTCCGAAAGGTCGCACCAGGGACTTTTGGCGCCTGCCGGAGTGACATCCTCGGGAATGTCGATGAGACCAGGGAAACTTGCGGCGGATGGATTTTTACTGCCGACGTAAGTTGCGGTGCCGTTGCGGGTCTCATCGACAATACGCTCGTCGATGATGTCGCGCATGCGTGAGCATCCCGCATCAGTGAGAACAAGGGCATAGGCGTCGGTGGCGGAATGGGTGGTCACGACATCGGTCTCGAGAGGCGCGGCAAGACGCATGGATTTTCTGACCTCGTCGGTGAAAGTGCTGTCGCACGACTCGTTGTCAATCTGGGCGTACATACCCTTGGTCCAGTTGTCGGCAGAGACTTCGGGACATCCCTCGATGATGTTGCCGTCGACATAGAACTTGCCCCAGACATGTTCCATGGGCTTCCAGACATTGGGCTGTCCGTTACGGCCGGTTACATATTTGGTGGTCCGGATGCCGACGGAGGAAATGCGGTAGCGGACGGGACTGTCGGCAGGGGTTGCGGGACCGGGCTTGTAGTAATTGTTGACGATGTTGACAGACATGCCCTCGCCGCCGTAGCAGCCGTTGCCGGCCCAGTTGTATATGACGTTGTTACGCATGTCCATGTATTCGTGTGTCTGGGTCGAAGGGTGCGGGCCGAGGCGAGGGGCGCGGCTCTGGTGGTGGGCGAGGAGGTTGTGGTGAAACGAAGCCTTTGAGCCTCCCCATATCGCGCCGTAGCCGTGGCTGCCCTTGTGATGACCGCCGTCGCGGAGGCTTTCGGAAATCAGGCACCACTGGACAGTAAGGTTCTCTCCGCCATAGACCGAACAGCATTCGTCGACCGACCAACTGATGGAGCAGTGGTCGATGATGACATTGTCTGAACCGGAACAACCCAGTCCATCGGGTTCATGACGGCTGAAGTTGCCGGGACGAAAACGTAGATATCGTACGATGACGTTATTCGCGTTTATGGTCACGGGATAGCGTGCGATGCAGACTCCCTGGCCGGGGGCGGACTGGCCGGCAAGAGTAATGTCTCCGTTGGTGACTCGGAGAGGCGCGTCGAGAAAGATGGTTCCGGCGACATCGAAGACGACGGTGCGGGGCCCTTCCTGCTCGACTGCATGGCGCAGAGTGCCCGGCTTTGTCCCGTCATCAAGAGTGGTTACATGATAGACCTTGCCACCGCGTCCGCCTGTGGCGTAGCGTCCGAAACCCTCTGCTCCGGGGAACGCAATCTGTCGTGTCTCCATTGTGGCAGACGCCATGCCGTAGGCTTCGGCAGGAGCGAAAGAAAACCGGAGACAGAGAGTAGTGGCAAATAATACTCGTCTAGTCATAATAAGTCCATTATGAGGAAAGAGGATTATTTGATAACCTTGTCAGTGACAACGCGTCCGTCGGTGAAGACCATGCGGCGGATGGAGATGCCGGGTGCGGGATTCTCGATGCGAACGCCGTTGAGATTGTAATACTCGATGCGCTGGACATCGCCGGACATGGTGACGGAACCGACACCGCTGCCTGCAGCAGGATAATAGTCATTAAAAGGTTCGGAGGCGTCGCTGTTGCCTGCCTTCATGATGTCGGCGACGAGCGAGTTGATGTAAACCTCAACGTTGGTGTACCAGCCGCGCTCTGTGTCAAGGGTATAGGCTTTACCGTCAGAAGCATCGTCAGGATTCAGGCCCATTGCTCTCTCCCAGGTGTCGGGCATGCCGTCGCCGTCAGTGTCGAAATCTGCAGGACGGTAAACGGGCTCGACATAGGTGACTCCATTTACGTCGCTGACCAGATCTATGAGGCCATATTTTTTTGTGACAGAGCCTTTGTACTGACAGGTGCCGGTTCGGGCCTCCTCGGCGTAGCGTGTATCCTCCGCGTCACGGGAGAGAGAGGCGCCGGCGTATGCGAGAACCTTGTCGAAGGCTGTTCCCGCATCGTGAGTGGTGACATCGCCTTTGGGTGCCTCCTCGTCAAGACGGATGCGGACGTACTGCGAGCCGTTTGACGTGATATGTTCCACATTGTCGCCGTAATAGTTGGAGTCATCCTTGGAGTACCTCTCGCCATTCAGGTTCAGTACACCGCCATCATAGGAGACGCCTGCCCAGTCGCGGTTGACTGTCTTGCCGCCTGAGAGACTCTCGGTGGTGTTGCCCTGAATGAAATAACGTGAGGTCATGCCGTAGACGGCAGTATTATTGTTGCTGTTGCCGGAAGAGGCGACAGAAACTGTGGTGATGCGGCTGAAACTGCTTTTGCCTGAGGGTCCTTCCTTGTAGTAATTGTTGACCATGTTGATCTGGCCTCCGCCGGGACCGCCGTAGCACGAGCCGTTGCCGTTGTACTGAACGCAGTTGCGGAAGTCGACGTTCTCGGCCTGAACAGGATTTGCCCAGTTGTATTCCGAGGCCAGCTGGTTCGAGGTATAGCCTCCCCAGAGGTAGCGTGCGCCGTTGAAGCGGGGACCGCGGTTGTTCACGTGTGCGATGAGGTTATGGTGGAAACTTGCGAGTTTGCCACCCCAGATTCCGCCGTATCCGTGCGCGCCCTTGCCGTGGCCCGCGTTGTTGAGGCTCTCGGCGATAGTACACCACTGCATTGTGAAGTTGTTGTTGTCATAGAACGAGGCGACTTCGTCGATAGACCATGACATGGAGCAGTGGTCGAGAATGATGCCTGTGCGGTTGCGGGTCCAGATTGCGTCGGCGCCATCATTGACATCCTTTTCCTGTCCGCGACGGAAGCGCAGGAAGCGGATAATGATGTTGTTGTTCTTGGGCTCTACGGTGAAATAACGTACTGTGATACCGGGGCCGGGAGCGGTCTGTCCGGCAATGGTGGTGTTGGCTCCGATCTGAAGATTGGACTTAAGTTCGATCAGGCCGCCGACATCGAAAACTACAATCTTCTTGTTGTTTCCTTTGACGGCCTCGCGAAGCGAGCCGGTACCGCTGTCATTCAGGTTGGTGACATGGCGGACTTCGCCGCCGCGGCCACCGGTGACATAACGGCCATGACCTTCGGCTCCGGGAAAAGCGGGGGCGTTGTCATTGGCTGTCGCGGATAGAGTGGCGCCCAGCAACAGGGCGGTGATAACAGGGTATTTCATGATTGATTTTAACGGGTTACTTAAGGTAAATAAGATACATAGGTCTAAGAGACCGAAACGGTATGCAAAGGTAGGGAAATTGTCGGTAACAGCCAAGGGTATGGCAGAAAATCGAACCGGTTGAATCACATTGGGTCAACGTCATAATAAAGGGTCAGCCCGCGGTTGGCCGGAAGGGCTCGTTGTTCGTCGAAAAGTCGGCGAAGGTACTCTTTGGCACGTGACATTGATGCTCCCGGTTCGAATTTGAGCATAATCTTGCGGATGTGAAGATTCTGGATGCGCCCTATCTGAGGAGTCTCGGGTCCGAAAACTCTATTCCCGAAAAGTCCTCGGAGTGCGGCGGCGTAATTTTCAGATACAGACACGGCTGTCTGGAAGTCGCGGTGTTTTATATATATATATATAATGTGTGTGAAAGGAGGATAGCCGAATTGGCGGCGCTGGTCTATCTCATGCTCGAAATACGAGGGATAGTTGTGATCGGCGACGTGTTTCAGTATTTCCTGATTGGGATTGTATGTCTGAACGATTACGCGGCCTGGAGTGTCGGAGCGTCGTCCGGCACGTCCCGAAACCTGTTCGAGCATGTTGAAGGCACGTTCGGACGAGCGGAAATCCGGGTAGTTGATTATGGCGTCTGCATTGACCACGACAACCGTTGAGACATCGCTGAAATCAAGGCCTTTGGTGACCATTTGGGTGCCAACGAGTATATCGGCCTTGTGAGACGAGAAGCGATCTATTATGTCCTCGAAACCATCTTTGTTGCGTGTGGTGTCAAGATCCATCCGCAACTGGCGCGTGCCTGGTAAATATTGCTCGATGTCATCCTCGACTCGTTCTGTGCCGTAACCTGCTATATCAATCTCGGTGGTAGAGCATACAGGGCAGATCCGGGGAACTGGAGCAGTCTCGCCGCAGTAATGACATTCGAGGCGGTCTCCGGTGCGATGGTAAGTCATTGATACATCACAGTTAGGGCACTTTACTATATACTGGCAGTGTTTGCAGCGTGCAACAGGAGCGAAGCCACGGCGATTGTGGAAAAAAATCACCTGGTGGCCATCGTTGACTGCATCTCGTGACGCCTTTATGGTCTGTGGCGCCAAGGCCCCCATTGCCAGACCTTTTCGTCGGGTGTCAGCCATGTCGACAAATTCAATGTCAGGCAACCGTACACCGCCGTAACGTTCTCCGAGGCTGACAAGTCCGAACTTGCCGGTCAGAGCCTTATAGTAGGTCTCGACCGAGGGTGTGGCACTACCTAAAAGTGTCTTGGCGCCGTGCATGGAAGCGAGAACGGTCGCAACGTCCCGTGCATTGTAGCGGGGCGCGGGATCAAATTGTTTATAAGACTGTTCGTGTTCTTCGTCTACGATTATTAGCCCAAGGGTGGCGAAAGGGAGAAAAACCGATGAGCGGGCGCCAATCACCACTCGTGGGCCTCTGTCGCTCAGAATATGGTTCCAGGTCTCCACTCGTCGGGAGTCTGAGAACTTCGAGTGGTAAACGATGACTTTATCTCCGAAAATTTTCTGCACACGCTGTGTTAGTTGTGTGGTAAGAGCAATCTCCGGGACCAGCAGGAGCACCTGGCGCCCTTGTTTCAGTACGTGGTCGATCAGGTGAATGTATATTTCCGTTTTCCCGGAGGATGTTACTCCATGGAGCAGAGTTACGGATTTATCGCGGAACGAGGCGTGAATCTCGTCAAGTGCATTCTTCTGGGCAACGGATAATGATGGAAGGGTAGGATCGGTCTTGCCCTCGTAGGTGAAGCGGGAATAAATTTCGCGCGTCTGTATCAGCACGCCCTTGGCAACCATGGCACGGATTACTGAAGACGAGCAGTCCGCGCGTTCGTATAGTTCCTGAGGCGTCACTCGCTTCAGTGGGCGTTCGGAAGACATGAAATCACTCATCTGAAGCAGTGTCACCAGCGTGCGTTCCTGCGTCCTGGCGCCTTTCACCAGGTCGAACAGTTCGTGCAGACGAGCCTCGTCACCTCGCTGCGCGTTTACGGCGACATATTTACGAAGCACCGGTCGGTAACGTTCCACGAGTTTCTCGCTGACGATGACCGCACCGCTTTCCAGTAAAGAATATATTGTATTGTCAATATTTATGTCTTTCACTTCCCTGGCAAGTTGCCTTGCAGACATGCGCCCTTTCGTGGCAAGTGTCTGGAAAACCATGGCATTGTCATCGCTCATTCCCGCCATTTCCTCCGTTTCGAAATCGGTGTTGGCCTCGACCATTGTCTCGCTCTCGATTTTGAGTCCTGTAGGAAGCGCGGCATTCATCACTTCTCCGACAGTAGTCATGTAATAGTCGGCAATCCATTGCCAGAGTCTTGGCTGTGGAAAACGTACTATCGGAGTCTTGTCCGGTACCGAAAGAATGTCTTTTACGGCAAAGTCAGGCTTGCGATTATGAATTTCTGTTACTATGCCGGTATAGAATTTACGGGCGCCGAATGGAACAATCACGCGGAATCCTGATTGCAGATTTGTCACATACGCGGGTGGAATGCGGTAGGTGAACGTTGACTGCAAGGGCAGGGGAACTATTATGTCGGCATAAGTTTCAGTCATGGATAAGTCGCATATACGGATTAATACCCTATTGCTGGAGGTACAAAATTAAGTATAATTTTTAGCAGCTCAAGAAAATTTCGTAATTTTGTGCGTTTTTTCACCCTGCCGGAAGGAGTTTTTTGCAAATCCTCCTTCTTTGTGTCGGAGTGTATCAGAAATCATAACAAACACTACAGAACTAAACAGATTCTATCCTATGAAACCAACATTGCTCGTATTAGCAGCCGGAATGGGAAGCCGTTATGGCGGTCTCAAGCAACTTGATTGTCTGGGTCCGCAGGGTCAGACAATCATGGATTATTCGATTTACGATGCTGTCAAGGCTGGCTTTGGTAAAATCGTATTCGTAATCCGTCATGATTTCGAAGAGGCATTCAATGAGAAAGTCCTGGCAAAATACAAGGACTTTATTCCTGTCGAGGTCGTTTTCCAGGACCTCACATCCATCCCCGAGGGATATTCCGTACCCGAGGGACGTACAAAGCCGTGGGGAACCAACCACGCCGTAATGTCTGGAGCGTCGGTTATCGACGGACCATTCGCAGTTATCAATGCCGACGACTATTATGGCCCGGACGCCTTCCGCGTGATTGCCGAAGAACTCAGCCGGCCTGACCGCAAGGACGGAGACTACTGCATGGTCGGTTTCGAGGTTGGCAATACTATGACAGAGAACGGATCCGTCTCTCGCGGAGTCTGCGAGGTTGAGGACGGAATGCTTGCCAAGGTCACTGAACGCAAGGCTATTGCATTCGACGCCGACCACCGTATTTATTTCGTAGATGAAAACGGCAAGACATGTTATCTTGAGTCCCATACGCCCGTGTCGATGAATCTCTGGGGTTTCGGTCCTGACTATTTCCCCTACTCCGACCGTGAGTTCAGGCGTTTCCTCGACAAGTATATCAATGTTGAGAAGAGTGAATTCTTCATTCCCTCTGTCGTGGACAAGCTTTGCCGCAATGGAGAGGCCCGTGTAAAGGTTCTCCCCACCACTTCCAGATGGTTCGGCGTGACATATGCCGAGGACCGTCAGGATGTTGTCGACAAACTTGCCGCTCTGCACGCCCAGGGTTTTTATCCCGAGGACATGTTCGGTAAAAAATAATTGCGTAACAATTATTATATTAGTTAAAGATGGAATACCGTATCGAGTCCACTGCATCCGGCACCAAGGCACGCGCCGGGATTATCTCTACCGCCCACGGGCAGATAGAGACACCTATATTCATGCCGGTTGGCACAGTGGGGTCGGTAAAGGCTGTGCACCAGCGGGAACTGCGTGACGACATCGATGCCCGGATTATCCTTGGCAACACATACCATCTGTACCTTCGCCCCGGCACGGAAATCATAAACCGTGCCGGTGGCCTTCACCGCTTCATCGGCTGGGACCGTCCCATACTCACCGACAGCGGTGGCTTCCAGGTTTTCTCGCTATCCGACCGCCGCAGACTCACCGAGGAAGGCGCGCATTTCCGTTCGCACATTGACGGTTCCAGGCACCTGTTCACCCCTGAGGGTGTCGTCGACATACAGCGTGCCATCGGCTCTGACATAATGATGGCGCTTGACGAGTGTCCTCCCGGCACCTCCGACTATTCCTATGCACGCAAGTCGCTCGACCTTACTTTGCGGTGGATGGAACGCGGCTGGAAACGCTACAGTGAGACCGAAGGCCTATACGGCTACACTCAGGCATGGTTCCCCATAGTGCAGGGTTGCGTCTACGAGGATCTCCGCCGTGAGTCGGCGTCACGTGTCGCTGAACTTGGCGCTGACGGCAATGCTATCGGCGGTCTTGCTGTCGGCGAGCCGACCGAGGCCATGTACGACATGATTGAGGTATGCAACGAAATCCTTCCGGAAGACAAACCTCGCTATCTTATGGGCGTCGGCACACCCATAAATATACTCGAGGCTATCGACCGGGGCGTCGACATGATGGATTGTGTTATGCCCACGCGAAATGCTCGCAACGGCATGCTTTTCACCTCGCAGGGCACGATGAACATGCGCAACCGCAAGTGGGCCGATGATTTCTCGCCTCTCGACCCCGAGGGCACCACGTTCGTGGACCATGTTTATTCGCGCGCCTATCTGCGCCATCTTTTTGCCGCTGAGGAACTCCTTGCAATGCAGATAGCCTCGATTCACAATCTTGGCTTTTATCTGTGGCTTGTACGCGAGGCACGCCGGCACATTGTCGACGGGGATTTTCATTCCTGGAAGACGGAAATGGTGGCGCGGCTAGGTCGACGCCTTTGATTTAATCCCGGATAATATAACCAACGAGATAGCAGTGTTCAAGATATTAGACCGATATATAATACGCAAGTTCCTGGGAACCTTCGCATTCGCGCTGTTGCTTTTGCTCGCCATTGTCGTCATGTTCGACGTCAACGAGAAGTTTGACGCCTTCCTGAAGGCCCCGCTTCACGCCACGATATTCGACTACTATCTGAACTTCATTCCATATTTTGCAAATCAGTTCTCACCTCTTTTTACCTTTATCGCTGTAATTTTCTTCACATCGAAACTTGCTGATAATTCGGAGATTATTGCCATGCTTTCTACAGGCATGAGTTACAGGCGGTTCATGATGCCGTATCTTTTCTCCGCTCTGGTCATAGCCCTCTGCACCCTCTTCCTGACGTCCTACATTATTCCGCCTGCCAATGTCAAGCGAATCAACTATACGAACACCTATGTCAAGAACAAGCGCGTGGACTATGGCTCGAACATCATGCTTATGGTTGCGCCGGGCGAGATCGCGTATATCAATCGCTATGACAATATCACCAAGATAGGGTCCCGATTCACACTTGAGAAATTCGATAAGGATAAACGTCTTGTCTCGCGTCTTACGGCTCAGAGCATCCGCTGGGACACCCTTTACAACTGGACGGTCCAGGGTTATGTAATCCGTGATTTCCGCGACAATCGGGAATTCATTACCAAAGGCACCAGCCTCGATACAATAATACCCTTCGAGCCACGCGATTTCCTTATCTCGGCCAACGATCATGAAACGCTTACTACCCCTCAGTTGAAAGCCTACGTCGATCGCCAGCGTGAGCGTGGTGTTGGCTCCATCCAGGCATTTGAGATCGAATATCACCGTCGCTATGCCATGACAGCCGCCGCCTTCATCCTGACTATCATCGGAATGGCACTGTCCTCCCGTAAGGTCAAGGGCGGCATGGGGCTTAACATTGGTATCGGTCTTGTGCTCTCATTTTCCTACATCTTGTTCATGACTATAACGCAGACATTCGCTCAGAGTGACCTTACGTCACCTTTTGTCGCGATGTGGATCCCTAACATGGTATTTGCTGTTATTGCTGTAATACTCTACCATAAGGCATCCCGCTGATTTTTTTCTTCTCGTCATTTTTTCGTGCTTTCATTTCGGCTATGAACTCCATTATATTATAGACGAATGATTCTTGTATTTGTTTTTGTGCAATTATTGTCTGGACTATAAACTTTTTGTTTGCGCCTTGTGTTTTATAAAGCAAACAATTAACTGAATTATAACTCAAAGACATCACTATTATGAAAGACCTTAAAGGCACAAAAACCGAACAGAATCTCCGTGCGGCATATGCTGGCGAATCGCAGGCCCGTACAAGATATGACTTCTTCGCTGGTCAGGCAGTGAAAGACGGCTATCGTCAGATTGCGAATATCTTCAGTGAGACTGCAAACAATGAACGCGCGCACGCCAAGATCTGGTTTAAACTTCTTTACGGAGGTGAGATCAAAGATACACTTACAAATCTCGGAATAGCGGCAAACGACGAGAATTATGAATGGACCGAGATGTATTACGAATTCGCTCGTACTGCCGAAGAAGAAGGTTTCCCCGAGATTGCGGCAAAATTCCGTCTTGTCGGTGATATAGAGAAGACACATGAAGAGCGCTATCGCAAACTTATTGCCAATATTCAGGAAGGTCTTGTGTTTGCCCGCAAGGGAGACGTAGTGTGGGTATGCCTTGAGTGTGGCCATGTCCACGTTGGTCCCAATGCCCCCGAAATATGTCCCGTATGCAGTCATCCCCAGGCTTTTCAGGAACTGAAACCGGAGAACTACTGATCAGTACTTATAAAGTATACCTGCAGCGCGCCCCGGAAGTAAAACTTCCGGGGCGCATCGTGTTCGTTGTATTTATGCTAAGTGTGGGAGTCGTGGGTGTACGGTAACAACCTTATGCCCCGAAGTTGTCATAGTGGATTGAGGACGGGTCGACACCAAGCGAGTCAAGCATCTTGTTCACGGCATTGCTCATCGGGCCTGGTCCGCACATGTAGTATTCGATGTCCTCGGGTGCCTCGTGGTCTTTGAGGTAAGTGTCATGGATGACCTGATGGACGAAACCGGGAGTATATTTCACGCCTGCTGCATCGGCGGCAGGGTCGGGACGGTCTAGCGCGAGATGGAAGTGGAAGTTGGGGAACTCCCGTTCGAGTTGCAGGAAATCTTCCAGATAGAACACCTCGTTGAGTGCGCGGGCGCCGTAGAAGAAATTCATGACGCGGTCCTTGGTTTGCAGTGTCTTGGTCATGTGCATTATCTGGGCACGTAGCGGAGCCATGCCCGCGCCGCCGCCTATCCACATCATCTCGGCCTTCGAGTCGAAATTGGGGAAGAAGTCTCCGTAGGGTCCTGACATCATCACCTTGTCGCCGGGTTTCAGCGTGAAGATGTACGATGAGGCTATACCCGGCATCACGTCCTGGAAGCCGACCTGGGGCTTGGGCTTGAATGGCGGTGTCGCGATACGGACTGTCAGCATTATGCGGTCGCCTTCGGCGGGATAGTTTGCCATCGAGTATGCGCGGATTGTCGGCTCGTCGTTGCGGCATTTGAGTCCGAACAGACCGAATTTTTCCCATGCCGGTAGGTATTCGTCGCCGATGAGTTCGCGGTCTATGTCTTTGGCATAGTCCATATGGTATTTGGGAATTCGGATCTGTGCATAGGAACCGGGAACGAAGTTCATGTGTTCGCCCTTGGGCAGAGCCACGATGAATTCCTTGATGAATGTCGCGACGTTGCGGTTGGAGATGACCTCGCATTCCCATTCCTTGACGTCGAGAACCGATGCCGGCAGTTCGATCTGCAGGTCTTCTTTCGCCTTGACCTGACAGCCCAGGCGCCAGCCTTCCTTCTGCTGGCGGCGTGAGAAGTGTACGGCCTCGGTTGGGAGAATCTCCCCGCCGCCTTCGGTGACGCGGACTCGGCACTGGCCGCATGAGCCTTTGCCGCCGCATGCCGAGGCAAGATGGATGTCCTTTTCGGCAAGACCGCCGAGAAGGGTCGACCCTGAGGGTATCTTCAGTTGTTTCTCCCCGTTGATTGTGACGGTGACGTCGCCCGAGGATACAAGGAAGTGCTTTGCCACCATCAGTATGATGACAAGCAGAAGCACTATGGCGAGGAATATGATGACGGTGGTGACGACTGTCAGTTCCGTCTGTGAATTCATGGCAAGTAGTATCGAATGCATTTTTATGTTGTACAGTGTATGGTGGGTGATGTACAGTGTCAGTTGGCTGTCGGCATCATATCTTTATGCCGAGGAAACTCATGAAGGCTATGCCCATGAGGGCGGTGATGATGAATGTGATGCCTATGCCGCGGAGTGGTGCGGGAATCTGGGAGTGCTGTGCCAGACGTTCGCGTATCGCGGCGATTGCTACTATGGCGAGGAGCCACCCGAGGCCCCAGCCGAGTCCGGCGCAGATTGCGGTGCCGACTCCTGGAAAGTCGCGCTGTTCCATGAACAGCGAGCCGCCAAGGATGGCGCAGTTCACGGCTATCAGCGGCAGGAAAATGCCAAGCGATGCGTAGAGTGACGGCGAGAATTTCTCGACGGCCATCTCTACGAGTTGGGTCATTGACGCGATGACTGCGATGAACATTATAAGTGACAGGAAACTCATGTCTACGTCAGCGTATTCGGGACCGAGCCATGCCAGTCCGCCGGCCTTGAGGACATAAGTCTCAAGCAGGTAGTTTACAGGAAGAGATACCGCCAGCATGAAAGTCACGGCTATGCCGAGACCGAAGGCGGTCTTCACGTTCTTGGATACGGCCAGGAACGAGCACATGCCCAGAAAGTAGGCGAAAATCATGTTGTCGACAAATATCGACCTGATGAGTATGTTGAAGTTTTCCACTTTGAGAATGAGTTTTTTAGTTTGTTAGTCGTGCTGTAGGTCCTTGTTGACTGAACGGTGTACCCAGATGATGCAGGCCACGACTATCAGCGCCATCGGAGGAAGAATCATCAGGCCGTTGTTCTCGTATCCGGCATCGTATATACATTGTGGTATCACCCGGTAGCCTAGTAGCGACCCGCTGCCCAGCAGTTCGCGGAAGAAGCCTACTATGACAAGGATTATGGTATACCCGATGCCGTTGCCGACGCCGTCGAGGAACGAGGGCCACGGACGGTTGGACATCGCGAAGGCCTCGAGTCGGCCCATGAGTATGCAGTTCGTGATGATGAGGCCTATGAATACCGAGAGTTGGCGTGAGACATCGTAGGCATATGCCTTGAGGTATTGGTCTACGACAACCACGAGGGCCGCGACAACTACGAGTTGAACGATTATGCGGATGGATGTGGGGATGGTGTTGCGTATGAGTGAAATAATCACATTGGAGAATGCCAGCACGGCTATTACTGACAGGCCCATTACCAGTGCCGGCTCGAGGCTGGCGGTCACGGCCAGGCATGAGCAGATGCCGAGCACCTGCACTATGACGGGGTTGTCCTTGGACAGTGGATTGAAGAAGACTTGTTTCTTCGATATTTTCTCAGACATGGTGATCTATGGTTATCCGTTTATTTATCATTGGCTTTGCCGGAGTTGCCGGTGAAAGAATATTTTGCCGCTGCCGCGGTCAGGAATGCCTCGTACGGCGCAAGACAGTTGTCCATCATCGCGGCGACACCCTTCGAGGTGATTGTGGCTCCGGAGACTGCATTGACGTATTCTCCGCCGTTTGTGGGCTTCTGGCCTTTCTTTACTACGGTTACAGGTATGAATTTCGAGTCGCAGAACATGTGCTTGTTGTCGAACTGTCCGCTGAAGGCCGGCTCCTCGATTTTTGCCCCCAGACCTGGCGTTTCTCCCTGATGCGAGAAGTAGGCGCCGTATATTGTGCTGCCGTCGGCGTCAAGTGCGACATAACCCCAGATCGGACCCCAGAGGCCTGCGCCGTAGACCGGAAGTATGTACTTAAGTCCTTTCTCTCCGAGATTGCACTCGTACACGGGCAGTACACGTTCCTGTGCCGGTTTCTTGCTCTCTGCGGCTACATTCACCGTGAAGGCTTTGCCGGGAACGGTCTTCCCTTCCATGTCTACCAGATATTCTTTCGTGATGTATTTGTCGAATTCCTCGACGACCTTGCCTTCCGGCGCCGTGATGTGTACCGAGGCGAGTATCTGTTTCATCTTGTCGGCATCCGCGTTGGCCTGCTGTTTGTCTTTGAGCGACATGTACGTGAAGGCCAGTCCGGTTCCTACCAGAATTATGATCGCCGATATATATATGAATATGTAGGTTATACCTTGCTTGTTGATTTTCATCGTTGTCAGAAATCTTTTGGAGTTTGACAGGCCTTATGCCTTGGCTTTTAGTCGTGACATGCGTCTTCCGATGTTTGCCTGAACCACACAGTAGTCTATGAGGGGGGCGAGGGCGTTCATCAGCAGTACGGCGAGCATCGCGCCTTCTGGATAACCGGTGTTGTATGTGCGTATTAGTACAGCGACAACGCCGATGAGGAAACCGTATATGATTTTTCCGGTGTTCGTCCTTGCGGCGGTGACTGGATCTGTAGCCATGAAGGCTATTGCGAACGCGAAGCCGCCGTAAAGCAGTTGGTCACCGGCCGACAGATAGCTTGCGGGATAGGTCGGGGTGGCGAAGACATTTGCAATCCAGCCCATGAAAAGTGCGCCGGCAATTCCCGACACGATTATTCTCCAGGAGGCTATGCGGCAGAAAAGCAGGATGACGGCCCCGATAAGCACGCAGATGACCGATGTCTCGCCGAAAGAGCCTGGAATCAGGCCGACGAAAGCGTCCCACGCGGACAGGGGCTGTCCCGAGGCGCCGGTCAGGGCAAGGTTCTCCGATGTTGCCTGGGCTATTTCGCCGAGCGGCGTGGCGCAGGTATAGCCGTCGGGAACAGCCGGACCGAAGCCGAACATCTTTCCGGTGGCGACGAACACATTGTCTCCCGACATCTGTGCCGGATAGGCGAAGAAAAGAAATGCGCGTGCCACAAGCGCGACATTGAAGATATTGTATCCCGTGCCTCCGAACACTTCCTTGGCGAATATTACGGCGAAGGCAGTGGCGACGGCTGTCATCCACAGAGGTGTGTTGACGGGGAGAATCAGCGGGAGGATAAGTCCTGTCACGAGGAAGCCTTCCTGGATTTCCTCGCCGCGCATCTGCGCTACAATGAACTCGATGCCCAGGCCGACGATATAGGTCACGATGATGGTCGGCGCTATCGCCAGAAAGCCGTAGAGCATTAGGTCCCAGAACGGGAAGCTTGTCTCGCCGGCCGCCAGCCAGTGCTGGTAGCCGCAGTTATACATGCCGAAGAACAGGCATGGCAGCAGCGCCATGACTACGATTATCATGGTGCGTTTGGAGTCCATGGCGTCATGGACATGGACCCCGAGTTTGCCCGCCGTCTTGCGTGGCGTGAACAGAAAGGTGTCAAAGCCGTCGTACACCGACCTCAGGGCATGAAGTTTCCCCCCGGTCTCGAAGTGCGGACGCGCTTTGTCCATAAGTTTTCGCAAAGTTTTCATCTATGCTTTGATGTGGTTGCTGTGATTTGAATGGTTTGTCAGATTGGTCTTGCAGTACAGGTCTTGCCCGGTGTCCCGGATAGGGGAGGTGGACGTCAGCTCAGTTCTTGCCGCAGATATTCGAGTCCCTCGCGGACAATCTGCTGGTAGGGGACTTTCGACGAGTCGATGCATTCTGCAAGAGCGAAGTCCTCGGGTGCGACCTCGTATATGCCCAGTTGCTCCATGCGGTCGATGTCACGGGCGTTGATGGCCTTTATCAGGTATTCGCCCATTATGTCCATGGGTAGCACCTTGTCGATGAGTCCCGACATGATCATGGCGCGTCGGCCGCCGAGTACTCTGGCATCCGGACTGAACATACGGCGCAGGAAATGTCCCGGGAACGAGGGATTGATGCTCATCTTCGACGGCGATAGCGATGCCCATCCCATGAACTCGTCCACATCGTCGCCTTCCGGTATTACTGTGACATGTGAATAGGGGTAACGTAGATATCCGTCTTCCTCAACCTTGATTCCGGTCAGCACATTTCCGCTTATGATGCGGCGGTCGGCTCCGTTGTCTTCGAGACGGTCCTCGACAATGGTTTTCACTTCCGCGCCGGCAAAGGTATCGACAAACATCGGCTCGGTGACGACACTGCCTGTGAGCGCCACATGCGCGCTCCAGTCGACGCGGCCCGTGGAGATGAGGCGTCCTATGCGTACAAGTGTGTGGCCCGACATTGTCCATACGACTTCTCCCTTGTTCACCGGTTCGATGTTGGCTATCTGCACGCCGACGTTGCCGGCGGGGTGGGGGCCTATGACATCAATCATTTTTGCCCCGGCTATGTCGGGAATCTGTTCGGGACGCCTCGAAACATATATATGTTCGTGCGCGAGTGTGCGTAACTCCTTCACGGCAGTTTCCATTGCCTTGATGTCGTCTTCGCTGTATTCCTCGACGGGAGCGAGAGGCGAACTGTCGAATGCGCTGATGAAAATATCGCGCACCGTGTCGTCGGGAAATGCTATCGTGTCGTAGGGACGGCGGCGGATCATGGCCAGCAGGCCGCTGAGACTGAGCAGTTCTATCAGATGTGATGTCTCTCCGGGGCGTGGCCTGACAAATGTAATGGCATTGTTCTTCTGGTCGGACTCAATCTTTACGCAGATAATCTTTCGGCGGTCGCCACGGACAACCTCGCTTATCGTTCCCGAGACCGGAGATGTAAGTTTTACCTCCGGATACTTTTTGTCATGAAGAAGAGGGGAGCCGACCAGAACCTTGTCGCCGGCTTTTACCTCGCTCTTCGGTACAAAACCGTTGAAGTCTTCAGGATAGATCGCCGCTCTTGACGCGCTGATGCTGACCGATGTTGAATTCTCTATGGCACCGGCAATCCTGAGGTCTAATCCTCGTTTTATTTTAATTTCCATTGCTAAGGTAATAGATTTCAAGCAGATGCATAAGGTGGCATGACAATGTGTCAATTGTGAATCAGTTATGACCCTACCTTTCCGCTTGCAAAATTACACATTTATATTTAATGAATTTATACAATCACATAAAACAACTGTTAAAAAATGTAATCAACCCTGCCCCGCGAAAAATGGCTGTCCGGCGATGTGGGTGATGTCGGATTATTCTATTTTCAAACAGATGTTTTTGATATAATGTTAATTTCTTTTGCCAAAGTGTTTTCTTGATAAAATATTTTTAACCAAACCTCCTCCTCTTGAAAATAAAAGATATTTAAAATGGCTCAAACATCTCGCCGCATCCCGATTTTTGTATAAAAAAATTTTGCCGATTAGAAAACAAAGTATAATTTTGCACCTAAATCGAAGACCATGAATTATCGCAATTCAACTTACCTTCATTAGACCTTGGACACTAAGAACTGATTCTACAGGCCGGTTCGGCCCGCTTGGAATCTATTAAAGAGACGTATAACTAATAAACAAACCATTAACAAATTTCAAATTTTTCAATCAAACAAAAATTATGGAAGCTCAAAAGCCCAATGTTGCTGCCGCTAAGCCCGCTGCTAAGCCCGCCGCAAAAGTAAAGAAAGAAAAATCTAACGCCCCCGGCATCAAGAACGCCGCTTGGGTAATTGTAATCTGTGCACTCGTCGCTATCTGCCTCTTCATCTTCTGGTTCGGCGCCGATTTCCACTTCAATGAAGACGGTGGTCCCGTTGATATCTGGGGTACCATCTACAAGGGCGGTGTCATCGTGCCTGTCCTCCAGACCCTCTTCCTCACTGTTATCGTCCTCGCTGTTGAGCGTGGTATCGCCCTCTCCGCTGCCAAAGGCAAAGGCAACATCGCTAAGTTCGTTGCCGGCGTTAAGGCTTGCCTCATGAAGAACGACATCGACGGTGCCGAGAAACTCTGCAAACAGCAGAAGGGTTCTGTTGCCGCTGTTGTTGCTGCCGCTCTCGTTCGCTATCGCGAGATGGACCAGAACACCGTCCTCACCAAGGAACAGAAGATCACTACCCTCCAGAAGGAAGTTGAAGAGGCTACCGCTCTCGAGATGCCCGCTCTCCAGCAGAACCTCCCCATTGTTGCTACAATGACTACCCTCGGTACTCTCGTCGGTCTGCTCGGTACCGTTCTCGGTATGATTAAGTCCTTCCAGGCCCTCGGTGCTGGTGGTGGCTCTGTTGACTCGATGGAACTCTCCGTCGGTATTTCCGAGGCTCTTGTTAACACTGCCTTCGGTATTGCTACCGGTGCATTCGCTGTTATCTTCTACAACTACTACACCAACAAGATCGATAACCTCACTTACGCTATCGACGAAATTGGTTTCTCAATCGTTCAGACTTTCGCTGCTACCCACTAATCCTTATTTACAGGTTTAATAATTATCTTCAGAAACAATAAATAAACTGTAAATATGGGAAAAGTAAAAATCAAAAAGAAAAGCACCCTCATAGACATGACCGCCATGTCTGACGTGACTGTTCTTTTGCTTACTTTCTTCATGTTGACCTCAACCTTCCTCGAGAAGGAGCCCACTACGGTACTTACCCCGTCGTCGGTTTCGGTCGAGGCGGTACCTGCCAAGGACCTTGTGACTGTCCTCGTCTCGTCGGAAGACAAAACCGGCAAACTCGATGACCCCACGGTAATTGAAGGCCGCATCTTCCTCTCGTTCAAGGGCGACTCCGTGATTTCTTCCGACAAACTCCGCGAAGAAGTCCTCAAAAGAGCCATCAGCATCTACAACGATCAACATTCAAAGAGCAAACTGAATAATCCCACTCAGGCACAAGTGGATGCTTTCAAGAAACTCACCATGTTCGGTGTTTCCTTCAGGAACCTCTATAAGGTACTTGACATGGAACCTACCGTTCGCGAAAAATGGTTCTCCGACCTTAACAACCCCGAAGTCGGTATTCCTATCAACGACAACAAGGACGGTTCGCACAACCTCAACGACTTCCAGGTATGGATGCAGGCCCTGAAGCAGGTAGCCCAGAAGGGTCGTGAGGACAAAATCGAGTCACTCGCCAAGGAAGGCAAGGAGGCCGAGGCAATCCGCGAGGCCGACATACTCTACAACAACCTCATGCAGGGCCGCTCGATTTCCGTCAAGGCCGACAAGAACACCCCGTTCAAGGTCGTCCACCGCGTTTTCGACAACCTCCAGACCATGAGTCTTAACAAATTCACTCTTATGACCAACCTCAAGAACGAGGCAGGTCAGTAAATCCAGTAAAGTTTAACAATGGCACAAATAGAACCTACCGACAAGGGCAAAAAGAAAAAAGGAGCCCAGAAGAAGAAGTCTATCCATGTTGACTTTACTCCCATGGTCGATATGAACATGCTTCTGATCACCTTCTTCATGCTCTGTACAACCATGTTGAAGTCTCAGACGCTACAGATCCTTCTTCCCTCGAACAATGACAAAATCGAGAAAGACCAGCAGAACCAGGCCGACGTTAAGCAGGCCGTCACTCTGATTCTCGATACGCAGTACGATGCCAACAATAAGATTGTTGTTGACGAGAATGGCAACGCCGTACATAATATCTACTATTATTCCGGCTCGCCCGACGATCCCAACACTGTTATCGAAGGCACCGAACACTTCCTTGACAACAATAACGAAGGCCGTCAGGGTATTCGCAAACTTCTCTACAACCGTCATAAGGATGTTATGCAGAAATATGACCAGTTGAAGATCGACTACCGTGACAAGAAAATCACCAAGGAGCAGTTCGACGAGCAGGCCAAGGCCAACGCTACCGACGAAAACCTCGCTCACCCCGTCGTGATTATCAAGCCCGGCCCCAACGTTACATACGAGGCTCTGGTATACGCGATTGACGAACTCAATCTCAACCAGATTACTAAGTACTCCATCGAGACAACCAAGCATCAGGACACCCTTCTCCTCGAGAAGTATCAGGCTGCCACCGGCAACCAGATCATCCGTCCCGATGTCCGTAAGGCCAAGTGATAAAAGTTCTATTGTTTAACCCCTAGAATCTCAAAGAAAAATGGCAAAAGACGTAGATCTTTCATCAAAAGAATGGCGCGACCTTGTCTTCGAAGGCAAGAACAAAGAATTTGGCGCATATACCCTCCGCAGCGACTCTCCCAGACGTCATACTTTCGCTATCGTGGTCGTTCTCGGCGTCCTCGCTGTAGTCCTCGCATTCCTTATCCTTTGGATCACCGGCGTATTCAAGAGCGCCGAGGAAGACACCAATGCTAACGCCGGCCAGCAGGCCGTTAACGTTGAGTCTGTCGAAGAAGAAGCCGAAGAGGAGGAATTCCAGGAGTTCGAGCAGCCCGAACCCGAGGAAGTTCCTCAGGAAGAGACTGCCGCTTCGCAGGCCGTTACCGAACTCAACCTCGTTGTTGAGGTCGACAAGGACAAGGAGATCAAGAACACCGACGAGAAACTTGACGATACACGTCAGTTCGGCGCCCAGGATGTACAGGGTACCGAGGACCTCAACAAGGTCGAGGTCATCAAGGACGTTGTCGTTGAGGCTCCCAAGGTCGAAGAGAAACCCAAGCCTGAGGCCATCATGGATATGGCCATGGTAGAGCAGAAGCCCTCCTTCCCCGGTGGTGACGCTGCACTCTACAAATGGCTCGGCAGCAACATCGTCTATCCCGCTGCCGCTTCCGAGGAAGGCGTTTCGGGCAAGGTCATCGTTGCATTCGTCGTCGAGAAAGACGGCTCTATCACCAACGTACAGGTGGTTCGTAAGAAACACCCCGCACTCGATGCCGAGGCTGTACGCGCTGTGAAGAAGATGCCTAAGTGGACTCCCGGCCGTAACAACGGTCAGCCTGTGCGTGTGAAGTACAACCTTCCCGTTTCCTTCACCCTCCAGAACTGATGATGCTTCTTACGAAGCATAAAGGTTGATTCTTATTACGGAAATTTTCTCCTTGAAACACAGCTAGTGAATTCCTTTGCATCTACATTATAAAGCACGCTTTTGAATTCCATACTCTCTTAGCACTGAGGGGCGACATCACCGATGCCGCCCCTCAGCATATTTTGTCTTTGCCGTTTTAGCGTTTTTCCGTTTACTCATGCATAGGAGTGCAGTCCCGAAAGAAAGTAATTGGCGCCAAAATAAGTAAAGGCCACAGTCAGCACTGCAATCAGTACATACCACTGGAATACTTTGGGATTCCTGAATGTCTTTAACCTTTTGCTTCCCCAGTGGACAGGGATGGAATATATGATGAGCATTACGAGTGCGCAAGTCTCTTTGGGGTCCCAGCCCCAGTATCTTCCCCACGACTGGTTGGCCCAGATCGCTCCGGCGAATATTCCCGCCGCCAGAAGAAATACTGCCGGTACAAGAATAATCCGGTTGATTCTCAACAGGGAGTTGACATTATCACTGTTTCTGGACACAAGTCCTATTGCCGCGAGGATTGCCATTATCATGAAAAACACATACGACGTCATCACCAGCATCACATGAATCGACAGAAGGGGACTTGACAGAACAGGCATCAGCATGCCTATGCGTGGCGTACTTCCCCCCATCAGACCTACAAACATTGTCATTGATGCGACAATGGTAAACGACCCCTTCAGTATTCTGTTTTTTACTGCCGAGGAACATATCAGGGAGAAGAGACCCATGAACAGCATCATCTCCGGACCGTTTGACAGCGGAACATGATCTCCTATCCACCACAACACTCCCATTATAAGGATAATGTATGACATGATCATAATCACAATTACGTTTGCGCCGGTCATTATGCTTTTTCTTATCCTTAGCCCTTTGATGGCTATATATAAGTAAAATAGTCCGATAATAAGCGATAGGACCGCAGGCCAGGTCAGGCTTGCATAACTGTTGTAGATTCGTTCGCCCTGAATCCTTGCGGCCGAAGGCAGATTGTCTGTGCCGGCATATCTCATCTGGCCTTCAATCAGTTTCCCTATGGCCGTGTTTGCATCGATATTGCGCCCTTCGAGCAGAAGGCTTTTGATTCCGGGCATCGTGGTCTGCATGAATTTCCATTGTTCAAGACTCATTTTGGACGGTCGTCTGCCCGTAAGCGAAAGCCACTCCATATGCCCGTCGGCTGAGCGGTATGGGTATATTTTGAACGCCTCTCCAGTTCCTATCCAGTGGATAAGGCCACTTCGCTCGTTATGGAGTTTCTTCTCTTTGGCATTACTGCCTGTTCCTGGATGTCCTGCGAGGTAATCACGTTCCCAGGTGTCGAAATAGAAGAGCCATCCGGACAGGACTTGTTCCGGGGTCAGGCCCCTGTAGGACTCTGAGCCATACAGTTTCAGGCTTACATCTTTGGCCATGGTCTGGAGCGGACATATTCTGTCGTTCCAGTACACATATACTTTGCCCAGATTCTCTGCCAGAGGGCGTTGCATGCAGGGCAACGGAGAAGTCTCCGCGGCATTGGCATTGATGGCCGTAAACATCAGTATTATGGGAATTGCCTTGGAAGACGCTCTTGTCAGGCACCGCCATGGCGTTTTACGCTGGAAAAAGAATCCGGCCATTCCGATGAACAGTAACGCATAGCCCAGGTATGATATTCCTGTTCCCCATGGATCGTAACTGATTGACAGTCGGCTCGAGTCCGGACTGATTCCTGACTGATAGAACCTCCATCCGTCGATTTTAGCCACATTGTTCATGGAAACCGTCACAGGCTTACCGTCGATTCTCAGGTGACTGGAGAAATCCATCGGAGTGCTCGTGCCGGGATAGAAATCGATGTCTGCCGATTCCAGCACAACCCCGAACGGCAGTTTGCCGTCACCTGGTCCCGATGTTTTACTGAAGGCCGTAACCGCATTCTCGCCTTCGTGTAGAGTCAGTTCGCCCTGAATGCCCAGGTAATGAGTGATAATTGCCCCGGTCACTATGATGACCAAGGCAATATGTATTAATAGGGTGAATGGTTGTCGCAACATGTTATATGGCGTCTACGAAACGTATGATGGCATTTCTGTCTGCTTTTGGCAGTTTTCTGAACAGTTCTATGCTGTGGCGCGCGTCGCTTTTAGGTGAATAGCCGTGCCACATGATGGCCTCCAGCGTAGTGCGTGCCCTGCAGTCATGCAGGCGGTCGGCTGTCGGACTGCCGGTGACTTTCTTATGAAGCCCGCGGCCCCATAGTGGTGTCGTACGGCACCATCCTCCGCGGATGTCGTTTGCCATGTGGAGTTTGTGCTGAACCATGTCTGTATATGGCCATATCTTCTGGTTCGGGAAACGGGGAAGTTCGCTGCCTTTGAAGAACTTGTTTGGGTCGGCCACATTGTCTGGGCCAGTTGTCCAGCTGGGGCGGTGGCAGTAGTCACACCCTATCTCGCTGAATAGTTTCTTGCCTTTCTGTACATCTGGATCATCGATATCCCTCACTGCCGGTACTGCAAGTCCGCGGTGCCATACCATAAGATCGGTATACTCGTCGTCACTCATCTCCACATCCAGATTCTTGTCGGTGAGATACGCCGTGATGCGCTCCTTCATGCTGCCTTCCCAGTAGGAAGAATGTTTTTTGTCAGGGTCTATTCGCGCTATGTAATCATCAAAACCCGCCTGGACCTCAGGGTCTTCTGAAGAATATTTTACATATGTTCCGGCGGCGTCAAGATAATGGTATCTCCGGTCCGACCGTGTCACGTTGGTGATGTTCCAGATGGCATTTGCTCCGGCGGCATCCTGTAGCGGACCGCGCGAAAGCGCGTACGTAAACCGGCGTACATATTTGGTCCCGTCTCCTTGCAGCGAGTTGGAATACATCGAGTTCCAGTTTCCGTTGCTGTAGAATGTCGGGTTCAGGCCGTTTGGCAGGAGACCGTCCGAATCTTCCTTCCTGTACTGGGCCAGTATGTCCTCTTCTGTTATGGCATCTATAAGTCCCGTGCCATATATTCCGATTGTCGATTCTAACTTTACCGCGTAGTCGCCCGGCAGTTGATAACCCTGGTTGACTACATAGATGGCCTCCCGTGGCATGCTTACTTCCGGGTATTGAAGGGAATACTGTTCTCCGTCATCAAAACGGTTGTTCCACTCATCGGTGGCATCTATCCATTTCACCTTGATTTTGGATTCGTCAAGCGGCGCCTTGAACGGTGCCACTGCGTGGCTCTGTGGCATTCCGGCCAGCCATGACACATATCCTTCTGTTGCCGGATCATACACCACCAGGAGACATCCGTTGCCGATGTCGTTCGTATTGAAATTCCCTTCCGGCACTCTTGTGCCATGCCCGTAATTGGGATGACAGTGCACACATGATGTCCTGATGTATACCGGACCGAGACCCGAACGGACGCCGCTTTGGTTAGCCATGAATGGTTTTTCAAACAGCGCCTCTCCGTTTTTGAATGATTGGTACAGTCCCTGTCGTTCTACAGCCGGGGCAGGCTGTTCGAAGGCGTTGCTTGTGCTTAACAGTGTTGTGCCGAGTTCGCCGCCTGCATAAAACCATTCCGGAAGAATTTTATCGTCCGGAATGGGTTCGTCCTTTATTTCATCATCAGAACATGATGACAGAACAAAAGTTATGCATGGAATGAAAGCGAGCCTCATGTATTTGGTCGTTTTTTTCATCTTCATTTTTATTGATGGTTTACTCGCTGTGATATTGCGGTAACCTCATGTATTATAAACTGAGTTTTTTCAGGTGCTTAATTGCGGGTGATTACTGAATTTGCGTTCTCCAGTGCCTCGACAAGGATTTCTCCGGCTGCCTTCATTGCGCTTTCTGCCAGAGTGCCGGTGGCATTTTTTGCGAACGGCTCGGGAATCGCTTCTATGGTTGTGATGGCGTTGTTTATGGCATTTCTTACGGCGGTGTCTGTCTCCGGACTGATTGACTTGATGTAATCGCTTAGCGATGCATCATTGGATTGGCTGCCCAGATATGCGTTTCTTATCGATCTGATATTGTCGGCAAAGTCCTCTATTGAGTTGAGGGAGTAAGGCGATTCGATGTAATTTTTATCTTCCTGTGAGGAACCGATGTGTGGACGGCCGATTTTCGTATTGCCAACTTCATCGGCTATGTCGATGCAGCCCTGGATTATTTCTTCGGCGGCTTCCTGATAGGTCTTGAAACGCGATCCGGCTTGTCCGGCATTCATCATTTCCCATCCGTAATTCTCTCCGTAGTCCAGTTCTGCTTCCTCGAGTATCTCCTGTTTCTCTTTGGATACGTTCTCTGAGCCTGCCCAGCAGGCTTCGAGGCAGACGCATTGCTGACACAGGTCATCGGCGACCGCTACAAGATATTCCAGTTCCTCTGGAGTATAATTGGTCGAATGTACCAGGGAGGTGTTTTCATCTCCGCTCAGTTCGAACAGCATATACTCTACGGCGTGGAAGCCGATGAGGCCATAACCGCCGTTGTTCTCAAGTGACCATTGGTTTCCGTTCCGGATTTGTCTGAGCAGGTTGTCCATCGCGGCTTTGTCAAGAGGCCATGAATCGATGTGGGGGTCGATGTTGTGGTTGGCTGCCGGTCCGAAAAGGAAGGCTTCCGATAGTTCCCAGTTTTTGCGGGCTTCTTTCCAGGCTTCCCCGGCGGCCTTGATGTCATTTGTTGTCAGTGTGCCAGCAGTGTGCTTGGTCTGTATGGTATGGCACAGGTCGCGCATGCGTATTGACGCATTCGCCATTGCCGAATATGTCGGGAGTACGGTATGCTCAACGTAATCGGCTGTCGCTGATTTCAGTTTTTGCTCTTTCTGCGAGAGTTCTCCTGGGGTATTCGGTTCATCGTTGTCTGAACAGCTTGTCATAAGCATGACCGAAAGTCCCATCATGATGATTTTTGAAATTTTCATAAACTTGATATTGGGTTTGGTTGTTTGGATTATTATTTGAACCACCCTACATAGGCTATGCCGAGGTTTATTGATGGTTCGTTATTGTATTTCTTGTCCAGGATGCCGTAGGTGTAGTCTCCCTTGACTATTATCTGCGGCATGGGCATCCAGTTGATGCCGGCTGAGATTTTATGCCTCTTGCACCATTCCAGTGATGTTCCGCTCTCCATCTTGGCCATTGAGTCGAGATAGTCATATCTTCCGAAAATATAGAATTTCTGCTCCGAAAGTCTCATCTTGGGAATCAGAGTGAATATATTGTATCCCGCTTCTACACCGGCGATGATTGCGTCTGACGCGACTTCCTGTCGTTTTGATGTCGAGTTCTTCGACATGGAGATGTTGAATTTGCTTATATGGGCCGCGTCGCTCAGATGTCCCCAGTCAAAATTGCCTCGTGCGAGAAAACCGTGGCCTTCATATTTGAAATCAAATGATAATATGGATACTGTACCGTGAATACCTTTGTTTTTCTCCGACTCTGTGGGATAGAGCGTGTTCCTGAAGGAATTGCCTATGTACCCGCTTATGCCCATGCGAAGCCCCCTGACGCTGTAATTGTCGATTCTTCCGGCAAATGCATAGTTGTTGGCGATTTTAAACTCAAACGGTGACGCCGATCCGTCATGAATCCAGCTTTGGTTGCCGAAACGTTCTGAATCAAGTCCGGGCAGGAACATGCCCATATATGACCAGACGCCTGCGCGGCCGGACAGCGATATTGACACCTCGTGCCATGTACATGGGAATATCGTGTTCTCTCCTTCGGGTCGATATACTCCGAAAAACTGGTTTGGCTCGTGATGGGCGTTTGTGGCTCCAACGGGAACAACCTGCATGCCGGCACGAAGTTTTAACTGCGGCAGAAATTCTTTCTGGATATAGAACTGCTCCAGTGCTACTTCTCCGCCACGTTCTATTTCACTTTCGTATTCTCCGGCTTCCTCTGTCTCTATCTCTATTGCGGATTCCGTGCCTCCGTGCTCGAATTCAATCTCCGACGAGAATGACCACCCTTTGCCGAAATCATACCCTAGATAAATGACCACATGCGGCAGATCAAAACGGCCGTGACCCCCCTTGTATTTGCTGGGCTCAGAATACCTCAGATAGTTGTCGCTGTAAAAATTGCGGGAAAAGGCTACCTCGCCGTAGCCTCCTACATGCAGTCTGTCCCAGGCTGATATCTTGGCCTGGCTTTTCGAAAGTGCCAGACTGTCGGCCTTGGTGAAAACTGCCGCCCGTGATAATTCGTTGTTGGCCTGCGAATAAACCGGCGTCATACAACCCAGACACATCGCAATGATCGTAATGGAATTTTTTGCTTTCATGTTTCTTGATTTTTGAGTGCAAAATTATTTGCATTCTCGAGTTATGACAATACCCAAAAATTATGAATTTTTAAATCTTTTTAATATATGTGTGAATGCCTCAATACTTACTCCTTTAGTTATTTTGTATTCATGGTTTAATAATGCTGCTGTTACTCCTCGTCTGAGAAATATGTTTGCACTTATTCATCCTGAATACTCAGTATTATGAATCGCAATTATTTTACAAACATATAACATATGCTAATAATGCCAATCTATTTATACTTATAGTTAATGTAGGTTAAAATTATCTTTAAGTGTTGTTTCTTCCGTTTTGATGTCGTACCTTTGTCTCAGCGTTTAGGTCTGATTGGTTTCTGTGGTGATTGGTGAAATCAAACCTTGTGTGTACAAACCTTTAGTATTAATCTTTATAATTCTTAATCAACTATGTTCCCAGGTAACAAAGACCCCGTTTTGCGGTTATATTCTATGATTATACCGCCGTGTTCATAAGCCATATTGTCTAACTTTTCAATTCCCTTGTACAGGCGCGATTCTTAGCGCCGCCCGGAACTCCCGGTCTCGGAAAACCAATCACCCACCCTGGTCCATCCGGTCACCCATACCCAACCGACAGCCGAACGCATTCACACCATTCAGGGCCCTGATTTTCAACTTAAACCTTATCAAATAATCTTTTAATAAACCTTTATATGATACATCCTTATGATACGCCCGTGCTATGGCAGGGCAGGGAGTCTCTCCATCCCCCTTCGTAAACACTTTTCATACCTCTCGATATGAAGGATAGTAGAGTTAACCATAACCATCTTCCATGCAGGTGTTTGTGGTACATCGAGATAAAACAATAGGGTGCGGTCGAAACCGCACCCCATTGCTGCATTGGATAAACAATATAAACCTTTATTTTACAATCTGCTTTACGACATGAGGCATGCCGCTGGCATCGGTGTAGTGGATGATGTTGATTCCGGGAACGGGTGTGGTCAGACGGCGTCCGCTCAGGTCATACACTGCGGTGATTACCATGTCGCTCTTGTCGGAAACGATACTTTCTGCACCTGATGTCCCTGGATGGGCTTTCTCGGACAGGCCGCCGAATTCGTTGACGGCCTGGACTGTCAGATTTTCGCCGGTGACAGCCATGGATGTCTCGGTAGTGAAACCGACAAATTTGTCTCCGTCGGTCACCAGATAGCATATTGCATACGGGACAGCATCCCATGTGAGCATTCCGCTTTCATACGTTGCGATGGGCTTGTCACAGGCCTCGACCTTGATTGCAGGCTGCCAGTTGTCGCTGCCTGTAAGGACATTGGAGATTGTGTATTCTGACGCTTCCTCATCGGTCAGGAAGTTCTTTGCTGTGCCATACGTGCGCTCGTGTGTCTCGCGGTCCTCGATATAATATGTATCGCGGCGTTGTGACAGGTCGATGGGATTGCCATTTGCGTCCACTGTGTTCCAGTCTGCCCAGAGCACGGGGAGTCCGCCCATGGTCTCGTACCAGCCTGATGCTGGAATGTTGACGAGTGCGCGGGTATTCAGGAAGACGGTCTTGGGCGAGCCGTGCCAGGGACGGCCCAGCCAGACGGTTGTCTTGGAAGGATCGCCGGGGGCTGTAATCTCGCAGTCGCGGAAGACATAGCCCCACTTGGTGGCTTCGGTGTGATAGGGCGCTACGATGTAGCCGCCGGATTCGCGGTTGATGAGCAGGGTAGTGTTGTCGATATATACGTCACCGCCGTTGTAGATGAAGTCGACGGCACCCTCGATGAGTGAGTTGTGGACGTATGCGCGGTAGGACTGGTTGCTGGGTGTGATCCATGTGTCCTGATACGACAGCATGGCTACGTTGTTGAAGATGGTGCGGTCGCCTATTGTGTTGAGGGCGAGCGCCTGAGGCCCCTGCTGTTTCTCATGGCCCCACGAGTTCTCGAGGGTGATGTTCTCGAAGAAGCAGTCGTTGGAGTTCACTACTACAGTCGCGCCCACGCTTACGTGCAGGGCGTTGTCGCCGCCGCAGAGGAGGTCGTCAAGTATGACGGTCTTGTCGCGGTCCTGGCCGATGAAGTGCAGGAATGGCTTTGTCGCCGGAACGTCTACATGCTCTTTGTAATTGCCGTTCTTGACAAAGATGAGCCAGGGTTTGATGCGGTTGGAGGGAGCGGCATCGATTGCGGCCTGAACGGTAGTGTAGTCACCGCTGCCGTCCTGTGCCACGATTGCGTCGAACAGACGTGCCTCGGGCTGCGTGCGCTCCATGGTCGTGAAGTTCAGCGTGACGGCGGGGGCGGCATTGCCGTTGCGGTCTGTGACTACGCCTTCGGGCATTGTGAAGGTATAGGCGGTGTTGTATTTCAGGCCGTTGTAGCGGAAGACCACGCTCTTGCCGGCGATGGAATAGTCGAGTGCCTTGCCGTCGAGTCTGGCGGTGCCTTTGCCTGCGATGATTTTCTCATCGAAGGAGAGGACAATCGAGCCGTTCACCGAGGCTCCTTCGGAACCGTTGGCGGGAATTGCCGCTGTCAGCACGGGGGCTGTATCATCGCTCGTACTTGCGCGGTCGGCGAGGACATATATGTCAGCGATGCAGAGGCCGTCAAGATTGGTTTCGTTACCTGCAAGTTCCGATTCCCAGTCGGGATACCAGCGGATGTAGACACGCTCGGCATTGTCGGCCTCGGCGGGAAGGGCGAGTTCTACGTCGTTCCATGAGCGGTTTGACGGTGTGATTTCGCCGAATGTGGTGAATTCCTTGCCGTCGGTGCTGTACTGTATGAAGAAGCGGCTGTATGTATTGTAACTGTAGGAGAGTGCGGAGCTCACCTTAAGGTTGCTGTATTCGCGGGCGGAGAACTGAATCTGGAAGTAGTTCTTGTCTGAGCGGTCTTTCCACACGCGGGCTGCGGGACGTCCGTTCTCAAGACCTCTGGTGATTCCGTGTGCCAGCCATGTCGTGGTCTTGCCGCTTTCGTTCATCAGCGAGAGCAGCCCGGTGTTGTCGCTTTCGGCCTTGTAGTCGGCGGCGCGGTCACCGGCGGGATTGTCATAGTACAGGTCCCAGCCTACGATATAGTCTTCGGCTGAATAGTTGGCAACGATGTCCTTCGGACCGTCCATTTTCACCTGACGCTTGCAGTCGGTGGTGTTGTCTTCCCAGTTTGTGAAGGTGAGGATGCGGTTGTTCGATGCGGTAAGCACCACGTCTGTGCCTTCCTCGTAGTAGCGCACGCCGTCGATTAGGTGTCCTTCGGGGCTTACCGAGACCTTATAGTCATTGGCACCGCCGAGAACGCTCAGTTCCATGGGGTAGGTGTTGACCTTTTTGTATTTTGCCACGAGGGCGAGGTCGGCCGATGCGCTGAATTCGTAGGGATTGTCTGTCGAGACGGTTTTGCCGCCGGCTGTCCATTCGATGAAATGGTAGCCGAAGTTCTCGGATGCGGAGACGCTGACAGGTGTTCCCTCGCTGATCTTGGAGGTGTTGGGAACAATGGTGACCGCACCGGCCTCGGGGTCGGAGGGTACGGCGGTGATTGTGAACACGGGAACGGCGATTTCCTTGCCGGAGATCTCGCCCTCGAGTACTACGTCATGGATTGTGACGGTTTTGGTATTGCCGAGTTTTGAGATGCCTATCTTGAAGGTTAGGGTGTTGTCGTAGACTACGACACCGTCGACTGGAAACTCAAAGTAGGCCTGATTGCCGTTTGCGTTGTCGTTGTTGCGAATTAGAGCGAGGTCCTTGCCGAGTTCACGGACATCACCGTCAACATCTACGACGGCGTTGAGAAGGCCGCCGCTGGTGCCGTTCTTTGTTCCGTAGAACGAGACTTTCTTAAGTTGAAAGGTTAGGCCTTTCTTGGGGCGTACCTGGAATATTAGGGAGGCGGCGTCGGTGTAGCCGTTCTGGTTGTTCACAAGCGGTTGATACATTGTGCCTGTGCGGTCGGAGGGTTTGCCGGTTCCGGTTACGACCAGGTCGGAGCCTACGCTGTAGGTCGTGAATGTGAAGGCGTCGCTCTGCGTGTCGGCTGAAGAGGGATTGTCCTTGCCTTTGTCAAGGGGCCAAGTAAGGGTTGCCGGAGTCGAAGTGCTTTCGGCATAGCCGCCGATGCTTACGTTCTGCAGGCGCAGGCTTGCGTTCTCGGCCTTGGATTTGGTCCAGGGGTAGACGCGCATGCGCAGTGTCTGGCCGGCCTTGAGGTTTGTCAGCGCCTCGGTGAGGGCCTGGACCATCTCGCCGTCCTTCATTGTGTTGGGCGAGTAGAAGGTTGTGGGATTGCCATAGCCTTCCTCGGTGGAGTATGTGACGTGGCACTGCATGAGGTCGGTGCCGGTGGCGCCGATCATCATGGCAAGGCGGTTTACCTGCAGAGCCTTGTCTGCCGGGGCTGTGATGCCGAACTCGACATACCGGTCGGGCGATTCGTCGATGTCGCCGTCGGGCCAAGCGCCGTTCTGTGGCTGAAGCAGGATGCCGTTGTCGTAACCTGCTACCTTGAGTCCTTTCAGTTCCATGGGGAGCACTGTTGTCTCGCCGTCAAGGGTATATTCGTTGTTAGTAGCGAGAGGCCAGTTGACGCTGACGGCTCCGCTGCCGGGAATGGCGACGGCGGTCGCCGAGACGGGAATCTCGAGCGATGAGTTCGATGATGAGGCGGTGAGGGTAGACGAAAGTTCGCCGGGGTTCTTAAGCGATGCCTTGACGTAGAATGTGCCTACGAGCGTTCCGCCGGTGTAGGGGAGGCTCACGCTGCTTTCCCAGCGGGATTTGTCGGTCGAAAGGACAAAGGCGTCAGAGTTCGATGTGATGGTCACGGCTCCGGCCTCGGGGCTGAGTCCGAAACCGGTGAGGGTGAATTCCTTTGTGAGGACGTTGCCGACATAGGCTTCGCCGAGATTGCCTTCGGAGGGGCTTGCCGAAAGTTCGGCGTCGCTGAGGCTGATATAGTCGGCGAGGATACCCTGTTTCTGCATGAGTTCGGCAGCCTGGCGGGCAATCAGGGCTGCGCCTGCGACGCTCAGGTGGGTCGAGCCTGCGCCGTCTCCGAGTATCGAGTGGCAGCGCTCATCGCCGTAGAGCAGATAGAGTTCGCGTGTGGACTGCATCATGTCGATGAAGGGTACGTCAAGTTCCTTTGCGAGTTGCTGCATCTGGTATGTGTAGTCCATCGAGTGGTCATCGGCGGGAACCGAGTTGCCTTTTTTAGGACCGTCGGCGGTCAGCACGTCGAAGTTGTCGCCTAGGTCGTGGCGTCCGTTGCGGCGTATGTCATTGCCTGCGAAGTACATGCGGCAGATTGACGATGCGAACAGGGGGGTCGCGCCTGCGGCACGGATTTCGCTCACGAGCATGCGGAGCGTCTTTACATAGGTGTCGTGGGGAATCGAGCCGCGTTTGTCGACTGCGGCTGCGGCCTCGGTGTCGCCTTTGGCGAGGTAATACTCGTAGAGTTGGTTTCCGTCCATGCCGCCGTTCTTCTCGTCGTTGTGGGCGAACTGGAGCAGGACGTAGTCGCCGGGCTTGAGGTTTTTCTTGATGGTAGGCCAGTAGGCCTGGTTAGAGACGAAGCCCTGCACGTCCATGCCGCCCTTGCCGTAATTCTTTACGGTGAGTCCCGGCTTGAAGAACGCGCCGAAGTACTGTCCCCAGCCGCGGGTCGGCGTGGAACCGTCGGTGGCGTAGTTCGCCATCGTGCTGTCGCCGCAGGTGTACAGCACCTGTGCCCATGATGACATTGGCAGGCACAGCGCAAGCGCGATGAGCAGCATCCATTGCTTGATTGTTCTCATGAATTTGGTATTTAGGTAAATAATAAAAGATTTCGTCGGTGCAAAATTAATATGGCCTCACAGCAAGAAGGGGTAAAAATTGACGGCTAATGGGGTGTAATCTGACGGAACTTAAGCGTGAATTTAAGTGCTTACAACTTTTTATTGCTCTCATTACTGTATCTTTATATGTGATATACGCTATGGTGCGTAATTATTTTGTACCTTTGTCCCGTCAAAATTCGGAAAGGATTGTTTTAAATTAAGATTGCAATTGTTCCACATATGATTTCACTTGTTCCTTTCATAGGATTTTCTTTTCTCACCTGTGGCTTGCTTTCTTTTTAATCCCTTGTTTAAGTATATAACCATTTTATTTATTCAAGAAATATGCCAACAGTATCAAAGCGCGGGCAGGAGATGCCTGCCTCTCCCATCCGACGGCTGTTCCCTCTCGCTAACAAGGCTATCCAGCGCGGTCTCAAGGTCTATCGCCTGAATATCGGTCAGCCTGATGTTCCGACCCCTCCGGCGGCTATCGAGGCTCTGCACAATATCGACCGCAAGGTCCTGGAATACAGCCCGTCGGAGGGCCTGCTGTCGCTTCGCAAGAAACTAAAGGAATACTATCACCGCTTCAATATCGAGGTCGATGTCGACGATATCATAGTGACCGCCGGAGGCTCGGAGGCTGTGCTGTTCGCCTTCATGGCAAGTCTCGACCCGGGCGACGAGATTATCGTCCCCGAGCCTGCCTACGCCAACTATATGGCTTTCGCGGTCAGTGCCGGTGTCAAGATTATCACCATACCTTCGTCAATCGATGACGGATTCGAATTGCCGCCCGTCGAGGAATTCGAGAAACTCATCACGCCCCGCACCAAGGGCATACTAATCTGCAATCCCAACAACCCCACGGGATACCTTTACACAATGAAGGAGATGCTGCAGATTCGCGACCTTGTCCTCAAGCACGACCTCTTCCTGTTCTCCGACGAGGTCTACCGTGAGTTCTGCTACACCGGCGCGCCCTATATCTCGGCTTTCCACCTTCCCGGCATCGAGGACAAGGTTGTATTGATTGACTCCGTATCGAAGCGTTACAACGAGTGCGGTATCCGTATCGGCGCCCTGATTACGAAGCACCGGGAACTGAAGGAGAGCGTGATGAAATTCTGTCAGGCACGTCTTAGCCCTCCACTGCTGGGACAGATTGTCGCCGAGGCCTCGATAGACACCCCTCCCGAATATATGCTTGCCACATATAATGAGTATGTCGAGCGCCGCAAGTATCTTATCGACCAGATCAACAAAATCCCCGGCTGCTATTCGCCCATACCCATGGGAGCGTTCTACACCCTGGTGAAACTTCCGGTCGATGACGCCGACAAATTCTGCCGGTGGTGTCTCGAGGAGTTCGAGTACGAAGGGCAGACTATATTCATGGCTCCCGGCTCAGGCTTCTATTCCAATCCCGAACTCGGCAAGAACCAGGTCCGCATGGCCTACGTACTCAAGCGCGAGGAACTCGGCAAAGCCATGGAAGTCCTCCGCCACGCCCTCGAAGCCTACCCCGGCCGCACCCCCGCCTAATCTCCCTCCACTCGAGGCCTACCCCGCCTAATACCCGCCAATCCCATCCCTGCCTAATACCCACCGCACCTAATCCCTTTCTCCATTAGACTTTCTCCCGTCTAATCCCCGTCCCCAACATAAAATAATCTACCCAAGGCCTGTCCCCACCGACAGGCCTTGTCCTTTTTAGCAATACTTGGACCATCACCCTCGTCTTGTGTCCCGATAATCCCGACCATCGCGAGACTCCCGAGCATCCCGAGATCACGAAACTCCCGAGAATAGCGAGCATCCCGAAAATTCATGGGAGGAATAGGAATAATGGGAGTAATCAATGCCTTAAATGTTATTGGGAGCATGCTTGGCGAGAAGAACCACTCCATCGCTATTGAGCACATCAGCTATTCGTTGTTTTCCGTCCGGAGCCTCGAATTTGAACCCGTGCGTGTGCCTCACGAGTTGAACGTCCACCAGTTTCAACTTCCGTTTGAGTCAACGCCAATAGTAGCCGGTCTTATTAAAGTCCGGCTAATCATTAATCCCCCGCACCCCATCCGTAGCCAAAACCACCAGCAGTAAACATGCCAAACCGATTCACCTAGGCGGTCGTGTGCATATTGCCTTCCTAAAATGCTTTAATTATAAAAAAATAGTTTGGAGATTTCAATATGTACTGTTTTGTTTTTTTGTAAATTTGTGCGGTTGATGATAAACCATACATTAGTTTTCTTGCTCGTAGATGGAAATACCCCTAGCACATAATATTTTTCTGAGTATTATTGAAGCGCATGTATGGTGTCATCCATAATGTTTAGGTTATGTAAATGAGAATTACTTTAATGAGTTTTTTTTATTCTTTTAATCTAAAGAAATAATAACGAATTGTTTGCATTACTTATAAAATTCTTAGCGCCATAATATAATATTATGATTATCAATAATTTACAATTGGGGGGGGGTAAATGCTATCTCACCGAAGATGAAGTAAGAAGAAATTCCAGCGAAACATTGGGCTTACACATAAAAGAGCGTGGAATAAAGTCGGGAACAGGCCAAGTAACAACATTTAATCAATTAGGATTTCCCGGTATAAAAGATAAACCTGATGGGTGGTATCTGCCTAATGACAAAAACTCTCCTGCCATTATACTTGAATGTAAGAACAGTAATGTAAATTTTGGAGCAAAAGAAAAAGAAGAATTATTAAAAAATTGTCGTATTGTAACATCAAAATACAAGAAAGTTATAGGTATCCTTTTTAATGGCTATGATATAATCGTATATAAAAATTGTGTACAAATTTTAGGAGAATATAGACTACAAAATAAAGAATATTATCTAAGTCTTTTTGATAAGAATACGATTAATAAACAAAAGATTTATCAAGCCACAAAATGCATAAATGATGCACTTCATTTCGGACTTACATTAAAGAATCTATATCACAGAATGATTTTTACGGCGTCTGCATTAGTTGCAAAAAGATATGGAGCCGTAATAACTAAGGATATGACATATGATGTTTTAAGATTTACCATAAAAGACAAATTAAAACATATATTAAGCGATGACATTAAGGTTAGTAATAAACTTAAGTATCTTATTGAAAGATTCGATGCTATAAATGCAGAAACTCCAAATAACCCTAAGGCCATATTAACGTTTGTTGAAAAAGTAGATGAAATAGCAAATGATTTTGAATCTTCATATTGGAATGGAGAAGATGTTATGGCTATTTTCTTTAATGAGTTTAATCGTTATAAAGGAAAATCAGAATCTGGACAAGTATTTACACCTGATCATATTGCATCTTTAATGTACAGGATAATTGATGTTTGTAAAAATGATATCATTTTAGATGCTGCTTGTGGCTCTGGCACATTTCTTGTAAAGTCGATGTGCAATATGATAAAAGAAGCAGGAGGTGAACGTGTTAAAAAAGCCAAAGAGATTAAAAAGTTACAACTATATGGAATTGAGAAAGATATGGAAATTTATGCTCTTGCATGTGCGAATATGTTAATTCATAAAGATGGAAAAACAAATATTGAACATTTAGATTCGAGATATGGAGAAGCATACGAGTGGATTAAAAGTAAAAATATTACAAAAGTATTGATGAATCCACCCTTTGAAAGTAAATATGGTTGTTTAGACATTGTGCTTAATGTCTTGAATGCCGTAGCAGATAGAGATAAAACGTTACATCATTTATGCGCATTTATTTTGCCTGATAAAAAATTGGAAAAGAAAAACCAAGTAAGACGAGTAAGAAATATACTATCAAGGCATAGATTATTACAAATAATAAAACTTCCGGAACGAACATTTGATGGTGTAAATACTTCAATTTTCATATTCGAATCCGGAAAACCACAAGGAGATAAGCAAATATTTGGATGTTATATAAAAGAAGATGGTCTTGACACAATTAAAAATCAAGGGCGTCAAGATGTATATGGTAATTGGCAAGAAATTGAAAATTATTGGATAAAAGTCATAAATAGGGAAATTGAAAATGAAACAGTGCAATATATAAACCCTAAAGAACATTTGAGTTACCAAATAGAGAATAAGATAAATATATCAACGTGAGTTCGGGATAAGGAATGGCCTAAAAAAGACGAATCGGCAGCTTGAAAA
>CALKRW010000057.1 GCA_937989585.1 uncultured Porphyromonadaceae bacterium | reverse complement strand
ACTCTTTCTCAATCAAGATAGTTAATAATCTGTCCAACTTTTTGGGGTCACTTCATTGTGTTTACGGCGCGGCCCCTTGGAGATGCAGCCTATCGTTAAGATGCTTGTTATTCGGATTTTGGGGTCTGTTCCGAAGTAGGTGTCGTTTCTGCTTGCGAAGGGTGGCCGGATTGCGATGGCTGTTCCGCGGATGGCGCCTGCGTCGGGGTGGATTGGGCGGTTTGGCCGGAGGAGGCGTTGAAGAAGCCGGCGAGGTGTTTCTCGCCGAAACGCTGCAGGAGTTCCCAGAAGTTGGGAACGAAGAGGGTGCCGACTACGGCGTTGATGAGCATGCCGAATACTACGGCGGCGCCGAGGGCTTTCTGCGAGGCGGCGCCCGCGCCGCTTGCGAATAGCATGGGCATAACGCCGAACACGAAGGCCAGTGCCGTCATCATGATGGGCCGGAAGCGGACACGGCCAGCGTCCGCGGCGGCCTGACGTATGGGCATGCCGCCGCGGCGGTAGTCCATGGCGTATTCCACGATGAGGATGGCGTTCTTGGCCGAGAGGCCCAGAAGGAGGATGATGCCGATCTGGGTGTAGATGCTGACGGCCTCGCCCATAAAGAAGCAGCCGATGACGGCGCCGAGGATGGCCGTGGGCATGGCGATGACCACGGCGACTGGGTCGGTCAGCGAGCCGTACTGCGCGGCCAGGACGAGCAGGGTCATGATGACCGCGAACAGCAGGACGGTGGTGATGGTCGCTCCCGACTGTGTCTCCTGCATGGCCTCGCCGGTCCATGCGTACGAGTAGTTGTTGCCAAGTTGCTCGCCGAGTATCTTCTCCATCGAGGCTATGGCCTCCGAGGTTGAGACGCCGTCGGCCGGAGTGGCCGTGATCTGAGCCGTGGTGTACATGTTGTAGCGGTCGACCTGCGGGGCTCCCTCGATTTCCTGTATGCTGGCGAACGACGAGAAGGGCACCATCTCGCCCTTGGAGTTGGCTACGGCGAGTTGAAGCACGTCCTCGGGATGGTTGCGGCCCTTGGCCATGCCGCCGAGCGTGACCTGGTACATGCGGTTGAAGTCCTCGAACTCGTTGACGAACGAGCCGCCGACATACGACGATATGGCGTTGTATATGTTCTCGATGGGTATGCCCATCAGTTTCGCGCGGTCGCGGTCTACCTTAAGCAGGTACTGCGGCACGAGGCCCTCGTAGAGCGAGGTGACCTCCTTGATGTTCGGGTCCTTTGCCGCCCCGGCGCGGATGTCGTCTATAGCCTCCATTAGTCCCTGCGGGCCCAGGGCGTTGATGTCGAGAATCTGCATCTGAAGTCCCGAGGTCATGCCAAGGCCGGGGATGGCCGGCGGGTTGAGCGAGAAGATTACCGGTTCCTGATAGCGGGCGGTGATCTCGTTTACCTTTCCGATGATTTCGTTAATCTGGAGCGACTTGGCCTTGCGCTTGGCCCATGGCTCGAGAATCACGAAGCAGCCGCCCATGTTCGAGCCGGAGCCACCCATGAACGAGTAGCCGGCCACGGTCATTACGTCGCGCACGCCGTCCACCTTGCCTATGGCCCTGGCGACCTCGGCCGATATGGCGTCCGTGCGTTCGAGCGACGCGTCGACCGGCAGCTGGATGTTGGTCATGAAGTAGCCCATGTCCTCCTCGGGAATATATGTCGTGGGGGTCTTGATGAAGGCCCAGAAAGCCAGGGCCACGATGACGAGGTAGGCGGCGATGGCCACGCGGGGCTTGCGTAGGAAGGTACCCACGATGCGCATGTACAGGGCGAGGGTCGCGCCGAAGCCTTTGTTGAAGGCCTTGTAGACGACGAACTTCGACGGCTTGGGCGGACGCATGAACAGCGCGCACATGGCCGGCGTGAAGGTCAGGGCGTTGAAGCCCGAGAAGGCCGTCGAGACAGCGATGGTCAGCGCGAACTGCTTGTAGAGTTCGCCTGTCATTCCCGAGATGAAGGCCGTGGGGATGAATACCGACAGGAGCACGAGGACCTCGCCGACGATGGGGCCCGTGAGTTCCTTCATGGCCTGGATGGCCGCCTCGCGTGACGTGTACTTGCCTGTCGCCAGCAGGCGCGACACGTCCTCGACCACCACTATGGCGTCATCCACCACTATGGCGATGGCGAGCACGAGACCGAACAGCGTCAGCGTGTTGAGGCTGAACCCCATGATGTACATGACCGCGAAGGTCGTGATGAGCGACACGGGGATCGTGAGCATGGGGATGATGGTCGCGCGCCAGCTCTGCAGGAACAGGAGGATGACAATCATCACGATCAGCGTGGTCTCGACGAAAGTCTGGGCCAGGTCGTCGATGGATGCGTTGATGAAGTCTGTCGTGTTCTGGATGATGCGGTAGTCCACGCCTGCCGGGAAGTAGGGCTTGAGCCGCTCGAGTTCGGCGATGACACCGTTGGCCGTCGACACGGCGTTGGCGTCCGAGTTCTGTGAGACGGCGATGAGCGCTGTCTGCACGCCGTTGACGCGCGCGATGTTGGAGTAACTGTCCGAGCCAAGTTCGACTCGGGCGATGTCGCGCAGGTGGAGGATTCCGCCGTCGGCGTCGGTCTTGATTATGATGTCGCCGAACTCCTTTGCCGACTGCAGCATGCCCTTTGACGTCAGCGTGTACTGGAACTCGGAGTCGGAGCCGGGGTCAGCGCCTACGTCACCGGCAGAGACGTCGATGTTCTGGCTCTCGATGGCCTCGCGAATGTCGGCCGGCGTAAGTCCGCGGGCATACATCTTCTGCGGGTCGAGCCACACGCGCATGCTGTAGTCGCCTCCGCCGAAAGCCTGGACCTCGCCGACGCCCTCTACGCGCGAGAGTGCCTCGTTGATGTGCAGCTGGGCGTAGTTGGTCAGGTAGAGAGCGTCATAGTGCATGGCCGTGTCGGCCTCGAGGGCGAGGAACAGCAGCATGTTCGACGAGCGCTTCTGTACTGTCACGCCGTTCTCGATTACGGGCGAGGGCAGGGTTGACTGGACCTGGCTGACGCGGTTCTGTACCTTGATGGCGGCCTGGTCGACGTCGGTGCCGACCTCGAAGGTGATGGTGAGCATGTACTGGCCGTCGGACGACTGCGACGACATGTACATCATGTTGTCCACGCCGTTGATCTGCTGCTCGAGCGGAGCGCCCACGGTGTTGGCCACGGTCGTCGCGTCGGCGCCGGGGTACTGGGCGGATACCATCACCGTGGGCGGCGAGATGTTGGGGTATTGCGCGATGGGCAGCAGTCTGAAGCACAGCACGCCGCCCATGACCATGATGATGGCGATGACGATGGCGAAGATAGGCCTCTGTATGAAGAATTTCGAAAACACGGCAGTAGGATTTTAGTTTCACATGGGTTTGACAGTCATGCCGTCGCGCACCTTGAGTATGGCCGAGGTGACATAACGCTGGCCGGGCCGTATGCCTGAGGTCACGACACGAAGGGAGTCGTGGAAGAGTTCGCTTACGGTCACCGGGGTATAGACTACCTTGTCGGAATCGTTGACGACATAGAGGAACTTGCCTCGCTGGTCGGTGGATATCGAGGCGTCCCTGACCAGAACGGCCTTGGGCAGAGTCCGATATGGCAGCGAGATTGTGCAGAACATGCCCTGCTTGAGTTCGCCCGCGGGATTCTCGATGCTTGCTTTCAGGAGCATAGTTCCCGTTCCGGCGTCAATGTCGGGGGCCACGTAGTCGAGCGATGCCGTGTATGGGTGTCCGAGCGGTGTCTGGAAAGTCACCGGGATGTGCTTCAGGTCGAGGCCATATCGGCTTGCGGCGCTGTCGGCGACCGAGGCGAGGCCCTGCTCGTCCTCGACCGAGAAGTGAATCTGCATCGAGGTGTTGTCATACATGCTGCACATGGTGACGGGCTCGGCCTGTCCGCCGATGTATGCTCCCGGGTCGAATTTCGAGGCTGAGACATATCCCGAGAAAGGCGCGCGCACCGTGCAGTAGCCAAGCATGGTCGAGGCGTCGGACAGCCGGGCGCGCGCCGAGCGTATCTGTGCCTGTGACTCTTCCATCGCGCTTTTCGCCTGCAGTACCTCCATCTCGGCCACGGCGTCCTTCTCGAGGGCCTTCTGCATGGCCGCGTAGTTGCGCGAGGCGTAGGCGTACGCGCTCTGTGCGTTGGCGAGCGCGGCCTTAGCCTCGCTGACGGCGTTGGCGTATGTGGTCGACTCCATGATGAACAGGGGCTGGCCGGCCCTGACATACGAGCCTTCCTTGTACAGGACTTTCTGCAACTGGCCGTTGACGCGGCACACCACGTCGACGGCCTTGTTGGCATAGAGGGTGCCGGGATACTGCGTGTGCAGGGTCACCGAATCGGTGACCGCGGCCGTGACCTGGACCGGGATTGGCTCGTCGGAGGTCCGGGGGTCCTTCTTGTGGCAGGCCGTGAGGACGAGGACGGAACTGAGGATTATAATCTGGACTTTCATGATGGAAAGATATATGTGTTCTTATGTCGGTATGTTCATGTATCGTGTCGCTTTATTCCCAGCCGCCGCCGAGTGCGCGGTAGAGCGAGATGACGGCGAGTTGGGCGCTCATCTGCTCCTGTATCAGTGAGTTGTTGTAGTTGAGGAGGTCAATCTGCGAGTTGAGCAGGTTGAGGAAACCCGAGAGGCCTTGGCGGTACTGGTCGAGCGAGTAGTCGAAACTCTTGCGGCTCTCGGCGAGGACGTTGTTCAGCATCCCGGTGCGGCGCAGCGCGTTGCGGTAGGTGGTGATGGCGTTGTTCACCTCGGAGACGGCGCTCTGCAGCGTGTAGTTGTAACTGTCGATGGCCTCCATGGTCTGGACCTTGGCCTCGGCGAGGGCGTACTTGCGCGAGAAACCCGAGAACACGGTCCACGTCAGGGTAGGGGCTATGGTGTAGGTGAACGAGTCCTTCGAGAACAGGTCGCCCGCGTTGTGTGCGGAGGTTCCGACCGAGGCGTTGATTGCGAGCGTCGGCAGGAAGTCCTTGCGTGCGACACCGGTCGCGGCGGCGAGTGCGGCGACACGGTACTCCGAGGCGGCCACGTCAGGACGGCGTCGCAGAAGGTCGAGGGGAATGTCGGCGGAGACGAGTCCCGAGAACATCGGTATCGGTGCCGGCTCGGCCAGACGTGCCGTCCACCTCTGCGTGTCGGCCTCCGAGCCAAGCAGCAGCAGAATGGCGTTTATGGTCGTGGCCACCGAGGTCTCGAGTGCCGGCACGGCGGCCTGTGTGGAATAGAGGACGGTGCGTGCCTGCGAGACATCGAGTCCCGAGGCCAGGGCGCACTCGTGGCGTGTCACGGCTATGTCGAGCACCGAGTCCTCCTCGGCGCTGAGTCGGCGAGCGACCTCGAGTTGGGCCTGATAGGCGCGCAGTGTGACATATTCCGACGAGAGTTGGGCGCAGAGCGATATCTGGGCCGAGGTGTAGTCCTCCTGCGAGGCCTGCCACGACTTCTTCATGCTCTGCACGTTGTCTCGGATGCGGCCGAAGACGTCTATCTCCCATGACGCGGACAGTCCCAGCGAGAAGAAATCGTCGGTCACCGGGCGCCCTCCGGTCATCTCGCGGGCCGAGGTGCGAGTCTTGGTCCATCCCGCCTGGGCGCTGACTGTAGGATACCATGCCGACTCGGCCTGCTTCATCTGCAGGCGTGACAGTTCCATGCGGCGCATGGCCAGCGACAGGTCATAGTTGCCGTCGCACGCCGTGGCGATGAGTTCGTCGAGCAGGGGGTCGTTGAACTGCCGCCACCACGGGTCGGCGTCGGGCATCGTGGGCGCGTGGTCCGAGACATATTTCCATGAAGGCACAGGCAGCGTGTCGCCTGTGACGCGGATGTCAGGCAGTGAGTCCGTGTCGGCGCATGCTGCGTCCGGGACGCCGGCAAGGACGGAAGCGGCCCATAGCGTGCAGAGAGCCGCCGGTATGATGCGTTGGAACGTGTGTTTTCCCATGTGAGCGTTAGAAAGGAATAGTTGATGTGTTGCAACTATTTTAACGCTCCGCGATTGGAATTGGTTCTATGAGGGATTTTGATTTTTCTCGCTGTCATGGCGTGCGCGCGCCAGTTGCCATGAGTTTATGAGATTGTGAAAAATCGAATAGAAACCGCCCGTCACCGCCGTAATCGGCGTGAAGAAAGTGTAGCCCATCCAGATTGCGAGGACCGTGTTTTTCTGGCCGAGGGCCTGGCCGGCGGTGATGCGGTCGCCGTAGCGGTCGCCGATCTTCCATCCCAGGAGGAACTGGGCGAGACATGACACGAGGGTGACGGCCACAAGCCATAGCGCCACGTACAGTTCGACGTCGCTGTGTACGATGATTCGCGTGGTGACGGCGGTGGCCAGGGTCAGCGCCACGACCCACAGATAGAAGGCAAGGTCCTTGCACGAGGTGAGCATGTCGCAGAGCCGCGGCGCGAAGCGCTTGATGGCGAAGGCCAGCAGCAGAGGAGCCAGCAGCAGCGGCATGACTTTCGACAGGATCAGCATCGAGGCCTTGAACGCGGTCATCGAGGCCGACGGATGGACAAAGGGAAGCACCGCCGGGATGAGCAGGGCGACAACGAGATTAATAAGGATGGTGTAGGTGGTTATGGACGAGGCCGAGCCTCCGAGTTTGCGCGTGATTACCGCCGATGCCGTGGCCACCGGACAGATGAAGCATATCATGGCGCCCTCGAGGATGATGCGCAGTCCGCTTGACGGAAGCATCATCACTACCGCGCCGATAGCGAGGAAAAGTCCGGCCTGGATGGCTATGAGCCAGGCGTGCCAGCGCGTAAGCCTCAGGTCGCGGGCGTCGACCTTGCAGAACGTGAGGAAGAGCATGGCGAAAATCAGCAGCGGCTGGAGCAGCGATATCACGCTCATGGCCGTCTCGTGCGTGCCGTCGAGGGCCGGAATGGCCGCATAAAGGAAATACCCGCCAATGCCGGCGAGTATCGCGAATATCAGAATCCAGTTTCGGATGAATGTGACAATCTTCATAGTCTTTGCTCCGTGAAATGAGGCGCGCGTGGTCAGCGCGTCTTTCCGGGGTGCAAAGGTAGTGAAAAATTTTCTTGCAGCAATGTATTTAAGTAAGGTGTCGGCCTCAGTTCATAGGCGTGCCTGAGCAGCGGGAGCGCCCCGTCCCTGTCGCCTTCGGCGAGAAGGCAGTTGCCCAGGTCGAGCAGGGTCTGGTACTCGTCGGGATGCAGAGCGAGGACACGGCGCCATGCGTCGGCAGCCTCACGTGTGCGACCCGTGAGCATGTATCCGCGCGCCAGCATGCGCAGGTAGCCGGTGTCATCTGGGAGTCCCTCGAGCATCACCTCGGCGTAGCGCACGATCTCCGACCCGTTGTTGCGGAATATGTAGTAGTCGAGCAGGCGGCGGTCGACGATACGCCCTAGATAGGGGTAGGCGTCCTTGATTTTGCCGAGCAACTGGGGGTAGATGCGCGGGTAGCCCATGGCGAACGCCCTGTGGCTCACTGCGTCGAACAGCGAGTCGGCGGGGATCAGGTTGCCGAGGGCGTATTCCGTCAGCGAGACGGCTATTGCCGTGTCGCCGCTAATCACCGACGTTGTCATGGCTCCGGCATAGTTGTCGGCCCGGTCCGGGCGCATCTCGATCAGGCGTGTGAATATGGCATTCGCCGAGGGCCATTCTCCGTCGGCGATGGCACGTGCCGCGCGGCGCTCGAGACGCTGTATATATTCAGTGCTGTCGGCAGCGTTTGCGAACGTTGCCGACAGCACGATGAGCAGTGCGCCGAGGATGATTGCGTGCAGAGGCTTGTGTGGCATGGATGCGGGCTGTCCCGGTTAGAGATACTTGTCGCCGAAAGCCATTTTGGCGTCGTTGACGAAGAGTTTGATACGCTGTTCCTCGCTCTTGGGGCAGATCAGAAGCACGTCGCCCGAGTCGGCGATTATGTAGTCCTCGAGTCCCTGTACAACCACGAGTTTCTCGCCTTCGACGGCGAAGATGTTGCCCTTCGACTCGTAGGCGAGGACGGCGCAGTTCTGGGCGACGTTCGACTGCGAGTTCTTGGGCGATATGTCATAGAGCGCGCTCCATGTGCCGAGGTCGTTCCATCCCGGGTCTACACATTCCACATAGACGTCGGGCGACTTCTCCATCACGGCGTAGTCTATCGATATGGCTGGCGATGATGCGAAATTCTCGCTGATGAATGATGTCTCGGCCGTTGTTCCGAAAACAGCGGCCCCGCGGTCGAAGATGTTGGCGATCTCGGGAGCGTGGTCGTGCATGGCCTTGATGAGTGTCGAGGCGCGCCATACGAATATTCCCGAGTTCCAGAAAAACTCCCCGGAGTCGACGAACACCTTTGCGAGGTCGCGGTCGGGCTTCTCGGTGAAGGTCTTGACGCGGAGAATCTCACTGCCAGGCTCGGCTGGCTCGCCTATCTGTATGTAGCCGTATCCTGTCTCGGGGCGCGTGGGCTTTATGCCGAGAGTGAGCAGGGCGTTGTGGCCGGCGGCAAAGTCGAAGGCCTTGTCGAGCGCGGAGATGAATACCGACTCGCGGGTTATGAGGTGGTCGCTCGGCGCCACCACCATTACGGCGTCGGGGTCCTTGGCGGCTATGTGGTAGGCTGCCCACGCGATGCACGGCGCCGTGTTGCGGCGTGCCGGCTCAAGCAGGATGTTCGCGTCGGACACATCGGGCAACTGCTCGCGCACGAGCGGAGCATACTGGCTGTTGGTCACGACTATCACGTTTTCTTTTGGAACCAGGGGCAGAAGACGGTCGTAGGTCATCTGCAGCAGCGATCGTCCCGTGCCGAAAAAGTCAATGAACTGTTTGGGGCGTTCCTGACGGCTGTAGGGCCAGAAGCGGCTGCCGATGCCGCCGCACATTATCACGCAATAGCGGTGTTCGAGAGGTACTTTCATGGTTGGCAGGTTTTTACGTTTTCGATAGACAAATATGGTTCTTGGCGTGTCCCCAAAGGTAGCAAAAAAAGCGGAAACCACCGCCCCTCCGCCCCTTTTTTATAATTATTTCGAAAACGCTGCCCTATAATTTGACCGCTTTTATCTCGGCGGGAGGAGTAACTGTCGGCGGCGTTTCCCGATATCCCGGGTCCAGAACCGGCTGGCTATAGTAACCACATCCTGCCGGAAGATTATGTCTTTTGTAAAAATCCTCGATCCAGTCGAATCTACCGCTCATTTTCGCATCGTTCTGAACAGACATCGTATTATTATAAATCATCAGCGGGTCGACTTTGCCATTCGGCAAAATGTCCAGGACAGCCCAGATGTCATAGCATATCAGCATGTCATCCAGGTATTCCACTCCCTTTTTCTTGTTCGATTCACCGTAATATACGGTCATGGTCTTGTCGGCTTTCTTTAGATGGAGTTTGTCAAGCCATTCCTTACTGTCTGAAAAAATAAGTCCGTAATACCTGTTGGGCAGTATCACTATGCCTTCGCATTGTTTTACGTAGTCTTCTGTCCACCCGGTCTGTCTAAGGAAAACACAGTTTTCGGGCAAGACCATATCGTATAACTCAACATCATATTTTATGCGGTCAACGAACTTCACCACATCCGTATCGTCCGTGTTCTTTATCAGTATCACCGAACCCTTGTACGGAAGTTCTGTGATTGAGGTCAGAAAATCAGTAAGGAATTCGCCCGCTGCGTCATCTTCAAACTCATATACGGGCATTGTCTTATTGATATCGGCATGGTTTGCCGCAATCCTGACAGTCAGTTGATCGTCACAGGATTTACAGCAATTTTCCCGCGCAAGACAATCCGTCGACAGCAATAACAGACCGACAACAGCCACAGCCCGCAGAACCCATCGTCTCAATACTTTCACAAATTCCATCATGCACAATTTAAGGTTTTAAGGATTATATAGTATTACAATGATACCTAATAAATAAAGAACGCCCCTCAAGTATGCTCCTTTCGGACGCCTGAGAGGCTTGTTATCTTGTAAACCATATGTTGACTATTTTGTTTCGCGAAGTTACGACTAAATTTTGTTTAGTCCAAATTTGTAAGGAATTATTTGATTTACCAAATATAAAACGGAGCAGATTAATAGTGTTTTCTTCCGTCGGGCGGCATCAGTGGCGGAGGCGGCGGAGGAAGGCGCGGAGTTTGGTCCATAGCGGCGAGGGTGCGGATGAGATGTCGCCGGCCATCGGGTCGACGAAGGTGGTGACGGCATGCGCCTCGCCGAACTGCTCGGGATAGATGAAGACTAGGTTGTGGGCGGCGAAGTAGCGCTGGAGATACGAGGGCATCTCGCTCATGACCTGTCCGTAGGACACTGAGTTGACTCGGGCGCCGATCATGCACAGAAGGTCATCGGGGCGGATGTGCGAACTGGCGACTATGAAGTCGTCCCAGTCCTCGACCTCGCGGAACTCGCATCGGATGCCGTAGTTTTCCTGATATATGACGCTCCGTATCAGGGGCTGCATGTCGCGTGGTGTGCAGAATATGATGCGGCAGCCGACCTGGCGGGTGAGTCGCGCCAGGGCGCGTACCCACCGCGAGAAGCCCGTCTCGTATTCGGCCTTCGGCGGTGCGTAGACAACGATGCGTGTGACGGTGCTTACGGGAATCATGAGCCGCGTGATGATAATCATGCGGTTGGTGGCGCGGAGAAGTGCCTCGACCTTGGCTCCGAAGAACGAGTCGATGACGGTCTGGCGGCGGTGAAGTCCGAGGAAGACCTCGGTGATGTCGCGTTCCTCGATGACGTTCAGGACGCCGGTGACGGTGTTCAGGTCGTAGCGGTCGAGCGTGGTGAGGCGTATGTCTGCCGAAGAGGCCACTTCCTTGGCTATTTTCAGGGTTTCCTCGGCGAGCAGGCGAGATGCCCGCGAGTTGTCGTTGCGCACATGCAGGGCGTAGAACGCGTGGCGTCCAACCTCGGAGCGCATCAGCAGGGCCATCTCGACAAGGTCGGCCGCCGACTCCGGTGTGGCCACTGGAATGAGCGAGTTGTTGACACGTGTCGCGCGTATGGCGCGGCTCTCGCGGTTCTCGTCGCGGTCGAGCATGTCGATCTTGAGTTTAGGCGCTCCGGCCGATGTCAGGATGGGTGCGAGTGTGCAGGTGATGAGGATGATAAGCACCGTGGCGTTCAGCATCTTCTGGTCGAGCATCCCCATGGTGTAGCCAAGTGTGACGACGGCGAGGGCAACCGCCGTGTGCGCCGTGGTGAGGCCGAACAGCACGCTGACGCCGGCACGGCCCATGTCGTATGCCTTGCCGGTGATGAAGGCCGGCAGCCATTTGCTGGCCAGGGCTACGGCGAGCATGATGAGTGTGGTGATGAGCGTGTCGCTCTCGAAAACCGTGCGCAGGTCAATCATCATGCCTACCGAAATCAGGAAGTAGGGTATGAACAGAGCGTTGCCCACGAACTCGATCGAGCCCATCAGCGGCGAGGACGTGGGGATGTAGCGGTTGAGCACCAGTCCGGCGAAGAAGGCGCCGAGCACCGGCTCGAGGCCGATGGCCTGGGCGAGCCATGCGGCGAGGAAGACCATGGCCATGACGTAGACATACTGCGACACCTTGTCGCCGTAGGTCTTGAAGAAGCGGCGTGTCAGGCGCGGATATGCCATGATGATGAACACGCAGTAGAGCACCATCATCAGCAGCAGGCGCATCAGCGATGTCGGCGAGAACTGGCCCGACTGGTGGATGTCGACCACAAGGGCGATGACCAGCAGGGCGCCGATGACGGCTATGATTGTTCCGACCACAGCTATGATTACGGCCGGAGCCTTGGTGATTCCGAAGCGGGCCGCGACGGGATAGGATATCAGGGTGTGCGAGGCGTACATCGCGCCCAGCAGCAGCGAGGTCAGCCAGTCGAGGTGGAAGAGGTAGACGGAGGTCAGAATACCCAGAACAAGCGGGATGACCAGCGTCAGCACGCCGAACAGGAGTCCGCGCCTCAGGTTGAGTTTCAGGTGGTACATGTCTATCTCCAGTCCGGCCAGGAACATGAGGTAGAGCAGTCCCACCTGGCCGAAGATGGCGAACGACGAGTCGCGGTCGAGTATGTTGAATCCGTATGGCCCTATGATCACGCCCGCGACTATCATGCCGATGATGTGCGGAATCTTCAGCCGGTTCATCACCATCGGCGTCACCAGGATGATGGCAAGCACGATGAAGAATATGGATACGGGTGATGTGACTAATGGAGCCATATGTGGATTAATTGGGCGAGAGAGGCGGGAGAGATTGTTGGCGCTTGATTAATGCTGTGCCAGCCAGAGCGCTATCTGTATGGCGTTGAGGGCCGCACCTTTGCGTATCTGGTCGGAGACGGACCAGAAGGTCACCGCGTTCGGATTGCTCAGGTCAGTGCGTATGCGGCCCACGAGCACGGGATCGCCGCCGGTGATGTCCATTGGCGTGGGCCACCTGCACTCGGCGGGGTTGTCCACGACCTCGATGCCGGGAGCGTGCATGAAAGCCTCGCGTACCTGCGCGGGAGTAAGCGGCTCGGCGGTTTCTACCCACAGGGCCTCGGAGTGGGCGCGCATCACGGGGACACGCACGCACATGGCGCTGACCTCCAGGCCGGGAGCATGCATTATCTTCTTGGTCTCGCGGTGCATCTTCATCTCCTCCTTGGTGTAGCCGTTGTCGGTGAACACGTCTATCTGCGGAATGAGGTTGTAGGCCAGTTGGCGCGAGAATTTCTCGACGCGGGGCTTTCGGCCCTCGCACAGGGCGCGGTGCTGCTCGACGAGTTCGTCCATGGCCGAGGCTCCGGCGCCTGAGGCTGCCTGGTAGGTGGCCACATGCACGCGGCGTATGGGACTGAGGTCATGGATGGGCTTGAGGGTCATCACCATCTGTATGGTCGTGCAGTTGGGGTTGGAGATGATGCGGCGGGGTGCGTCGAGCGCGTCTGCGCCGTTTACCTCGGGTACGACGAGAGGAACGTCGGCATCCATGCGGAAGGCGCTCGAGTTGTCTATAATCAGTGTTCCGTGCGCGGTAATGACCGGCGCGTATTTGCGCGATGTCTCTGCGCCTGCCGAGACGAACGCTATGTCTGTGCCTGCGAAGTCGGAGTTCTCATCGAGTTCCTCGATGCTTATGTCGCGGCCGCGGAACGATACCTTGCGGCCTGCCGAGCGTGACGAACCGAACAGTCGCAGGCCGTCGACAGGGAAGTTGGTGTCATCAAGAACTTTGAGCAATTCCTGCCCCACGGCGCCGCTGGCGCCAACGATTGCAATATTCATTTTGATCAGTGGCTGTTTTATAATGGAGCAAAGGTACGAAAAATTTATTTAAAATGGTTTAAATACGTCCTAAAGGCGCATGGCAAGGAGATTTTTGCCAGAACACGGACGTCCGGAATTTGTTTTAATATCAAAGCAAGGTTTCAACTTTTTATCTTAATTCACATTATGAGACACTCACATTGCATATTCGCAACTCTGGCGATCTGTGTCGCGGTAGCCTCTCACGAGGCGAGGGCCGTGGACGTCGACTCGCTCTATGCGTCGGCGATGCAGCCTCTCGACTTCGATATACCCTTGCTTCCGACACAATTGCCTGATACGCTTCCTGTTCCGGACACAAGTCTCTCGGGCAAAATCGAGCCTTTCAGTTCTCGGGGACGCATTCCGAGCATATACGAACTGCCGTACTCAATGACCGGCCAGGCAAAGAACTGGGGCCGTCTGTGGGCCAATACCGGTCTGCTCACCGGCGCTTTCGTAGGCACGCTGCTTGTACTCGAGTGCCTGCCCGAGGACGCCACCTCGTGGAACCGCGCAGCCCTTCAGGAGGTTCCGCTGTTTGAGCGGTGGAACGAGCATGTCATAAAGAAAGGCCCCGAATGGGATCACGACAAATTCTATTTCAACTGGCTCCTGCATCCTTACGCCGGCGCGGTTTACTACATGTCTGCCCGCTCCTGCGGATTCAACGCGTGGCAGTCGCTGCTCTATTGCTCGATAATCTCGAACATCGGCTGGGAGTATGGCATCGAGGCCTTCATGGAGCGCCCGTCCTACCAGGACCTCTTCGTCACACCCCTTATCGGTTCTGCCATAGGCGAGGGCTTCTACCATGTCAAGCGCCATCTTGTCGCCAACGACTACCGTCTGCTCGGCTCGTCGGCACTCGGCGAGATTGTCGGCTTCCTCGTCGACCCTGTCAACGGCTTCCTCGACCTGTTCAGGGGAAATCCCGCCCGTCGCGTCGCACGCGAGCGCGCGGCAGCCGCCTCGGCCACGTCAACGGCCCTCCTGCCAATGATAACGCCCGAATTCCGTGGATTCACCTTCGTGGCGACCTTCTGAAATTCGGGCGTGTATTGATTTTTGTAAGTTTTCCGGTGCCGGACGTCATGGGACGACGGTACCGGTTATCTTTACTGTTATCTTTTTGGCTGACGGCGCGTTGGTGCGTATCTTCACGTTTTTGGCAAACTCGCCGGGGCGTCCTTTCGGAAGATAGGTCACCTTTATCTTGCCGCTCTTGCCCGGTCGGATTGGCTCGGCTGAGAACGATGGCTTGGTGCATCCGCAGGCTGCAGTCGCCGAGATGATTACCAGCGGGGCCTTGCCCGTGTTGGTAACGGTGAACTCGTGCGACACTGGGCCTCCGTTTTCCTTCACGGTGCCGAAGTCCCACACCTTTTCCGAAATCTTTGCCACGGGCACGTCCTTGTTGTCCTTCGCCATCGCGAACAGAGGCGCGAGCGCCAGCAGAAATAATAGTATGCGTTTCATAATGTCATATTTTTAATGAGGAGAAAAAATTACTTCGCGAGCGCCAGCACACGGGCGGCAGCCTCGAACGAAGTCAGCCGGTTCTCAAGCACCAGGCGCTCGTTCTCGCCGAGCAGCGCCTGCACCTCGGGGTTGTCGTAGAATCGGTGGCGCAACTGCTCGTTGATGGTCTCGTACATCCAGTATCGCGACTGGGCCGCGCGGCGGCGGTCGAAGTAGCCGTTGCGGTGCACGAAGTCGAAGTAGCGGTCGATCATGCCGAACACCTTGTCGATGTCTATTTCGTAGTAGCCCGAGTAGGTCAGCACCTCCGGATGCCAGCCCGAGTCCGGGGTGGGGAAGAGGTGTAGCGCGGCGCGGAACTGTGCCGCGGCCAGGTTGGCGCGCTCTATGTTGTCACCGTCGGCCTTGTTGATGACAATGCCGTCGGCCATCTCCATGATGCCGCGCTTTATGCCCTGTAGTTCGTCACCCGTTCCGGCCAGTTGTATCAGCAGGAAGAAGTCCACCATCGAGTGGACCGCGGTCTCGCTCTGTCCCACGCCCACGGTCTCCACGAAGATATTGTTGTAACCCGCGGCCTCGCACAGGACGATGGTCTCGCGGGTCTTGCGGGCGACGCCGCCCAGCGATCCCGCCGATGGGGAAGGGCGTATGAATGCGCGCTGATGCACCGACAGGCGCTCCATGCGGGTCTTGTCGCCGAGAATCGAGCCTTTGGTGCGCTCCGACGAGGGGTCGATGGCGAGGACGGCGAGTTTCGCGTCCGGATCCTTCAGTACATGCAGGCCGAAAACGTCAATCGAAGTCGACTTGCCTGCACCCGGAACACCGGTGATGCCGATGCGGCGCGACTTGCCCGTGTGCGGCAGGCACTTCTCGATCACCTCGGCGGCCAGCGCCTGGTGTGCCTGAGCCAGCGATTCGACCAGCGTTACGGCACGCGACAGCATCGTCACGTCGCCGCGCAGAATGCCCTCCACCAGTTCCGAGGCCGAAGGCAGGGGCTTGCGTCGCGGACGCGACGCAAGATATGGATTAACCTGAGGTGGCTGGCTGACGCCGGCATTCACGCTCAGGCCGTTATATTCAGAAGAATTTTCAGGATGTTCCATCAAAGACTAAAATGTTATGTGATACTATAAATACCAATCACTACGCAAAGTTAATCAATCGCCCCGTCATATCCAAATAATTCCCCTCGGCCCCTCGCAACAATACCCCATTCCTCCCAACACTTCCCAATCCTCCCGACCCGCCCCAACCTCGGGTTCCTCGAGAATCCCGGGCATCTCGCGCTCCTCTGGCATTCCCCGAAACCTCCACCAACCTGCAAAAATCCTCGTTATACCACGGAAGCTCCGCATAAATTGCAAAAATCCCCGTTATACCACGGAAATTATACATTGATTGCAAAAATCCATGTTATACTTTGGTGAATTTACATAAACTGCAGAAATTTCCACTATACCACGAAAAACAGCAAAACTTCCACTCTGCAATATTCGATTCCTCTGATAACGACTCTGATTCCTCTGGTTTCCCAACCCTGCAATCCCTCTGAATTCCCCGAAAAAAATCTTGAAATATCCGGCCAGATTTGGTGGAATCATTTGTAAATCTTAATTTTGTTATTCCTAATATCATCACCTTAACAATCTTTATATCATGCGCAAATTTATATTCCTATTCGTTTTAGTGACACTGTATGGATGCTCAGGCAAGCTCTCTGATTCCGAGGCATTGAAAATCGCAAAGGAAACCAGAGGATTTGTCACGGCAGAATACATGCTCCTGCGCATAAATGAGAATTATGCTGCGACACCGGAATCAAGTCATATTGTGGATGGTATACGTGTTTCTGAACGAGATAAAACGGACGAGGAGATTCACCGTTTCAATCCGGACAACTTTATACTGATGAAATTAAAGGATGAGGACGGAAACCTGGTAAATATTCTCGGTGATAAATACACATTCGAATTTAATCATCGTCTGAATGCCTGTGCGGGTTGTCTATATTGTTACGAAGCCTTCGCCAAAAAGGGATTGCTGACATACTCTGTCATTAATGATGTGCCGGATGAGTTCGGCTTTAAGCGTGTCGATGTGAAACTCACGAGAAAGGGTAAAGACTACGTAATTTCTTGGAAAAAATCGGATCCCGGTCACCGGTTTGAGTTTGAAGCCCTCAATGCTAACACGGGTGATGCAGTGACGGTGAAGTTAATGCAGCGGGTATATACAGGGGCAGAAAAAGACTATAAGGACGACGAATCCGCCGAGTTCATTCTGCAATATTATTACGAAATGACACCTTTTGGTGAGGCGTTGTACGGACCAACGGACAAAGAGGCCGTCTATCAGGCAAAGGCTTACTTCAGTAAGGATTCAGATGGAGAATGGTCGCTTGACAAACTCGAAGAAATCAACGAAAATGGCGAAAAAGGCGAACCCCGCAAATTCTAAACCACATTAATATTTGGCAATGTAATATAACCCCGTAGACTGCTTTCATTCAGTAATTGTGAGCCGTAAGATGTCTGCTTTCAGTCTTGGTATATGATTTATCACAATCGCCCACAGAATATCGGGCTTCAGTGAATCATAGGCATGTATGACATAATTCCGTGTGTCAACAATTTTACGTGCTGAAGTTATTTCGATTTGCGGTTCAATTTTCAGGATACGATTCATGGCCTCTCCGAGAATTTCGATATTTCGCTCTACGAATTTTCGGAAAATCACGTCATTTTCAAAAATTTCATATTGGCGCCCAAATCTGTCCTCAGCCATTTCTATTTCAGAAATCGCCTGAAGCATATCCTCGAAATATTTCTTTACGGATTCATCCATAGATCAATTGCTTTGTGTTGTCGAGTTCTTTACGGAAGATCTTGTTTTTTACGGCATCATCGCAAACAAGGTCAACGCGTCGACCGAACAGGTCTTCCAATTCGTGCATGAAGTCGAAGAAGATGTCTGCCCAGTCAAGACCCTCGCGCCTGATGGTTTCCGAATCAAAGTTCACTGAAAAATCCACATCGCTGTCCTTGTTGAAACGCGGAGTGAGTACGGAGCCGAACACCCACAGTTTAGCGACCTTGTACTTCTTGCACAGGGCCACAATCTTGTCCATATTTAACTCAATCAGTTTCATACGCCGCAAAAATAATCATTTATAATGATATAACAAATAAGCGAACTCAGATTTCGCTCTGAATTCACCTTTTCGATTCCTCTGATAACGACTCTGATTCCTCTGATATCCCAACACTCCTAGGGGTCTCCGCCCTTCCTCCTCCCACTTCTCAAGATACTCTCGATAATTCTCGATAATTCTCGATAATTCGCGATAAATCTCTTCCCCATTCCCCCTTTGTACGGACGTGATTCTTCACGTCCGCCTTGAATCCCTCTTCAATGCGCTAAATTTTATTAAATTTACCAATTTATTCGTCAAAAATTGTTACAATATAGTTAAAAATTGATTTATGCATTGCTTTTGCCATCAAGATGTATTACCTTTGCATCGCGTTCAAGGCTGATCGGTCTCAGCCGGTGATTTGGTGAAAAACATACCCCGTGAGTACAAACCTTTAATATTAATCTTTAAAATCTTAATCAACTATGTTCCCAAGAAACAAAAACCCCGCACAACCACTCCCAACAAATTCTAAATCCTCGGGCTGCTCCGGATTTTCGAGATTCTCAGGATTCTCGGGCTTCCTACGAATCTCGTGCCTCTCGGCCTAAGCCCTTGCTTGTAATGATGTGTTTAATCACGTCCGCCCCCAAACCCTTCATCCGGCATTTTAATTATGCATTCTAAATTTTCCATTAACTAAATCCTCCCGGTCACCTCGAACGCACTCACCAACCAAATCACCAAACACACCCACCAATCAGGGCCCTGATTTGTACAACCGTCCGCGATAGCATGTAGGCCATATAAAGATAGCCGTCCAGATTCTT
>CALKRW010000056.1 GCA_937989585.1 uncultured Porphyromonadaceae bacterium | reverse complement strand
GAGGGGTATGGGCGGCAGGATGCCGCCTTTCCATTATTAAACGCGCGATAAAGGTTATGCAAAGGTACAACAATTGGATGGCAATGTCAATACCTGGTTGAAGATTTAACTTTTATTAAGGTTAGATATGGGAGGTGTCGTTAAAAATAAGCAGCATGAACAGTTCTTTTATAATATATAATAAATTGGAGAATTATAAGGATCGTCTAGATTAAAAGAGGCTTAAATCTTTAGGTTTCATTATTATATAAACCATTAATAATCTATAACATGTCAATAGTAAAATTTGAATTATCAACTTCAATGGTAAACCATCTTCCAGTCAGTCTCGTCTATTTAATAAGAGAATCAGCAGAGTCAAAGCAAGTGATATCAAATAGCAATTATTTTCAACCCGGATGGAATGAAAATGGGAATAACATAAATGAGAGAAAGGTAAGGACAGACAGAAGGACTCTATTTAACTTTATCGAAGAATTAATAACGCAAATGAGAAAACTCCGTAAGGAGAGGGCTGTAGAGACCTATATCACAACGCGGAATAGTTTTAGGAATTTCAGAAAGGGGCAGGATATAATGCTTGATGAAATCAGTTCAGATGTAATGATGGAGTATCAGGCATTTCTGAAGTCTCAGAATGTCTCCATGAATACAATATCATTTTATAACCGCATATTGCGATCCATCTATAACCGTGCGGTTGAAAAAGGACTAACATATCATCAATGTCCCTTCAAACATGTCTATACAGGCATAGACAAAACTGTAAAACGCGCTATTTCGCTGCAAGCAATTAAGAGAATCAGGGATCTTGACTTATCCGGGAGGCCAAGCCTGGAGTTAGCCAGAGCGATGTTTATGTTTTCATTCTATACCCGTGGAATGTCATTTATCGATATGGCGTTTCTAAAAAAGTCCGATCTGCACAATGGAGTACTTGTGTACAAGCGCAGGAAAACCGGACAGCAGATGATTATAAGATGGGAAAAGTGCATGGAGGAGATTGTTGAGAAGTACGGTAACGCAGAGGGTGAATACCTTTTGCCAATAATAACAAAGGTTAAGAACGAGAGGATACAATACCGCAGCAAACAGCGTCTGATAAATAACAAACTGAAGGAAATCTCAAAAATGGCAGGATTTCAAGTAAATCTTACAATGTATGTCACGCGTCACTCGTGGGCGAGCATAGCGCAGAACGAGCATGTGCCCCTGTCTGTCATAAGTAAAGGTATGGGTCACGAATCAGAGGCTACAACAAAAATCTATCTCGCATCCCTGGACAATTCCATAATAGATAAAGCCAATGAAACAATACTGAAAAAACTGAGATAATAATAAGGTCTTCGAGATGCTATCTATTCCCAAGAGAGGGATTTATGAGCGCAAAGGTAAGCAAAAGAAACAAATATAACGAATTTTTAACAATAAAAAATCGGAGAAGGCCTCAAATTCGGAAGTTGGATTGCCAATATGTCATACCAAATCAGGATTATTTGCCTCTTTTGGAAGGGAAAGCGTTGATTAACTGTCATTTTTTCTTAATCCCTCTCTTGGGAATAGATAGACAAATACCTTAAAATCTTCCGTCATATCGTTCAATAAACATCACGCACCGATTCATATTACAAACAATCAATAAACCAACAAAATGAACAAAGGCAAACTTATCTTGAAACTGGCCTATCTAGTCGGTTATCTGCTATTTGCAGGCTTCAGCGCCTATTTTACGGCATCATCGCTGTCACTGAATCTACTTAACGGTACAAACCTCTGGCTGGTGTTCGCGCTGGTACTGGTGGTAGCTATCCTGGCAGGCTGGTGTCTGTCGAAAGCTATAGAAGAATTATCCAAACGAGTGGGAGCGTCCAAAGTCACATTTTTCTTAAGTCTAATAGGTTTTATAATTTTCTGGACATTCAGTTTTGTGACCAACGTCCACTATTTCTTTGTCGAGAAACACGGGTATTCGATCCTGTCAAAAGAATTAGCAAGCAGCAAGAACTATATCCAGGAGAATACCTCCAGAAGTAACAAAAACATCGATGAGCAGAAAGACAGAGCAAAACTTGAAATCAGCGCATTAATTCAATCGAATATTGATAATTTCGACAAGGAACTGCGAAATACCATGGACGGGCATCTAGGTTTTGGAGAAGCCTGCGTAAGTATATTAAAGTCATCGGAAAATATGCTTAGAAGAGATTCCAAAACATACAATGATAAGAATGAGTATAGAATATTCGATGACGAAAAAGACAAGGGGGACATTGGAATAACACAACGCAGCAGATTCGATTATCTTCAGGAAAAATATGATGGGCTAACAAGCAAGCAACTGAATAAGAAACTGGCTGTCATAGATAATTATTATGAAAGAAAAAAAGATCAGAATACCGAACTACTGGATATACTTGAACCAATCAACGATCTGGAAGAGAATCATCTGCCGCAGGTACTTAAGGACGGCAGTGTAGATGCCTATTACAAATACTACGACCAGCAGGACGGACGCGTAATATCGAAAATGCCTGAAGGCTATACAAAAAGCAATGTAGTCAAGGAAGGCGACGAAATCAAAGAGTTCAAAGTCTATCCTTCAAACCGAATGTTCGACACAGTCTCGGTGTGGGGAGACATAACATCAGGAAGACTCGCCGGAATGTCAATGCTCCAGTGGATAATAATCGCATTGATTTTTGATATAGTATCCTTCATACTATTTACCTTATTTATAAAACAGTCATAAATAAAACCAATCAGTTATGCCTAAGATAACAAGAGGTACGGATTATACTCCCGTTGAGGAAAGCACAATAGACAACACCGTAAACGCAGACAGTCCGCAGGATTTTGTAAGGACAGACGATCCGGCGCCAGAAACACAGACGTCAGAGACAATCCAGACGGCATCAACGGCAGGAATGCCCGCAACGCCGACCATCATGAACACCAATGTCCCGGTGGTTGTGTTTGTTGGCCCGCCATCAAGCGGCAAATCAATGATACTGGTGCGTCTGGCCAAATGGCTTCGAGAACAGGGCTATACAATCAACACAGATCCGACGTTCCTCAACACGGCCGACTATCAGCGGGACTGCCAGCAATTCCAGGACAAACTAAACACTACAGTGGCGCTGGACGGCTCAGTCAAATTCCTGTTGGTGAACGTGTACCAGAACGGACGTGAGATTGCGAAACTTCTCGAGGCTCCCGGCGAGGATTTCTATACCACCGACCCTGAAAAAATCAGGAACGGTAAAAACCAGATAGTCGAACCATATCTTGCAACCATAATGACCAGCAGGAATCCCAAATCATACGTATTCCTTCTTGACCTGGATTCAACAATCTCATTCAGGAAAGACTCTTATCACAGGGATTCGTACGCACAGAGATTCCTAAATAATTTTTACCCTGCAATCAATCTGAAACGAGACAGAATCGTGCTGCTCTACAATAAGATAGACAAGACGATGTATGGAACGATCAACGGCTGTCAGGATATGAAGGGCGCAAGGAAAGACGCCGAAATCTATTACAGGCAACTGTTCACACGCATGAGGGGAGGCCTGTTCAATCTGGATCTGTTTGCCTTCAAGACATTCTGCACCGGCATGTTCTCAAGCCAGCGTGACAACATGGGCAACGAGTATAAGACATATAATGTGGCAGATAACATATATCCGCAGGAACTGTGGAAAGAAATCGTAAAAAAATGGTGATATGGAAATAATCATACATGGCAAGCCGAATGCCGGCAGTTCGAAATCGACATTTCCTTCGGACAATCTGTCGCAGAGAATCGTAGATGATTTCTTCACACACCGTGACGAGATCACGGAAAAGGAAGTTCTTGTGGCAGAGGCAAGAAACTGGGCTGGAAAATGGTACAGTGTCTACACATACAGGCTGTCCGGACTTACAGAAGCCGGGAGCGGGGTAGGGCGTCCGACATATTTCGCACTGTCCGTAGTAATGCCCGGCACATACTGCTGTCTGACAAGCGAGGTGTATGAGTGGCTCAGACAGTCAATCAAGACATTGATGATAGGAACATATTTCTCGGACAAGGGAAAATATATTGTCAATAATTTTGATGATTCAAAAACATTTGACAGAATCGTAGACAGCATAAAGAAAAACTATGTCAACCTATCCGAGGACTTTGACTCAAAGTTTATCGCGCAGGCTGAATTCAGCAATAACAACCGGTATAATCTTGCCGACTGTGACTCGAAGGCTTTTGTCGAACTGTTGAGATCGAAAGGCAGGATACTGGTGTCCAAAAATGCACCGACTAAGGACGAACAACTGGCCAAGACCAACGAATATATTCAGAAATACAACAACGAGAAAAATATAAATGAGGCGAAGGACAAGCAGATAGGCAGTCTCACGAAGGAACTCGAACTGGCGAGAATGCAACTGTCAGAGGCAAATATGTCATCGTCCAAGAAGGTGAAAAATCTCGAACAGGAAGTGCTTAAACTTCAGGAAGCCAACAGCGGACTGAGAAAACAGCGGGAAATTGATGCGAAAAAGATAAATGATGTCGCCCAGATAATCGGAACGCAAAAAAATGCATTTTCACAAACAGCAATACCGGGCGGTAATCAAGTTCCTCCAAAGCCAAAACCCGAGAGCAAGCCATCAAGCGCATTGTCTGAATGGGTTCCATTAATCAATACCTTTCTGATTGTCACAGGCATAATCATACTTGTATTTTTCAAAGGCTGTTCAGCCGGTGAGCCTGCGCAGGATTCAGAACGAACTGAAACAAAAGAAGAACAGACGGATTCGGATGCTCAAAGTCAGAACGAAGACCTGCAACAAAATGGAGACCAATGGCAAACCTTCGAACCAGAAACACATGAAGGCCAAGAGGGCGGAGTGCTTGAAACTGCGACAACTGAGCCGAGTAGAGTTACGGCGGCTTCCGAGGCAAAAACCAAAGATAAAAACGGTGAAATAAAACTAATTCAGGACGGTAAAGAGGTTCGTCCCGAAAATGTCGACTTAAATAAACCTGTTACCTTTAAAGTCAATAATCCTCAGGCTGGTTACACGTTTCTTACTACCAATCTAAAGAAACCAACATCGCTGGTAGCAGGAATTCCAATAAAACTTGAAAAGGAAAATTCTAAAGAATCAATTAGAATTACATTTAAATCTAACGATGGAAATAACATAAAAGAATTTGAATTTAATTGAACCCAATTATGAAATCCTATAAAATACTAATCATGTTATCGGCCATAGTCCTTATGACCTCGTGCGAGAAAAAGGCCAATGAATATGATCCATACAGCATCGAGAGTAAAGCGCCTAAAAAGAAGACAAATAGCGGGGCGTTTGAGGTCGATTTCAAGAAAACCGATGCGAATGTCAAGACGGTGCATGTGAAACTGAACAATGCCAACGGATATGACGCTATATTTGATACTGGTTGCTCAGGTATGCTGATATCATCGCTAGAAGTGATTAATTTAATTAAATCCCAAACAATCTCTGAGAATGATTTTCTGGGCTATGCGACTTCGACCATTGCAGACGGAAGCACAAAGTATTATAAGAAATACAATATAAAAGAGGTGACACTTACCGACAAGCAGGGAAATCAGCATACGGTCAGAGATGTAGCGGCGACAGTCATGGACAATCCCGGTGCGGACATACTGATCGGTACGGCAGTAATAGACAATCTTGCAAAAAAATCCTATACAGTCGACCTGAGCAAGAAAGTTATAAGATTTGACTAAAGCATGAAACCAATCGTTTACTTTTTCGGCCTGAGGTCAGGGAGTCTTATAGCATATCCGCAAGATCATTCGGTCGGCATCTTCCGGGATGCAATAAGCCGGGCGAAAAATACATCTCAGATTATCTTCCATCGTGAAGATAATCTGATGTATTATTGTTATGTGCGACGTATGGGTAACGACTCGTATTTCGGGGTATGTCTGTGTCTCGACCGGCTGTACACAAATATCAAGTTGCTTTTCGAAATGTTCGACGACATATACGCTGATCTGTTGCAAGAAGGCGATCTCCTGCGACTTGTGGCACCCGGAAAAGTTGAATGGACGTCATCTCCGCTGGCGACACATTCCGTGACAATGAACGAGCATTCGAAAAAACTCATAGACAGGATTGACGCAACAAAAAAACATACCGCGCCAATACCGCCCATGGACTTCTCGATATCGGTCAAGGACTGTCTGGAGGCAAGTCTAGAGAATGACAAGGGAGAGATAGCAGAGGGGACAAAGCGGTACTGCAACATCTACATTGTCCGCAAGAATTCAGAGATAGAACGCATAACGAGTTTCAACGCGATCCTGCGTTCAAAAGACTCGGAAATCAACAGACTGAGAAGCGAACTGAGCGGGGAGAAAAAACTCAGTTCCGATCTGAAAAAAGCGAACATCAGCCTGAAAGCCAAGCAGAAGAACATGATATGGGTAGGACTCCTGGGACTGTGCTGTGCAGTAATGTTCGTAGTACTGTACTTCAAGGTAATCAATCCCAGTGAAGTGACGCATTATGAGACCGGAGAGTTTGTATATTATGGTCCTATTAAGGATGATAGGCCTCATGGTGTCGGTGTGGCGATTTATCCCGAGGGTGACCCGGACGGGAGAAAATATTACTTCGGCAACTTCAGCGATGGAATGCGTCAGGATACGGCAGCAGCCCTCTTCTATAAGAACGGAGACTATTTCTACGGCACAATGACAGGAGACCAGTGGAGCAAGGGCATGATGTACAAACGGTCAGACGGCACATATTTTGAAGGGACCTTCATGAATAACATGCCTTATGATGGCGAGTGGTATGACCATCGGCGTAAGCATAGTGTGGTAAAAGGAGAAGTTAAATATTAGAAAATAAAAATGATGAAGAGAGTCACCTTAATAATAATTTCCTTATTGACGATATGCGAACTTAATGCACAAAAAATAACCGGCATCGATAACACCATATTCGAGATTTCCCCGACATCGGCCAGTTTCGGTGCAGAAGGCGGGACACAAGAATTTACTGTCACATCCGAGAAAGAATGGCTTGTTGGCAGTGAGCCAAAATTCGGCAAACTAAAAAGGAAAGGAAACAAATTGCGATTGAGTGTAGGCCCAAACAACGGAAACCAGAGGAACGGAACATTCATAATCACATTGAAGAATAATCGTAAAATAACAGTGAAGATTAGTCAGGCCAGGGGTGAAACACCGCAGCCAGATCCCGCGCCATACAGGAGCAGTGTTAAATCTAACAGTAGTGAGAAATCCAAGCAATATCTAAACATTTCGTCCAGTTACGCTGAATTCGGCGCAAGCGGTGGCTCGAAGACTTTCACGGTTTCATCTTCGAACGATTCGTGGGAAATCTACAATTATCCGGCTTCGTGGTGCCAAGTATCAAGAAGTGGAAATACGTTCACTTTATCTGCCGTAGAGAACAAGAATATGTCAGACAGGAACTGCTATCTTACCGTCAGGTCGGGAGACAGGAGAAAGGATGTCAATGTATATCAGAAAGCGGCCAGGTTTGAGATATCGTCGAAGTCGGCAAGTTTCGGGGAGAACGGCGGGACGCAAAGCTTTACGGTGACATCGACCTCGAACTGGACAATCAGCGACCAGAGCGCATGTCCGGGCACACTCACACGGGCAGGAAACACCTTGACACTGCAAGTGAATCAGAATAAGGCAATACGCTCAAAATCCGGTTATTTCACAATAAAATCGAATGACAAAAGCATACGGGTTGACGTGTACCAGTCCGCGGCGACACCGTATCTTAAAGTGAACGGACGGACTTATAGTGATGAAATCAATTTCTCGGAATACGCCGGGACGAAATATATCCCAGTCAGCACAAATAATGGAGAATATGTAATTACGGGAGTGCCAGGGTGGTGTTATGTCAGTAGTAAGAGTGCCAATGGCTTTACGCTGGGATGTTATGCCAATCATGACAGATACGGCAATTCCGGCAATATAAACATCAGCGCAAACGGAAAGACATTTAATTTGAAACTTACCCAATCCTGCAATTACAAAAAGTACTGGAGACACAGGAACGGGGGCTGGGTGAACATGGCCATAGGTACCGAAGGCTCGGTCTGCGCTGACGGCGAAGGAGGTTGGACAGCCAATGGTGTCGTGGGTGTACGATTCGGCAACTTCGGTGATGTCCTCCAGTTCGAAATGGGCGTGACGCCCGGCGTAATAGGGCATTCCGGGGAAATGGCATTCCATATGCCGGCATACGGCGCGTTGAAACTGTCGACATACAGCGGCAAGTTCTATCTTAAGGTAGGCGGCGCGTACAACGTTGTCCGCGAGGAGGACTGGGAGGGCCAGTACTCGCTGCGCGCAGGATTCGGATCGGCCTGGAAGCATTTTGAATGGGACTGGATCTACGCGCAGTTGAATGCCGACGGAACAAAACTGGATTTCGATATTCCTAATCTGTATCTCGGCATGAGGCTGGTATGGTATATAACCAAGTAATCAATAATATAAACACGAGGCAGTGAATGACACTGCCTCGTGTTTTTTGTGGATGGCTTGGAAAATTTTCTGTGTAAGGTGGATTGCCTGAGTGCAGGGGATCGGGTCTCGCGACCGGGGAGCAATGGGTTGGCCGGGGGATTAGCGCCTGAGGATGCGGCGGGCGGAGCCGGTGCCGTCGGCGCGGACGATGTATAGGCCGGGGGCAAGGGCGGAGAGGCTGACGGTGGCTGAGGAGGCGTCGGCGGTGGCGCGGGCTACGCATGTGCCCTGGAGGGTGTATACGGAGAGGCCGGTGAGACCGGTGGCGAATGCTGTGACGTCATCGCCGCTGACTGTCCAGTCGGCGGTCCCGGGGAGGGTGACGCCGGTGCTGCCGGAGGCTACGTTGACGTATTCACCGAAGACGGTGCGCTCCATGGGGTAGTATTTCTGGGTCTCGTAGTCGAAGTCCTCGCTGAAGACTTCGGCTGTGTTGCCGTTTTCGTCGTAGGTGTAGGTGTAGATGGTGGATGCGATGGTTTCCTCGACGCCTTCGGAGATTTCTTTCTCGGTGAACTCGATCATGTTTCCGTGGCTGTCCATGATTGCTTCCTGGACGTCGATGTAGGTGGGTTCGGAGAGGATTGTGCCTTCTTCGTCGAAATATTCGGTGGTGGTGAGGCTGAGCGAGCCGTTGGCGTCGGTGATTTCCATACGTGTGGTACGTCCTATCTCGTTGATGTCGTTTGTGGTCTCCTTGATGAGGAAGCCGCCATTTCCGTCATACTCGACGATGTAGTGGCCGTCGGGCTCGCCGTCATAGTAGACGACTGCGGATTTGAGGAGGTTGTTGCCTTCGGTGAGTTCGAGCAGGTCGCCGAACACGGTCATCTGGCCGTCGGTCTTCTCCCAAACGATGTCGCGGTAGGAGAGGTTGTCGTACAGTTCCCACCGGTCGCTGGCATCGATCACGTAATAGAAGTATTCGGTGGCCTTTCCGTCGGGACCGTAGTTCCATGAGGATTTGTAAGCAGGCTTGAGCTGGTCGAACAGAGGCAGTGACTTGACGACCTCGACGATGTTTCCGGCGTCGTTGCGGGTTATGGTGTTTGCCTCGCATCTGTAGTTCCGGGTCCAGTCGCTGCCGTCCCAGTCGTAGCCGGCGCGGTCGGTGAAGAAGTCGTGGACCTTTGTGTCGTAGACGTATGTTGTCTTGCCAGAATTAGTCCATGTGTCTCCGTCCTCGCTGTCGGCAATGACGATGGTGACGGGGAGGTTGAATTCGTTGTATGTGGTGATGGTCTTTGACAGGTAGCCGTCCTCGTCGACGAGTTCCTCGGTGCGATTGCCACGGTTGTCGTATTTGAATGTCACCGAGCCCATCTCGAGCCATGACTCACCGTCGTGGAAGTAGTCGATCTGGCTGAGAGGGCGCCAGACCGGTGCGGGCGCGGCTGCTGCGACAGCCTTCTTTGAGCGGGCGTGTGTACGGGAGGGCTTGAAACGGAGTCCGTCGGCGCTGGCGGAAAGACATACGGCACAGCATAATGCGAGTGAGTAGATTTTTTTCATTCAATTGGGATTTTATATTATTAGAATTATGTGATGTGCAACCTGTGGTTTTGTAGAATGGTAAGTCTGCATCGTGATGCCGGGAAGGATTTCACGGGACAAAAGTACAAATAAACTTGGAAATATCGGACAAAACTGACAAATATTGATGCTGTTGCTGTCAAATTTGTATCATGTATGTGATTCCGGGCGATATGGGAGCATGGGGCACGTATGTCTGGAATGAAGGGTGAACATCCGGGGTTGTGCCGGTGTAATGAGTCCGTCAGGGGTCTTACGGGTCGTGCGCACATTGTGCTTGATGCCCTCGGCCAGGGGACAGTGTTTGTATAATCGCCGCCGGTTTTGTAAATTTGGAAAAAATTTCATTCACACATATCATCACTGCCACCACATGAATGCCATTACGTCCGAGAACATCCTGATGACAGGCTCGATACTGCTGATAGCCGGAGTGCTAATAGGGAAGACAAGTTACCGCATAGGTCTGCCTTTGCTGCTGATATTCCTCCTTGTCGGCATAGGGTTCGGAGTCGACGGGCTGGGAATCCACTTCAACGACATGCACAGCGCCCAGTTCATAGGCATGATAGCGCTGTGCGTCATACTGTTCTCGGGCGGCCTGTCGACGCGCATCAAGTCTATCCGGCCCGTTGTAGGTCCGGGTCTGATGCTGTCAACCGTGGGAGTTGTTCTGACGGCACTTTTCACGGGGATTTTCATCTGGTGGCTCTCGGGGATGGAGTGGACGAACATCCACTTCGCCCTGATTCCGTCGCTTCTGCTGGCGGCCACGATGTCATCGACCGACTCGGCGTCGGTATTCGGAATTCTCGGAAGCCAGAAGGTGGGGCTGAGACATAATCTGCGTCCGTTGCTCGAACTTGAGAGCGGCTCGAACGATCCGATGGCCTACATGATAACGATAGTGCTGATAGACGCGCTCACGATGGGCGGCGAACTGAGCGGATGGAATCTGTGCGGGATGCTCGCGCTGCAGTTTGTGGTCGGGGGCATCGCCGGTGCAGGCATGGGGAAACTGACGCAATGGCTGATTAAGATGTATATCCGCATAGGGGGTAGAAAAGGTGCGGGTGAGGATCCGTCGCAGGCGTCGTCGATGACTGGAATCCTGGTCGTGGCGTCGGTATTCCTGACCTTCGCGCTCGCATCGGAACTCGGCGGCAACGGCTATCTGGCCGTATATATCACGGGAATATTCCTGGGCAACGCGCCGCTGCCCAACCGCAAGGGGGTGACAAAATTCGTGGACGGCCTGACATGGCTGTCGCAGATTGTGGTGTTCCTGATGCTGGGCCTGCTCGTGAACCCCGCCGAGATGCTCTCGGTGACACCGGTGTCGCTGCTGATCGGTATTTTCATGATTCTGCTGGGACGTCCGCTGAGTGTGTTCCTCACGCTGCTGCCGTTCCGCAGGATGTCGGCGAGGTCGAAGACATTCGTCTCGTGGGTGGGACTGCGCGGAGCGGTGCCAATCATCTTCGCGACCTATCCCGTCGTGGCGGGAGTCGAGGGCGCGTCGCAGATTTTCAACATAGTGTTCTTTGTAACGCTACTCTCGCTGCTGGTGCAGGGAACCACGGTGATTTCGGCAGCTCGGCTCCTGGGCCTGGTCAAGGAACCGTCGCCAGAGGCCGATGATTTCGGCATCGAGATTGACGACAGCATGCCCACGTCGCTCGACACTATGGTGCTGACGGAGGAGCATTTCGACCGGGGCAATACGCTCGGGGCGATGTCACTGCCCAAAGGCTCGCTGGTGATAATGATAAAACGTGACGACCGCTACATGGTGCCGAACGGCACTATTCCGCTGCATGCGGGCGACACCCTCCTCCTCATGCGGGAAGCCGAGGGGGAGGGGAGTGGGGTCGAATGATGGGTCAGGGAATAGTTGTCCGACTATCCGTGGAGTCTGGCAAGGGCCGTATCTCATGCCTTGACGAATACGATGGCGGCATCGGCGAATCGGGCACCTGCGTCGTATAGTTCGCGCATCAGCGGCCATCCCTGCAGAGGAACGCTGGCCAGTTTGACGCGTAGCACGCACTGAACGACGACATCGCCGTTCTCGTTGACCTGTGCGTTGGCCATGAATACCCCCAGTGCGTTAGCCGCAGTGCGGTTGAAGTCGTCGAGGGATGTCTGGTCGACCTTATAGCCTTCGGGAACCTTGAACGTGATAAGGTGTGTGTTCTGGAAGGCCGTTGGAAGCATTGCGTCGAGCAGGCGCTCGCGTTCACTGCCGTCGAGTTTCTCGATGTGCCCCGCGAGGCGTCCGAGGGTGACAGCCATGTCGTCGCCGAGTTTCTCGACAAGACCGCTGAAACGGTTTGTGGTGGTATAGACCATCTCGTCGTGTCCGGGCAGGAATCCCCGGTCGCGTATTGTGTAGTCGATCACACTGTCCGGTCTCACGCCAGTCACGGCGGCACATTCGTCCATCAGTGCGTCACGCAATTCGTCTGCCCGCTCTCTGGTGTCGTACCCTTTTATCTGATAGGGCTTTTTGTCGATGCCGAGGTATTCCTCGACGCCGCGAATCCATTCGGCGCGGTCGACAAGATCCTCTCCGAACTGTTTGGCGCTTCCGCTGAGCCGGACCTCGCGTGTCACCTGCAGGGCGTCAGGATCGTCGTCGGCAACGGAGACGGTGAGTTCGGTCTTTACATAGTTGCCTGAATACCTGCGGTCTGGAACCGTGAAACTTTTTACGGGAGTCTGTTTCTTTGTCTCGCGCAGACGTCCGAGATAACTCTGCCCCGACTCGCCCTGGAATTCGCCGGGCAACTCGCCCGGGGCGATATTGAAACCGGGGAACATGAGATAGACGCTGTCGCCGGCGCATGCGACGAAGTTGCTCTGGTTCCAACCGGACAATTCCTCGGTAGGCACCTCCTCGCGGGAGTTGACAATGCCAATGCCTGTTTCCTCGAGAGGATAAATCTCAAGATGTTCCAATACGTCGTTGAGGAACATGGCGAGCAGGAATGACGAACCTATGCGGTGTTCCTGGTCGGCTGTGTGATTGCAGTACCGCAAGGCGAGGTATGCGGCATCGGCAATCTGGCGCGGGGTAGCGTCCGGATGAGCCTTGATGTAGTTTCTGGTCATCTTCAGGGCCCTTGACGGGAGGGGACTGATAGGTCGTGTCGATTTCCACAGGAGGTATGCCACATAGGCTATGTTTTCCTTAGCCTCGATAAATATGGCCGTGGGCGAGACGCTGTTGAACAGACCTCCGCCACGAGCAGTCGACGAGCGGAAATTCTGCTCCTCGGGCAACTGATAGTTGTTGATTACATTGAGCCTGATGAACGGCAACTGGCGCTCCGGGAAAAGAAACTTGCTGAATGACACGGCTGGAATATTGTTGCAGGACATACGGGCGGAAATGAAGTCGTTGTCGCGTGTGCCCGACACTTTCGGGGCGCCGTTGTAACTGTAGAATTCGGCGGCGAGGGTGGGGTCGAGGCTGCCGGTCACAAGTCGGTTCATCACAGGATACCGGTCGCTCAGTTCGACATCCAGACCGCACACGTCGTCGCGCTCTTTCATATATTCTGTATAATAGAAATATTCTATCACGTCGCCGACTTGCAGGGAAGGTATCGCTATCTTGAACGATTTGTTCTTGCCTCCCTTCTTTCCGTCGCTGACCTCGAGGGCCGTCGATGGGTCGATGTTAACGACGGTTCCGTCGGTCTTGTGTATGCGAGCGCCAAAGGCATTCTCTATCTTGGCGTCCAGGGCGCTGCCATAGTCACGGCGTACCGAAGATCCTCCGAACTCGAAGTCCGAATAGTAGTCGACGGCACTCTGGTCAAGCAACTTGACCATGCTTCGCCGCGCGTGGCGCACAACGGTGCGGTTGGTGCGTCCTGTGGCGTCGTAGATGGTATTCTGTTCTTCACGTCTGGTCTCGAAGTGGTCCTGCCGTGCAATAATTACCGCCGACTGTCCATCGGCAATGCTGTCTGGAACGGGCGCCGCGGGATTGAATATGCCGTCGGCATCAATCGCCCATACTTTTTCCGCTGCTTTCTTGAAGAATCCCTTGTTGATTCCTGCGCCCGAAATAGCGCATGGCATGGTCAGAAGCATTGCTGACACCGACAGGGCGCGTAAAATTGTCATAGCGTTCATTGCTTTTAGTATTTTCATGTTCAGGTTTGGTTTGTGGGCCGGTATTTATTCTGTCCGTGCCTCAATAAGAGTCAGCGCGGTGTTCGAGGCTTTTTCCACCTGCTTCACGGCATCGTTCCATGCGGATGCCTCGTGGGGTGCGGCATACTCCCTGCGCTGTCGCAGCGATGCGGTACATCGCACGGCATCGTTTCCGTCGGGTGTATATGTCACATGTCCTTCGAACCAAGGGTTGTCGATGGTGACACTGAGGGGAATGCCGTCGGCGACATAGCCCTGCGGTATGCCAATGACAACGTCGGCATCCACCGGAAGGAAGTCGCTGCTGTCGACGGGCCATCTGCGTTTGCGGGCGTCGACGGTACTGACCTGCGCCATGCGTAGGAGGCGGGGCATGACATAGAGGCGAGAGCGGGCAGAGACAGCCTTCACGGCCTCATTGTCGCAGACAGTGGCGGCAATGGAGGAAGTGTCGGCATCGTAAGCGCGCGAAGGTATCAGGTCAGCCTTTTCGGCCACGATACTCTTGCGCCCCATGGACAGGATGGAGGCGAGAACCTGGGGACGACGCGCGGCGCTTATGCCAGCCAGTGTAGACTCAATCATGCAACGCCACATGCCGTCCATGTCGTAGCGTATATCTCCACGCAGGCTGTTGCCGTCGATATCCATGCGACCTGTCTGTCGAAGTAGACTCTGCGCCGGGTATGGGTCGCACACACGGGTGATTATATATGAGTCGCCGTTCTCAATCATGCATTCCTGACCGGCAATCGACGACGGGACAAATCCCCTCGGGGCGTACCCGGCGGTACCGTCAACATATACGATGGTGTCACCTAAAAAAGCCGCCGCAATCATGTGGTTGGCCGCTCCAAGAGTCGGACTTTTGCTGAAAGGAGCCGTAACATTGCCTTTTGTGCCTATCCATACCCGCCTGCCGTCAATGCCCATGGCTCTCAAAAGCGCACATATGAGGTTCGCCGATCCCTTGCAATCGCCGAAGCGGTTGGTCAGCACTTCGGAAGCGGGAGCCGGCTTATGGGACAGTTCGCCATGCTCAATGGCCACGTAGCGAATGTTCTCGCGTACCCAGCGGGCCACGGCATCCACGCGTGCAAGCGTGTCGTTTCCCGCCTCTGCGGACAGTTGTTCCGCGAGTCGGGTGATTCCGGCTTCCGGAGTGTCCAGTGTCTCGAGTTTGGCCCGCAGATAGTCATAAAGATCGCCAAGGTCAGCAAACGCGGCGTTGACGCGTACCAGCGGCATGCTTGTCACCGGATCGGGCATCATGCTTTCGCGGCTGAATGTCTTTACGCTGTCGACGGTAACTGTCACTGTCACATTGCCTTTCGAATCGACGTCGCGCATCATCTTTTCATGGCCGGTTCCGTTGAAAATGTCTACCGTAACCGTTGAGGCTACTTCGGCCGGAATGTTGACTGTAACTTTTTCCCTGACAATATCGTAAAGTGAGGATGCCAGCAATATGTCATCCAGAAATTCCGGATTTGAGTATGAGATGCGGATGTCCGCCTGAGAAGACTTTCCGGGCTTAAGCTCGACCGGAAGGAGGCAGGCTCGTGTTCCTGAATAAAAAATATCACCGTTCTCCCATGCCCTGTACTGTGGTTTTCCTCCGGTGGCACCGGCATGTTCAACTGTCGAGTTCTGGTCGTAGAAAGCCATTACGAGTCCGGTGTCCTGGACACGGCGGCAGCACATGCTGTATTCCTGCGAGACCCTGGCACCAGAGACACGTCCGTCGCGTGTGCTCAACCGACAGGTCACATTGCGTTCGGCGATATAGATGTTATCATCGGCAGGGGCGGCCCAGACATTTGCTGAAAGAGTTAGCAGAAACAACAATATAAAATAAAAGTGCTTCAAGGCGATCTGTTTTATAATTTAATGGTATAGATATAAGGATTGCATGACATGATGCGTATATTCATTCGCAAACGTACAAATAAATTTTGGAATATCCTTGTTTTTTTTGGAAAATGTAAAAAAACAACTATTGATATCGCACCAGCTGATGTCGCATTATGTTTCTTGGCCTGATGAGGTTTTGTTCTGATTTATGCTTAATGTATGTTAAATGATTTGGATTTAAATTGTATAAGATATAATTTTGTAGTGAATACAAAAATAATGTTATTACAGAAAAGAATATGAATGATAAAACCGCATTGCTAAAGAAACTCACTGATGCCGGTGTCAGACCGTCGATACAGAGACTTGAGATTCTAGAATTCATATCCTTGAGCGATAGTCATCCTACCGCCGATGAAATATATTCATTCGTGCATAGGCATAACCCAACATTGTCAAGAACTACAGTATTCAATAACGTGAAACTGCTAGCCGAGAAGGGACTTGTAAATGATATAAACATTTCGTCTGATTCAACACGCTACGATTCTGTCCTTCATATGCCACACGCACATTTCATATGCAGGGAGTGCAGTAAGATCTTTGACATCCCGCTGGACATGTCCTCGCTTAAAGCCCCTGCTGACTTTCTATGCGACAACGTAAATGTCTATTTTAAGGGAGTCTGTCCTGAGTGCGGTAAAAAAAAGAAATTCTGACAGTTTAATAACCAATTAAATAAATCAATAAAATGAAAGATCTAAAAGGAACAAAGACCGAGCGTAACCTTATGGAAGCGTTCGCAGGCGAATCTATGGCACGAAACAAGTACTCATACTTTGCCTCGAAGGCCCGTAAGGATGGCTACGAGCAGATTGCGGCAATTTTCGAGGAGACTGCCAACAATGAAAAAGAACATGCAAAACTCTGGTTCAAACTGCTGAACGGGGGCGAAATCTCTGACACTATGGACAATCTTCGTGCCGCGGCCCAGGGAGAAAACTATGAATGGACCGAGATGTATTCAAAGATGGCAGATGAGGCCGAAGCCGAAGGATTCACCGAGATAGCATATCGTTTCCGTGCCGTAGCCGCGATAGAAAAACACCATGAGGAGCGTTATCGCCGTCTGCTTCAGAATATTGAAGAAGGCATAGTGTTCTCGCGCGAAGGTGACACAGTGTGGATCTGTCGTAACTGCGGACACATACATATCGGCAAAAAGGCACCGGAAGTCTGTCCGGTATGCCTCCATAAGCGCAGTTTCTTCGAGATAGAGGCCAAGAACTATTAAAGGGGTGCGAACCTGGAAACGCTCCTGCCAGCCGCCGGGAGCAGGCACGGCCGTGTCTGTAGCATGCGGCAGCAGAATGATTAGCGATTGACAAGCTGATTTCTATGCTTGTCAATCGCTTTGTTTTAAACTGCCCAAAGTCTTAAGATAGTATTAAATAAGTTAAAATTCATACTGTCGAGAACTTATGCCATTCTATTATGTTATTTGAACAGATGCATGAAAAGATACATCAAGAATATATTCCCCTAAAAATTCAAAGTATATGGCAACAACAAAACACCAACCGATCGTGCAGGAACTTCTCGACATGATCGAAAAGAATGGCTGGCAGGACAAGTTCCAGAAGGCTTATGAGAACGCAAAAGCTTGTGATGTCAAGGAAATGGACGACATCAACTCGCTAGAAGATTACTACGCATGGCTCGATGCGAATCTGACATGGATTCCTCTGGAGAACCAGTTCGGCCGCGCAATGTTCAATCATATCTGCAAGTTCTACTTCATCCTCGACCAGTCGCCGGTCAAGGAACTGCAGAATGCTGTAGCACCTCGCGATGAAGCACCTGCCCTCACCCCTCTGTCGGCATGGATGAAGGCTTATGTAAAAGAGTTGGGTAAATTCCTCGACAGCCCCGAGTCAATCACTCCGGAAACCATCAAGTCATTCTACGACTCGCCCGAGTTCAACATGGCCGAGTATCTGGAGCCTCACGGAAGCTGGAAGACCTACAACCAGTTCTTCGCCCGCCACACCAAACCGGGCTGCCGTCCTATCGCCGACATCGAGGACAGCCGTATCATCACCTCGCCTGCCGATGCCACATTCGACGGATCGTGGGAAGTACGCGGCGACGATACCATCGAGATCAAGGGTATCCACTGGAAAATCTCGGAACTTCTTGAGGGCAGCCCCTACAAGGACCGTTTCGCCGGCGGCAAATGGATGCACTCGTTCCTGGGCCCGGCCGACTATCACCGTCAGCATGCCCCTGTAGGCGGACGTGTTCTCGAATCGCGCGACATCATGGGTGACGTATATCTTGAAGTGACCGCCGTTCCGGATCCCGCAACGGGCCGTAACCGTCTGGAAGCAAAGAGAGTCAACACATTCGGTGCTCCCGACACCCCCGGATACGAATTCATGCAGAACCGCGGTCTGGTTGTCCTTGACAGTCCCATCGGTCTGGTAGCCGTTCTGCCTATGGGCATGGGTCAGGTATCGTCGGTCATCATGACCGCCGAAGTCGGCAAGGTCCTGCGCAAGGGCGAAGAGATCAGTTACTTCCAGTTCGGCGGCTCAGATATAGTAATGGTATTCGAGGCCGCATGCAACGTCAACTTCACAGCCCGTCCCGGCGTTCACTACAAGGTCGGCACGAAGATTGGCGAAGCCTATCCTACCATCTATCCGGCAAGATAAAATACTGTAATGCCGTCAGTCTGTGACGGGATTTAAGATACAGCTAACCGGAGCCGGTGCGGGATAATTCCGGCACCGGCTCCTTACATTTCATCTACAAAAAGATTTCTCCTATGGCTGATAATAAAATCAAAGAGACAACCCCTCAGACTCATCCGACCGGCGGCAAACAGCTCACCATGATGGCTATGGCCATCATGATCGTGACCACCATCGTGAGTATGCGTGGTCTCGCTTCCCAGGCTGAATTCGGCCTGACGTCAATATTCTATTATGTATTCGCCGCTCTTGTCTTTCTTGTGCCCTATGCTTTGGTATGCGCCGAGTTGGCTTCCACATATACGCGGTCGGGCGGTGTGTTCCGCTGGGTTTCAGAAGCCTTCGGCACCCGTACCGGATGGCTGAGCATGTATCTCGACTGGCAGATGGTCGTCATCTGGTTCCCGGCCGTGCTGATGTTCGGAGCGGTATCGCTGGCCTACGTTTTCTGGCCCGAGGCTTTCGATGCGCGACTGGCCGCGAACCGCATATACACCCTTCTGATAGTTCTTGGCGTCTACTGGGTCTGTACATTCAATACGTTCCGGGGCATGAAATATGCCAACAAGCTCAGCACGCTGGGCGGTCTGTGCGGCACGATTATTCCCGCCGCCGTCCTTATCGTGATGGGTGTGGTGTATCTGCTTCTGGGCAAAACCATTTACCTTCCTCTCGACAAGCCGTTCTGGCCTGATTTCGAACAGTTCGGCACGATAGTACTTGCCGCCAGCATATTCCTGTTTTATGCAGGCATGGAAATTCAGGCTGTGCATGTACCGGGCATGAAGAATCCCTCGCGCGATTTTCCGAAGTCGGTTCTGGTGGCTGTGCTTATAATCCTCGCCATTTTTGTGGCCGGCACTCTCGCCATCGGAATGGTCATACCCGAGAGCAAGATCAATCTGCTACAGAGTCTGCTCGTGGCATACAATGACCTCTGGGCATCCATAGGCGCGCCGTGGCTGGGAAATGTGATGGCTGTCCTGATTACTTTCGGTGTTCTCGGACAGGTCAGCGCCGTCATAGCAGGTCCCTCGACCGGTCTGCTTGCCGTAGGCAAGGCCGGGTACCTGCCCAAGTCGCTGCAGCATACCAATAAGAACGGCGTTCAGACAACCATACTGTACATTCAGGCCGCCATCGTGACGGTACTGTCGCTCGTACTTGTGCTTCTCCCCTCCGTTGAGTCGGCCTACCAGATATTGAGCCAGATGACAACCATCATCTATCTGATCATGGTAGTAATCATTTACGTCGCCTTCATACGCCTTCGTCACACGGCCCCCAACAAACGCCGCGGATTCCGTGTGCCCGGTGGACGCTTCGGCATGTGGATTGTCTCGGGACTCGGCATTCTCGGCGCCGTTGTCGCAGGTGTACTGAGTTTCGTGCCACCCACACAGATAAAGACAGGCAGCCCCGTCATGTATGTGGGTATCCTTGTGCTAGGTGTCGTCGTATTCATAGCGTTGCCACTCATACTGTATGCAAGGCGTAAGAAGTCGTGGCGAGACGCAGGGACTGACTTCTATCCTTTCGACTGGCAGATAGAAGGCCGCAAGCCCGGTGAGGTGTCCAAATGGGCCCCCGGCTACCAGCCTACCGAAGAAGAGGTGAAGGCAGCCATCGAGCGTGAGAATCAGGCGAAATAACGTAAAAAGTCTCCTGCCATGATGCGAATTCCCACCGGAAAAGGATCGATCACACTGCCGGCCCTGCTGTCAATATGGTCGATTTCGCTGGTGGTCAACCTTCCGGGGCTGGCCGTCAGCCCCATGCTGGGAAATCTCGACAAGATTTTCCCACATGTCGGCGACCTTGAGATTCAGTTGCTTACGGTCTTGCCCAACCTGTTGATAATACCCTTCGTGCTCTTCTCCGGAAAACTTTCCGAGTCAAACGACAAGGTACTGATAGTCATCATCGGACTCTCCATATATCTTGCCGCAGGTATACTCTACTTCTTCGCAGACAGTATGCCGATGCTTATCGCGGTCAGTTGTCTTCTTGGCTGTGGGTGCGGTCTGGTCATACCTCTGGCGGCGGGACTTATAGCGGACACTTTTGCCGGAAAGTACCGCATGCAGCAGTTGGGTATCAAGAGTGGTATTTCGAATATGGCTCTCGTCGTGGCAACGTTTGTCGTTGGATGGCTCAATCACGGCAACTGGCACATGCCTTTCCTGGTCTATCTGATACCGGCAGTGCCGCTTGCGCTGATGCTGTTCGTGCGTGAGGCCAATCCGGCATATTCGGAGAAGGTGAACGGCATTACGCCAGCGGGGAGTACGCGCCAGCCTAAGCCGGTATCGGTGACAGGCGTCGCGGAGTCCGGAGAGAAGGTGGCGTCGGGCTTCATAGTGGGTAGAATAGCAGGTCTGGTGGGTTTCTACGCCATCATCACCTATGTCGTGTCGGTGATATCCTACTATCTGCCATTCCTCATACAGGAAGACCATCTCGGCAGCGGAATCACCGGTACCATTACGGCGCTGTTCTATCTCGCGGTATTTCTGCCGGGATTCATTCTTCCCTATGTCATCAGGCTCCTGGGCCAGCGCACGTCGCTGCTTGCCACTGCCTCGATTGCCGCAGGTCTGCTGATGATGACCATGGCCCGCGATCACGTCCTGCTCTATGTGGCTGCATCCCTGATGGGTTTTGGCTACGGCGTGTTCCAGCCCGTAATCTACGACAAGGCAACGTATACCGTGACCGACGGACGCAAGTCGACGCTGGCGCTGGCAATAGTTCTCTCGGTCAACTATATCGCGGTGGCGCTGACTCCGTTTATCGTCGATTTTTTCCGCGGTCTATTCGGAACAACAAGCAACCATTTCCCCTTTATGCTCAATTTTATAGTCACAATGCTTTTTGGAGTAGTGGTTGTGATCAGACGCAAGTCATTCACCTTCCGCATGAATGCCGAATATGTCTGATTTTTTCCCGGTTTCATGCGCTCGCTCAGTATAGCCCGTCTGGCCCTTTACAACTAAAGTTGACAGCCGGCGTAGCCGGATAAATTCAGGCAAATAGCCGGGTTTATCCTGTGTCGAAAATCCATAGAATGTGACAGCAATTTAACCTTCATACTGCCGATTCTGAGGGAAAAGAGGAATTACATAATGTCTAAATATAGGAAGAACAAGTGCATTTGGTCCAAGGATTGCCTGCTGTCGCGAAAACCTGCAAAGACTAAAGATTTCCAATTATGATTTTTACCTCTGCCTGATATTGTGTGACCGTCAATGTTAAATCGTCATTTCTGGCACTAAAGATTATTCTTGTGTCTTTTACCGGCAATCTTGGTTCATTGAAAAGCCGGTCAAGAGCAGCGCTTGCAGCGCTCAACTCCTGACCGGCTTTCCTGTCGGTTTTAAGATTTCTACTCATTGAATGAAATTTGTGGCAATCATTCATTTCCTGTACAATGTCTTTGCCAGTTCCGGCAGGTTGTTCTCACCGGCAAGTCCGGGATATGCCTTCTTCATGGCAGCGATAAATCCGCCTTCCGTCGTGTTGTCGGCAAGAGCCTTTTTCATTGTCGTGAGATAGTCGATCTTGAACTGTACAGCGTCCTTACCGGCCGCGCCGCCATGACCGCCGATGAATACCGACGCTCCTGATTCGAGCGATTTGCGGGCTTCCGAAATTTCAGCATCTATCGCGGCAGGCGAGGTGATATGCAGATGGCTTTCATGCGCCTTCACGGGAACCCAGTGGGTGAAGTAGACCTGTCCGCCAATAAGGATGCTTGCGCCGGGGAAATCGGTTGCGGCGCCGTGGTTGAATTTGAAAGGAATCCGGTCCCATGTTTCCGTGGTGCCGAAAGCCACCTCATCCTTTCTGCCCGTCGGGAGCGGCACGATGGCGTCTCCAAAATTCTGCGCGAAACCTTTCATCATGGCCGCGTATGCTCCCTCGTTCATGAATTTGGGCATACCTTCAGCCATGAAGGTCTCGTGTCCGTATGTCCCTCCCAGATGATAGTCGGTGATGCGTGCGGCCACAGGCTTGCCGATAGACGTCAGTCTGGCATCGTATTCCATTACATTGTCTTTGAAGAGCGGCTGCTCAAGGGTTACCAGAGAATCCCTGCCCTCTATGATGTAGGAGGCATCGCCCAGAGCGTCATTCGTATAGTAAACATGGAGTCTGAATCCATCGAGGTCGTATGTCTCAAAACGGCCTTTCTCCTGTGCGGCAACGGAAAGGGCAAAGACTGCAGCCGTCATTCCTATGAATATTTTCCTCATGTTCCTACCACTTTACAGGTTCATTGAGAATGTTTCCGTCGGCGGCATCCTCGGCGGTGAATGTGTTGCCGCGATATTGCACGCAAAGCATCACAAGGGGTTGGGTGCCGTTGTTGCGCACGCTGCGACGGCCGTCGGGGGCCACGCGCACTACGGATCCTTCCTCAACCGGGAAGACATCGCCGTCAACCTGGAACTCGCCCTTGCCAGCGAGGAAGAAGTAGAGTTCCTCATGATTCTTGTGGGTGTGCAGGAAGCCTGTTTCCTGACCTGGAGCGAATACCTGGAATGAGAACTCGCCGCCTGTTGCGCCGACAGCCTGACCTCCGAATACCTTGCCGGGTATCCTGACTTCCGGGCCGAGTTCGAGAACGTAATCCTTGATGTCGGCGAGTTTGCCGAAGTTTGCCGCGCTGAAGTTCGCGCCTTTTTCGATTGTCTGATTCTGTTTCATATCATTTGTTTTTTTGTTTACGCACTGCAAAGTTATAATGATAATAACTGCTTGTCAAGAAGTTACATTTTTCGCCCATAGTAACCTTTTTATCGGTTTTGCTGATTATCAGAGAGAAAAAATTTTCATTGACAACTGTTTTTTTAATCAGACAGATGGATGGTTGATTTTTCTACGGTATATCAAAACAAATTACTAACTTTGCAAATAAAAGTAAGTATCCCGCTATATGATAAAGAAAGAAGAAACCGGAACCATAATAGAGATGTGTCCTGTCAGAAACGTCATAGCCCGATTTGGCAACAAGTGGGCCCTTCTTACCGTGCTTGTCATCGGCGAGCAGGGTGTTGTCAGGTTCAACGAACTCAGCCGACTGATTCCCGACGTGTCATCGCGAGTGCTCTCATCCACGCTGCGAACACTGGAGGCCGACGGCTTTATCGACCGGAAGGTGTATGCCGTTGTTCCGCCTAAAGTCGAATACCGGCTTACGGATGTCGGAAAATCACTTCTGCCGCTGATCCAGCAACTCACGGAGTGGGCGCAGGCAAACATGAAGAAGGTGATGACCCACCGCAGGGTGTATGAGGGTAGGCAATCGCAGTGAAATATTAATAACTTCGCCTGGATATCAGTTGTCTATGTCTTGGAATCGGGCGAGTTTCATTTCAATGCCCGGCTCATCGCTGATGAGGTTCTGGATAATTTATTTCCAATTAGTTGGGGAATAAAACCTTATTTGAAGCAAACAATGCCAAAAAAAGGCGATAAAATGTTTATTGCCGGCAGATGTGTTGTCATGTGATTTGTTGGATATATCACTTAAGTCTTTTCAAACATTTGTCTGCGGGCTGTCATGCAGGCACCGATTATGCCGGCTTTTTCGTGCAGTTTTGAACAAACAATCCGGCTGTCGTTATTGACAAGTTTGAGTGAATATTTTTTTACCGCCTGCTTGATGGGCTGTACAAGATAGTCGCCGGCAGCCGACAGTGTCCCGCCTATAACCACGAGTTCGGGGTTGAATATGTTTATCATGTTGGCGAGTTGCTTGCCTAGTTTTTCGCCAATTTCCTCCAGTAATTCTATACACAGGAAATCTTCGTTATTTATAGCCTCAATTATTTCATTCAGAGAGATAGGCTCGTCTTTTTCGACTTTCCCGGATAGCACGGATACTTTACCTTCTTTGGTCTTGGCAATAAGTTCGCGGTGCAAGGCAAGCCCGGATACTTCGGTCTCTAGGCAGCCTTTCTTGCCACAATGGCATAAAAGTTCATTGTCAAACGCGCTTATGTGTCCGATTTCTCCGGCAAATCCGGATTTTCCTTCATATACGGTCCCATTGATCACTATGCCCAATCCGAGACCCCACCCTAGATTTACATACAATATATTCTTTTCACCGCTAACAGTGGATCCTTTCAGGCATTCTCCATAGGTCATGGAACGCGTGTCGTTCTCGATGCACACGGGTATTCCCAGTTTTTCTGAAAATATATCCGTAATCGGAGTTTCGGAAAAATTGAACATGCTATAACTGAAACCTGTGGAGGGGTTGACGCGGCCACTAATGTTTACACACGTATTCAATATCTTGGATTTGTCAATACCGCTGGATTTGATGAAACTGTTGGTAATCTGACAAATTTCATTTATGTCATCCATGGGAATAGATTCCGTGAACTGTATATCGAAATCCTGTCTGACGATATCGCCGTTGAAATTACATAACCCGATATTGACATGATTACGCTTGATATCTATACCGAGGAAATAGCCGGAATGGGGGTTTAGACCGTAGGTGCTTGGTTTCCTTCCGGCTCTTGAATCGCCGGAATCGCTTTTGCCGTAATCATTCAAGATACCGTCTTCTACCATTTCGTTTACCAGTTTCGTAACGGTAGGGATGCTGAGATTGAGTTCTTTTGCAAGTTCGGGTATAGTCAGATTGAGGTTGTAAAAAAAAGATGTTATGATTTTTTTCTTGTTGTAACCTCGTTCGTTATCAGGTATTAGTGAGATGCTCATATAGCCATATTGTTATTAAACAATGCAAAGTTAATAAATATTTTTCAAAATGCCGCTACAATAAATTATATTTTTGGGTATTGGTGTCTGTGTTTGATATCTTTTGCGGTATTATACCTTCTCAAAATATAAATAATTAAAATTACGTTAAATTTAAAAATAGCAAGCGATGTTATTAAAATATTTTCTTAATAACACTACATAATAATACATATATTATAAACTTGGCTTTTAATCGGTGAAATTAAAGATTTAATTCAACGCTGATATTATTTATATGGCAAAATTGGGGACATAAGAACGAATATGCTTATAAATATTCTATTTTTTATTGTAAAAGGGGGAGATTTGGTTGAGTATCTATATGTTTAAATTGTATTAGTTATGCAAATAGTTAATATTGATATGTTAATTTTAAAAATCAAGCATTTTGTTTTTGGCTATTTTAAGTATGTTTTAAAAATATTCGGTCTGTTTGTAAAATTTTTTATAATAAAATTTGTTGGATTTAAAAATTGTTTGTTAATTTGCGCTCGTATTAATACCACTCATTATGAAAATAGGCAATTTAGGAAATACCAAAACGACAGAAAGCCTTCATCCTGGCTTTAAAGTACTGTTTGATTTTATAAAAGACACAGACTTTAATAAACTTCCTCTTGGGAAAATAGAAATTGAAGGGAATGATGTATTTGTGATGAATCTTGATATTTCAGGCGCTTCACAAGATGCACAACCCCTAGAGATGCACCGTAAATATATAGACGTGCACATTCTTCTTGGTGGAGAAGAAAAGATCGGATGGAAGCCACTCAATGAAATTGAACACTATACGCAGAGTTACGATGAAGAAGGAGACTGTGCCTTGAGCGATGACGCTCCAAGGTTTTTTGTCGAACTTCATCCAGGTGAATATTGCATTGTATTTCCCGAAGACCCGCATGCGCCAGCCATAAGCACTGGGAAAATACGCAAATTAATAGGCAAAGTCAAAATCTAACAATTCACATTTAAATACTTATTCTTATTATGGAAAAGATTAAAGGTTTGATTGATGCTCCGTTTACACCAATGCATCCAAACGGTGACATCAATCTTGAGCCAATTCCGGCATATGCTGCGATGTTGGCTAAAAACGGACTCAAGGGTGTGTTTATCAACGGTTCTTCAGGTGAAGGCTACATGCTGACCCCCGAGGAACGTAAACAGGTTGCAGAAGCCTGGGTCAAATCTGTTCCCGAGGGATTCAAGGTGATAGTCCATGTCGGCAGCTGCTGTCTGCGTGAAAGCGCAGACCTTGCGCGTCATGCCGAAAGGATAGGAGCATGGGGTATCGGCGCGATGGCCCCTCCTTTCCCAAAAATCGGCCGTATTGAAGAATTGGTCAAATATTGCGAGGAAATTGCATCGGCAGCGCCTTCACTTCCATTCTACTATTACCATATCCCCGCATTCAACGGTGCATTTCTCCCAATGCTTGAGATGCTGAAAGCCGTAGACGGACGAATCGCCAACTTTGCTGGCATAAAGTACACTTTCGAGAGCCTTTACGAATACAATCAGTGCCGTCTGTATAAGAACGGAAAATTCGATATGCTTCACGGACAAGACGAAACCATCCTGCCATCGCTTGCCCAAGGCGGCGCACAGGGCGGTATCGGCGGAACAACCAACTATAATGGACGCGAGCTTGTCGGTATCATTGAGGCGTGGGAAAAGGGTGATATAGAGACAGCCCGCGAAAAACAGAATTTTTCCCAGGCTGTAATAAACGTAATCTGCAATTACCGGGGAAATATAGTAGGCGGTAAACGCATTATGAAACTTATCGGCCTTGATCTGGGACCGAACCGTACACCTTTCCGAAATATGACGGATGAGGAAGAAGCCGCAATGAAATCTGAACTTGAGGCAATCAATTTCTTTGAACGTTGCAATCAATTCTAAATCATGGTCAAACAGCAGTATCTTGTAGAATGTTCTAAAACCTACAGAGAAGGGCTGATAAATGACATCATGCCTTTCTGGCTGAAGAACGGTCTTGATAAAGTCAATGGCGGGGTATATACCTGTGTTGACAGGGACGGATCCCTGATAGATACTACGAAATCGGTATGGTTCCAGGGCCGCTTCGGTTTCACGGCAGCCTTCGCCTATAATAATATCGAGAACAATCCCGAATGGCTTGAAGCGTCCAAAAGCTGCATAGACTTCATCGAGGCTCATTGCTTTGACACTGACGGACGTATGTTCTTTGAGGTAAAGGCCGACGGAACACCATTGCGCAAACGCCGCTATGTGTTCTCGGAATGCTTTGCGGCCATAGCGATGTCGGAATACTCGATAGCGGCCAAAGACCCTGAATACGCCCAGAAGGCTCTTGACTTGTTCAGGAATATCAGGCGTTTCATTAAGACTCCCGGAATTCTCGAGCCAAAATATCTGTCGACCCAGCCTGCCATAGGTCATTCAATAACAATGATTCTCATCAATACCGCATCCCGCATCCGCGAAGCGATTCAGGATCCCGAACTGGATGAGCAGATAGAAGAATCAATCAGCACGCTCAAACTGTTCATGCATCCCGAATTCAAGGCTCTCCTTGAGACTGTCACACCGGAAGGAGACCTTATCGACACATGTTCGGGACGAACCATCAACCCCGGACACTGTATCGAAACCTCATGGTTCATACTTGAAGAGGCCAAATACCGCGGATGGGACAAGAAACTCGTCGACATGGCGACCACGATTCTCGACTGGTCCTGGGAATGGGGCTGGGATAAGGAGTATGGCGGCATAATAAATTTCCGGGACTGTCGAAATCTTCCCTGTCAGGATTATTCTCAGGATATGAAATTCTGGTGGCCCCAGACCGAGGCAATCATAGCCACACTGTATGCCTATGAAGCCACGAAGAATCCCAAATATCTTGAAATGCATAAGATGATTCATGACTGGACATATGCCCATTTCCCGGATTGGGAATATGGTGAGTGGTTCGGTTATCTCCATCGCGATGGTTCAGTCGCACAGCCAGCGAAAGGAAATATCTTCAAGGGTCCTTTCCATATTCCACGAATGCTTGTAAAAAGCTGTACACTATGTGAAGACATAATTTCTTAACACCTTAAAAACAATAAACCAATTAACCATGACAAAAAACCTTATCACATCTCTTCTGTGCTGTTTTCTGGCTTTGGCCGCCACGGCACAAAAGATAACGGTAACCGGCACGGTTACTGACAAGGAGGGTGAGCCGTTGATTGGCGCTTCGGTCTCTGACAAAAGTACGCCACGCAACGCAGCGGTCACCGACTTTGACGGACACTATAAAATCAGTGTCGACGGAAAATCCACGCTTGTTTTTAGTTACATCGGATGTGTAACCAAAGAAGTAGCGGTTAACGGACAAACTGTTATCGATGTCGTAATGGCAGAGAATGAACAATTGCTTGACGAAGTGGTCGTTATCGGATACGGTACACAGAACCGGTCGAAGATGTCGTCTTCAATTGCAACAATTTCTTCCAAGGATGTCATAAAGCAGACTTCTTCGAACGTCGCATCGGCCCTGCAGGGCCGCGCAGCCGGCGTCGATGTAGTGCAGCAAGGTGGTATTGCCGGCGCTGATGTAAACATCGTTGTCCGAGGGGCCGCCTCTCTTACGGCGACCGAGCCTCTATATGTGATTGATGGCGTATTTTCGAACAATGGCCTTACCACACTCAATCCTGCTGACATTGAAACCATTCAGGTTCTTAAAGATGGTGCTGCGGCTGCTATCTACGGTTCGCGTGCGGCAAACGGTGTTGTCCTTATCACTACCAAAAACGGGCAGAAGGGCTCTGTAAAAGTTGACGCGAATTTTGCCTTCAGTGTACAGACTCTGGCGCATACGCCCAAATTCCTGAATGCCGCCCAATGGCGGGAATTTGCCAATATGGTAAGCGCTAACAGTGGTCTGGCGCGCGCTCCCGAAAACGTGAATCCCACCGATCCCACTGTCGATACGGACTGGGTGGACGAATGGACACGCAATGCCCCTGTCTATAATGCAGATGTGGCCATTTCAGGAGGTAATGATTTCGGAACATATTCCTTCTCTCTTGGATATCTCAACCAGGAAGGCATGACCTTAAAGTCCGAGTACGAGAAATATAACGCCCGTACAAATTCAAACTGGAAGTTCGGACGATTCTTTGTAAGTGAAAACGCGCAGATTGTCTGGCGTAAACGTACTCCGACCTCGACATTCAATATAGGTATGCCAACATTGCCTGTGACCGACGAGTACGGCCGTTATGCATCCTGGGGTCCTGAATATTATATCGAGACTGAGAATGCCCGCAGGAATAATCCCTTCGGAGGCCTGTATGCAACAGATCAGCATACGTCTTACTTCGATGTGATGGGTGGTTTCAGTGCCGGCGTTGAAATTATCAAAGGTCTGAAGTTCACGACATCTTTCAGCGGCAACTACACATCTTCCCATGGCTTCAATCATACTCCTGTATACTATACGAAATGGAATGAAGACGGTACACCGGACAGCGACTACGGTAATCCCAGAAACTCACTGAGCGAAAGCCGTGGACAGTCATCGAATTACACCTGGGACAATGTCTTCAATTTCGACCGGGAATTTGGCAAACACAGTGTTTCCGCAACTCTTGGCCACAGCTGGATGCGTGAGTTCTATCGCGGCATGAGTTATAATACCATCAATGATGTCGGTGCACCGAATATTGTCGGTGTAACCAATGTTGACGGTAAAATATCTTCCAATGAAAAGAATTCTGCGCTTCTATCTTTTTTTGGCCGTGTCAACTATGATTTCGACGGCAAATACCTTCTTTCAGCAAGTATACGCCGTGACGAATCGTCGAAATTCCATAAAGATTACAGAACGGGCTATTTCCCCGCAGTCTCTGTAGGCTGGAACATACATAACGAGAAATTCCTTCAGGGTACGCCTGTCACGCTCCTCAAACTTACGGCATCGTATGGTGAACTTGGTGCCAACTTCCTGTCTCCGTATAACTTTGATAATATCGCTTTCGGTCCTATTGTGTACACTGTCGGCGGACAACGTTTCACTGACGGCCGTGCCGCCTATCTCAAGACCACGAATCTCAAATGGGAGACATCCAAAACAACTGATGTCGGCCTCGAAATCGGTCTGTTTAATAATGAGGTCACATTCCATGCAAACTATTTCTATAAAAAGAATGTCGACCTGCTCGCAACCATAGACCTCAATCTTTCATCGGGTCAGATATTTGAAATCAACTCTTCGAACGAGACTCCGTACGTAAATACGGCATCCGTAGAAAACAGCGGATGGGAATTCATGGCCAACTGGCACCGTTCTCTCACCAGAGACCTCAGGATGAACATTACGGCGAATCTTTCGACATTGAAGAACAAGGTACTGGCCCTTGGTGACAATGTGCAGCCAATCACGGCCGGTTCCTTCTCCTCGAAATTCTCAGATGCCGCGACAATCACTCGCCCCGGTGATCCTATTGGTTCGTTCTACGGATACAAGATTGACGGATTTGATGCAGAAGGTAATTTCATCTTCCACGATGAGACCGGTGACGGCAAGGTAACCGCAGACGACAAGGTTATTCTTGGTAATTCTATTCCGAAAATCAGTTATGGCATCAATCTTGATTTCTTCTACAAGGACTTTGATCTATCCTTGTTCTTCAACGGTGTCAGCGGGAACAAGATTTTCAATGCCCGGAAGTATGAGTACTATTTCAATTATGCCAATAACATGGTTGAGGACGTGCTGAACTCCTGGACCCCAGAGAACCCCAACACTTATGTCCCGGTTGCAAAGGTAACCAATGCAGACGGCGGCAACTCTCTGCCAAGCGAATTCTATATAGAGGACGGCTCATATTTCAGATTGAAAAACATACAGCTCGGCTATACCCTCCCCGAGGCAATCTCAAAGAAAGCCTACATGAGTCGACTTCGGTTCTACTTCTCTGTTCAAAACGTGTTTACCTGTACCAGGTACTCCGGATTTGATCCTGAAGTAAGTTCAAACACATTGTTCGCCCGAGGTCTTGACATGAACTCATATCCCAATGCCCGTACCTACACACTTGGCTTTAATGTTTCATTCTAATCCTAAAACACCATGAAATCAGTCATTAAATATTTAGCAATATCTGTATTAGCGTTCGGGGTAACGGCATGTGACGATGTGTTCGAAGATCTTGCCGTAAATCCCCAACAGCCTAGCATGGGTCCTTACTTCAAAACACCGGCCGCGGTTAATGAAGCAATAATGACATGCTATGGCTACATACAGACCCAGCGCAGTTTTGGTGCGTCGGCCTCCAAGACCATGATAATTCGTTCGGACGAGGCCTCGTCGAATTCGGACTACGGTAAGCCTGGTATGTATGGCTCATCGCTCAATTCCAGTTATTATACTATAATGCAGCCTTTCGGTCTGCTGTACTCTACCGCCTCGCAGGCAACTTATGTCATAGAGAATATTGACGGAGTAGAGTTCTATGATCAGGAATTGAAGAAAGCCTATCTCGGAGAGGCGTACTTCTGGAGAGCATTCGCACATTTCTATCTTCTGACTAACTATCGCAATGTCGCCCTGATAAAACATGCTCCACATGGAATGCAGGACTATGTCCGTGAACTTTCGGCCCCCGACGAAGTCTGGGATGCGATCATAGAAGACCTTAAGGCGGCAAAAGAGAATCTTCCAGACAAAGGCTATTGGAAAGGAGACCAGTTGGGCCGAGTAACCGCAGCATCTGCCGCCGCTCTCAGAGGAAAGGCATATTTGTATCGTAGCGGCATTGAGCCTCTCTATGGCACAAGCAAGCAGACATATTATGATGAGGCCGCAAATGAATTCGATGAGATTATCAAAGGTACATACGGGACGTACTCGCTTGTCGAGTATGGTCACAACTTTGATGTCGCTCATGAAAACAACAATGAATCTATTCTCGAACTGCAATTCCTCGGCGATGTGGAAAATGCCGCGTTTAATCCCGGTACCGCAACATCAGGACTGGCATTCGATACCCGTGGCATAATGCTGCCTGGTACCGGTGTCGGATATGAGGGTGTGGTACACGACTGGCTTTACGACGCATTCGCAAACAGCATTGACAAGGACGGATATACGGATATCCGAATGTTCTCCACAATGTTCTTTAACGATCTTGATCCCAAGATTAAGCTTCGTCCCGGCCAGCGTCTGACAGGCCCCGGCGGCTACCATTTCGAGGACATGTATCCGGCAGGCGATTTCACCACCGTCGCCAATACACGCACACACGTTTACAAGGCAGCCTTCCTGAAAGGCATGGATCTGTCAATGCCGATGAGAAATAATAATCCGCAGTCAATCACTGGTGTCGGTGGCGGTGTAAAAGAGTATATCTATAACCAGCCTCGTGCTCATGGAGTCAACTGGCGTTATATCCGCTATGCTGATGTGCTGCTGATGTATGCAGAATCGGTTGTCAGCGGAGGCAAACAGGGATCCATTTCGGCCACAGATGCTTTCAATATGGTCCGCGCCCGTGCCAACATGCCTGATGTCAGCGGTCTGACACTCGATATCATCAAGAACGAGCGAGCCCTGGAATTCGCACTTGAAGGTCATCGATTCTATGATCTCCTACGCTGGGGTGATCTGGCCGAAAGATTCCACGAACTTGAAAGAGTGGACCCGAATTTCAAACGTCTTATTTCCGAGACTGATTACGAGGGTTTCACCGAGAACAAACATGAATGGTTGCCCATCCCCATTTCAGAAATTGAATCTAATCCCAAAGCAAAACAGAATCCCGGATATTAATTATGAAACGATCAATCCTTACAGGATCGCTTATCGGAATCGCCCTTGCCGCTTTAGCCGGCGGCTCGGGCAATTCTTCCGGTGAGATCCTATACAATGGCATCCAGTTACCGGTAGAATGGCCTCCCCGATATAAGGAACCGGCAAAAGCCACCGAAATGCCTGTGCCGTATCTTATAAATAAACCGGCGGTGATACCGGTAAATGTCGGCCGTCAGTTGTTTGTAGACAATTTCCTTATAGCGGAAACTGACCTGACACCTGTGTACCATACTCCTGAATTCTATTCGGGCAATCCTGTGCTTGAACCGACAGCCGACTGGGAAAAGACCACCGAGGGCGCTCCTTATGCCGCACCGTTCAGCGATGGCATCTGGTATGATGAAAAGGACGGCAAGTTCAAGATGTGGTATCTTGCCGGTGCCGGTTCGATACATAAACAGGATAAACAGACATTCTATACAGGTTATGCAGAGTCAGAGGATGGCATAAACTGGGTGAAGCCTGACCTGGATCTTGTCAAGGGGACCTGTCTTGTTGATACCGCAAACCGTGACGCGGCCACAATCTGGCTTGACAGAAAAGAATCCGACCCAAACAAGAGATATAAAATGTTCAATGTTGAGCGTCGTCCGACCGACAGACGCTGGCAGTTTATTCTCAAGTATTCGCCTGATGGCATTCACTGGAGCGATGGCGTCGCACAGTCAGGAGACTTATACGACCGCTCGTCTGTATTCTATAACCCGTTCCGTGATGTCTGGTGTCTGTCAATGCGCTACGGAACCAAGGTCTCGTCCCGTTCGAGAAGCTATTTAGAGTCAAAAGACCCGGAAACCGCGGTATCCATGGCCCATCGCGTGCGCAAGGGCATACCTGACAAGAATGTCGTTTTCTGGTTTACACCTGATGACAAGGAACCCCGTCATCCGAACTTCCCCGCTGTCAACCCCGGTATATATAATTTCGATTGCATTCCGTACGAAAGTATCATGCTCGGACAGTATGCAGTATGGCAGGGTCCTGAAAACAATGTCTGCGGAGAGTTAGGCATACAGAAGCGCAATGAGATCTGTTTAGGATATTCCCGCGACGGATTCCACTTCTCACGTCCATCACACGTGCCGTTTATGGCGAATGACACCACAGATGGAGCATGGAACTGGGGAAACATGCAGTCTATTGGCGGCGTCCCCCTGATTGTCGGTGATTCGCTCTATTTCTACTGCAGTGGCCGAAGGCTAAACGACATCATGTGGGACAGTTTTACATCGACTGGCCTCGCAAAACTCCGTCGGGACGGCTTCGTGTCAATGAAAGCCGGCAAGGAAGAAGGCTCACTGACTACCGAACCGATATCTTTCGACGGCAAGTATCTTTTCGTCAATGCAGATGTCAGAAATAAAAAATCACAGTTACTTGTGGAGGTATTGGATGCTGACGGCAATCCCATCGAAGGTTATACAAGAAAGGATTGTCTGGGCATGAAGAAATCTGATTCCACGAAGTCAATGATAACGTGGAAAAATAATAAAGACTTATCCCAACTTTCGCACGAACCAATCAGATTGAAGTTTTATCTTAAAGACGGCGACCTCTATTCCTTCTGGATCTCGCCATGGGGATCGGGAGAAAGCCGCGGATACACTGCCGGAGGAGGTCCGGGCCTTTCTGCAACAGGTATAGATACTCCAAATTAACGAGACCATGAAAAAAATTGCGATTATATTTCTGACAATAGGTACGATGCTTTTGTCTTCATCTTGTGGTGGAGATGACCCGGCACCTAATCCTGATCCAGAGCCAACGCCGACTCCAACTCCGAATCCTCCGGATGATCCCATAGACCCCAATGCCATATACAACGGAATTGTTCTTCCGGCTCAATGGCCACCACAACGTAATTATGTTAATGAGATCCGTACTGGCATGACTCCGTTCTATCTTTTGTCAAAGCCTGAGGTTATAAGAGTGGATATAGGCAGGCAATTATTTGTCGACAATTTCCTTATTGCCGCTACAGATCTTAACCGTAAATTCCACTATCCTGAATATAGCGCTGCCAATCCCGTCTTGGTTCCCGATCAGGCATGGGAAAAACAGGGTGCTAAAGGTGGTTTCGCCGCTCCTTTCAGTGACGGCGTATGGTACGATGAGACAGACGGTAAGTTTAAGATGTGGTATATGGCCGGTGGAGGGACTTATGCGACTTCCGGCGCCGGTATCACATGCTATGCCGAATCGGCAGACGGCATCAACTGGACCAAGCCATCGCTTAATGTTGTGAGTGGAACAAATATCGTCCGTCGTGGTTCCGTAAGGGATGCTTCGACTGTGTGGATTGACAAGCAGGAAACCAATGCTTCCGCTCGTTACAAAATGTTTGAAGTCTCCGGTGGTGCCGGAAAATGGGCTTACCATTACCTCACTTCATCGGACGGAAAGGCTTGGCGTGACAATGCTACGCCATCCGGTTCAGTCGCTGACCGTTCCACTGTTTATAAGAATCCTTTCAGGGATGTATGGGTATGGTCTATGCGGCACAATGTACGAGTCCACAGTGGAGACCCATATACTGTCCGTGGACGAGACTATATGGAACACAAGGATCCTGTCGCCGGAAATAAAGCGGCCAAGGCGGATTTAAAGAATTTCTGGTTCGGTCCATGGCCGAATGAACAGAAGCATCCTTACTACAACAACAATGACGGCGCCCCCGGCATATACAATCAGGATGCTATTGCATACGAAAGCATCATGCTGGGCCTTTTTTCGGTCTGGCAGGGTCCTGAGAACGATGTCTGCGCCAGGGACGGTGTCATAAAAAGAAACCAGATTATGCTCGGCTACTCGCGTGACGGCTATTCCTGGTTGAGAGAAGACATGAATCCGTTCCTTGCAGTGGACGAGAATCCCGCTGCATGGAATAACGCGAACCTACAGTCTGCAGTCGGAAGTCCAATCATTGTTAACGACAAGCTGTATTTCTACCTGAGTGGCAGAAAACTTGTCAATGGCAGTGAAATCGTGACAACCGGTCTGGCCACATTGCGACGAGACGGATTTGCCTCCATGAGTGGGATAGGCGAACTCCAGACCGAACCGCTGAGGTTCGCCGGGAAATACCTCTTCGTGAATGCCGATGTAAAAGGTGATATGCTTGTTGAAATCCAGGACAGGAACGGAAAGGCAATCGAAGGTTTCACAAAGAATGACTGTGTTAAAGTCACCGGTGACAATACCAGACATGCGGTCATGTGGAAAGGAAACAAAACTTTGGAATCTTTGGATAAAACGACAGTCAGAATCAAGTTTTATCTCAACGACGGAGATTTATATGCATTCTGGATATCAGATGCAAATACAGGTGAGAGCCGAGGGTATACAGCCGGAGGCGGTCCGGGCTTACATCAGTCCGGGCAAGACATTAAATAATTATAATTAATACCAATCATGAAAACTAAAATATCAGCACTCATTTTCGGCGTGGCTCTATTGGCAGGCTCGTGCGCGGAAGATCATGTCTTCTATAACACTGCGGCCAAGTCCGAAATTGCTCAGGGAGCAGATGAATACGAAGTCGGCGAGGCTATTACCTTCACCGACAATACTATCCCGACCAAAGGGACTAACATCAAATCTTATCTTTGGGAGTTCGGTGACCCTGAAGGCTCTACTTCCACTGAGCAGTCACCAACATTCACATATAAGAAAGACGGCTCATTCACCGTCAGACTCACAGTCGTTGACTCGAATAATCTCAAGACGACCTCTACCCGTACCATCCGTATTGTCAATCCTACAAAGGCGGACTTTACGTTGGATAAAGAGGAATATTTCCTCGGAGATGAAGTCAGATTCATCGATGCTTCGACCACCAAGGGGGCAACTGTCATTACCGGCTGGAAATGGGAGTTCGCGGATGAAAACCGTTCGACTTCCGATGACCAGAATCCGACATTCCGCTACGACAAGGCCGGTTCTTATCCTGTCAAACTTACTGTAACCGACTCATACGGCCTGACAACCAGCGTTACAAAAAGTGTAAACATACAAGACCCGTCACAGATAATCGCCACTCAGTGGACTGCTCTTCTTGGCGGAGCGGTGAAAGGCGGTTCTTCTCCCGCAATTTCGCCTGACGGCTCGACGGTCTATATGCTCAGAAGCCTTGCCGGGAGCGATCTGGCCGCGCTGTTCGCCTTTAATGCTGCGGATGGTCAGGTCAAGTGGACGTTAGATCTCAGTGTAGCCATGTCGGGGACTTCGCCGACCGCTCAGGCAAAGGACGTTTTCAGTTCACCTTCCGTAGGTGCAGACGGGACTGTCTATATGATTGTCCGTGACTTGCAGTCGACATCAAAAGAGAGAGGCGTCTATGTGATTGCAGTCAATCCCAACGGATCATTGAAGTGGGCTAAGAAAGGCGGAGCCAGCGGTACAAACCTTTATGCGATTACCCCTGCCATCGATGCCTCCGGAAATATTATCGTGGCGACCCGCGGCAGCGAGGTATGGAAGTTCACGCCGACCGGAGAGTCGACCGTATTTGCAACCGATAAACTTGGTGTAACCGCCGGTATGACTGTCTCAAAATCAGGTGTGACATATGGCGCGGCTAACGGCGCGAACGGTTTCTTTGCCCTTGATATCAATTCCGGCACGCCGCTCTGGAAGTACAACACCGATTTTGGCGGTGCCTCGGATGCCTTCACCGGAGCGTTGAGAAGTGCACAGGCTGCAATCGATGCTGACGGCACGGTTTATTATGTCACTGACGCAGGCGCCGGCGGCCAGATCATAGCCTTCACTCCTGCCGGATCGGTCAAGTGGATTCATACCACCGCAGGCGCGATTCCTGACGGAGGTGTTGTCATCGCGGAAGACGGTACTGTCTATTCAAACGGCGGCATGGCACCCTCTGAGGGTCTCATCGCCCTCAACAAGGATGGCAGCCTGAAATGGACATTCGCGACAAAGGGCAATGTCCAGACATCGCCGGTGATTGATAATCGTGGCTATATCCATGTCGTAGACGCTGGCGCAAACTACTATGTGGTGAAACCGGACGGTACGCTCCTTTCCGAAGCACAACTCGGACAGTCATGTATTTCTGCTCCTGTCATGGACGCCACCGGCCGACTGTATGTGACAGTTCAGAAAGATGGCTCTCCCACAGTTGTATGCGTGACCTCGAAAGCCACATCATTCAATGTAAATGCACCCTGGGCAATGCGTGGTCAGAATCCATGCCGCACAGGTCTCCAGAAATAATGCTATGTTGGTATAATTTCTCATAGGTTGGTTCAAATCTCAAATGTGATTGAGGGTGTGCCGCAAGGCACATTGCGGCACACCACTTTTATTACTAACTAATTTTATTACTAACTAAAGCATGATATCATGAATTCTATAAGACTAAAAAAATGGTATCCATGGTTAGTCGTGGGGCTCCTTTGGGTAGTAGCCCTGTTAAACTACATGGACCGGCAGATGCTGTCGACGATGCGCGATGCAATGGCTTTGGATATTTCCGATCTGGAAAGCAAAGTGATGTTCGGCAAGGTCATGGCCGCTTTTATGTGGATATATGGCTTCATGAGTCCTATATCCGGCATAGTTGCCGACCGGGTTAACCGTAAATGGCTCATCGTCCTCTCGCTGGGTGTATGGTCGACCGTAACATTGCTTATGGGTTATGCGACAACCTATGACCAGGTTTATTGGCTTAGGGCACTGATGGGAGTCTCTGAGGCTCTGTATATCCCTGCCGCTCTTTCGTTGATAGCCGATTACTTTACAGGCAAACAACTCAGTCTTGCCATAGGCATCCACATGACCGGACTTTACATGGGACAGGCTGTCGGCGGATTCGGCGCTTTTGTTGCCGAACATCTGTCATGGCAGTCAACTTTCCATTGGTTCGGTATTATCGGAATAGCCTATGCATTCGTACTTGTCATGTTCCTGTATGAGAAACGCTCTGAAAGCAAGGCCGAAAAGGAAATTGAAAGAAAGGAGTCCCTGAGTGTTTCCCTGAAAAACAATCTTGAAGCCATCAAGGCATCCCTGGGAATGCTGATGACGAGTGTTGCCTTCTGGACTATAATTTTCTTCTTCGCATCGAGTTCTGTCCCCGGATGGGCAACCAAGAATTGGCTCCCGACTCTTTTTGCCGACAGCCTGGGCGTCGAGATGTCAGTGGCGGGCCCCATAGCCACCATAACGATTGCGTTCGCATCTTTTGTGGGTGTGATGGTCGGTGGTCCCCTGGCGGATAGATGGTCCCGCGTAAATCTGAAAGGACGTATCTATACCAGCGCCATAGGCCTTTCACTGATGATTCCGGCACTTGTCCTTATGGGTTTCGGAAATACGTTTGTGGCGGCAATCGGCGCCGGCATACTATTCGGACTGGGTTATGGACTTTTTGATGCGAACAACATGCCTATCCTGTGTCAGTTCGTACCTGACAGGTCGAGAGGTACAGCCTATGGCATGATGAACATGTCAGGTCTTTTCATAGGAGCACTTGCCACAAATGTGCTTGGATCTCTTGCCGAGAAAGGCTTGATGGGATTGGGTTTCGCATGCATGGCAGGAGCTTTATGTCTTGCACTCATACTTCAGTTGTCCGTGCTTAAGCCTAAGACACTGAATATGGAATAACTAATCCTAAGTGGTTTAACAAAAATACATAGGGGGTCTCGATGTCGCGCAATCAATGACATTTCATCACATGCAATATAATATGAGACCCCCTATCTTTCAAATCCTTAAGCATGAAAACTCAAATTTACAATGGTAAAGTCCTTATTCCCGGAGGAAGATGGATACATGGAGGTTCTGTAGTCATAACAGATGATAGAATAGCCGAGATTTACAGTCATAGCCGGCTTCTGGATAATATGGACAAGAGCATCAATGCCGGAGGTGGCTATATCCTTCCCGGTGGAATCGACATGCATGTCCACGGAGGCGGGGGCCGGGACTTCATGGAAGCGACGAAGGATGCTTTCGAGACTGCGGTAATGGTTCACCGGCGTCATGGCACTACTTCCATGTTCCCCACACTTGCATCTTCCACAGAGGAAACTATACGTGCGGCGGCAAAGGTCTGCGCTGAGTTGGTGGAGGATTCCCATAGCGGTGTGCTGGGGCTTCATCTTGAAGGCCCGTATTTTAATCCCTCTATGGTCGGAGGACAGATTGCGGAAAATATCCGTATTCCGTCTCCGATGGAATACATACCGATTGTCGAGGATTTTCCGTGCATAAAACGTTGGGACGCCGCACCGGAATTGCCTGGCGCCGATGATTTCGCACGGTTCATAACGAGCAAGGGCATTGTTGCCGCCCTGGCGCATACACAGGCCAATTACAATGATGTCGTTGATGCATATGGAAGCGGTTTTACACTCGCGACTCATTTTTATAATGCGATGACTACCTCGCATAAGAACGGTATATACAAGCATGAGGGAACCGTAGAATCGGTCTATCTTAACGACGGAATAAATGTTGAGGTTATTTCCGACGGCATCCATGTGCCTCCTGTTATTCTCAAGATGGTCCATAAGTTCAAGGGATATGGAAGGACATGTCTGATAACCGATGCCCTGGCAATCACCGAATCGCCTGACGGATCATCCTATGATCCACGGGTAATGATTGAGAATGGCGTTTGCAAGTTGAAAGATGGTTCGGCTATAGCCGGAAGTTGCGCTACCATGGATCGATTGATCCGAACGGCGGTGAAAGATGCCGGAATCCCGTTGGAAGATGCCGTGCGCATGGCCTCCGAGACCCCTGCACTCATTATGGGCGTATATGACCGTAAGGGCAGCATATGCAAAGGCAAGGATGCCGACATAATAATCATGGATAAAAATCTTAAACTTACTCATGTACTGGCAATGGGTGAGAACGTAAATATTTAAGTTATGAACAGATCATATGTTTTAGGTATAGATATAGGCGGTACAAATACTGTTATCGGAGTTGTTGACGCTCGTGGGAACGTTATCGGCGCAACAAGTCTGAAAACTCAGAGCCGGCCCATTTTCAGTGAGTACGTTGAAGATATTCACCATGAGACTTTGAACCTGTTGGGTACTCTTGATATAAATATCGATGAGATACAGGGAATAGGTGTAGGTGCGCCGAATGCGAACTTCTATAATGGCACGATCGAGAATGCCGCCAATCTGAGGTGGAAAGGTGTTCTTCCATTGGCGGATGAACTTCATGATAAATTTGGTATACCAGTCGCTTGTACGAACGACGCCAATGCCGCTGCAATAGGTGAGATGACTTATGGAGCGGCTAAAGGCATGAAAAACTTTATAATGATAACGCTCGGCACAGGAGTCGGCAGTGGTATTGTTGCCAATGGTCAACTTTTATATGGCAGCAATGGATTTGCCGGAGAACTTGGACATGTTACGGTGAAACGTAATAATGGGCGTCTATGCGGATGTGGAAGGTCGGGTTGCCTTGAATGTTATTGTTCAGCGACCGGTGTGGCCCGGACAGCACGCGAGATGTTGGAATTCAGTTCAGAGCCCTCGCAGTTAAGGAATCTTGAGTTGAGCGAAATTACATCAAAGGATGTATATGATGCTGCCATCGCCGGAGATAAAGTGGCGATACAGGTTTTCAACTATACCGGAAAAGTTTTAGGTGAGGCATTCAGTAACTTTGTGACGTTCTCTGCTCCGGAGGCGATCATATTGTTCGGGGGACTTGCGAAATCCGGTGACCTATTGCTGCGCCCGATTAAAAAACATATGGAGGAGAACATGCTGTTCGTATGGAAGGATAAAGTGAAAGTACTGTTGTCGGAACTTAAAGATACTGATGCCGCAGTGCTTGGTGCGAGTGCCTTAGGCTGGGAAGCGGATAAAAAATACTGAGATGGAATACATCGTTGCTCTGACTCCGATAATCACGCTTTTTGTCCTGATGCTTAAGTTTAAGTTGTCAGGACATCTTAGCGCATTGTTGACACTCTTGCTCACGATTCTGTTGGCATTGTCTGTCTCTTCTCGCTTGGATATGGTTCCTGCAGACTATATCGATACGTCTGTCTTTAAATTGACGGGATGGAGCATTGTGGAAGGGATTCTGAAAGCGATATTCCCGATATTCCTGATAATACTGATGGCTATATTCAGTTATAATATTATTGTGGAATCAAAGCAAATAGAGGTCATCAAGCGTCAGTTTATTTCTCTGACTGATGACAAGGGAATTTTAGTGTTGATAATGGTATGGGGGTTCGGCGGACTTCTGGAAGGAATGGCAGGATTCGGTACGGCAGTGGCGATTCCGGCTGCCATTCTGATTGGACTTGGTTTCAAGCCATTCTTTTCCGCGCTTGTTGCTCTTCTGGGCAATACTGTCGCAACCGGTTTCGCTGCTGTCGGGGTTCCGATCACTACATTGTGTAATGAAGCGTCAGTAGGAGGGCATGCATCAGTAGAGATGATTCGTGAGGTTTCGGCTTTTATTGTCATGCAACTGTCGCCATTGTTCTTTTTGATTCCATTCGTCATTTTATTTCTGACTGATAGGAGCGCATGGAAGAAGAACATTGTGCTTACGGTATGGGTAGGTGGTATATCGCTGATCGCCCAGTTCCTGTGCGCATTCTATCTTGGAGCTGAGACCCCCGCTATTGTCGGTTCGGTTGCGGCAATTTTAACTCTCGTAATTTTTGCCAGAATTAAGAAGAAATCTAATAATTCTAATTCATCGGGCGTGAATCTTATTCAGTCATTAAGGGCATGGAGTGTCTACATACTCATATTGACGCTGATTCTTGTGACAGGCAATATATTCCCTTCGATAAGCACATATCTTAAAACCCATCTGGTGTCTTCTTTTGTCATACCCGTTATTGAGACAGAATTCCGTTTCGGATGGATTTCTAATGCTGCGATTCTACTGTTGATTGGCAGCGTATTGGGTGGGCTGATTCAGGGACTCGCTATAAAAAGAATCCTGGTCATATTCTGCAAGACGATGGTGTCATTGAGATATACGGCTGTTACGATTATATCATTGATAACAATGGCGTCTGTCATGAATTACTGCGGAATGATTAATACGATTGCCGTAGGTCTGGTGGCGGTGACAGGAAGTTTCTATCCGATATTCGCACCTCTAATTGGTGCGGTCGGGACTTTCGTTACTGGAAGTGACACATCTTCCAATATCCTGTTCGCAAAACTGCAGGTAAATGTTGCTCATAATCTTGGCATGACAGGATCATCGACATACTTTGGTATAAATGGATCCGAGTCTAATTGGCTTCTGGCTGCCAATACGACCGGGGCTACCGGAGGAAAAATGATTTCACCACAGAGCATTGCCATAGCAACAGCCGCCTGCGAAATGCAGGGAAGCGATTCGAAAATACTTCGCGCAGCGATACCTTATGCCATTGCATATGTTTTGATAGGTGGGTTAATTGTATTCATTGGATAAAACATTAATAGGTTGTTACGCTTCGACTAAAGAAATAAACAAGAATGAGAACGAAATATTTTTTATTATTGGTTTCCGTATTGGCGAACTCTCTGATGACATTCCCCAAAGGAAGAATCTTAATGTTGGATGAATGTATTGACACCATGTCAAACATCAGATTGACTTTCCACAGACCCTTGTTAAACGATGATATTCCCGTATTAAAGGCGGATAAACCTTGGGAATACAATGCCAATGGTGATCCTTATGCTGCTCCTTTCAGCGGTGGTGTCTGGTATGACGAACAGGATTCATTATACAAGATGTGGTATTCAGCCGGCGGCGGTAAAAAACATGGCCTCATAACATGTTATGCCGAATCGCACAATGGCGTTGACTGGATGAAACCCGTACTGGATATAGTGGCAGGTACAAATATAGTCGACACGCTAGAACATGACTGTGTAACCGTTATACTCGATAAATATGAGCCGGATAAGACAAAACGTTATAAAATGTTTTGTGTACAGTTTGATACTCCAAGTGTTGTCTCGATGGTGTTAAAATACTCTAGGGATGGTAAACATTGGAGCGAGCCCGTCGCATTATCCGGTGATTTGTATGACAGATGTTCTGCCTATTATGACGCTTTCAGGAACAGATACGTATTATCTTTAAAAACCAAAGACTCCAATAATCTTAGAGCCAGAAATTACCTTGGACATGAGGATCCGGAAATGGCAGTCAGTCTGGCTCACAGAGTATATGGAAACAAAAAGGACAAATTTATAAAGTTCTGGTTCTCGGCAGATGAAGATGACCCTCGTCACCCCGAGTTCCCCGACATCCATCCTGCAATATACAATCATGACGTCATCCCCTACGAGAGTGTCTTGCTCGGACAGTTTGTCATCTGGCAGGGCCCGGAGAATAAGGATTGTGTAAGATTGAACGTTCAGAAGCGGAATGAGATTCTGCTTGGTTACAGTTATGATGGCTTCAGGTGGCTTAGACCCGATAAGACTCCGTTTATTCCGGTCAATGAGGGCAGCACTGCATGGAACGCTGGAAACATCCAGTCCACCATGGGAAGCCCGCTGATTGTGGGAGATTCCCTGTATTTCTATTACAGTGGAAGATATAATAGCCGTCCAAAACATCCGTCGAATTTTGCTACCGGCATTGCCAAATTACGTAGGGATGGATTTGTCTCTGCCGACGCTGATGAATCAGGATATGTATTGACAAAACCCATAAAAATAGAACATGATCAACTGTTCGTTAATGTAGACTTAAGTATTAAAGGCTCGAAATTCTATGTCGAGATCCTTGATGAAAACCACGTTATAATACCCGGATTCGAAAAACGGCGTTTTAATGTGGCAAAAGGACTTAATGCGACTAAATATTTATGTACTTGGGCCAGCGATTCCCTATCAAGATTAAAGGGTGAAAAAGTAATTCTGAAATTCTATATAAAGAAAGGAAGTCTTTATTCATTCTGGCAATCAGATAGCCTAGCCGGTGAAAGCGGTGGATATACCGCAGGCGGCGGCCCCGGCCTATCTCCCACGGGTGTAGATTTATAAAAAACAGAGGTATCCTCAACAGATGTATGGCGCTTCCTTTTCATCGCCATAATTATGATATTTTTTCTTGCAATAATTATGATATTGCTTACTATTCCACAAAGAAAAGTTACTTTTTCCCCTAAAAACCAAATATTCTCGGAACAATTGCTCACTCAGGGTAAACTTATTGCATTCGGAGCTATCCTTTGATTGAGTTAAGGTCTCGGAATAATTTTATGTATTGAGGCCAATAGTGGATGGCACTAAAAAATATAGCGGTTACCAATGTTGCAATCATAGCCCAAAAGCCTACGCGATTGAAAGCCCACGCACTAGGGAAAAGTTGCGTAAATAGGATAACTATGCCTATTCCAAAGAATATTTCACCTGACAGCATCAGCATTTTGAAGTTAGCTGTCTTTGAGAACAGTTGCGCCGGAGAAGATGTCGCAACGTCGATTCGCCGGAGTTTTAAGTACAGGAATATATACCAGATTCCAGCGAGCATAAGATATACCACCAGGTATATTTTCAGACCGACGGGGAATGAGAGTTGGTTGATGCCTCCGGCTATCATGGCGGCGAATACGACCGCAAGAATAAGACAAGAGATAAAAGACTGGCGTATTTTTTTAAGTATCTTGGTCTTCGCGGTTTCGGAAGCCGATACATTTATTTTGATGTCGGTATTGGTCTTTGCGAGAACTTGTTCCAGCGTAGACATACTTTTTTTGAGTTCGTCGAGTTCCATATTATATTTGTTTAGCGAGTTTATCTTTAATGCGATGAATTTTTACGGCAACTGTATTGCGTTTAAGTCCGAGCGTATCGGCAATTTCTTCATACGAATATTCATCGAGCCAGAGAAGAATGATTGCCTTTTCAATATCTTCAAGCCTGTTAATTAACGATTGCAGGGCTTGAAGATTCTCCCGTTGCGTATCGTCGATTTCGGTTGATACATCAAGAATCCCGAAATCTAACGAAGTAGTTTCGATTCGCGGTTTCGATGAGCGCAGGGTCATAAGTGCGGAGTTTACCGCTACCCTATAAATCCAAGTTGACATCTTGCTTTCGCCTCTGAATTGGTTAAGACCAAGCCAGATGTTGACGTAGATTTCTTGCCGCAAATCGTCAAACGGAATTTTGTTGGTTGCGTAGAAGTAGCATACTTTGTTGATGATTCGGGAGTGTTCCTGAATTATAGAAGCAAACTCCCTTTCGTTTATTGGGGGACTTTTCATATTGAGTTTGTTTTGCTTCGTTAGATGCATATTTAAGCCCGAAAGTTTCATCATCGGATAATTAAAAAAATCTTTTTAGGCTCAAAATTAAGAATTGTCGCAAGCCAAGATTGTGATTATAACGAAAAATCCACCCCGTTATTGAGGTGGATATGCGTTGATTAAAAAGATGGTGGCTGCTGGGATTATTCTGTAGGTCATATTCCGAGCACTTGCTGAAACATGTCATCTACATTTTCGGCACGATGAACCCTTCCGGCTTTTACATCGTCGAGGGCTTCTTCAAGACCACATTTCTTTTTCGTGGTGGATTTGACGATGCTCACACCCTCGATTGCACTGAGAATCTTTTTGAGGTGAGGGAGGATAGATTTGTCCTCTATGTTAATTGTGAGTTGCGTCATCTTTATTCAATGTATAAAATTAGTCAGGGGAATCCGATATCAATACTCCTCTTCGTTGAAGAACGGTTTTAACACTGTGTTTCAGTTGTTTAACTATTGTTGACCGACCTATATACAAACATATTTTGCCATTTGAGGCCTTAAAACGCCATTCAGGAATATTCCCATACAAACAAATTTAGGCATACAAACAAAAATACAAACATATTTTTGTCCTTAAAATATTCCTGAAAGAAGATGAGTGGTAATCTTCCCTATCAGAGGATGAGTATTTAGATTCCTTATGACCGAAGCCTCTACTTATGGCAGTCCTACATTACCGTTATAGGTTGACAAGATTGCCTAAATTATGGAATCAATCCAAGCTCCTTGAGCATTACGCCTATTTCGGAATAAGTATAATTACGGTCGCCTCGCCTCAGGCTATCCACGGATTTATTCGAATTTGCTATGGCTTCTTTAAGACTGCCTCCCTGTCTTTGAAAATATTGATGTAACGGATGGGTAGAGAAAAAGTGCTTTGATTTCTCATAGCCGCAAATTCTGGCAAGTTCGTTCTCTATATCTTTTGATTCGCTGTAAGGCTGCCCGGTATATCGAAAATAGTAGAGAAAAAACAACTCGGTGCATCTGTCGGTCTCAATAAAGGTTATCTCGTAAGATATGCCTTTTGAGGGTTTGAACACCCTTTTCCCGTGGAATTTATTTTTCAATTTCTGATAATCTGAAAGGCTTTTTGCATCCTTTTTCTTATTGTCCATATCAATAAGACAAAAAATCCTGTCATAACCCATTGACACGGCTTCTTCAATTGACCTTTCCAATTCCCTAAGGCTTGTGTTTTTTGGAAAATCAGGCTTGATATTCTGTAATTCCCTGAATTCATCCTTCAAGGAATTAAGATAGAAATACTCTGTCGGACCTTCCCCTATGATTACAGTAGTAATGCGTTTTACTTTCGGCATGGCTCAATCAAGATTTATGAAAGGAGAACCCAGAACCGGTTTCGCTCCGAACTTACCGATGCGATAGGCATTGTATAGCGAATTATTTTTGTGCAATCCCAGCTTGTCGGCACGTGTATATTCAGAAGATGCTGTTTCTGCTGATTTTTCTACAAACCAGATGGTCTGACGGTTATCATTGAAAAGATCCTCCGAAAGCAGCGTCATTTCCTGCGATGTGAAGAATAGTTGCGATTTGCCGGAATTGGCAATAAACACCTGCATATAATAGAATAGGAGGTCATAATGGAGATCTTCGCCAAGTTCGTCAAGCATATATATATGTTCTCCCGAAATTGCATCATAGAGATACCTAAGGTCTTGCAGATACTTGATGGTGCCTGATGATTGTGTGGCTTCGGACAAGCTAAAGACACCATCGTTTGATGAGTTGACGAATTCCACCTTTTCTGAATCTCCATTTGATACCACAGAAAAGCCCGTTATGTTGAAATCGGCTTTCTTCAGCATTTCAAGGAAAAACCTTTTCTTCCGGGGATTTTCCTCGACTTCTTTCAAGAGTTGGGAGAGTTCTGGTTCGTTGTCTGCAATTCCATGAATATGCGTTTTGATCCAGTTATAAAGAGTCGCCAACTTCAAGGCATCCTCCGCCAAAGCCACTTTCCCATAAGTCGATAGTACGGAATGGTTATTGAGGGTATTCTCCATAAGAGTGTCAAGAGTACGACCTTTTATCCCAACGCTGGTTCCAAATTTGATCCGGCACTGGCTGTCGGCACCTGTATAGTCCCTTTCATAAAATAACGACTTGCTCTTTTTAGGATAATACAAAAGCTCCTCCCTAATAATACGGTCAATGGTATAAACTATTGTATAATCATAGCGTATGCTGTCGGCATAGAAAGATACGTACATCCGCGTTGGTTTGTCAGCAGTCAGCGCAAACGGAGCCTCTGAACATACCGGCTTGTTTCTGTTGTCTGAGGATATGAAAAGCAGTCTGAATACATTCTTCAATGCCTTCAGCATATTTGACTTTCCTGAAGCGTTGGGACCGAATATTACCCCTACTTTGTTAAGTGACATTCCATCGGTAACCTCAGCTCCTATCCAATCACGGCTGTCACCGACCGCCTCAAAGTTCAAGCATTGACGGTCTCGGATGGAAAGATAATTTTCTGTCCAGAATTCTCGTATCATTTGGCTATTTTTCTAAAATTCGACCTACTTACGTAAGTTGGCTACAAAATTAGGGATAATTTTTGACTATTCCAAGAAAATACGAGCTATCATAGAATCATAAATAGAAAGTGGTGAGAGAGGGGGCGGTCTTCCGTGTCTGCGGCGATATGCCGTCAACAAGTGACGGTGGACAAGTCCACTGACACCCGTTGACCGCATCACGCCTATGGGCAATGCTGAACACCGACAACGGCCATCGCCTTATGGAATGGCATCGGGGACGCTGCCGTCACCATAAGACTGAATGGCTGTCGTCCGTGTTCCGGGACGCTTTGCCGGATAAGGACTTTTACGACCGACCCCTCACTCACCGCTTGAACAGCATCCACCGAAAAGAACTGTGTCGCAATGACGGGACTTTCAGATCCACGTCATTGAGGCACACTTCTTTTTTATCGGGGCTGCACCGATTTCTCTTTTTTCAGTGTTCCATTCCATCGCCGCCACCGTCGGGTCGGCGACGATTTATGTTTTCACGGGCTTTCATCCGGGGGAGCCTTCTCAACAAGGCATACCATCAACAAGTGGGTCAGTACGAGTTGCTTGCCATAACCTAACGTGTGGCGAAGGGATATTCTTTTGGCTTTGGCATAAAAAATCTCCAGACCTCCTGCGTCGGCTCGTATTTTTTATGTCAAGACCCGAACATCCCTCTTTTGCCGCCCCACGCCTTTCAGGTGTCAAGCAACTCATACAACCACACTGTCTTTGGACGCATGGTTAAAAAAAAGCTCCCACCGATATGAAAGCCACAGGAAAACATAAAGATATTAGGTCAAGGCAAGCTCGCCAATCCTCCTATCATTACCGCATAATCACAAGGGCGGTCAAGGCGGTGGCAATCATCATCGGAGCGGTTATCGGGATAGCGTTGTGGGCGATAGCAAGACCCATACTGAGAGGAATAGGCTGGCTCATTTCAATCCTTACCGCAATCGGAGTAATCTATTGGATTTTAACACTCTAAAAATATTTACGACTATGGCAACCACAAGAGAAAACCGAGGCACACGAGCCTTCAACGACACAATCAAGGCTTATCTTGAAAAAAGAGCCGACAATGACGCTCTGTTCGCTATCTGCTTTGCGAACCCCTCTAAATCGGTAGAGGACTGCGTTACATACATCATCAACCAAGTGCAGAAAAGCGGTTGCAACGGCTTTGCCGATGATGAAATCTTCGGAATGGCAGTACACTATTGGGAGGAAAGCGAGATTGAGGTCGGCAACCCAATCAACTGCAAAGTGGTGGTAAACCATACGGTAGAACTCACCGAGGAAGAAAAGGAACAGGCACGGCAGGACGCCATCAACAAACTCCGTGATGAGGAAATGGCTAAAATGCGCAGACCCAAGACCACCGAAAAGAAAACCACCGAGAACAATCCCCAAATCGCACAACCCAGTCTTTTTGACTTCTAAAACATTACGGCTATGAAACCCAAGACAGCATTACAAAAGCAAGTGGCAGGACTATCCGCCACACTGCACCCCATAACCGCCACACAAGAGAAATGGGCATACCGCCACTGCTTTGAGCATTTCGCCTATCGTACCAATAGCGGAACAATGACCTGCTCCGACTGCGGACACGTTTGGAAAGGCGAGAAAGGCAATCTTTGCGACACTGTCGCAGGTTGCAAATGCCCTCACTGCGGAACTGAACTGAAAGTGAAGGACACTCGCAAACGCACCCATAAGGAAACCGCATATTTCAGCGTCATAACAGCACACAAGGGTTTTCAAGTAATCCGTGTGTCGCAGATAACGAGCGAAAGCCGTAAGGGAGAAGTCAGGCAACTCTATTGTCAGGAGGTCGTGCAAAGGTGGATTTCTCCGGAAGGCAAAGTTACCGACATGGCTCTGCTCCGTGGATTTACTTTCCATTACTGCGACTGCTGGTCTTATTGGAGCGATATGGAGATACGCCCGCACAACCCACTGTATGATGATGTTGTGGCATGGAGTGAGGTCTATCCGAGAATGTCGGTCATTCCACAACTCAAACGCAACGGCTTCAAGGGCAATTTCTATGGAATATCCCCCGTCAGACTTTTCAAGGCTCTGCTTGCCGACCCAAGAATAGAGACACTGATGAAAGCCGGAGAGATTGAGGAAATGAAATACTTTCTCTCCAATCCCGACAACGCGGATAAATTTTGGGCATCGTACCTTATCGCCAAACGCCACCGCTATCATATCAACAACATCGGAATGTGGTGCGACTATCTGCTGATGTTGAAGAACCTCGGCAAAGACCTCCGCAATCCCAAGAACATCTGCCCCGAAGATTTTATAGAGGCGCACGACGGATTGAGCCGAAAGATAGAGGACAGGCGCAGAAGGGAGCGTGAGGATGCCGAGCGCAGGAGAGCCGAGGAAAGACTGCTCCGAGAGAAAGAGAACGAGGAACAGTTCAAGGCTCAAAAATCCAAGTTCTTCGGTCTGGTAATCTCCGACAATGAAATAACGGTGAAAGTGCTTGAGAGCATAGAGGAATACTGCCACGAGGGTAACACCCAGCACATCTGCGTATTCTCATCGTCCTACTACCTTAAAAAGAACACGCTGGTATTGTCGGCAAGGATTGGCGATACCATAATAGAGACCGTAGAGGTTGACTTGCAGACCCTTAAAGTGGTGCAGTGCCACGGCAAATATAACAAGGACACCGAATACCACAAGCGCATCATCGACCTTGTGAACTCTAACGCCCGACTAATCAAGGAGAGAATGACCGCCTAATGTCTAACCCGACCTGCGTCAGCAAAGGCGCAGGTCATAAAACCCACCTATTATGAACGTAATAATTGAAAGTCTGATATTTGATTTTGACAACAAGGTGCGTGAAACAGTCCTTGAACTGATAAACCGCATAGTGCTTACGAAAGACGAAAAGGAATTGCGAGAAACAATCTCGGCATATGCCCTTCGTAGCGACCTTGACAGATACTTTGTCTATGGCTTCGGCAAACACCACTTTTGGGTAAAACAACGCAAGGTCAGCGACCCTGAACAACCATTTGAACAACGTATGATATTTGTAAAATTCTAAAACTTGAAGATATGGCAACGAAAATGACCGCCCACGGAGTAAGCACAACCACCACTCCCGGCACTGAACAATACGAGGTGTTCTACACCGGATATGGTACAAGACGAAAAAAGCACTGCCAATACGACTATCGCCACACCGATGGGGAATTGTTCTCCTGCGTGGCTGGTACACTCAAAGAGTGCAGACAACGCCGTGATGAATGGCTCAACAAGAAAATCAACAACTGAGATATAATTTGCCAAGTCGTAATATAGCAGATGGAGCGACCTCGTGATGAAGTCGCTCCATTGATTTTCGCTGAAAATTTCGGCCGCCACAGGCGGCATTGGTGCATGATAATTGCTTGCGCAAATCAGATTATTTCTGGAACAATACCATAATTTCCATAATCCGGCGTTGGTATAGTTGCTTGTGGAATTTGCCATTATAGCGGCAGTGGGCGGTATAGGCTTTGAAGATGTCGCGGTTGCCGGCTTTCAGCTTTTTCAGTACGCTGCTTTTGTTGACGACACCGGGACCGCAGTTGTAGGCGAGGCAGGCTAACAGGATTGAATCCTTGCCGTACTGTGAATACAGGGCGCAGAACTTGCGGAGGTCTTTCCGTAATAGTGCGTCTGCTTGTCTTTCGGTGAGCTGCACGCCACGGCGGTAAGGTTCTCCCGGCTGGACTTGGTGACCGTAGCCGACATAGGGCCAGTGTTTCGGTTTGTGGAGTGTCTCAAACTTTTTTATTATCAGCACGGCACGTTCAAACGGCGGCAGCTCCATTATTGACCTCTTGGCGTTGGCGGCGGGCGTTGCCGCCACAAGGGACAGCAACGCCACGAAGAATAGCATCAGTTTCTTCATCGGATAACCGGAGTTACGGGGCCTACAACCGGGCCGATGATTGTGCCATCGTTATCATCGCCTTTATCCTTGCCGTTGAACTCGAAGGTCTGCTCCCACGGGGTAGAGCCGAAATTGTCTTCAATCACCACGAGGAATTTATGGGCATCTGCACTCCTGGCTGTATAGTTGAGCCGGAATGTCTTGCTTTCCAGAAGAACACGGTCGTTGTTGACAAGTACCGGGCCATCGACGAGCTTGAGAGTGCCTTCGCCGTCATATTGAAAATACCGAATTGTGTAGAGGGTGTTGGTGTAGTTGCCCTCCGGCTTGATTTCAAAGCGCAGTTCCACGGTCTGCCCCTGCGTGATTTTGTCTGCATAGGGCATCACTTCCACCGTGAACGGATAGGACTGCTGCACGTCAAGATCGTCTGAACAGGATGCGAGGCTGCACACGGCAGCTATGACGAGGGATAGGACGGCGATTAAGCCGAATGATTTTTTATTGGATTTTTTCATTTTAGTGTCTGGTTTTTAGAGTCTGAGTTTTGATGTTTTCTTGGGAGTAAGCGATTGCAGGTAATCGTTCAGATCCTTGTGGTCGGGATAGAGCGCGGATTTGTCGCTCACCCTGTCGCCGAACTCGCGGCGCAGTCTGGCGACTGTGGCACGTCCGGCGGTGTCGTTGTCGAGATAGCACAGTATCAGCGGGTATTCCGCAAGAGCCGGGATTGCCTTTCCGACATTAGCCACGGAGTTAAGCACAATACTGTCGTTGCCGTCGTTGTAGCCGAGGCGTTCAGCCGAAAGGAAGTCTATGAAGCCCTCGAACACGTTGCATCGTGGATTGCCGCCGGATATACGGGTAATGTTCTTTGGCGGATAACTTCCCTTAAAAAATGGATTTCTAAGCTCAAATCCATGTGCGTTGTTCTCAAAGCCGATGGCGTAATACCTTTTGCCGTGCAACTCATAGTCCACCTGCACGCAGTAGCGTTGTGCAATCTCTTTCGGTATGCCGCGCTGTTCTAAGTAGCGGAGCAACGCGGGCGACTCCAACCGGGATATTGCCACATTTTCAAATGTCGGTTCCTCGATAAACGGTACTGGTTTGTAAGGCTCTGCCACGGGCATATCCATCTTTTCGGCTATATAACGTGCCTGCTCAACGAAATCCGTCTTGCCAGACAATACACCGGCGAGCGTGAAGATGTCGCCGCCTTCGCCCGTACCGAAATCGAACCATACGTTTTTACGCGGGTTGACATGGAAAGAGGGTTTTCTCTCGTTGCGGTACGGCGCGTAGAACCACAGACCCTTGCTGTCGCGTCCGGTCGGATCGCAGCCGAGGCGGTGCAGGAAATCCACAAGGGATATTTCTTTGATAGCGTCTATATCCATAGGCTAAAAGCGCATTTTTCGTTTGGACTTCGCCGCCTCCTGCTTGGGCAGTTCCGCTTTCTGCTTCTGCTCCTGATCGGCATCGGCTCTTTTGCCATCTTTGTTCTTGACAGGCATTGCCAGTATCATATCAGCATTGGCACTCTCGCCGTTACCCATAACTTCGTAACATTTGAAATCCATAATCTTTTTCATCTCGACTGCGATGAAAAGATTTAATTCCGAGCGGTTGCAACTGCCGGTTATCTCATAGGCGAGGTCGTATATTCCGCCGTAGCATTTCTCCGGCTCCTGCTTGTCGTACCAGCCGTTCTTTTCGGTATCCACGACGATTGAGCCGTTGGATGAATACGGACTGTCGTATGTCAGACGGTTGCCGTCGCGTGCTGTCGGCTCATAGCCCATAGCCCGCATGAAATCTGCGAGTGGCAGATTGTGTATGTCAAGGTCGAATACTTTTATACCCATAGCTCACTCGATTATGAATTTGATACCGACACCATACTGCGTATGGAAATGCCCCGTTGAGTTGCCGAATACAAACCGCTCCTTAACATTTGCTGTTAGCGCGATTTTGTCCGAGAGATAGAAATCCGCCGAGAGAGTGAGCGCACCGCCATAGATGAAGGCGTCGCCGTTGTGGAGCGTGGAGCCGTCGGACAGGGTGTGTTTGCCCCAGTTTACCGTTTCATAGCCGCCGAGAGCCGATAAACCGCCATATAGGTGGAATGTCTGCGAATAATCGCTGACAAGGTGCAGATTGTATCCAGCCTCCGCCGTGAACTGCGCAACGGGGATACGCCCCTTTTCTGCGTAAGGTTTGTAGGTCTGGAGATACTCGGCGCCGAAACTCCAAGTGTTCGCTCCACCCTTGAACACCGAGTAAAACACTCCGAATGAATAGCCGCAGTCGCGGGAATTACCGGTATAGAAACCGTCTGCCATATCAGCCTTTATTTCCACCGCAGACATACCGGGGAGGCATCGCTGGGCCATTGCCTGCCCTCCGCAGAGGGCAAGCACGGCAGCGAAGATAATCATCGCTTTTCTCATAGATTATTGGATTGAAAGTTCGTCGATTACGTTGGCTCTAACAATATCCTCGTTCTCCACCACGAAAGACTGATGGCGACCACCTTCCTTCTCGGCGACCTCAATCACAAGCTGCTTGTCATCGGGAATGGTGAATTTCTCCAGCGCAAACACAGTGCGTTCAGAGGATTTGGCAGGAACTACCACGACATAGTTCTGGGCGCGTAGAGGTTCCAAAACCTGCTCCTGCATCGCGGTACGCTTGATAACCTTCTTATCCACAACTTTGAACGATACAAAATCGACATCGAAAGGAATGTTGGAGGTGTTTTTCAGTTCAGTGTGGAAATACAGCAGTCCGTTGTTGGCATAGATGGATTTCAGAAGGAACTGCACACCGAAACGCTTTGACCCGATATGCTTGATTTCGCGCTTGTTCTGCTTGTGGATTGACTTCATAATCAGCT
>CALKRW010000055.1 GCA_937989585.1 uncultured Porphyromonadaceae bacterium | reverse complement strand
AAAACAGATTCAATAGTCTATTAAAAAAACTTGGCGAAGATACAGTCGATATAGTTAAGAACACTTTGCATGATTATGAACCGAAAAAGCATTAAATTATTGTTGCTTGTGCTGGCAGTGTTGGCTGGTGTCTTGTCCTAAAATAGGTTGACTTCGGAGTTAAACCAAAAACAGGATGACAGGACAAAAAGACAAGTCATTTTCGGACGAAGAGCGTCGAGCCATCGTTCAGGAATATCCCTACATTAAAAAACTTATCAGGTGAAATAGATTCTGTCCTCGTAAGAAGTGAATCATACAAGCATCTGTATGTAGAGCATGCACATGACACCGGCAACAAGAGCATAGGTGGCGGGTTTCTCGAAGCCGTGGCTGTGTGTCTCCGGAATCATCTCGTCACTGATTACATAAAGCATCGCACCTCCTGCAAGAGCGGTCAGAGTAGGAAGAAGTGCAGATGATATGTCGCCAATAAAATAGCCGATCAGAACGCCTGCGATTTCAAGTAACGCTACAGCCAGACTTATGCCGATGACCCGGAGATAACTTACGCCAATCATAATAAGCGGCGTGACCACGACCATTCCTTCCGGAATATTCTGCAGTGCGATTGTTATGCCGACAGTATAGGCGTTGTCCATATCGGAGCCGTCAAATACAAGACCGGTGGCGAGTCCTTCGGGTAATTTATGTATCGCGATAGCCATTACAAACAGAATGACCCTGTTGATGCTTTTTATGTCCGGACCATGAGGCTCCTCAATGTCACATGTGGATTCCAGACCTGTCACGTGATGCAGATGTGGCATGATTCTGTCAAGAAGGGCTACGAGAAATACGCCCAAAGCCACACCTGTTACCGGCTGCCACCATCCGTCAGCGCCAGCCATGTCTACCGCCGGGATTATCAGGCATACAAGGGATGCGGTGAGCATCATTCCTGCGCAGAATCCGAGAAATATGTCGTTCCAGCGGTGTGGAATCTTCCGCACTGCCAATCCGATGGTCGAACCGAGCAGTGACGCCAGCCCAAGACCGCAGGCGCAAAGGAGCATCTGCTGAAATATAGTCATTTCTCTCTCTTAGAAAGCGTTTATGACACGGCGTATGGCTGTGAGATGTTGAAGAAGAGAGCGCAGAAGGTCGAGCCGGAGCATGTTGGCGCCGTCGCTTTTTGCCTTGGCAGGGTCCGGATGTGTCTCTATGAATAGTCCGTCTGCTCCTACAGCGATTGCCGCGCGTGCTATGGTCTCGATCATGTCGGGACGGCCACCGGTGACCCCGCCCGATGTGTTGGGTTGCTGTAGCGAATGGGTCACGTCCATAATGACCGGACATGCACACTCTTTCCGCATGGTCGGGATTCCGCGGAAGTCTACGATAAGGTCGCCATAGCCGAACGTGGTCCCGCGGTCGGTTACAGCCACGGGAGCGTCAGGATTGGCCTGACGGACTTTGTCGACAGCGAAGCGCATTGATTCCGGGGCAAGGAACTGTCCCTTCTTGATGTTTACCATACGTCCTGTACTGGCGGCTGCAACCAGGAGGTCTGTCTGTCTGCAAAGGAATGCCGGAATCTGGATGATGTCGACGTACGGCGCCGCAATGGCGGCTTCATGGCTTTCGTGGATATCTGTCACGGTAGGTACGCCGATGTCACGTCGTACACGTCCCAGTATCTCGAGAGCGCGTTCATCGCCGATTCCCCGGAATGAGTCCAGACGTGAGCGGTTGGCCTTGCGGTATGAGCCTTTGAATACATACGGAATGTCAAGTTCACGGCAGATGCCGCTTACCTCGCCGGCGATGTCAAGTGCCATCTGCTCGCCTTCGATTACACACGGCCCGGCAAGCAGAAAAAAGTTTCCGGATGCGGACGATGAGAGGTATTCGTTTATGTTTTTGGTCATTTGTTTTCCAACTGGTTAAGAATGTGACAAGTGTCGCATGCCACGAGGGCTGCGGTCTCTGTGCGCAGACGATTGTCGCCCATGGTTACGGGGACGAAACCGCATGCAAGCGTATGTTTTATTTCATCGGGCGAGAAATCGCCTTCCGGACCTATGAGGATTGTGACGTCCTCGCCGGGATGATATTCGCGGGCAAGCAAACGTCGTTCGACCGAGTCTGAACAGTATCCAACAAAACGCTGTGGATCATTGGCGGAGGTGATAAAGTCAGCGATCGGAGTCATGGGGTCGATCTGAGGAATCAGGGCTTTCAGGGATTGCTTCATCGCAGAGACAGCAATTTTTTCGAGACGCTCTACCTTAATCTCGCGTCTTTCGCTGTAACGGCAGCGCAAGGGGACAATACGGTCAACGCCAATCTCGACAAGTTTCTCAACAAGCCATTCCATACGGTCCATATTCTTTGTCGGGGCTACCGCGATTGTTATGCGGTTATGCCATGCCTTGGAAACATTCTCACGGGATACAATCTCGACGAGTACGTGCCTGGGGCTTGGGTCGACGAGCCGGCAGACATAACGGTGTCCACGGCCGTCGACAACTTGAATCATGTCGCCTATACCTTTGCGGAGAACACGTATACAATGGCCCGAATCACTTTCGGGCAGAGTCAGTGTCTGTTCAATATCCGGACAAAAAAACTGAATCATCTGTTTCTGTGCATAATTGTGTTCAGAGGGGTGAAAGACAGTGGGTCAAATTATTTCGGGATCTTCGAAAGTAATCGTCTGAGACTTGTTGATATCACCTTTCGGATCCTTGAAAATCAGGTAGAAGAGTACGAATACAATCAATGCGTAAGCGGCGAAGATGAGCCACGAATGGTGCCAGCCTTCCAGACGGAGAACGGGTTCGGTCTCAGGTATAGCCATGACGTATTTGTTTACAACGCACTCGCCGGCGATGAATGTACCGACAGATGCTCCGATACCGTTGGTCATCATCATGAAAAGTCCCTGGGCTGACGAGCGAAGTTTGGGGTCGGTCTGGCTGTCTACATATATGCCCCCTGAAACGTTGAAGAAGTCAAAAGCCACGCCGTAGACTATGCAGGACAGGATGAGGAAGATAACGCCGGGCATATTGGTGTCACCTATGCCGAAGAATCCGAAGCGGAGTACCCATGCGAACATCGCTATCATCATCACGCCCTTGATGCCGAACTTGCGCAGACAGAAAGGAATTGCAAGTATGCATAAGGCCTCCGAACACTGGGATAGCGAGATTAGCGCAGTCGGGTTGCGTGCGAACCAGCCGTCAAGGAAGCCCTGGGCGTATTCCTTGATCTGGCTGAACTGCTCGATAAAGGTTGTGCCGTAGGAATTGGTAATCTGAAGCGATACGCCGAGAAGCATCGAGAAGATGAAGAATATGGCCATCTTTCTCGACTTGAACAATTTGAATGCATCGAGTCCGAGAGCCTGTGACAGTGAGCCGCCCGCACTCTTGTTCACCGGACAGTTGGGCATTGTCAGCGCGTATATAGCCATGATCAGGGAGAACAGCGCCGAGGTATAGAACTGGGTGTATGACATCTGTATAGTGACTCCGCCTACCGAGACGAAGTTGATGATGAGTTCGGCAAAGATGAAACCGACGGTACCGAACACGCGGATGGGGGGGAAATCCTTGACAGTGTCAAGGCCGCCTTTCTCAAGCGCGTTGAAAGCCACCGAGTTTGATAAACCGACAGTAGGCATATAGAATGCTACTGAAAGAGTATAGATGGTAAATATAATGCCGAAATCTATAGTGCCGCTGAGTTTGTCGGGAGTCATGGACAGCCAGTTCTCGGGCAAGGATGCCATAGCATAGAAGCCTGTCCCGAACATGAACAGACCCGCAAGCAAGTGACAGAGCGAGAGAGTTTTCTGGGCCGGGATCCATCTGTCGGCAACAATGCCGATCAGGGCAGGCATAATCAGGGATACAAGACCCTGGACAACGTAGAAGAGATAGATTTTGTCCCCAAGGCCGACTTTGCCCAGGAACATGCCCATGGATACCAGATAGGAACCCCAGACGGCGAACTCAAGGAAACTGAGAACCGACAGGCGGGCTTTGAGTTTGAGACTGTTCATGAGAATTATGGTAAGTTTGTTATGTATCAGAATTTAAGGATGCCGCTGAGGCCGTAACTATGCAGATATCAGAGGAACACCGTAATTATGTCGCTTGTTTAATACTGTTTAGTTAAAAATCAAATGGGAACAGCGGATTGTTATCGCCAGAGTCTTCCTGCGAAGTTCCGGAATCTTCGCTGGCGGAGCGTTTGCGTTTTATGAGTTCGGATATATGCGACGCCTGCTCGTAATCCTCCTCGGCAATCAGGCGTTCAAGCATTTTCTCCAGTTCCTCGACAGCAAGATTCTCGACACGAGGCTCATCGTGTGCCGGTGTCTCCGTCACGGTGGAAGAATCCTCGCTGTTATCCTCCGGGATTTCTATGCCAGTCTGGTCGATAATCTCGCGGGTTGTATAGATGGGCGCGCCGGTCCGCATGGCAATTGCCACGGCATCAGATGTGCGGGCATCGAGCACCACCTGACGCTGTCCGTCGCTGAAAGTCATTTCTGAAGAAAAAATGCCGTCCTCGAACTTGTATATGAACACTTCGCGCAGCCTGACGCCGAAAGCATGGGCAAAGGAGCAGAAAAGATCGTGTGTCATGGGACGGGGAGGGTGAACACCCTCCATGCGTATGGCTATGGCCTGTGCCTCGGGCGTACCAATTATTATGGGAATGCGCATAGGGCCGTTCTCCTCTGCCAGAAGCAGAGCGAAAGCATCGTTGTTCACGGGATTGAAGGAAATGCCCATGACTTTAAGTTTGACTCGGTCTTCCATATTGCGTTTCAATATATGCCGTTTAAGGATGTAAGCGGCGTCTATTTCTTGATGCCGACCACGTTACGTCCTGTTATAATGCCGGAACCAAGGCATACGCGCGCATCGGCGTCATAGATAACGCCGAACTGCCCGGGGGCGATTCCCTGGATGTCGCGCTCGGCCTCGACAAGATATTCTCCGCTGTCGACGCGTGTTATGCTTGCAGGCATGAATTCCGGTGTATGTCGGTTCTTGAACTTTATCGGTTGGCGTGTGCAGTCCGGTCCCCATGGGTCTGCGGTAATGAAATGCATCTCGGCCAGATGGACGTCCTTGCCATACTGCCGCGAGGTATCATATCCTCCGGAAACGTACACGACATTGTCGTGGATGTTTTTTTTAACGACATACCAGGGTCCTCCGCTCAGGCCGAGGCCCTTGCGCTGGCCTATTGTGTGGAACCAGTAGCCTCGGTGAGTGCCTATCTTACGTCCGGTCTCGATCTCAATTATCGGGCCAGGCTTCTCGCCAAGATGACGCCTAATAAAGTCGTTGTAATTTATCTTGCCAAGGAAACAGATTCCCTGCGAGTCCTTGCGAAGGGCGTTGGGCATGCGTGTGTCGAGTGCAATCTCGCGGACACGGGCCTTGGGAAGATCGCCGATGGGGAAGACGAGATGCTCGAGCTGGCTGTAGGTTATCTGGGCCAGAAAGTCGGTCTGGTCCTTGACGGGGTCAACACCGGTTCCAAGCCACTTGAGACCGTCTTTCCAAAGGGTCGTAGCGTAGTGGCCGGTTGCGGTAAGGTCGAACTCATGTCCCCAGCGCTCTTCGAAGTATCCGAACTTAATCATCTTGTTGCACATCATGTCGGGATTGGGCGTGAGGCCCTCGCGGACTGTGCGCAGTGCGTAATCCATCACATTGTCCCAGTACTCCTGGTGAAGCGAGACAACATCGAACGGCAGGTTGAACTTGCGGGCGATGTATGTGCACATCTCGATGTCTTCCTCGGCCGAGCAGTCGCCTTCGTCTGTGTCGAGGCCTATGCGTATGTAGAACAGATGCACGTCGTGCCCCTGTTCAATGAGACGGTAGACAGCGACCGCGCTGTCTACGCCGCCGGAGATGAGTGCTGCTATCTTCAATTTACTGATTGTTTGAAGGTTGACTCTGGTTGGGCGCAGAGGTGTTCTGTATCAGGGAGTGGAATGCATCGAGAATTCCGTCGACAGAGGCATTCTTGCTCTTGACCACCGGGCCGCTTCCGTCGTTGTGGATATAGTAGATGGTTGGAGTCTGGGGAATCTCGAACAGAAGGTCGGCCTCGGGATTTGCGCCGGCTATCCATTCCTCGGGCATTGTTGTCGCGGAATGCAGCCATTTTTCGTCAGTCGCCTCGCCCGGGTAAACGGGGACAATGCCGATGATCTGATTCTTGACCAGTGACTCGATGACGAAGTCAGCGTTCAGGCGTGCTTTGGCCAGAAGGCAGTCGGGGCAATCGGGGTCGACGAACATAAGCAGGATATGCGGTGTCGAGACTTCTGCGAGGGTCATGGTGGCTCCGTCAGGTCTCTTGAAAGAGAAATCGCCTACATTTGCTCCGACGCGTGAGTTCTGCAACTGGCGGTACTGGGCCTCGAAGCGTGCGCGCAGAGGCCCTTTTGCCTTCTTGTTCCTGACGACGGCCTCAAGGAAGGGATAGTAGAGTTCGTCGGACGAATATTCCGCATTATCGCCGTGAACCCAGCGTTCGGCGGCCTCGGCAAGGTCAAGGAGATTCTGGGGTCGAGCTTTCTCGATGCCCTTGATGAGACGGTCTATTACCATGTGTACGGTGTCAGCAGTGGCATAGGGAGTCACTGAGAAGAATGTACCGAGGGTCTTGTCGAAGCGTTTGCGTGCGGAGAATGCATTCTTGAAGCCGAAATTGTCCCAGAAGTGCTCCAGAACGTAGTTGGAGCGTTCGTCGAGACGCTCAATCGATTTTGGAGGTTCGGGAATCGGTACGAGCAGTTCGATGTCCTCGTCTTCCAGTTCGTTGGCCGAAGCGTTATCCTGTGCGGTCACCGGTAAGGATGAGAACAATACCAAAGCCGAAACGATTCCCGCAAAATACTTGAATATCTTCATAGTTGTCTAATTTTCAAAATATTAATTATGACATCCGTGGCATAGCCCTCACGGCGCATAACCTTACGTAATGCAAAATTAGCAAAAAATCCGACAAAATCCCTATAATCAGGTCTTCGGATTGATGAAATACAGTAAAGGACGCGCCTTGGGGACGCGTCCTTGTGAGTCGGGTTGCGGGATTTTGGGTCCGGTGTATGTGTTATTTGGTGGAGAAGATGACGATGCGGTTCCAGTTGTTGACGTCGTAGGGCTGTACTGACGAGCCTTCGGCGGTGAGGGTCAGACGGTCGGGGTTGATGCCGTATTTGTTGACGAGGATGTCGCGGACAGTCTCGCTGCGGCGTTTCGACAGTGCCATGTTGTATGCTGCGGTGCCGGTGTCCTTGTCAGCATAGCCGGCGATGACTACGTTCTGGTCGGGATTGGCCTTCATCCACTGAGCGATGTTGTAGACATTGACTTCCTCTTCGGGGGTGACTACGTCAGAGTTGATGCGGAATCGTACGGTAGCCATAAGAGGAGTGCTCTGTGCTGCGGGAGCGGCTTCTGTCACTTCGGGGCAAGGTAACTGGGCCTCGGCCTCGGCGAGGGCGGCGGTAGTGCCGGCAAGGGCGGCGCGGAGGTCGTTGACCTGGTTGTTGAGCGAGTTGATGTATGCTACGTAGTCGCAGGGATTATATGTCCTGAAGCCGGAGCCACCGATGTTGAAGGTGAGGCCGCCGATACCGGAGATGTTGATGTCGATGGGGCGTCCGGTGGCATAGTTGTTGTAGTTGTCACCGTGGAACTGGGCGCGGCCCTCGAAGAAGAGGTCGACATACTTGCTCAGGCGGAAACGTAACTGCAGGCCTGCGCTGACGGGAAGGGTCCATGACGTGTGGCGGGGTTTCCCGTTGTTGCGCTGAATCATGCCTGCGGGACGGAAATCCCACTGGTAGGAACCGCCGAGACCGACATATGGTATAATCGAGAATACGCGGCTGGAGTTCACGCCGTGCATGGAGTTGAACATGTCCCACATGAAGTCCAGATGGGCGCTGACTGTATTGGCCTTGTTGATTCCGTTCTGGTTCCAGCGCATCTCGCCTCCGAGGAAGTTAAGACGCCAGCCAAGATAGGGGCTGATCCATTTGCCGAAGCCGAAGTTGTAGACGGCGTTGATTTTGCGGTGAGGCTTTTCGCCGTGATTGTAGTTCTCGACGAAGGGGGACTGGATGCCGGCGCCAATCTGTATGAACCAGTTGTCACGGGAAGTCGAGTAATAATGCGTCTGGCATGGGACATCGGAAACGATGGTCTCTTCGGCTACCACGACAGTCTCTTCCTGGGCATAGGCGCTATTGGCGGCAAAGAGCGATGCCCCGCAGATAGCAGTGAGTAATAGTGTCTTTTTCATAATGTAGTGTTTTGTTAGTTTAATATTGAATTATGTGTTATTTAGTTGAATCGTGTACTCGGAGTGTGTTTCGAGTGTTTGAAAAGATAACAAGCGACTGTGAAAATATGTTCAGATTTCTTGCGAATTAAAAAAAACAGGGACGCCTTCGGACCTGTGAGTCGTTTGGCGTCCCTGAGACAGTGACAAATTAAAATGTTGGAGGAGTCAGATTCAAGACCGGGCGAATGCCGGTCGGGAATATGATCAGAGCGCGAGTTTGCGGACTCCGTTTGCGCTCTTGACAATGTAGAGGCCGGAGGGGAGTCTTACGTCGCTGATGCTCTCAAATTCACCGAGACGCACGCCGCTGACGGAGAATACCTCGACTGAACCTTCAGCATCGGCTTCAATGCCCTTGACTGCAGAGTCACCGAAGTCGCCTTTGTCATCGCTGATGACAAAATTCTTGACAGTGACAGTGCCGCTGAGGCTTGCGGGAAGAATCTTGATGAAGTGCGACTCGGGGTTGAGTGCGATCTCGCCGTTGAAGGGCATGTCGGTCTCGTGGAGGACGCGTACGGTGCGCCATCCGGGATTAACGTCGCAGTTGCGGGATTCCTGAATCTTGACTGTGCATGCGCCCTCGGCCTCAAGGCTGAGGTACATCTTTGCTGCACGGGGACCGTAGTAGGCCATGACCTTGTCGCTGGTCTTGCTCATAACGGCTTGCTCGGCGGTAATTTCGCCCGAGGCCTGTACCCAGTGGGGATAGTCGTTCTGCTTTTCCTGAACGAGCGAGCCTTCGGTGGCGAAGGGAGCCACGACATCGAAGGGCTTGAAGTTTGCTGGAAGTGCTGCTATAGCCTTGCCGAAGTGAGTCTCGCCCTGAGCCTTTGCGGGGCCGAAGTCGGAAGTGCGGAGAGTGATGGTGCCGGCGAATTCCTTGTCGCCCTTCACGTTTGTGACAGCGCCAGAGGGAATCGTTACGACATACTCGCTGTTGACATCGAGGGCCTCATAGTTGACTGTGAGGTGTGTGCCATTGCCCGAGACGCTGATGTCCTCGTACTGGTGCTTGCCCGAGACTGTAGCGTTGCCGTTGTATTTGATCTCCTGGTTGAAGGTGAGGGAAATCGCGCCGTCGGCATAACTGAGGTTGTCGTTGACGAGTTCGCCCGCCTTGAGTTCAAGGGGCTCGTCACCTTCGGGATAGACGTAGCGTTCTACGAGGAAGTCGTTGACGTTGGTTTTCTTGGCATTGGCGTCGAAACGGAACTTGACGGCTCCCGATTTCAGGTAGTTGGTGGTGAGTTTGTAGATACGCTTCTTGGTCATGGTGATGCTCTGTGTGTCGACAGTCTCGCCGTTGACGATTGTGTGTACCTTGACTGTGGCTGACTTGCCGTCAGGGTTGCCGATGAAGAGGGTGACTGCGCAGGGACCCTGTACCTCGGGGCTCTCGACGAAACCGCCGGCGGCGGTGGTCACGAACTGGATGGCTCGGGGTGAAGCACCGCGGTCCTCTTCTGTGGCAGGACCGTAATCGGCGTTGAGGTCGTCGGAGCAGTTGTTGGCGTTGAGGGCAACGACGCGCATCTTGGCGTCACCGCAGCCGATAATCATGCCGTCGAAGTCGACAGCCTGGTTTGTCGCGCCGTTGAAGATGTTAACATTGCCGGTGATATTGCCGTATTTCTCGGCGAAGGCAGCGGGAAGTTTAGCAAAGTCGGCATAGAAGAGTACGCCGCCGTTGGTTGTGGAGAAAGACCAGACGTCGCCCTGGGTGGTGCCGAGGTCATTTTTTGCATCGACGCGCCAGTAGTAGGTCTTGTTGGCCTCGAGTTCGGGTGTGAACTTGCGTTCGGTGAGGTTCTCGGCCACGACAGTCATGGCGTCGGCAGTCTGACCTAGGCTGACGGTGTAGTAAACGGTTCCGGCGTAGTTCTTGCTGTCGTTATCCCATGTAAGGGTGATTCCGTTGCCAACGCCGACTTTCGAGCCGTCGGCTACCGAAGGATTGGTGGACTTTTTGGGAAGGGTGGGGTCGCCGGTGGTCTCGGCGGAAACAGCGTCTGAGTAGTCGGAGAAAAGGCCGTCAGCGTTGTATGCGCGGATGCGGAAAGAGTATGCGGTCTCGGGAGTCAGGTTGAGGACGGTAACTTCGGTTGCGCCTGCGTCGGCACGCGCGACCTCGGTGTACTCACCATTGGCGGCGGCCGCCTCGATGATGAAGCCGTCGGTGATGTTGCCGTTAAGTTCCCACTTCAGTGTGGCCGTGGTCTTGTCGATAGAGGCTACGGAGAGGTTGACGGGTTTCTTGATGTAGGGATAAGCGGCTGTGAGTGTGAAAGAGTAGTTCTCGATGTTCATGTAGCCGTTGGCGGCGATAGCGGTTGCGTCAGCAGGGTCATTGGGGTTGAGTCCGTTGGCAGTCTCGTATGCGTCGGGCATACCGTCATTGTCGGTATCGAGAGGCTTCACGCCGCCAGAGATTATGCCTGTGCCCTTGTGGGGAAGAGAAAGTTCGGATGAGATGCCGTTCTTGGTTCCGTCCTTGCCATAAGAGAGGAGTTCGTCGATGAGGTACTGGTCGACTTCGTCGCGGACGGGCAGCGATGCGCCCACATTGGCTGCAATCCAGTGGAAGGCCTCTTCGGCCGACATCATGTTTTCGATGACGGGGATGGGAGTCGCGATAGTGACGTCCTGTTCCGACTGAATCTGGTCCATGACGGGTACTCCGCCCTCAGACTTGTGGATGACTTCGTGGATGGTTAGTCTGTTGAGGGCGTCCAGACTCTCGACGGGAGTGCTTGCCCAGTCCTGGGTGGTCTCCTTACCGCCGATAATGACAACCTTGTTCCTGAGCCAGCCGCGCTGTTCGTCCTCTGTCATGAGGTGACCGTTGAGAACGCCGTCCTTGTTGTCGTCATAATAGTTTCCGGCTCCGTAGTAGTGGAATGCCTCGGAGCCGCGGATGAATGGCTTGACCGCGTTGTTCCAGGGACCGTTGATGAAGTAGTTGTTCTCGATGTGGGCCCAGGATGCGCCCTCGGTCTCGCCCATGATGTAGCAGCCGCCGTTGCCCCAGTTATAGACAACGTTGTTGACATACTGGTTCAGGCCCTTGACCTTGGGGTTGCGGGTCTTGTTCTCGATATAGAGGTTTCGGAACAGTGTCACACCCTTTGAGGTCTGTATAAGGCCGCCGCAGGAGTGTGTCTGCAGACCCTGTCCGATGATGGAGTTCTGGATAGTGATGTTTCCGGGTTCCTCCCCCTTCTTGTCCCAGTTGACCGAGAAGTTCTCGTCCCTGCCCCAGAGTACGGAACAGTGGTCGAAAATCATGTTTGTTCCGTTTGCGATGCCGCAGGCGTCCTTGCCGGAGGCTCCTTTAATGCCCATGCGGAAACGCATGTGGCGGACGATGAGGTTGTTGGCCCCGGAGAACGAGACACGGTCGCCGTAGACCTGTATGCCCTCGCCGGGTGCAGTCTGCCCCAGGATGGTATTGTTGCCCTTGACAACAAGCGGAGATTTAAGTACTATGGTGCCGGCAACGTCGAAGATGATGATGCGGTTTGTGCCGCTGACGGCGTCACGGAACGAGCCGGCGCCGCTGTCATCGAGGTTGGTGACATGGTAGATTGTGCCACCGCGGGCACCTGTGGCAAAGCGGCCAAAGCCCTCGGCACCGGGGAAGGCTACGAGCTGTTCCTGGGCCATGGTGAAAGGTGCTGAAAGAAGCAGGGCCGCAGAGAACACAAGACCTTTAAGGATTCTTTTCATGGTTATGAAAGACTTTGAAATAATGATTGGAGTTTGGTTAAGTTAAAAAGCCGTCGCCTCTCCCTTCTCGAGAAAGGCGGGGCGACGGTTTTTTATGACAGGTAATCGTTAGGATTACTTCTGGATGTATTTTTTGCCGTTCTTGATGACGAGGCCTTTGTAGTTTTCGTCAACCTGAACACCCATGATGTTGTAGATGGGAGCGTTGGTGTTGTCGAAGTCGTTGACGACGATGTTCTCGATGCCTGCTTCTGCCTTCTCACCTTCGATGGTAACGTGATAGATGTGGAGGACATTGCCGTCGCAACCGATACGGAAAGCAACAGATTTGCCTGTAGCGTCGAACTTGATGGGGTCGAGTTTGATCATGCGCTTTTCGGGGAAAGTACCGTAGTCTTTGGTAAGGCTGACATTCTGCTCAGGAGTTACAACACCATCAATAACGGGTGTAACGAGAACATTGAGTTTCTGTTCTTTGCTGGATTTATCGCTGGCGGTACCTGCCCAGACAGTGACGGTGACATTGCCTGTGACAGCGGGGAACTGGATATAGGTATCGTTACGAGAAACGATACCCTTGGTACCGAGACGGTTGAAAGCAATGCCATTTTTGGTAGCAACCCAGTCTGCCTCAGTGGCTCCGTTGTAGGCCTTATCTTCCCAGCCTTCAGTTGAACCCCAGCCGGGCATAAGGAGTGTACGGGTCACGCCTTTCTCACCCCAGCCGATGAAGGGATAGTTGAGGTTCTCGGCGGGGATGACACCGTTGCCGTAAGTCTCAGTGTAGGCTGCATCGGGAGTGACCAGGTAGGTCTGACCGTCAAGGAGAGAAATCACACGGTTAGTGATAACTGTGCCCTTTCCGCCTTCTTCGACCGGATCGAGAATGAAATTTTCGCCGTTGGTGTTGGCGTCTGCACCGTACTTGTCGACGAAATCATAGTTCGTACCGGCGGCAGTGAGTTGCTCGAGGAACGGTGTGGTTGTAGCGAAATCGTAGGTGAAGACCTCGGCGTTTGCTGAAACAGCGGCGAAAGCGGCTGCTGCTAAGAGTAAAGTTTTTTTCATAATAGAATAATTAAATTGATTGATTGAAATTTGTACTGATATACGATTTTTAAGAACTTATTAAATTCTAAAATTTGACGGACATCGCACGGAACGGTTGGTCGGCATCGCCGGGCGATGTCCGTCAAAACGTTAGGTGGTTATCACTGTGGCAGGCCCGAGTAGCCGGGATAGCCGGGAAGTTGTGTCAGGCGGGGATTATCCACAAGGGGATGACCGGCCTGCTTATTGGCAAACGGGCTAAGTTCGGTCTGGTTGTGCTTGTAACCGAAATATAGTCCCATAGGTCCGTCAATCCAGTCGGGGAACTTATTGCCGTTCTGAACATAACCTGTGGCTTTCTGAGCAATGGTGTTGCCCATGAGCAACTGGTTGTTCTCGCCGCCGGCCTTGAATCCGCCGGCTATGCGGGCGTTCTTGTTGTAGATGTTATCCCAGGACATAAACATGTTGCAGGGATACCAGTCGGCGGAAGCGTCCTTGCCATGAGCCTGCGCAATTTTCTTGCAGTCTTCAAGCATGGCAGCGCGTTTGGCCGGTGTATTGGGGTTGGCGCTGATGAGTGCGATTTCAGTCGGGTCGGTCAGGTCGATGTAATCGAGCGTGAGGAACTTTGTGCGGTAAGCATTCTCATCGCGGGTGAACTTGTAAAGGCGGTAAACAGGCTGGTTGGCATAATCGCCTTCGCGTTTTGAGAGATCCTTGAGGGCCTGAACGTTCTTGGCTACCTCGCGGTCAAGGAGATTCATGCGGACAAGGTCGGTGCGGAGCACAAACTCGTCGCTGAGTTCCCACATGCGCTCCTGGAGAAGGGCATCGAGGAATGCCTCCTCGCCCGAGGGGACGGGAAGATGGCCGACACCGGCGCGGTCACGCACCTGCTTGAGGGCGGCTATAGCCTCGGATGTGGGACCATGATGTAGAAAGTTCTGAGTCTCGGCATACATCAGCAGGACATCGGCATAGCGCATCATCGGGATGTTGACGTTGCGCTTGGCAGCGGCAGCCGGTTCAACCTGCCACTGGATGCGGTACTTGCCCGAACCAACCGATGAGAATGTTGTTCCGGCATTGACTACGTCCTGGTTTTCGTTGTCGGTAGTAAGACCGCGGACGGTGTAGTTGCAGCAGGTGACATCGCGTCGGGTGTCTTTGGGATCAAATGACAGATAGTAGGTTGGAAGTTTAGCCTGAAGGGCGCGGCGTGCGCCATAGGCCGAGTAGCGGCTATAGCCAGGGGTGCCGATGTAGACACCGAGGGTGGTATTGCCGACATTTTCGCCAAGTCGGGCGATTGACCACATCATTTCGGGAGCGACAGCGTCGAAGTCACGGCCTGTGAAATTGTAGAAGAGTTTCATAAATCCGGACATAGAGTTGTCGCCCTGGATGAGGTGGTTCTCGTTGCGGTCGATGACTGATTTCAGGGCATTGTCGGCGATGGTGTAGATCTCGCGGATACGGGCCTCGTCGTCACGGCGTGCCATGTGGAGGGTAGCGGGGTCGTTGGTCTCGAGATTCCAGCGCAGTGAGTAGCCGGCGGCGTGGAGGCAGATGCGGGCGAGCAGACCGCAGGCACTGTTGCGGTTGATGCGCTCGGTGTAGCCACACTCGCTGTACCAGGGCAGGTCGCTGATGGTCGCGGCCATCTCGTCGATGATGAAGTCGTAGATTTTGTCGCGGTCATAGCGAGTGGGATACATCACATCCTCGTCATACATGTGGTTGGGGTCGAGTGGCTCGGTGACGAACGGAACGTCACCGAACAGGCGGATGAGGTTGAAGTAGATGAACGCACGCTGTGCGACGACCTCGGCGGTGAGAGCCTTGATTTTGTCGGTCTGGTCCATATTCCTCAGATAGGAGAGCGCAAGGTTGCAGGCCTCGATTTTCTTGTAACTCTCTCCGTAGGTCGAGCCGAACACATAGGGTGCTGTGGGATCGTAGGCGTAATTGCTGAGGTAGTGCTTGTTGCCGGCAAAAGCGTCTTCAGCGGCGATAGTGGTCATTTCGCCCGTGTTGCCCTGACGGTAAAATTCTTCGGAGACGATTCCGCCGTAGATACCCTGGACAAAGAGGTCGGCGTTATTCTCATTGCTGAATGCGAACTCGGTGTCATCCTTGGTGTAGGAAGGAAGATCGAGAGTGTCCTCGCAGGAGGTTAACAGTGCCGATCCGCTGCCGACTATCGCAACTGCGAGCAGGTAATTGCGAACTTTGTTGAATTTATATTTTTCCATTGATTGAGTCGTTAGAAAGGTTAACTGTTAGAATGAGAGATTCAGACCAACCACATAGCTTCTCGACATAGGATAAGAACGGGAGTCGAAGCCCGGAGTACAGATGACATCGTCATTCTTGGAGGAAACATTGGGATCGTAGCCCGAGTAGTTGGTGAAAGTATATACATTGTTGGCGGTGAAGTAGAGGCGCAGGTTGCTGACCTTGATGCGCTCGAGCCACTTCTTGGGGAATGTGTAGCCAAAAGTGATCTGTGAGATGCGCAGGTATGAACCGTCTTCGACGAAGTAGGACGAGGGATAGATGATATTGCTCGAGTTACCCTCTGTCAGCGACCAAAGGCGTGAGTTTTCGTCAGGGTTGAGTTCTTTCAGGCGGGCAAGAGTAGTGGCTTGCTGGCCGGTCACGGGATCAATCAGGCGATAGTAGTTGTTTCCGAAGTCGTTGAGGGTGTTCTGGAAAGGTCCGTAAGGGCTCATAGCCTGAGCCGTAGCGTTGTAGATGTCATTGCCGATTGAGAAGTTCATGAAGATGTTGAGATCGAATCCCTTGTAGGTGAAGGTGTTGCCGAAACCGCCGACACAGTCTGGCGTGCCGTTGCCGATTTTCTGCATCTCCTTGGTGAACTGGGGATTATCCGGGTCATCGTTGTCGGCGGCGAATTTCATGTCGCCGGGCATTGCGTTGCCGCTGAAAGGCTTGACCACGCCGTCCTTGAGCGTGAATGAGCCGTCGCCGTTGTCGATAAAGTCGTCGGTGGTGTAGAGGCCCTGATATTTGTAACCATACATGTCACCGAGGCTCTGTCCTACGACAGCATAGTAAGTAACCTGGCCTTCAAGAGAACTGCCTGCACTGAATGTCTTGTATTCGAGGTCGTTGTTGAGTGAGATGACCTTTGACTTGTTGAACGAGAGGTTGAGGGTCGATGTCCACTGGAAGTCGCGGGTAGTGATGTTGACAGTGTTGAGGGAGATTTCCCAACCGCGGTTGCGCATCTCGCCGACGTTCTGCATCTGTTTGGTGTAGCCGAGTGTCGAGGGGATGGTGCATGAAAGAAGCATGTCGGAAATCTGGTTGTTGTACCAGTCGACAGCGAGATTGATGCGGTTGTTGAAAAAGCCGAGGTCAAGACCGATGTTGGTTGCGTGTAGAGTCTCCCATTTCAGTTTTGGGTTGCCGAGTTCGGCAGATAGAGACATAGAGGGGTTCTGCTCATTGTTGCCCATGGGGTAAACGCCGAGGCTGACAGCGGTGGTGTAGAGGTTGTCGTCGATGCCGTTGTTACCGGTGATACCATAACCGGCACGCAGTTTGAGGTTGTTGAACCAGTCGATGATTTTACTCTCTGTCCAGAATTTCTCCTGAGATATACGCCATGCAGCCGAAGCCGAGGGGAAGTAACCCCACTTGTTGCCCTTGGCAAACTTCGACGAACCGTCGGCACGCATTGTGGCGGTGAGCAGGTAGCGGCTGTCGTAGTTGTACGATACACGTCCGAAGAACGAGAGCATGTTGCTGTGGCTGTGGCTTGTTTTCTTCTCCGAAACCTCGGCCGATGTAATGTAGTCGAGGCCGTGGTTAGGATTCGGGAACTTTTTGAGGCTTATAGAGTTGCCTTCGCTCTCGCTGTAAGTGTATTCCTGACCGAGCATGACGGTGATGTCATGCACTTTGTTGAATGTATTCTGATAGTTCAGGGTGTTGGCGATGTGCCAGTTGTAACCCTCGGTGTTGCCGATAGAACCCGACATGCCGGTGTTGACGGGGTCGAGCAGGAAGCCTGTGCCGTCGGGGCCTGCAAAGGATTTTGACTTGCCCCACTTGGTGACATAGTTGCCGGCGGTGCGCCACGAGAAGTGATCCAGGAAGTCGACGGTGATGCCGGCGTTGAGTTCGAGGCGACGGTCACGCTTGGTGCTGCGGACTGCACGGTTCTGGACGAGTTGGTTTGCTGACGAGTAAAGCGATGTCATGGCCTGAAGTTCGCCGAGCGTCTGAGTGTTCAGCAGCTGGTCGCGGGTAAACATCGTACCGCCGTTGATGGGGTATTTCACGAGTTCGTCAAGACCGTCGAACTTACCGCCGCCGTGGGTGGATGCTCCGTAGTAGAATGCCGAGAAGTCGAGTTTCACACCTTTGTAAAGCTCGCTGTTGATCTTGGCGCGGACCGAGTTACGCTGATAGTCATGGTTGGCGAGAAGTCCGTCGTTGCCCACATAGTTATATGAAATGAGGTATTTGGTCTTTTCGTTGCCGCCAGAGATCGAGAGACTGTGGTTCTGAGTCACGGCCGAGCCGCCGAAACCTTCATCCTGCATGTCGAGAGCGTAGGAATTGCCATAGCGCTGGTTCATGCGGTCATAGACGCCGGTGTAGAAGGCGGGATCATTGGCATAGTCGAAGTTGTCGTCGTAATACTGGGTAAAGAGACCGTAGTTGTTGCGGAGTGCAATGAGTTCGTACTGATACTTTGTATATTCGAGGGCGTTGTCCATCACATCGAGTTTGTTGGGAAGGACGTCGAACGAAACGAAGCCGTTGTAGTCAATCTTGGTCTTTCCTTCCTTGGCCGACTTGGTGGTGATGACGACGATACCGTTAGAGCCACGGGCACCGTAGATGGCAGTTGACGAGGCATCCTTGAGAACGTCGATTGTCTCGATGTCGTTTACATCAATGTTTGAGAGGGCGTTGTCCATCGGGAAGCCGTCGACGATGTAGAGCGGGGTGGTCGACTGTGTCAGCGAGGCACCGCCACGGACGGTGACGTTGACGCCTGCACCGGGAGCGCCGCTCTGCTGCACGATGTTGATACCGGCGGCCTTGCCCTGAAGGGCTGCGGCAGCGGAAGTCACGGGTACTTTGGCGAGGTCCTTGCCGGAGACTGACGAGACAGCACCGGTGAGGTCTTTCTTGCGGACTGTGCCGTAACCGATGGCGACAACCTCGTTGAGCATCGTTGTGGACGACTCGAGGGTTACGTCGATGGTGCTGCGTCCGTCGACCTGGACACTCTTCGACTTATAGCCGACATAAGAGAAAGTAAGAGTACTGTTTGACGGCACACTGATTGTGTACTTGCCGTCGATGTCGGTAGAGACAGCATTGCGCGTGCCTTTTTGGGTGACAGAAGCGCCGATCATTGTCTCACCGGTCTCATCGAACACGGTACCGCTGACTGTAATATTCTGCGCGTAGACCGTAATAGATAGCATGGCCGCGGACAATACACAGAGCAGACTGCGAAATTTCTGACTCAGTTTCATACGTTCATGGGTTAGATAGAAAATGTTATAATGATTGATTGTTTGGTTATTAATTTCAAGAAATGATAATTTCCTTAATTATTAATTAAACATTTAAGGTAATTAAATTTAGCGCAAAGTTACGAATAATTTCTTAAAAAATGAAAAATACGGTGAAAATCTGACGGATTTAACACTACAAACAGTCGGAAGAGTGCCGGACACAGGTCTGTTGGCATGATTTTGTCAATGTCTGTATAGAAACAAAGGCGCCTGAAGACAGAGTTGTCCGCAGGCGTCCTCGTTTTTCAATCTATCGCTTACGTTCAGAGAGCGAGAAGTTTCTCGAGTTTTGCGACGATGCTCTCGCGTGACTGGGAGCCGGCGAGTCGGAGTTCCTTGACGGCTTTGCCATCCTTGAAGAAAAGGATGGTGGGGAGCGACATTACGCGGTTGTCGGAAGCGAAGTCGTTCTCGTCATCGCAGTTGTACTTGCAGATAGTCACACGGTCGGCGTATTCTTCGGCGAGTTCGTCAATCAGAGGAGACATCGCGCGGCATGGGCCGCACCAGGTCGCCCAGAAGTCTACGACAACAGGTTTGCCTGCGGCGAGGATTTCTTTGTAGTTGGAGTCGGTGATTTCTTGTGCCATTGGTTTATATTTTTAATGGATTGAAATTTATGTCGGGTTAATGCTTATTCGGATTGAACGGAGAAGTCGATGTCGAGCGACTCGAGGGCGTGTATAAGGCTACGGTCAAGGCGCACGCGCTTCTTTGAGGACAGCATGATCGACCGGTCGATCGACGGGTCGTAGACCCTTACGCTTAGCAGACAGGGACTGTCGTCTGCGTTTGCGGTATATTCCTTTATGATGTCGGCTAAGGCCGGTTTGGCCTGGTCGATGTTGAAACGCAGAGTTATGCCTTTTATGAGGTGTCCCTTCATGGTGTCGAGCGGACGTACGTCGACAACATCGAGATTCAGTTCTTCCGAATCGCGGAAACGGCGTTTGAATTTGCTGCGGACATATATCGGTGTTCCGGGAATGCCGTAACGACCGAAATCGAATACCTGCTGGCCGAAAAGACGCAGTTCGGTGGAGCCGGAATAATCCTCAAGTTTCAGGATGCCGAATGTTCCGCCCTTTTTCGTGGGGCGCGTTTCGTAAGATGTGACCATGCCGCCGAAGGTCACCTCGAGATTCTCGGCAGGAACTATGTCCTCGATGCCCTTGATGGTGGTCTTGGTGCCGTAGTTGAGTTCCATGTAGTACGGGTCAAGGGGATGCGCCGAGAGATACATGCCTACAAGTTCGCGTTCCCGCTCGAGACGCTGTGCGTCGGCCCACTGGACAGCCGGCTTGATTGGCGGCCGGGCGGAATCCTTCATGTCGAAGGAATCGTCGAAAGAGAAAAGCGATGCCATGGAGTCCTGCTCGTTTTTCTGATAGCGCTGGCCGTAGCGGAGAAGTTGCTCCGAAAGGGTCTCCCCTCGCGAGTTCTCCTGAAAGAAGTCCTCGCGCTTGATGCCTTCGAAACGGTCGAAGGCGCCGGCAAGCGCCAGCGATTCGAATACGCGGCGGTTGATGGATCCGGACGGGACACGTTCCACGAAGTCGTAGATGTCGGTGAATGGCTTGTCTCCGCGTGCCTTTACGATATCGGCGACAACGTTGTCTCCCACTCCTTTGATGGCTGACAGACCGAAACGTATGTCGCCATGACTGTTGACGCCGAACTTGGCGAATGACTCGTTGACATCGGGGCCGAGAACCTGAATCTTCATCGACTTGCACTCGTCCATGAAATTGGTGAGTTTGGTGATGTCGTTGAGGTTGCGTGACAGCACGGCGGCCATGTACTCCGAAGGATAGTTGGCCTTGAGGTATGCAGTCTGGAACGCAACCCAGCTGTAGCATGTAGCGTGACTCTTGTTGAAGGCGTATGAGGCGAATTTCTCCCAGTCCTTCCAGATTTTCTCAAGCACCTGCGGGTCATGTCCGTTTGCCTGGCCGCCTGCCATGAACTTGCCCTTGAGGTGGTTCATCTTGTCAATGAGTTTCTTGCCCATGGCCTTGCGGAGGGTGTCCGACTCGCCTCGGGTGAAGTTGGCGAGCAGACGGGACAGAAGCATTACCTGTTCCTGATAGACGGTTACGCCATATGTGTCCTTAAGATAAGTCTCCATTTCGGGAATATCATAGACAATGGGTTCGATACCGTGCTTTCGCTTGATGAAGTCGGGAATGTAGTCCATAGGCCCGGGACGGTAGAGGGCGTTCATTGCTATGAGGTCCTCGAAGGTCGAGGGCTTGAGTTCGCGAAGGTATTTCTGCATTCCTGCCGACTCGAACTGGAAGGTTCCGATGGTGCGTCCTTCGGAGTACAACTGATACGTTGCGGGGTCGTCTATGGGAATTGTCTCCAGGTCGAGGTCGATGCCGCGTGTGAGTTTGATGTTAGATACTGCTTCCTTGAGAATCGACAAGGTCTTTAGACCTAGGAAATCCATCTTGATCAGGCCGGTTTCCTCGATAACGCGGCCTTCGTACTGAGTCACGAGGAGTTTTCCCTCCTCCGAGTCGTTTGCCGTCGAGACGGGCACCCAGTCGGTGATGTCGTCTCGGCAGATAATGACGCCGCAGGCATGCACGCCTACATTGCGGACGTTCCCCTCGAGAGCCTTCGCATAGGCTAGTGTCTCGCGGATAAGGGGGTTGGACGATTTCAGTTCCTGGACGAACTCCGGGACATGCTCGTAGCAGTTCTTTAGTGTGGGCTTCAGTTCCTTACCGTTGACTTCCGGCATATGGCGGGGAATGAGTTTCGCCAGACGGTTCGACTCGGAGATTGGAAGGTCCTCTACGCGGGCCACGTCCTTGATGGCCGATTTAGCGGCCATCGTGCCGTATGTTATGATGTGGGCGACCTTTTCCTCGCCGTATTTCTCTGTGACATAACGAAGCACGACACCGCGGCCGTCATCATCGAAGTCGACGTCGATATCCGGCAGTGAGATACGGTCGGGATTTAGGAAACGCTCGAACAGCAGATCGTACTTTATGGGGTCTATCTGCGTTATGCCAAGACAATAGGCAACGCAGGAACCGGCAGCCGATCCGCGGCCCGGACCCACCGAGACGCCGAGTTTCGTACGCGCGGCGTTTATGAAGTCCTGGACGATGAGGAAGTATCCCGGGAAACCCATAGTCTTCATGATGTGGAGTTCGAACTTGATGCGCTCGTTCAGTTCAGGTGACAGGGGTAGTCCGTACCGTTTCTCCGCTCCCTCGTATGCCAGTTTCTTGAGGTAATCCGCCTCGAACTTTATTCGGTATAGTTTCTCGTAACCGCCGAGTTTCTTGATTTTCTTCTCCGCCTCCTCCTGCGACATCACCACGTTGCCGTTCTCGTCGCGGGTGAACTCATCGAATAGATCCTGCTCGGTCAGACGCGAGCGGTATTCCTCCTCCGTGCCGAATTCTGCCGGAATCTCGAAGTTTGGCATGATGGGGGCATGGTCGATGTTGTATGTCTCGACCTTGTCAAGAATTTCAATGGTGTTTGATATGGCTTCGGGTATGTCGCCGAACACCTCGTTCATCTCCTCGGTGGTTTTCATCCATTCCTGCTTCGAGTACATCATGCGGTCGTTGTCGGTGATGTTGCTGCGGGTGGTCAGGCAGATGAGACGGTCGTGCGCCTCGGCGTCTTCTTCGTTGACGAAATGGACGTCGTTGGTGCAGATGAGTTTTATGTCGTATTTGCGTGCCAGTTCGATGAGTTGAGGCTCGATGCGCTTCTGTTCCTCGTAGGCTTCGTGGTTTGCGCGGACCTTGGTCGCCTTGTGGCGCTGGAGTTCAATGTAGTAGTCATCGCCCATCAGGTCCTTCCACCACTTGACGGCACGCTCGGCGCCCTCGTAGTCGTTGTGTCGCAGAAGCATGGGAATCTCGCCGCCGAGACAGGCCGAGCAGACGATAAGGCCCTCGTGGTGTTTCTCTATTTCGGACTTGTCGGTACGCGGATGGAAGTAGAATCCCTCTGTCCAGGCTTTTGAAACAATCTTCACCAGATTGTGATAGCCCTTTTCGTTCTTGGCGAGAAGAATGAGGTGGCGTCCGCGGTCATTTTTGTCAGTCTGGTCGTGCAGGTCGCCTTTGGCCACGTAGACCTCGCAGCCAAATATAGGCTTGAACTTAGGCTGGTCTTCGGGAATCTTGCCGTTCACCTTGTTCACATAGTTGAAGAACTCCTTTATTCCATACATGTTGCCGTGATCGGTTATTGCCAGTCCGGGCATGCCGTCGGCAATGGCTTTGTCGACAAGGGCATTTATCGAAGCCTGTCCGTCAAGCAGGGAGTACTGGGTATGGGTATGAAGGTGGACGAATTTTTCCATCGTATGGATTTGGGGAGAGCGGTTTGCGGGCATTCATGGTGGATAATATGTCCCGTCATTCATGCCTGATTGGTTTAGTGTCTGCAAAGATAAGGCTTTTTGATGTAAAAACAATACCGCGCTGATTTAAAATCAATCCAGCGCGGCTAATTCTCGAAATGTTAGAGTGTTGTGTGTAATATACTGAAAGATAGTGTTTTCTATGCGATGCATTCAATTCTTCCCTCTTCCGCGAAGATGTGATACTATCGATGAGACACGGCGGACTACGGCAACAGCCATGATGCTGTAGTCTACGATGTTCAGGGCGCTCAAAATACGCTGTACCACACTCTTGTCCTGGTCGCGACGTGCCTGGACGCTCTTCATGGCCAGGTCGAGACGGTTCTTTTCGATGAGTATCCGGGCCTGTACCACTACTCTCTGGGCACGCAGTTCGTCAAGGGTATAACCTTTCCATTTAGTTTTTTTACGGCGTCGGCCTACTTCGGCTATCGCTTTGTCAAGACTCCCTGTGTTCATGACCGTGATTTTTAATGGGTTTGACATTCTGAGAGTCGCTGTCCTCGAAAGTTGAGGGCAGAATTGATTCTTCACCGATAATTTCTTTCTCGCGTTCGTCTTCCGGGACCTCAACCAGCAGGCGTGACATGAAGCGGCAGATTGGATCCACGAACCATCGGCGTTTCATTATCACCATCAGGAAGAAGAGCAGAACATAGAATGCCGCGATTATCAGATAGGCCAGATGTGGTGCTATTGTGGTGGCGAGCAGATGACCTATGCCTATCGATATGAATACAAGGCATACGATAGCAAGGGCAAGGATTACACCCACAAACGCCATGTATGACAGCAGGATCGTGATCTTGTCCGTGACCTTTAGTTTTGCCGACTCCGCGTAGAGCATTCCAAGTCTCTTCACGGACTGAAGTGAACCGTAAATGAGTTCGCGTGTGGCAGACTGATTGTTTCTTTGACTTTCGGGCATGACGGTTGAAATGCTTATGTGATGAACTGTGTAGGGACTGCGGCTTTGCCGCTGGCTGTCTGCTTATTTCTCGATTTCGCAGGCGATTCGCTCGGCCAGGATATCAATTTCGTCGGGCTTGATATACCCCTTTTTCTTAAGCAGTGTCTTGATACGGAATCTTAGGTCCGCTCCACTCTCGGGGGCCAGGAGCAATCCGGCAACGGCTCCTGCCAAAGCTCCGAATAAGAATATGTTGAAGGACTTCATGACGTTGTTTTTTATTATAGGGTAAGTGCCAGTGTTTTCTATTCGCGTTACCTGGGAATTCCTGAAAGAAAGTAACGCCTGTCCCCCGCATACCGCAGCCCCTGCTCAATAGGTGCCTCGGGAACTCGCGGTCATGCGGGTACGGCGTCTATCTTATGTCAGGCTTCCTTGATTTCCTCAGCGATGCGGTCGGCCAGTTCGTTGAGTTTGCGTTCTTTGCACCCCGGACATTTACTTTTCAGGTATTCCATGATGTCAAAACGGGTTTCCTCGCCTTTCTTGGGAGCGAAAAGGATACCGAGCGCGGCACCCAGTACAGCACCGCCGGCAGCGGCTAAAAGAAGATCTAAATTTTTCATCTTGATAAATTGATTAGAGGGTGAATATATGTGTGATTTTAACTTAGAAACGCCTTCGGGAACAAAAAGTTCTGTGATGGCTTAAAATTCTGCTCATGATTACGCGACTCTTAATTATTTAATTATTCTCTGATTGAGTGGAACTGTTGATTTTTATTTGCCAAATAATTTCGATTTCTCGGAATTATTCCTAAATTTGCGCATGACAGGGCGGTTTCTCTCCTGTCCACGGGGTCTGATACCTCGCCAACAAGATTATTCAACATTCTAAACTTTGTGTCATGAAGAAACATAATTTCTATGCCGGCCCCTCCATTCTGAGCCAGTACACCATCCGCAACACCGCGGACGCCATTCTCAATTTTGCCGACACCGGTCTTTCGGTACTCGAAGTCTCCCACCGCAGCAAGGAGTTCCAGGCCGTGATAGACGAGGCCACCGCACTTGTCAAGGAACTGCTCAATGTTCCCGCCGGTTTTTCGGTATTATGGCTGGGCGGAGGTGCGTCGCTCCAGTTCGCAATGGCTCCCATGAATCTTCTGCGCAAAAAAGCCTCGTATCTCGACACCGGTACATGGGCTCATAATGCAATCAAGGAAGCGTGCCTGTTCGGCGAGGTCGATGTCGTCGCATCGAGTGAGGACGCGCATTATACCTATATTCCCAAAGGTTTTACTATACCTGCCGACTCCGACTATTTCCACTATACATCCAACAATACTATCTACGGCACAGAGATCCGCAAGGACCCCGAGGCTCCGTGTCCTCTTGTCGCTGACATGAGTTCGGATATCTTCTCGCGTCCCATCGACTTCAGCAAGTATGATCTAGTGTATGCCGGCGCCCAGAAAAACCTCGCTCCGGCAGGCGTTACCCTGGTGATTGTCCGCGACGAGGCCCTGGGACATGTCGACCGTCCCCTGCCTACGATGCTCGACTACCGCACCCATGTCAAGAAAGGCTCGATGTTCAATACCCCTCCCGTACTCCCAATCTTCGCGGCGCTACAGACCTTGCGTTACTACAAGGACCTCGGAGGCCTCAAGGAACTTGAGCGCCGCGACCTTGAGAAAGCGTCCATGCTTTACAAGGCTATCGATGACAGCCGTATGTTCCAGGGTACTGTAACCGATCCGGCTGACCGTTCTGTCATGAATGTCTGCTTCGTCATGACGCCTGACTACAAGCAATTCGAGGCGGAGTTCGTGGATTTTGCCAAAGACCGTGGTATCATAGGAATCAAAGGCCACCGTTCGGTCGGCGGTTTCCGTGCCTCGCTGTATAATGCGCTCCCTCTTGAGAGCGTAAAGGTTCTGATCGAGGCAATGAACGATTTCGAGTCCACACACCTTTAATTAATAAATAATTATTGCGACATGAAAGTACTTGTAGCAACCGAGAAGCCATTTGCACCTGTTGCAGTGGAAGGCATTCGCGAGCAGATTGAGAACGGCGGACATACGCTTGAACTTCTCGAGAAATATAAAGACCATGCCGAACTGATTAATGCAGTCGTAGATGCCGATGCCCTTATAGTGCGCTCGGACATAGTTGACGCTGCCGTCGTTGAGGCCGCGAAAAACCTCAAGATAGTTGTTCGTGCCGGCGCCGGCTATGACAACATTGATCTTGTCACCACGAAGAATGCCGGAATCGTAGTCGAGAACACTCCCGGGCAAAATTCCAACGCTGTCGCTGAGCTTGTGTTCGGTCTAGCCGTTATGGCTGTTCGCAACATGTATGCCGGTACATCCGGGACCGAACTTAAAGGCAAGCGTCTCGGCATCCATGCCTTCGGTCAGGTTGGCCGCAATGTGGCACGCATAGCCAAGGGCTTCGGCATGGAAGTCTCGGCTTTGGATCCATACTGTCCTGACAAAGTGATGGAGGAGGCCGGCGTGAAGCCCGTACATTCGGTAGAGGAACTTTACAGGAATAATGACGTCGTATCCCTGCACATTCCGGCCACTCCCGAGACCCGTGGCTCGGTAGGAAAGGCTCTTGTCGAACTTCTGCCCAAGGGTGGCCTGCTGATCAATACCGCCCGCAAGGAGGTCATCGACGAGGCCGGTATCGCAGAGGCTCTTGCAGACCGTCCGGACCTGAAATATGTTGCCGACATCAAACCCGATAACGCTGCCGAACTGAGCGAGCGATTCGCAGGGCGCGTTTTCTTCACCCCGAAGAAAATGGGCGCGCAGACGGCCGAGGCAAACATCAACGCAGGCATCGCCGCTGCCCGCCAGATTGTCGACTTTCTCGCTACGGGCAATGCTCCTTTCCGCGTGAACAAATAAAATAGGCTGACTGAACTAAAAACGGGTAGCGAGCCTTTCGGTCTGCTACCCGTTCCACGTTTCAACTATTTATTTATGAGAGCCTGCTTTTCCAGTATCACTACTCGACAAAGCGGGGGTGATGTTGCGGTACATCTTTTATCTGAGTTTCATCAGTAGAACAACCTGCCAGGTGAAATTTCCTACTATGTTCTTATAAATTAGACTAAAAAATCTAAAATACTCAGTCGCCGGTATTTGAGAACACCGTTGCTCACTTGTTGTCATCATGTAATTTTAAATCAATATGGATATTCTTTTGCTTCTTTTAGGTCTTGCGATGATACTTGTCGGAGCCAATATGCTTACCGACGGAGCCTCTGCTGTTGCGAAGCGCTGGGGCGTCAGCGATCTTGTAATTGGCCTTACTGTAGTCGGATTCGGCACTTCGGCTCCTGAACTTGTGATTTCAGTGCTTTCCGCCATCGAGGGGCATGCCGAACTTGCGATAGGAAACGTAGTCGGCTCTAACATATTCAATATCCTTGCGATAGTTGGCATCACCGCGCTTGTGAGGCCTATAACTGTCGGGAAAGGAATCCTTACTTCGGATATTCCTCTTGTGATAGTCTCGTCGCTTGCCTTGCTTGCCATGGGGAGCGGTCCGTGGCTTGGTGTCGGAGGTGCAAGAATGATGACAAGGGTTGACGGCATAATATTGCTTTTGTTTTTTGCGATATTCATGCGCTACACTTTCGCTCAGGCAAAAGAAGCGCCCGTGTCGGCTGAAGATGTTGCTGAAGCCGGAGATTCCAGACGAATGACTGTATGGAAAAGCATTCTGTGGATAGTGGTTGGCCTCGGTTGCCTTATATTCGGCGGTGACTTCTTCGTCGATGGCGCCTCTGGCATAGCAAAAAGCCTTGGCGTCAGTGATGCAGTGATTGGCCTGACAATAGTAGCGGCAGGCACCTCGCTCCCCGAATTGGCCACATCGGTGATTTCAGCAATCAAGGGCCGTCCTGGCATCGCCGTCGGCAATGTGATAGGATCGTGTGTATTCAACGTATTCATGGTCCTGGGGCTCAGCGGCACTATATCCCCTCTGCTTTTCGGAGGCATATCCGAGTTTGATTTGCTGACGCTTTTGGCGGCATCGGTATTGTTCTGGGTCGTGGGCTGGTTCTTCCGTTCGCGCACAATAACACGCATTGAGGGTGCGCTTATGCTGGCGCTTTACATCGCATACACGGTGCGCCTTGTCATGCTTGCGTGATACTTCCGTCTGGAGCCAGTCGTACTGCACCCTTGTCGGACAGGCTGCGTATCGCCTCGATTACATCCCCGTGACGGCCTATTAGGTTTGCGCGTGTGAGTTCTTCCACGCTTGTTCCTCCCGGATGGGCGGCATAGCGCAGTATGGTGTTTTCGATATACTCTTCGCTGCCGCGCTGAGGCATTGCCTCAGGTTTGGTGTCGGGCCTGGAGAGACGTGCGTTTAAATGTTCCCGGCATACGTCACAGCGCCTGCAGTCTGACGGTGATGGTTCGCCGAAGTAACGCAATATTCTGCTTTGGCGACATTCGTCATCGGCGAATGCAAGGTCGATGACGGCTTTTATTCGGGTCTCGGCTATGGCGCGTCGGTCCTCATAGACTGGTTTGGGGATGGTGAGATACTTGGGAAGTTCGCGCGATGTCGTGTAATATATGTAAGGATTGGCGCTATGTGGAACGTAGTGCAGTATTTTCATTCGCCCCAAAAGTAGCATGGCCTGATAGACGTCATCGGTCGAGCATCCGCATTGTCGTGCGATTACAGTCTCGCTGATGTAGACATAGTCGGTAAACAGTCCCGTGTAGCGGCGTAGCAGTGCATGGAGAATCTCGTCGGCTTCCGAGGGTATCTGCAGGTCGTATAGTTCGTCGCGGCGGCAAAGCATCATGACGCGCGACCTCGTGTTGGGGTCCTCTACATATTCTATGTAACCGCTCTGAGTGAGTATGTTCAGCGCTCCTCGCACCATTCGCGGTTCGAGACGGTAGGTAGCGACAAAACGCTCGGTGTCGAACTCGCATACCGAGTTGTAGCCTTCTCCGACAGCGATGTCAAGAAAATTGCCGGTAAGTTCGTAGACTCGGGCGATGAAGTCCTTGGGCGGAAAGTTTGAGGCTATCTGGCGTTTGAGTTTGGCTTTGTCCTGAGGCGCGGCGATTATTACGGCATAGGCCGGAAGACCGTCACGTCCTGCGCGTCCTGCCTCTTGATAGTATTCCTCGATTGATGGAGGAAGGTCCATGTGTGCCACGACGCGGACGTCGGCCTTGTCGATTCCCATGCCGAATGCATTCGTGGCGACCATTACCCTCGTCTGTCCTTTCTTCCATCTGTCCTGGCGCTCGGTCTTTTCCTCAGGGTCGACGCCAGCGTGGTAGAACTCGGCGCTTATGCCGTTGCGCTGAAGCATCTCGGCGGTCTTGCGTGTGCCTTGGCGCGACCTTACATATACGATGGCCGAACCTGCAGTGTTGCGGAGTACCTCGAGGAGTTTGCCGTCTTTATCTGCTGTCCGCCGGACTATGTACGACAGGTTGCCGCGGGCGAACGAGAGTTTATGCAGGTGCCAGTCCGGCGCGAAACCGAGGTTCTTCGCGATGTCATCACGTACATCGGGAGTCGCTGAGGCCGTGAGGGCGAGTACGGGGATTTCCCGACCCGCGATTTCGCGCAGTGACCGTATGTTAAGGTATGACGGCCTGAAATCATATCCCCATTGCGATATGCAGTGGGCCTCGTCGACAACAATCAGCGATACGTCCCATTGTCTCAGTTCTAATAAGAAGTTCTGTGAACGCAGGCGTTCGGGCGATATGTACAGTATCTTGCTTTTCCCCAGACGGCATCGGTCATATGCAAGCCGCGTCTCGCGCATGGTCAGGCCGCTGTAGATGCATGTGGCGCGTATCCCGCGGGCCATAAGGTTGTCGACCTGGTCCTTCATCAGCGAGATAAGTGGCGTAATCACAATGGTAAGTCCCGGCAGCATCATTGCCGGGACCTGAAATGTTATTGACTTGCCGCCACCAGTAGGCATCAGACCGAGCGTATCGTGGCCGGACAGTACCGAGCGTATTATGTCAGCCTGAACGGGACGGAACCCCTCGTAGCCCCAGTAATGTTCAAGGACTTCGGCGGGATCGCTTTCGGGCGTGAAACGGGCGTTCATGGCCTCAGATGTGAATCTGCTTCACCAGGAACTGTAGAGAGGATGTGGCGTTGCGGTGCTTGTTCTCCTCGATTGTGTAGCATATGTCGAAGGGCTTGCCAGAATGGATGTGGTCGAAATACTGCGCCATGTTGAAGGCAATGCCGTTGAAGACCTTGCCCGATGTATCGTCCACGAGTTCGAGCTTTATATGCTCGAGGTTCTTTCCCACGAGTTTTGATGTCCCGAAGTCCTTGACTCCGCGTGTGCAGAACACAGGCTTCTGGTTTCCCGGACCGAATGGGTTGAATAGCCTTAGTGTGGCCAGGAACTCCGGAGTGATCTGGGCGAAGGGTAATATGGCGTCGATGTCGAGTTGGGGCGTGAGCTGGGAGGGCAGAATGTTTGCGGCTACGTATTCTTCGAACCGGCGTGTGAACTCGGGTATTTTCTCTTCCTTCAGTGACAGCCCGACGGCGTAGGCGTGGCCGCCGAAATTTTCAAGCAGGTCCCGGCAGGAATCCACGGCCTTGTATACGTCGAATCCCTGGACCGAACGTGACGATCCAGTCGCAAGGCCGTTGGTAAGTGTAAGCACCACCGATGGCTTGTAATATAGTTCGGTCAATCTTGAGGCCACTATGCCTATGATGCCTTTGTGCCAGTCTTTGTTGTAAATGACTATTGACTTCTTGTCCTTGAGTTTCTCGCCGCGAGACTCAAGAATGGCGTTGGCTTCCTCAGTGATGCGTTTGTCGAGTTTCTTGCGGTCTTTGTTGTACTGGTCGATTGCGATGGCCTTCTCGTTGGCGTCCTTGATGTCGCGGCTGACGAGCAGGTCCACCGCCTCGCGGCCCGACTGCATTCGCCCGCTTGCGTTGATGCGCGGACCTATCTTGAAGATTACATCGGATATGGTTATTTCCTTGGAGCCGAGTCCGCATATTCGGATTATGCCGCGCAGTCCCATGTTGGGATTGGAATTTATGCGTTTCAGGCCGTGGTAAGCCATGACTCGGTTCTCGTCGACCATCGGCACTATGTCTGCGGCAATAGATACGGCAACCAGATCAAGCATGCCCTCTAGTTCGGCAGTCCCTATGCCGTTCGATATCGAGAATGCCTGCATAAGTTTGTATCCTACGCCACATCCGGAGAGATGGCTGCAAGGGTATGTGGATCCCTCGAGTTTCGGGTTGAGGATGGCTACGGCTTCCGGCAGTTCTTCGTCAGGAACATGGTGGTCGCATATGATGAAGTCTATTCCAAGTTGCTTGGCATAACGGATTTCTTCATTGGCCTTGATTCCGCAGTCCAGTATGATTATGAGTTTTACGCCAGCCTCGTACGCTTCGTCGATTGTGCGTTTCGATATGCCGTACCCCTCGTCGTATCGCGTGGGGATGCCATAGTCGATTTCGGAATAATAGTTTTGCAGGTAACGGTACACAAGTGCGACGGCAGTAGTGCCGTCGACGTCATAGTCGCCGTATACGAGAATACGTTCTTTTGACCCCATGGCTCGGTTGAGCCTGTCTACAGCCTTGTCCATATCGGGCATCAGGAACGGATCGTGAAGATCGCGCAGCGAGGGATGGAAGAATCGCTCGGCTTCATCGATCGATCTTATCCCGCGTTGAACTAGCAACTCGCCGATTGGCTCAACGTTAACATAACGCCTGGCCAACTCCGATTCCAGTTTCTGGTCTTCTGCAGATAGGGGTAGATAGTTCCATCTACTTGTCATTTATGTCGTTTTTTTATAAACAGGACAGGGTGGAGCCGAACGCAGGACTCCGTGATGTTTGCCGGGTAACCGGATATGTTTGCGGCACTCATGATATGATATGGCCGCAGTTATGATTATGGCGGGACAGTTCTTCAGGGTATGGCCCCGCAGGGAGGAATGAATGCGTAATCGTCGCATTTATAATGCTATACGCGTGATGATTGGCAGGGAGGGATGCGGAGTGTATCCAATCGGATACTATTAGCCCAATATCGTTTGCAAAAATACTGAAAAAAAATCACCGGCGAAGAGGTGTTAAGTTTTTTTATGGTTTTTTAAGTGGCAGTTCCTGCGCCTTCCGTCTTGACTTGTTTTTCTGAAGGTGTGTTTTCTATACATCTTTGCAAAATATTTTTAGACTCCTCTAAACTTTTTGGCATATGGGTATGTCTAATATGTGTCAGTAAGTGATCTATACATTTTATTAATAAATATTTGCTATGAAGAAAATTTCAGCATTTGTGCCATCGCTTTTGATTGCGGTGTCTATTGTGATTTTAGGTTTCTGTCTCAAGGCGGGCTTTGACTCCATTGCCTTCAAGGATCGGGAGGTCGAAGTCAAGGGATTGGCCGAAAAGCATGTAAAAGCCAACGAGGTGTCTTGGCGGATGTCATATACTCTCACTGGCGATGACCTTGCATCGCTATATAATCAGACTAATGGTATTTCCGGAATTATTAAGGACTTTCTTAAGGGATGGAAGATTCCCGAGGCAGACATAACCGTAGGTACTCCATCTGTGTATGACGCTCGTTCTGACCGTTATGTCAGCAATAATATCAATTATAACTATTCGGTGACAGTTACTGTTTATGTGGCTACTGATCAGGTTGATGCTGTTTATGCCATGTGCCAGGATCAAGGTTCCCTCCTTTCAAAGGGAGTGCCTTTCACGGATACTTATGTCACCTATGACTACACACTCCTTAATTCAATCAAGCCCGAGATGATTGCTCAGGCCACAAAGAATGCCCGTGAGGCAGCCGACCAGTTTGCCGCAGACAGTGAGTCTGAACTCGGTAAAATAAAGAATGCCTCGCAGGGTCAGTTTTCTATCGAGGATATTCAGGGGGACAAACCCTATATGAAGAATGTCCGCGTTGTCTCTAGAGTGACTTACTATCTTGAGGACTGATGTCGTGTCATGAACTCTTGACCATGCAATACGGTTATTTAGTTAGTAACTTTTAAATCATACCGCTATGTTAGAAAATCTCCAGAAAAAGGCATCAGACCTCATGAACAGCGAACAAGCCAAACAGGCTGTCGAAAAAGCCAAGGATTTTATCAACTCCGAAAAAGGCAGGCAGACTTTGGAAAATGTCAGGGACAAAGTCGAGGACTTCGTTGAAGAGAAAACCGATGGCAAGGGCATTTTCGGCTTTGGCAAGAAATAATTGCTCCTTTTGCAATAAGTAATTTTTATCCGGCACCTATATAATCGGCGCCGGATTTATTTTTTGCCAATCTATTCAGACGGGTGAACTGACAGTGTTCAGATGGACGTCGAGTTGCGGGAACGGGAACGATACTCCGTGTTTAGGAAGTTCGGAGTACAGACGCTCGTTGATGTCGTAGAAGACAGCCCAGTAGAATTCGCTGCGGGTCCATGCGCGGCATACGAGATCTACGCTCGATGCCCCCATATTGTTAAGGGCAACCACCGGTGAGCGGTCGACCGGAGGATTCTGTGCGGCAATCTGCTGCTGGCGCTCCTCGCGGATGTTCTCCAGTTTCTGGGCAACCCGGCGGTGGTGTCGGCGGATCATGCGTTTAAGTATGTTTTTCGACGGTTTCTCCACATATTCCATACAGTCTTCACCCTGGGGATTCTCCTCGCATTCGGGGTCGGCTTTCGGGCTGTTGTACTTCAGACGGTCATCCTCGACGAACTTTGTGACGACACGCGGGTCCTGATGGATTATCTCGAGTATGGCGCGACGGGCGTTCTCGACGTCATCGCCATATGAAATCGACACATTCCAGTCCACACGGCGGTAGTCCTCTCGGCTCCAGTTGTTGATTGACCCGGTGGAAAGGCCGCCGTTGGGTATGATTATCGATTTATTGTCGTAGGTTGTTATGATGGTCGAGAAAATCTGTATTTCACGGACGTAGCCCGCATAGCCCTGTGTCTCGATGTAGTCGCCGACCTTGTATGGCTTAAGCAACAGAATAAGCACGCCTCCCGCGAAGTTCTGGAGCGTTCCGCTCAGCGCCATACCTATGGCGACGCCTGCAGAGGCAAAAATGGCTATGAAAGATGAGGTCTCGATGCCGAGAATGCCGATTACCGTCACCAGCAGTATGAAATAGAGCACGATCTTTATCATCGAGAGGATGAAGGTCGTGAGAGAACGGTCAACCTGGCGGTGTGTCAGTATAGACTGGACGAGTTTGTAGACTTTGCGTATGATGAACTTGCCTACATAGAATACCACGATGGCTATGGCGAGGTTAATGGCGAAGGTGATGAACGCCGAAGTGACCTTGTTGATTAGATCATCGAAAGGCAATGATTCAGCCATTGCCAGTTCCTGCTTGATTGAAGGAACCGAGTCGGGTATTGATATGGGAGCGGTCTGTAGCAGAGTCATGTTGGTTCAGTATTCTATGTCAGTGAGAGATAACCTGGTTTTTATTGGGAAATAACGTCATTATACCAGGATAGGGTGTTGTAGTTGCGCGTTGTGTTTTCTGAAGTGGAGTTCAGTATGTAGGTCGAAAGGCCGCAGTGATGGTCGATATCGAGTCGGTTCCACACGCGCGGTGTAGCGGCTTCATATACAACGCAGTTCTCAAGCGATTTGTTCCACGCCTGTATAAGGGTGTCCTTGTCCACGCAGTTTGATGCGAGGGCACGGTAATATTGGGCCATGTCAAAGAACCAGCAATTGCTCTCTGTCATGAAGCGCTGGGGCAGGAAGTCAGCCGGAGTCCTGCCTCCCGAGGCGCGGTATATTGCACGCGAGGCAGATGCCAGATTGTCTAGCCCCGCTGTGGCGATGACACTCATGGCGCAAGTACGTTCTGCGCCCAGGCGAGAGTCGTAATAGTTGAAAGTGTTGCGTGCCGCTCCGATTAGGTCGGCTTTGCCTTTGGCGAAAAGTGGCGCTATGTTAAGGTCATAGCGCATGCCTTCGGCTGGAAGCTCGATGGCAGAGGCAATAATGTATGGCGTGACCTTCCGAAGCTCGTAGGCCACCTCGACGGATGCCATGTAGCAGCAGTCGAAATAGACGAAGTCGAGATCTTTGCCGGTCAGGGCGTTGCGGAGCGAGGTGATGTTCATTGTGCGTCTGTTGTCCTCGCCCCATGATTTTGCCTTAGGCTCGAAGTCATCGGATATGCCGTCCTGAAGCCATCCCATGCCGTGGCTCCATAATATCAGGCCGTATGAATCAGCGGGAGCGAACGCTTTCACGTCATCAATGACAGATGACATGCGTTTTGCGTGTACGGAGGTTAGTCCGTCCGACGAAGAATATGTCTTGACGGTTACAGGGCCTTGGGCTGTAATTTCGGATAGTGTATAGTTTCCGTCTATATCGGCACGGAACACCATCAGGTGTCCGCCTCCGAGGTCTCCGTTGCGTACTGCGTTCTGCATCTCAGCGAGGTCGAGCTCATCGTATCTCTGGTTGCCGAGCGAATTGTTTGCAGCCATATAGACGAGAACGGTGCGGTGTGCGGTAGCAGGTACATCGGGTGAGTCGCCGCATGATGACAATAACAGCGAAAGTGCTAAGAACAGTATGTATAGGTTCTTTTTCATATGCTTGGATTGTTATACGGCTTCGGCGCGAGAGGCTGCCTCGAGTATGGCAAAAGCCTCGTCGCGGCCTGCGTTAAGCCTGTCGGCATAATGGGCGTCGGAGTTTACTACGATGGTGACTCCGGCATCTGTAAGCCTGTTTAGTATGTTGCGGTTTGGAAAGAGCCGTCCGTTCTTGTTATAAATCTTGGTGTTGAGTTCAACGGCGACTCCCGATTCTATGATCATTTCGGTGAGGTCGCTGAGGCGTTTGCGGTACCATGGACTATTTTCTATTTCCGGATCTACAGACGACGCGTTCTGTGCGATTTTATCAAAATGACCTATCATGTCAAATCCGCCGGTACGGATCATCTGGGCTGACTGGTTAAAGAATGTGTTGACCAGAGTACGGAGGTCACCGTCGAAACGTGTTTCCAGAGTAGTGCGGAACCTCTCTTCGGAACCGTCGATGTCTACAAATTTGCCGTCCAGGTCTGGAATGAAATGCACGGAACCGATTCTGTAGTCCAGAGGCAGTGTGTCGAGGCATGTTGTTGCCGGTCCCCAGTCATCACTCAGATAGTCGACTTCCATGGAAGTATAGATGTGGAGCGAGGGATGAAGTTCGCGCATACGGCGCACGGTCTCGATATAGGCCGGAACATCCTCGACATCCATGTTGCAGGGCGAGTCGATGGGTAACGGCGAGTGGGGTGAGAAACCCAGATGGGTGAACCCCAGGCGTTCGGCTGCGTCGCAGAATTCTTCGATGGAACTGCGTCCGTCGCAGAACTGGGTGTGGGTGTGCAGGTTGTAGAGCCGGGTGGCGGAGGTGATCTTTAGAAAGTCGAATTTGGACATGGAATGTAAGGAAGTGAATCTTATTAAAGGTTTAGGTTCAGGCAGCCTGCTCTAATGAAGAAACGGGAGCGAGACGCAGGCGCCATTTGGCAAATAGGCAGAGGAAGATGACGTCGACAGCACCGGCTATCCCGAGTGAAGGATAATAGCCGAGGCCAAATCCCTCGGGATTCGGTGCGACGCAGAGGTAAGTTACTGTCACCATAGTCATGAAAAGGGCGGGAAGGAGCGTGACTACGTAGAGGCGTCCGCGCCGGGCGAGCCATACGGTCGCGGCCCAGAGGGTAAATACGGAAAGAGTCTGGTTGGACCATGCGAAGTAGCGCCACAGTACATCGAAGTTGATGAACAGGAGTACTAGGCATACCGTGAAGATTGGCAGGGAAATAATCAGACGCTTTACGATCGGACGTTGGTCGAACTGCAGAAAGTCTGCGGCAATCAGACGGGCCGAGCGAAGAGCGGTGTCGCCGGTGGTAATGGGTGCAGCCACCACACCGAGTACGGCAAGTACGCCGCCGACGGCACCGAGCCATCCGAAGGATATGTCATGCACGAGCGCTCCGGCATTATTGTCATGGGCGCTCATGTATTCGCCGAGTTCGCTGTATCCCCCTGTAAAGGCAATGGCTGCCGCGGCCCAAATCAAGGCTACAAGACCTTCGGCCACCATTGCGCCATAGAAAACGGGTCGTGAAAGACGTTCGTTCTTGATGCAGCGCGCCATCATCAGCGACTGGGTGGCATGGAAGCCGGATATCGCCCCGCATGCTATGGAAACAAACATCATGGGGAAGATCGCACGGGAACCGTCGGCGAAACGGCTGTCAAGTCCTTCGCCGATGTTGTGTGGAATATCCACGCCGCTGAAGAGGAGATAGCCTAAAAGGCCTGCGGCCATGAATAGTAGCGCTGCCCCGAATATGGGGTATATCTTGCCGATGAGTTTGTCAATAGGCAGCATGGTTGCCAGGACATAATAGGCGAAGATTATGCCGACCCACAGCCAGACGTCATAGCCTGTCATGCCCGAAAGCAGTCCGGCGGGAGTCTTGATGAATACAGCGCCGACCAGAATCAGAAGCACTATCGAGAAAAGTCGCATCACGTTCTTAACGACGGATCCAAGTTGCGTTCCAACTATTTCCGGCAAGGAACGACCACCTTCGCGCAACGACATGTGCGCGGAAACAAAGTCATGGACTGCCCCGGCGAAGATTGTGCCTAGAACTATCCACAGGAATGCTGCAGGTCCGTACATCACACCCATGATGGCTCCGAAAATGGGGCCTACACCGGCAATATTCAGGAACTGGATGAGGAATACGCGCCAAGTTGGCATAGGAATGTAATCGACGCCGTCAGTCATGGTCTGGGCTGGCGTCAGCCGTTTAGGATCTACGCCTATGATTTTTTCGATGAGGAGACCGTAGATGAAATAGCCACCGATAAGGACGGCGAGTGAGATTAGAAACAGGTCCATTGGGAACGAGATAGAATGTGATAAGATAATCACAGGGAGACAGATAGAATCTTCCCGTAAAGTGCTGGTACAAAATTACGCTAAAAAAGCGAACTCTCAGTGTCTTCGAGCGTTAAATCTGCTTAAAACGTTCCTGCCTGACTTCTGTATGGGTATTCTCGAACTCAGAGTGACTGCGACTCGAGGCGTATCGCAGTGTTGCGCTGAGAACGTAGGCGCATGCGCAGTTGATCCGCGGTTTTTTCGAGACCGAGTATCTTTTCGGAGCCGGAATGTGTTTTGCTGTATTTGCCGTAGAGTTCGTGAAGTTGGGAAAGTGTATCATCAAGCGCCGCCTGAGTCTCAAGACATGCTTTCATGGCCTGGGCCGCCGCGGGTGTGCGGAAGTCTTTAAGCGAGGTATAGAATTTCTTTGCCTTCGGGACATAGATCTGGAACACCTGTTCTTCGTTCGCCTCGACTGAACTGTTGCTGTCTGCATTTTTTTGCAGGGCTGATACTTGTGCCAGCCGTTCGAGGTATTTCTTGCGGTCTGAATCTTTGGCCCATGTACCGGGGATGAAAGGCACAATTGCATCCTGAACCGAGAGGTTGCGTGTCGGGTCCTCGCTGTCGGCCGGTCTGTTGACACGTGTCTCGTTGGGAACGAATACAAACATGTTAAGGTTGTCTTCGTCTGGATTGGCACGGTCGGTGACAAAGAGCGCGAGTTCGCTCTCCGGGTCTATTGCAAAAAATCCGTCATAGTATGTCGAGGAGTAGGGCATGCCCATGTTGGCGGGGACAGTGAAGTCTTCGCCTGCGCCTGAGCGTATGGCTCTGAAGATGTCATGACCGCCTATGGAGGCGCCTGGAATCTCGCCGGAGAGATACAAGGTAAGTCCGTCTGCGGCAAGGAAGGGGGTATTTAGATCAATTCTTCCGTCGAAATCCTTGGGATCGAATACCATGTGGGGCGAATCGAGAGAGCCGTCAAGCAGGAATCCGGCCTGCCATATGGTGCGCGATTTGCCTGCGGGTGCGCTCCAGAATATCTCGCGTCCTGAAGCGGGTATGAAGGCAACCGACTGCGAGTCGTGTGGAATGTTTTCCATTCCGTCGAACCAGTTCGCTCCATGCCATGTCCCTGTACTCTTGCTCATGGGCAGGGGAATATCCGCCGACTTGAACAGGCTGTCGATGTTAATGCTGCGGACATCGACTATGCGGATATTCTCGACTCGCTCGAGCATGTTCTCTATCAGTTGCTTTGTCGCGGAAAGTTCCTGAAAACGGGCCTCGTCCTGCCGTTTCGCTTTTGTAAGCGCGGTTTCGAGTTCATCAATGGCTTCGTCGGCGGCATCGATGTCATATGCGTCAAGAGCCTGTTCTACACGTTCGTACAAAGCATCGGTGTTGACAGGGGCTTTTGGTCTTTTCTTTGGCGCGGCCAGTGCGATTAAGGGGAGAAGAGTGAAAATAGCGAGAGTTTTTAATTTCATTTTTCTTTATTGTGGGAGTGAGGAGTTTTCGGTAATGTTGTCTTTGCCGTTTTCGTGGGACACTTCGGGTGGCAAAAGTGACGGATCGCCATGCATGCCGTTTGCGGCGCCGAGTTCGAGCAGATAGTCGATGGCGTCCTGCCTTGTCGGACCAATAATGCAGTCTCGCGATGCCTGGGTCAGGTTCTTCATCAGGAATCCGACCTCGCGGCCCTGGGGGAGGCCGAACATCGCCATAATGTCAAAGCCGTTGAGCGCAGGACGGAACGCGCGCTCCTTGTCGATGGCGTTCACCTGATCGAACTTGCTTTCGACAAGGTCGAAGTTATCGAGGAACCTCTGTTTCTTCTCCAGGTTTTTGGAAGTGATATCTGCTCTGGCCAGTATCATTAGGTCGCGCAGGTCTTCTTCGGCATAGTTGATCAGTCGTCGTACAGCCGAGTCGGTTACCTCGTCCTCGACAAGCGCTATGGGACGCATGTGCAGTTCGACGAGTTTCTGTACCTTACGCATTTCCGAGCCGGTGGGCAGATTGAGTGAGGCGAAGATCCGTGGCACCATCTTCGAGCCTACGAAGTTGTGATTATGGAAGGTCCAGCCGATGGCCGGGTCCCAGCGTTTGGTCACAGGCTTGGCAATGTCATGCAGAAGTGCGGCCCAGCGTACCCATATGTCATCGGTGGCGCGTGCCACGTTGTCCAGTACCTCAAGGGTATGGTAGAAGTTGTCTTTGTGTCCGCGTCCATGGATGATTTCCACACCGCTCATGGCTGCGAGTTCAGGCAGGATGTGTTGCAGAAGTCCCGATTCGAGCAGGAGGTCCCAGCCTATCGAAGGCTTTGGGGATGCCATTATTTTCTGGAGTTCATCGCGGATGCGGTCGCGAACGATTATGGTAATACGGTCGTGATTGCGCTGTATGGCCTGGAATGTTATGGCGTCAATAGAGAAACGCAACTGGGTGGCGAAGCGTATGGCTCGCATCATGCGCAGAGGGTCGTCGCTGAATGTTATGCCCGGGTCGAGCGGGGTGCGTATGACCCGTCGCCTGAGGTCGCCCAGGCCGTCGTAGTTGTCTATTAGGCGTCCGAATTTTTCTGAGTTCACCTGAAGCGCCATTGCGTTTATGGTGAAGTCGCGTCGCGCTATGTCCTCGTCAAGGGTCCCATCTTCCACAATGGGGTTGCGGGAGTCGCGCGTATAGGACTCGCGGCGGGCGCCGACGAATTCCAGTTCCATGCCGTGGCGCTTGATCTGCGCCGTACCGTAGTTGCGGAAGGTGTTCACGCGGCAACGTCCGAGGGCGCTGCCGACGGCCTGTGCAAGTTCGATGCCCGATCCGACGGTGACGAAGTCTATGTCCTTGGAGTGGCGTTCGAGCAGGAGATCGCGGACATATCCGCCGACGACATAGCATTCGCGGCCCATTGAGTCGGCCACTTTGCCCACGGTGCGGAATATCGGATCAGACAGTTTGTCGGCGAAGGACATTGTTAAGTATAGGTTTAATGATTTTGATTGGTTGAATTGATGGCGGTCAATAAGAGAGCGGTAATATGCGCATGGGGGCATTGGTAAGACAGCGCATCGGACCGTCAGGCTCGACGACATAAGTGTTTTCGATGCCGACGGCACCCACGCGTGGAATGACAAATTTCGGTTCAAGGGCAATGACATTTCCTGCAAAGAGTATGTCCCTGGAACGAGGAGAGATAACGGGAAGTTCATTGATTTCAATGCCAACGCCGTGACCGACAAAGCCGGCATGCTGGCGGTGGCCCATGAAAATTTTCTCGAGACCTGCCTCACAGGCCATCTTGAGAGCCTGGTCATAAAGATCGGAAGCCTTTGCTCCGGGACGGCCCATGTCTGCCAGTTTCGCACAGATATTCACAGACACCTGGTGAATGCGCTTGATTTCGTCAGACATGTGTTCGGGGTCGACGGCATATGTCCGGGTCATGTCGGTCATGTAGCCCGTGTAGTTGCCGTTGACATCCACCATGACTGGGTTGGCCGGTTCGATGACTGTCCCGTTGGCGCCAACGGGAAGCGAAGGGGACTGTCCTGCACCGCCCATTGCGAAGTCGTATGGCGACGGAGCATCGGCGTTCTCTCCGGTTATGACATTACCCATGTAGAGTTCCATCTCGTTGCCACCAATACGGAATATGCCGAGACAGCCCTCAAGACGGCTTGCGCGTTCAATTTCTATCTGTAGTTCGACATCGGTCATCCCTTCATGATACAGACGGTGCATGTCTGTATACACGCGGGCCTGACATATGCCGGAGTGTTCGATCAGGGCAATCTCGTCGGGTGCTTTGACAGAACGCGCCTTACGTAGGATTGCATCAGCGTTGCCGAAGGATTCCAGTCCAAGAGCGGCAGCCAGTCGGATAACAGTGGAGTAGGGCGAATTGTCTGTTTCCAGCGCTGTCTTTCCGAGCGGGGCGTCAAGATGTTCGGCTATCTGTTCGGGCTTGTGGATGGATACAACGTCTTTGCCGGTGAAAGTCACGGGGCGTCGTACGAAAGCCCTGAGTTCGCGGGAATCTCGGCGATACATCAGATAGCCGCAGAATACTCGGCCGGTCAGATAGAACAGATTGGCATTGTCATTTATGAATATGGTGTCGATTCCGGCATCGGCCATAAGGACATCAAGCCGGGAAAGGCGGAAGTCAAGTGCTTCGGAGGTCAGTAATTGGAGTACCATTTTTGTTTTTGTAGATTAGGACGTTTTTGTGCGTACAGGTGGAGTCTTATGGAAAGAAACACATCAGTGAAGCACAATAAGGGATGTTAGGTCTTTAAAACAATTTATGGTGTAGTTGGGTTCGTCCACGTGCCCGAAACCGTATGCGGCCCAGATCATTCCGCAACCGGCGTCTCGCGCGGCTGTTGCGTCTCCCTGGGTGTCGCCTACGTAATAAGGTGACCTGAGACCGTAGCGGTCCACGATATATGCATTGTTCTCGGCTTTTGTCCGGCCTGTGCCTCCGTGGGTAAGTGCCTCGGTTATGTATGGTGTGATTCCGGCAAGGTGCATCATATTGTCTAGCCCGAAGGTGCCGCAGTTGCTGACCATAAAAAGTTTACGTCCCGGAGCAAGGGCCTCGATAGTCTCGCGCACTTCCGGGTAGAAACGACCTCCAAGAACGGGCATCATTGCTTTTTCATTATGGTCCAGCCGGGCAAGGAATATCTCGAGGTCGGGGATGTTCGGGGCGAGGGCAACTATGATGTCCTCGAGGGGCCTGCCCATTTGTGCCATAAGATCAGCACGTGTCACGGGATCATGGGGGATTTCACATTCGTTAAAGGTGGTATCCCAGATTTTACAGTATGAGTCCACGGCATCCCATAGAGTGCCGTCCATGTCAAAGATGAGTGCGTCGGGATCGATTCTATGTTGAGTCATAATTCTGATTTCGCCATGGTTGATGGTTGTCTTGCGATGGCCGCAAAGTCAACGCGAGAGTATCCGAAGGCCAACCTGTTCGATTTCTCGAAGAGTGTCGACGCGCATTATGTGTCGCAGCCGCAGGGTTGGATTGTCATTTATGCGGCGGCTAGTGATGACTGTGTCTGAAAACTGGTAAGATGGGCCGAGTCCGTTGCCGTGCCATTTCCCGTAGCGGTCGGCGAGATTCAGACTGAGCGTGTCGGCGATGACTGTATCACCCGAAGGGTAGGAAAGTTCCAGCCAGAGGTTCGCATAAGGATAGGCGTCTGTATGCCGGATGCTGATGACCAGTTCGGATGACGTGTACGTGCTGTCCGGTATAACTTCGGGGCGCGTATAGGCCGTGTCAGGTCCCGGACTGAAAGACAGGGATTCTCCGTAAGGCCATCCATCGGGATCGATGTCCGTAAACACGCCTGGGTCCGGCACCTTGGGCGAGCAGGATTCCGCTGTCACGGCAAGAACCATGATGGCAATGATAACATATATGGGAAGACGGGTCATTCTTCGGAAATACGCTGATTGCTGTTGTTGTCTTTCGGTGGCCTTGGACCTTTGCTACGGGGCCTGTCGCCTTTGGGACGGGCGGTTTTATCTCCCTTGTCCTGGGCGGGCTTGTCGGTCCTGGGCTGGCTGGATTTGTCTGCCTTGGGCTGCGCGGTTTTGCGGTCCTTCGAACGATCGGATGCCTGTGGTTTCTTCTTCCGGCGTTTCTTCTTGTCGAAGCGGGTTAGTTCGTCCTGGTCCAGAAGATCCTTGACAGCGGCGGCACGTTCGGCTTCGGCGGCTGCCGCATCGGCATCGCGCAGCAGGGTCAGAGGCTTCTCGCCGGCCTTGTTCATCGCGATAATCTCGAAAACCCGCTCGGGATCCAGGGTTACAAGGTTCGCGGCGATATTTTTATCGGACGAATATGTGATCTCGCGTTTGAATACATCGGTCTTGAAGTGGAAATAAGTGGCATCTGCCGTCTCGAGCCTGATATTTTTTGGAGGTAGTTTCTTTACTACCTCAGCGTAGGCGTCGACTTCAAAATTAAGGCAGCACTTGAGTTTCGCACACTGGCCGGCAAGTTTCTGGGGGTTGAGGGAAATGTCCTGGAAACGGGCGGCTGAAGTGGCAACCGAAACAAAGTTGGTCATCCACGAGGAACAGCACAGCGGGCGGCCACAAGGCCCGATGGCGCCGATGCGTCCGGCTTCCTGACGGGCACCGATCTGTTTCATCTCAATGCGGACCTTGAAGGTCTCGGCCAGCACCTTGATGAGTTGGCGGAAATCGACCCGCTCATCGGCTATGTAGTAGAAGATTGCCTTAAGGCCGTCGCCCTGATATTCGACGTCGCCGATTTTCATGTTTAGCTGAAGTGACGAAGCGATTTTACGTGCGCGAATCATCGTGTCATTCTCGCGTGCCTTGGCCTCGCGGTACTTTTCGATATCGGCGGGTTTTGCCTTGCGGAATACACGGCGTATCTCTGCATCGGGTTTGACACGGGCCTTGCGCATCTGCAGTCGCACAAGGGCACCGGTAAGGGTGACGGTGCCGATGTCATGTCCGGGAGAAGCCTCGACGGCCACGAGGTCGCCGATTTCGAGTGGTAGGCCGAGGGAGTTCTTGTAGAATCCTTTTCGTGTGTTCTTAAACTGTACCTCGACCATGTCGTCATCGCCATATCCCCCGGGGATGTCCTCGAAGTAGTTGAAACAGTGCAGTTTGCCGCGGGGAATATCATGCTCGCATGCGGACTCTCCCTGCCGGGATGCGCCTGTGGGCTCATCCTGGGATGCCGAGGAACTATTGTCTGTGCCAGATGACAGGTCCTTTGGCTTCGCAGAGGGTTCGGGCGTTGTATTGTCTGGATTTTGCATCGCTGAGAGAGGAAGAAAATTATTTTGCGAAACTTACCGAGCGTGTCTCGCGAATGACGGTGATTTTAACCTGTCCGGGATAGGTCATCTCATCCTGAATGCGGCGTGCGATTTCGGCAGAAAGTTTTTCGGTCTCAATATCGTCAATCTTGTCTGCGCCTACAATTACGCGGAGTTCGCGGCCAGCCTGGATAGCGTAGGTCTTTATGACGCCTGGATATGACAGGGCCAGATTCTCAAGGTCCTTGAGACGTTTGATGTAGGCCTCGACAATCTCGCGGCGGGCTCCGGGACGAGCGCCAGAAATAGCATCGCATACCTGAACGATAGGCGCGAGGAGAGTCGTCTGCTCGATTTCATCGTGGTGAGCGCCTATGGCATTGCATATCTCTGGTTTTTCCTTATATTTTTCGGCAAGTTTCATGCCAAGGAGAGCGTGTGGCAGCTCAGGCTCCTCGTCGGGAACCTTGCCTATATCGTGGAGCAGACCGGCACGACGTGCTTTTTTTGCGTTAAGTCCGAGTTCTGAAGCCATGACTGCGCAGAGGTTTGCTGTTTCGCGTGCGTGCTGTAGCAGGTTCTGACCATAAGACGAGCGGTACTTCATCTTTCCGACCATGCGAATGAGGTCTGGATGCAGTCCATGAATGCCAAGGTCTATTGCGGTGCGCTTGCCGGTCTCGATGATTTCTTCTTCTATCTGTTTGCGGACTTTGGCTACGACCTCTTCGATGCGTGCGGGGTGAATACGGCCGTCGGAAACTAACTGATGTAGCGCAAGACGGGCAATCTCGCGGCGTACCGGATCGAATCCAGACAGAACGATTGCCTCGGGAGTGTCGTCGACAATAATCTCTATTCCCGTGGCGGCTTCAAGAGCGCGTATGTTGCGGCCTTCGCGGCCAATGATGCGGCCCTTTATTTCATCGGAATCGATGTGGAATACGGTTACAGAATTTTCTATTGCGGTCTCTGTGGCTGTACGCTGTATTGTCTGGATAATTATGCGTTTGGCCTCCTTGTTGGCAGTCATCTTCGCATCGTCCATGATATCATTGATGTAAGACGCGGCAGCGGTCTTGGCCTCATCCTTCAGTCCCTCGACCAGTTTTTCGCGGGCTTCATCGGCGGTCAGGCCTGATATGTGCTCGAGGGTCTGGCGGACCGAACCGGTAAGACGCTCTAGTTCCTCGCGTCTAGCCTCGTTGGCAAGGTGTTGTTCCTCTATGCGGACTTTAGCGGCATCGAGTTCGTTGCGTGCTCGCTGGTTCTCGCCCTGCTGCTGGTTCAGCTGGAGTTCGCGCTGTTTCTGCTTTGCTTCGACAGACTGGACTTTCGACATGCGCTGGTTGGCCTGTTTCTCGGCTTCGCGTGTGATTGACAGGGCTTCTTCGCGGCCTTCCAGAATTTTGGACTTCTTCAGGTCCTCGGCCTCGCGTTCGGCATCTTCGATTATGAGTTTCGCGCGGGAGCGTGCCGTGGAACGCTGCACCATGATTGTGACGGCAACAGCAATGACTGCTGCCAGGACTGCGGTGACTATAGGTATTATTATTTCCATTGAGTGTTTTATTTGTTGTTTTTACGTTTAAATTATGTTTTGATGAAGATTCTTGTCTGGAGTTTTAAATGATATTTGTTTAAGAGCATTAAAATGTAAAGGCACCCGTGACAGCGGCGGGAAAGGTGCTGTCGCGAGTGCGGGATTTTTACTTTAAATGTCCTGGCTGCTTTGCCGGATGCGGAAGGTCGCGCGAAAAAAGCGCTTATAATCTATTATATTTCAGAGTTACTGGCCTGAACGTCTATTGCATTGTCGGCGGTCAGTTCGAGAAGCCGGTCGAGCTCATTCTCGAAGTCTTCGATAAGGCCGAAGGTGTCGTTGAGGTTCTCCTGCAACTGGTAGTACGCTTTGGCGAACTGGAAAGTTACCATTGCCAGCACTTCCTTAGGGGTCTTGGACTCATACTTCGATTGCAGGAGTTGAAACAACTGATTGATGTTGTATTCGGCTCTGCGCATGAGTTCCTCATCATCGCGGTCAATGGTGAGCGAGATTGGGGCGACGTCCGCCAGGCGTATTGATATGTTCTGTTTCTGAGTCATTAATAATAACTTCCGGATGACATCGTAGACGGGGTATGCCTCAGTCGGAGATGTCGGCTATGCAGCGGTCAATTTCCCGCACTAATTCGGAAATTGTGGATCGGGTAAGGTCGAGACTCTCGCGGGTCGGCGCGATGTTGGCGGCTATTGTCAGGTACTCGATCTGGCGGCGCAGCGACTCGATGGTCTTGCGTGCGGCGTCGAGTTGAGATTGCAAATCGGAATTTTTTTCCAAAAGGCGGTCTCTCTGACTAATGGCGACCTTGTACCTCTCGACGAGAAAGCGAGACTTTTCGCCGATGCGCACAAGAGAGTTTTCGAAATCGGATGCCATTTTTCCAAATTTTGACAAAAGTAATGAAAATTTTCGAGAAAACGCCGAATCATCCCCGGAAAAATAAAAAAACGCCCTGAGACCAGAGCGTTTTTTTTATTCAGAATGATGTGTGAGTATTGTTTTAATACGCGCGGGGTGGAACGCCGGACGCTTGATTCTGTATGTCCGGATGCCTGATCATGCTTTGCGCTCAAGTGAGCCGACGAGGTCGCGGGTGTCGCGGGCGATCATCAGTTCCTCGTCGGTGGGAACAACGACAACGGCAACCTTGGAGTCGGGAGCGGAGACGACTGTTTCGGTGCCGCGGACTGTGGCGTTGAGTTTCTCGTCGATTTTCACTCCCATGAAGGCAAGGGGGCGGCATACATCAGCGCGAAGGCTTGTCTGGTTCTCGCCGACGCCGCCGGTAAATACTATAATGTCGACGCCACCCATCTCGGCTGCGTAGGCGCCAATGTATTTCAGGATGCGCTGCTCGTAGATCTCGAGACCGAGTTTGGCGCGTTCGTTGCCTTCGGCGATTGCGGCCTCGATCTCGCGCATGTCTGATGAGACACCGCTGACACCCAGCATGCCGGACTTCTTGTTGATGATGGTCTGGAGGTCATCGGCGCTGAGGTTGTGTTTCTTCATAAGGAAGGTGAGGGCACCGGGGTCAACGTCACCCACGCGGGTGCCCATCATGAGGCCTTCGGTCGGTGTGAGGCCCATTGAGGTGTCAATGCTCTTGCCGTCCACAACTGCAGTGATGGAGCCTCCGTTGCCGACGTGGCAGGTGATGATTTTCTTTCCGATGGGGCTGACGCCGAGAATCTCGCATACACGCTGCGAGACGTAACGGTGGGAAGTTCCGTGGAAACCGTAGCGGCGAACCTGGTCTTCGGTATAATATTCGTATGGCAGCGGGTAGAGGAATGATTTGGCAGGCATAGTCTGGTGGAATGCTGTATCGAAGACTCCGACCTGAGGTTTGCCGGGGAGGAGTTTGTCGCATGCCTCTATGCCGATCATGTTCGCGGGGTTGTGCAAGGGCGCAAGGTCGTAGCACTCGACGATTTTTTTTCTGACTTCTGGCGTGATGATGACGGATTTGTTGAACTCCTCGCCGCCGTGAACCACGCGGTGGCCGATGGCATCGATCTCATCGAGCGAACCGATGCAGCCGACCTGTGGATCTGTCAGTGTCTGCAGGATGGCCGAGATGGATGCGGCGTGATCGGCTTTCCCGAGTTCGCGAACCTTCTTTGAGCCGTCTTCGACCTTAAACTTTAGGAAAGTGCCGTCCATGCCGACTTTTTCTACGCCACCTTCGGCGAGTGTTTCTTCGGTGACGGTGTTGATGAGTTTGTATTTTACGGATGATGAACCGCAGTTGAGAACGAGAATAAGCATTTCTGTATTCCTGTATTTCGTGGTTAGTTATGAATTGACTGGTTGGCTGTGATGATGATGGTCTTGTAGATGTCTTCGGGGAAGCAGCCGCGACTGAGATCGTTGACGGGAGCGGCGAGACCCTGGAGGACGGGACCTACAGCCTGGACACCGCCGAGGCGCTGAACGAGTTTGTATGCGATGTTGCCAACCTCGAGCGAGGGGAAGACAAGTACGTTGGCACGGCCCGAGAGGGCTGAGTTGGGAGCCTTGGTCGCTGCTACGCCGGGAACGATTGCGGCGTCGGCCTGAAGTTCGCCGTCGAGGATGAGTTCGGGTTCCATGCTGTGGGCGATTTTGGTAGCCTCGATGACTTTGTCGACGCGCTCGTGTTTTGCCGAGCCTTTGGTCGAGAAACTGAGGATGGCGACGCGGGGCTGGATCTGTGCGATGTCGCGTGCGGTCTGTGCGGACTCGATGGCAATCTGTGCGAGTTCCTCGGCGGTGGGATCGGGAACAACGGCGCAGTCGGCGAAGACGAGGATGCCGTCGGTGCCGTAGGGTGAGCCTTCGGGAAGAAGCATGACGAATGCGCCTGAGACAACATTGATGCCGGGTGCGGTCTTGATGACCTGGAATGCGGCACGAAGGACATTGGCTGTAGTGTTCATGGCGCCGGCAACCTGACCGTCGGCGTCACCGTTCTTGATCATGAGGCATCCTAGGTAGAGTGGATTGGCGGCGGTTAGACGCGATTCCTCGACGGTCATGCCTTTCTTCTTGCGCAGTTCGAGAAGGATTGGAGCATATTTGTCGATGATTTTTTCGTCTGCGGGATCGATGATGGTGGCCTTGTCGATGTTGGCAAGCGACATCTCGGCGGCGAGGCGCTGGATTTCGGTCGGATTGCCGATGAGGATGATGTCTGCAAGACCATCGCCAAGAATATGGCTGGCAGCGGTAAGTGTACGGGGCTCGGTGCCTTCAGGCAACACGATGCGGCGGCGGTTGTTACGCGCGCGCGCGGTAAGTTTTTCGAAAAGTGTCATTTATATTAAGGATTTAGATTAGTTTTCCGGTATGAGTGAATGCATTCAGCCACCCTGCCAACATAAATTTCTTGATGTGAAATATGCATTAAGGCACTTGGTTAACGAGGGTTGATGCAAAGGTACAAAAATTTGGCGAACTGATTGTGGTGTTCGTGCGTTTTTATTTTACAATCGGGTAACCCCCGACTGGATAAATTCAACCGTAACATTCATCAAAAATCTATATTATGAGCGATAAACGTTATTGCGAGAGTGAAAAAGAAAGCGGGCGCAGACCTGGCAAGAAAATGAATCTATGGCTTGTCGTAGGCGTCATAGTCCTGGTGGCGCTGCTTATCATATGGCTGACAGAGGCCGATATATTCGGTGACACCGATGTGGCGGCCTGTATTAATAATTTCGGATTATGATATCGTTGAGTGAAATTACAATGACGGCCTGGATAGTCTGGGCTGTCTCGGGAGTAGTCTGCGGCATAGTTTCCGCGATAGCGATAGGCGGACGCCGTGCGGTATGGATTGATATATGTGTCGGCCTGGTCGCGTCATTGTGCGGCGGCGCGGCGTGTGCCATGTTTGCCGGTGACGAAACGGTCTATGACGTCATACTTTCGACGCTATGCGGTGTGTTCCTGGCCGGAGTCGCGCTGTGGATAATGGACGAGGTCGCGGTACATGAGCCGGAACTGCCTGATGATTTTGAATAAGTGAAATAAAATAATACAATGAAGGCTGTCACCCGGACGGAGGACAGCCTTTGAAGTTTGCGTGTAGTGGAATCGCTTCTTGTGGCAAGAATCACTTCTTGATGACACGACGCTCTTTGATGCGGGCCTTCTTGCCTGTGAGGCCGCGGAGATAGTAGAGTTTTGCGCGACGGACCTTGCCGTGCTTGTTGACAACGATAGAGTCGATGAAGGGCGATTCGATGGGGAAGATGCGCTCAACGCCGATGTTGTCGGACATCTTGCGTACGGTGAAGCGCTTTTTGTTACCTTCGCCGGATATGCGGATTACAACGCCGCGGTACTGCTGGATACGCTCTTTGTTGCCCTCTTTGATACGGTAAGCAACGGTGATGGTGTCGCCGGGGAAGAACTCCTCGTGCTCTTTGCCGGATTTGAAGGCCTCTTCGGCAATCTTGATTAAGTCCATTTTAGTGTTAAGGATTAAAATGTTAATAGGTCGCAGCATGCGTGGGCTTCCATGTCCCGCCAGCGGCTACGCTTGTCGGGTGCAAAGGTACGACATTTGGGCGAGAATGCAAAATAAATTTTAAAAGCACTTTTATGGTACGTATGTTAGGAACAAGATGTAAGAAATGGATTTAAAAAGTGTTAAAACGTATTATTGCTGCAAGAAAAAAGTGCTGAATACTTGGAAAATAAGAAAAGAGCCGTTATATTTGCCAAAAATTTGTAAACAAAAAATAAAATTCAAACAACAAAAAACTAATCCTTATGAACAAGACAGAACTTGTAGCCGCCATTGCTGAAAAAGCCGGCCTGAGTAAAGCGGATTCGAAAGCCGCGCTTGATGCAACCCTTGAAGCCCTGACTGAGGCTTTGGCCAAAGGTGATAAAGTTGCGCTGATAGGTTTCGGAACATTCTCAGTATCGGAGAAGGCTGCCCGTACAGGCATCAATCCCCGGACAAAAGAAACAATTGAAATTGCAGCACGAAAATCAGTTAAGTTCAAACAGGGAGCAGAACTTGCCGAAAAGGTGAAATAAGTTTCCCGATATTACAGTATGACGAGGTTCCTGTGTCCGGAATGGAAACAGGAACCTCGTTTATTTAAAAATCCCTAAAAAAAAAGTGACGGGGAGGATTTTTTGTAACTTTGCAATATAGTATGGCAAACATTGCCATGCCGATTATAACCTCACTTTCATAAGGATTATGGATTTTCTCAGAAGAATGGGTCCGGTCACCCGTAATCTGCTTATAATAAATGTTATTGTTTTCCTGTTCTGCCTGATTACCCCGTATTCGACCACGCAGAAACTCATTGATGTCTGTGCGCTGCACTATTTCGCATCGCCAGGTTTCGGCATATGGCAACTGTTTACCTACATGTTTGTTCATGTGGAGTTCATGCATCTGTTCTTCAATATGTTCGCACTTGTCATGTTTGGTACGCCGATAGAATATAGTCTCGGGCCTAAGCGCTTCCTGTTCTATTATCTGAGTTGCGGGGTTGGCGCCGCCCTTATTCAGGAGGGTGTTTATGCGATAATGCTTGACAAGTATTATACAATGTTCTCGCCGGAGCAGATGCAGCAGATAATTACTGAGGGCTGGGATGCCATCCGTCATGGCATGGATTTCACGGATCCGCTACTGTCGGCAATAAACGGTCTTGTCAATGGGCCCGTAATCGGCGCCTCGGGCGCTGTGTATGGAATATTGCTGGCATTCGCGATGATGTGGCCCAATATGCCGCTGTACATCATGTTCATACCTGTCCCGCTAAAGGCCAAATGGGTAATTGTGGGATATACGGTTCTTGAACTTGCCATGGGTCTAGGTGTAAAGGACAATGTGGCCCACTTCGCACATCTGGGCGGAATGCTTGTGGGGCTGCTGATAATACTTTACTGGAATAGGAAGCATACATTCAGCCGACATTTCTAAAATCGTGGCGCAATCATGGACAGGTTAAAAATCATGAACATTGTTGATAGACGCATGAGCCTTGTTCTAATAGGGCTGAACGTTCTGTGTTTTGTGGCCGTGAATATGTCCATCGCCATAGGCGATGCCGGTGCGGCTGCATTTTTCGCACTTCCTGCCTCATTGGATGCGTTGCTCTCTCGTCCATGGACAATAGTTCTGTATATGTTTACCCAGTGGAACCTCATACATCTGCTTGTGAACATGCTCTGGCTCTGGTGCTGGTGCCGAATAACTGAAATGACAGAAGCCGGCGCAATTGTCGGCAATGGCCTCCGTGTGGCCTGTGCCTATCTATGGGGGGGCTTAACCGGGGCGCTTGTGTATGAAATTGCGGCTTCGTGCGGAATGCCATGCGGGATTTGTCTCACTGGCAGTTCCGCGGCTGTCGTAGGCGTGATAGGGGCCGGAGCCGTGAACGCCGGGCGTGGCGAGGTAAACTTAGTGCTGTTCGGTCGTGTCCGTCTGATTTGGGCGGCGGTGGCCGCAGTGGGCCTGTGTCTGCTTGGTGATCTCAGCGGCGATGCAGGTACGGCCCTCGCTCATGCCGGAGGACTTGTGGGTGGGATAGCCTATGGACTCTGGCTAAAATACAGGTCGTTGACCGTTGGAACCGGATTGCTCCGGCGTGATATCGGACAGACCGGAGATGACAATGCTGACCTCGATGCCATACTGGCTAAAGTAGGACGAAGCGGTTACGGATCGCTGAGTGCCGGCGAACGCAACAGACTGTTTGAAATCACAAGACGGATGAAATAACTTCTTATACGGATACATAATATTTGATAATATCTCCATGAGCGGTTTGTTCAGAAAAATATGCAGGTGGTCATCCGGTGTTGTTGCAATGGCGGTGAATGTGTTCACGGCTTTGATTCTGCTTGCATCTGCCTGGGGTGGTCTGATGGATCCGGTTAGATTCCCGCTTGTCGGAGTCCTTTGCCTGGGGCTGCCGATAGTGCTGCCCGTCGCTCTGGCTCTCTTCATGGCCGATGCCATCTGGTGGCGTCCTTCAGCGTTGGTGATGGGTGTGGCCCTGGCTCTGGCAATGCCGGTTGCCGTTGATGTCTTTCCGCTTGGCACAGGAGCGTTTGTCGATATCCCTGGACCGGGTCCTGGAGAAAAGACACTCACATTGCTCACGTACAACTGCGCAAATTTCTACGATATGGAACGCTACGACGAGTCAGTGGGCAACCGGCTCCGAAATAATCCGACTGTGGAGTTCATACTTGACAGCGATGCCGACATTGTCGCTCTGCAGGAATCAGAGCCTCTGTCCGAGATGGCGGGTACGCGCATGACTCATGCGGCAGTAGACTCGCTGCATCTTCGCTATCCGTATATAGTTGAGGACGAACAGCGTGGAATCTCGCTTCTGTCCAAATATCCGGTAGAGCCGATTCTTCTCGGAATGCGTTACGAAGGGCGCTCTGACGATAAAATATGCGCTTACGTGATAGATCTGGGAGAACGCAGGCTGACTCTGTTCAGCGTACATCTCTTTTCGTTCGGCCTGACTCCCGATGACAAGGCCCTGTATGAGGATGTCACTAATCTTGACGATAAAGGAGAGGGGCGCAGGGCTATGCTTAGCCGTGTCAAGAACAGCTTAGTCTCCAAACTTTCGTATGCAGCCTCGGCACGCAGCCGTCAGGCGAGCTCGCTCGCTGAGGATATCAGACGTTTTGCGACATCGGATGTGATTGTCTGCGGCGACTTCAATGACGTTCCCGGATGTTATTCGCTGCTTACGCTTTCACGCGAGGGATTCAGGGAGGTCTATCCTGCCGTGGGTCGCGGATATATGCCGACATTCAACAGTGATCGCTTCTATTTCGAAATCGATCATGTGCTTTGGCGCGGAAGTATACAGCCGATATCGTTGACGCGGCCCAGGATTTTCTCAAGTGACCATTATCCTCTCATTGTCAAATTTAAACTTTTGCCTGTGAATGACCATCAAAGATAAAAAGGCATAAGGCGTGAACAATACAAATGACCGCACATAAAGAATATAAACCGATAATTATCGCATATGAGACTTAAATTTATGACATTAGCAACAGCGGCTGTGCTGTCCGCAGGTTTCGGCACGCAAGCCCAAGGCGCAACCCGTCAGAATCCTTTCCTGGCGCCGTACACAACAACTTATGAGATTCCGCCTTTCGAGCAGATCGAGTACTCCGACTATATGCCGGCATTATTGGCTGGCATCGAGGAGCACAACGCCCAGATCAAGGCCATTGCCGAGAATCCCGCGACTCCGACCTTCGAGAACACCATCCTGGCCCTCGACAAGGCCGGCGGCACACTCGAGCGCGTGATGTATGTATTCTCCGCGCTCGACGAATCGAACAATACCCCGGAGATGGCCGCCATCTCGGAGGAATTTTATCCGCTGGCAACCAAGCACAGCGACGAGGTGTCGATGAACGACAAACTTTTCGCCCGCATCAAATATCTGTATGACCGCCGCGACAAACTCGGCTTCGCTCCCGACCAAAAACGTGCAGTCGAGCAACTGTACAAATCGTTCACCCGCAACGGCGCACTTCTCGATGCCGCCAAAAAAGAAGAACTGAAGAAAGTGAATGGTGAACTCACCGACCTCTACCTGAAGTTCAACAAGAATCTGCTCGCGGCCACCAACTCGTTCTCAGTGATTGTGGACGATCCCGCACAACTTGCCGGACTGCCCGCATCGTCCGTAGCGGTAGCAGCGGAAGAGGCCAAGGCCCGTAATCTTGGCGAAGGCAAGTGGGTCTTCACCCTTCACGCGCCATCCCGCCTGCCGCTGTTGCAGTATGCCGACTCGCGCGACCTGCGCCAGAAAATCTACGAGGGCTATGTAAACCAGGCTTCGTCCGGGCAGTATGACAACAAGCCTGTAATAAACAAAATCCTCCAGGCGCGTGCAAAGAAGGCTAAACTTCTCGGGTTTGACACATTCGGAGCATATATGACCGACAATGTCATGGCAAAGACTCCGAAGGCTGCCGAAGATCTGCTTATGCAGATATGGAAACCGGCTGTGGCAAAAGTCAAGGAAGAGGTCAAGGAAATGCAGGATATAGTTGACGCTGAAGGTGGAAAGTTCAAGATTGCTCCATGGGACTACTATTACTATGCTGAAAAAGTCCGCCAGAAAAAATACCAGATTGACGAGTCGCAGGTTCGCGAGTACTTCGCTGTCGATTCTGTACGCAACGGTATTTTCGGCATGGCCGAGCGGCTCTATGGTGTAAAGTTCACCGAAATGCCGGATGCCCCCAAATACTATCCCGAAGTGAAGGTCTATGATGTCACAGACGCAAAATCCGGCGAGCATGTGGCTGTATTCATGACAGACTACTTCCAGCGTGCCTCCAAGCGTCAGGGCGCATGGATGTCCGAGTTCAAGGGCTCATGGATTGACGAGAACGGCAAAGCCTCGCGTCCTATCATATATAATGTAGGAAATTTCTCCAAACCCACCGCCGACGCACCGTCGCTGCTCACTCTCGATGAGGTTGAGACCATGTTCCACGAATTCGGGCACGGCCTTCACGGAATGCTTTCACGCGCCCGCTACAAGAGCCAGTCCGGTACGAATGTCGACCGCGACTTCGTAGAACTGCCCTCGCAGATTCACGAGCACTGGGCCATGGAGCCTGAACTTCTCCGCACCTATGCACGCCACTATAAGACCGGTGAGGTGATTCCCGATGAACTCATAGCCAAACTCGAGGCTTCGGCAACACACAACCAGGGCTTCACTACGGCCGAACTCGCAGGTGCCGCATTACTCGACCTCCAGTATGGCAAACTCAATCCCGAAAGTGACATAGACATCGCCGCATTCGAGAAGAAGGTTGCCGACGAACTCGGAATGCCGGCCGAACTCACATTCCGCTACCGTTCGCCCTATTTCAAGCACATCTTCGGTTCCGACGGATATGCTTCTGGCTACTATACCTATCTTTGGGCAGAGGTACTGGATACCGACGGTTTCGAACTGTTCAAAGAGAAAGGTGTCTTCGATCCTGCCACCGCTAGGTCCTTCAAGGAGAATGTACTCGAGGTAGGCGGTTCAATAGACCCGATGGATACTTATGTCAAGTTCCGCGGACACAAGCCTTCGGTCGACGCCCTTTTGCGTAATCGCGGTCTTGCTCCTGCGAAAAATACAACCATTGCCCCGCTTAAGAAAAACTGATTCTGTTTTCCCGCAATTATAAACCAGTCGGCGGCAGAACAAGACGTGTATGCTTGTTCTGCCGCCGACTGGGTTTTTAATTAAATTTATACAGCCGTAGGTTTCGGCTGGGAGCAAAGGTGAAACAGGTCGGCCATGTCATCGACGTCGCGTGTGAACAGTGTCGACAGTCTTGCCGCATATTTGTCATAATCCTTTATTGGCTTGCGGGCTACTCCACTTTCTTCGGCTGCGCGCGCTACCGCCGGCGACACCGAAGTCAGCAGACGGTGATCGAAAGGCGCCGGTACAATATATTCCGGACCGAAAGCCATATGTTCCCGGCCCATTGCATGTGCGACATATGCCGGCACAGGAGCATGAGCGACGTTTGCTATGGCACGTACGGCGGCTTTCTGCATCTCGAGGTTTATGTCTGTGGCTCTTGAATCGAGCGCGCCGCGGAAAATATACGGAAAGCCCAGGACATTGTTTATCTGGTTGGGAAGGTCGCTGCGTCCCGTCGCCATAATCAGGTCATGACGTGCTGACATGGCGGCTGTATAGTTTATCTCAGGGTCAGGATTTGCCAGGGCGAATACAATAGGTCTGAGGGCCATGGATTTTACCATGTCCGGCGTGACTACATCAGCCACGGAGAGGCCCAGGAATACATCGGCTCCGACCATGGCTTCGGCAAGAGTGTTGACCGGTCTTGATGTCGCAAACTGTCTCTTGATTTCGCTGAGGCTGTCGCGCCGCACGCTGATTACGCCTTTAGAGTCGCACATTACGATATTCGACCGCTTTAGTCCTAAGGATATCAGCATATTCGTGCAGGCGATAGCGGCGGCTCCCGCTCCGTTCACTACTATGCGGACATTCTCAATACTCTTGCCCTGTATCTCAAGAGCGTTGAGCATTCCGGCCGCGGTTATTATGGCAGTGCCATGCTGGTCGTCATGCATTACTGGTATGTCCAGCGTGTCGCGTAGCCTTCGCTCAATCTCAAAGCACTCGGGAGCCTTGATATCCTCCAGATTTATGCCGCCGAATGTCGGAGCCAAGGTTGTCACGGCGGATACAAAGCGGTCGACATCCGATGCGTCGAGTTCAAGGTCAAAACAGTCGATATCCGCGAAAACCTTGAACAATAAAGCCTTGCCTTCCATTACAGGCTTTCCCGCCTCAGGGCCTATGTTGCCTAACCCGAGCACAGCCGAGCCGTTGGTGATTATTGCAACGAGGTTTCCTTTGTCCGTAAGACGATAGACATCCTCGGGCTTGTCATGTATGTCCTGCGAGGCATAGGCCACTCCCGGCGAATAGGCGAGCGACAGATTCCGTCTGCCGCTGTATGGTTTTGTGGGCATTATCTCTATCTTGCCGGGACGGGGCTTCTCGTGGTATTCAATGGCGTCCTCGCGGCTCAGTTCCATGTCTTTCTCATGCGCGTCAGTGTCGAATCGCGCTCTTGTATTTTTATCCATTTTCTTTTGTGCTTATGTTATAATAATGGAACAAATATGGCTGTAGAAATGTTGAAGGGCAAATAATTGTGAAAAACAATGACAAAATGAGCGTAAAATTTTGCAGGGTGGACGCTTTTGTTTACCTTTGCGCTATATCTCTGAAAAGGTAGAACAATTTGATATTACATAGACAATTACCTCGCCGAGTTACATGGCGGGGTCTTTTTAATATATGAGCCATACGTTAACCAGCCCACAGAATGCTGCGGTAGAGTGCCGAATTTCACGACGGGTCGCCATACAGGGTGTGGCCGGATGCTTCCATGATGCAGCTGCCCGCGAATATTATCGTTGTGACGTAGAGCCTGTCGAATGCGAGACTTTCGACGAACTCGTCCGCAAGGTTGCCGGGGACACCTCTCTCAGTGGCCTTATGGCAATTGAGAATACCATAGCCGGTCCCCTCCTTGCCAACCATGAGTTGCTTCGATCCAACAATGTAGAGATTGTAGGCGAGCACAAGAAGCGCATCTCGCATGTCCTTGCCGCGCTGCCTGGAACCGGGATCCGGGAGGTCTGTCAGGTCGAGAGCCATCCGATGGCGCTTATGCAGTGTGAGGAATTCCTGCGTTCACCGCGCGCACCTCGATGGCGCCTTGTCGAGACATTTGACACAGCCGGTGCGGCCGCCAGAATCGCTGCTGGAAAACTCAAGGGGCATGCCGCGGTATGTCCGGCATGGGCCGCGGAACTCTACGGCCTCGAGATACTTCAGTCCGGCATAGAGACTAACAAGCATAATTTTACCCGCTTTCTGGTTATAGAATCCCCGGCTGCTACAAAATCCGACCGTCCTGTCAACAAGGCTTCGGTCGTATTTTCCCTTCCGCATACGCAGGGTGCGCTTTCCAAGATTCTGACCATCCTGTCGTTCTACGAACTGAACCTTACCAAGATTCAGTCCACACCCATCGTGGGGCGCGAGTGGGAATACCGTTTCTATGTAGATCTTCGCTTTGATACTCCGGCGCGTTACCGTCAGGGAATAGCCGCCGTGCTCCCATTGGTGAGCGACTTTAAACTTCTGGGCGAATATGCAGACTCTCCAACCCCTGAAATATGATAGAATTATGTCTGAAAACAAGATAGATATTATACCTGCCGACCGGGTCTCCAGAGTCTCGGAGTATTACCTGCAGCGCAAGATGGCCGAAGTGGCCGAACTCGAGGCTGCCGGTGTTGACGTTGTCTCGCTTGGCATAGGCGGTCCTGACACCCCTCCTTCCACCGAAGTCATCGATGCCCTCTGTGAGTCTGCGCGACTCGAGGACACTCATGGCTATCAGCCGGGTATGGGCATTGCCCGCTTACGCAAGGCTTTCGCCTACTGGTATAGCGGCAAGTTTGGCGTAACGCTCGATCCAGACTCGCAGATCATGCCCATGATAGGTTCCAAAGAAGGGATACTCTCCATCTCGATGACTTTTCTAAATCCCGGTGATGGTGTACTTGTTCCCAATCCCGGTTACCCGACATATACAGCCGTCAGCAATCTTGTCGGCGCTCGCATTGTTTCATATAACCTTTTGCCGGAGAACGGCTGGCAGCCTGACTTCGGGGCACTCGAGTCCATGGACCTCAGCGGAGTCCGCCTCATGTGGGTGAACTATCCCAATATGCCTACAGGCGGTATTGCCACCCGCGAGCTCTTCCAGACGACAGTCGACTTCGCCCGCAGGCACAACATCCTCGTTGTAAACGATAATCCATATAGTTTTATTCTTAATAACCGGCCTCTGAGCATACTTGCCGCCGATGGGGCGTTTGATGTTGCCATGGAGATGAACTCTCTGTCCAAAAGTCACTCGATGGCGGGTTGGCGAGTAGGTATGCTTGCGGGTAATCCGCAATTCATTAAGTGGGTGCGTCGTGTTAAGAGCAATGTCGATTCCGGCCAGTTCAGGCCGATTATGGAGGCCGCCGCTGTCGCACTTCAGTCAGGACCCTACTGGTATGCTACCGTCAACGGTATATATTTTGAACGTCGTGTCATTGCCGAGGAGATTGCTGTCTCGCTTGGCTGCACATACGATGTAGAGCAGCGCGGACTATTCCTATGGTGCAGGATTCCGGATTCATGTCCCTCTGGCGAGGTTCTTGCCGACCGTCTTCTCGCCGAGGCCCGGGTCTTCGTTACGCCCGGCTTCATCTTCGGCTCTCAGGGCGACCGCTATATCCGAATCTCGCTTTGCGCCTCGCCGCAGCGCATGTACGAGGCACTCCGGCGCGTTCGCCGTTTCATGGAGAAATAATCGACTTGCATTTTACTATTTAGGAAATATTAAACTGACATAAAAAAGTGAAAGATATAAAGCCATTAGGTCTTCCCGGTACCGAAAAGCCGGGGCCAGTTCTCATAGCCGGTCCCTGTTCCGCCGAAAGCGAGGAACAGGTTCTCCGGACAGCCCGGCAACTCGCCGCAAGTGGTATCAGGATTTTCCGCGCCGGAATCTGGAAGCCACGTACTCATCCCGGCGGCTTCGAGGGCGTAGGCGCTCCCGGACTGGAGTGGTTGAGGAAAGTTAAGGAAGAGACCGGAATGTCAACCTCTACGGAAGTAGCCACACGCGCTCACGTAGAGGAGGCTGTCCGGGCCGGAGTAGATCTCCTGTGGATTGGCGCTCGTACATCCGCAAATCCCTTTGCCATGCAGGAGATTGCCGACGCCATAGCCGAACTCAACCCCGATATGCCCGTCATGGTTAAGAATCCCGTTAATCCTGACCTTGAACTATGGATAGGTGCCTTGATGCGCCTTTACAACGCCGGTGTACGGCGTCTGGGCGCAATCCACCGCGGATTCTCCACCTATGGACAGCATCTGTACCGTAATGTTCCTCAGTGGGAGATTCCTTTTGAACTCGCACAGCGCGTCAAGGGTTTGCCCATTCTCTGCGACCCCAGCCATATCGGTGGAAAACGCGAACTTGTTGGCCCGCTCTCTCAGGAGGCGCTAGACATGGGTTTCGATGGCCTTATTATAGAGAGCCACTGTGACCCCGATGTCGCCCTTTCCGACAAGAGTCAGCAGGTAACTCCTGAGGTACTGCATTTCATTCTTTCCACGCTGGTTGTCCGTGGCGAGGTTCAGACCACCGAGAATCTATCCATGCTGCGCCGTCAGATTGACAGCCTCGACAACGAACTCCTCAATGTCCTTGCGCGACGCATGGAGGTTTGCCGCGAGATTGGTCAATACAAGAAGGAACACAAGATGACTGTCGTACAGGCAGGCCGTCTCGATTCTATCATGAACTCCCGCTGTTCCGCTGCCGCTGATCTGGGAATGGCCCCTGAGTTTATGCGTCAGGTACTCTCGGCGATACACGAAGAGTCTGTACGTCAGCAGATAGAAATCCTCAACCGTCGGTAAGTTATGAAAATCCTGATTATGGGAGCCGGCAAGATGGGCTCCTTCTTCGCTGACCTTCTGTCATTTGACCACGATGTCGCTGTCTACGACACCGACCCCAGGCGCTTGCGTTTCAGTTACAATGTGCGACGATTCACGAGTCTCGACGAAATAGCCGGTTTTGCTCCCGAACTGGTTATCAACGCCGTTACTGTAAGGTACACTATCGATGCGTTCCGAAGCATTGACCGTATTGTGCCTGATTCATGCATACTCAGCGATATCTCTTCTGTCAAGACCGGGCTTCCTGAATATTATGCCGGCTGCGGACATCCCTTCGCCTCGACTCACCCCATGTTCGGCCCGACATTTGCCTCGCTCTCAAATCTCTCCAACGAAAACGCCATAATAATTGCCGAAGGCAACCATCTCGCCAAGACCTTCTTCCGGGACATATACTCCCGTCTCCATCTTCACATCGAGGAATACACTTTCGCCCGGCATGATGAGACCATTGCATATTCGCTCTCCATTCCTTTTGCTTCGACTCTGGTATTCGGTGCCGTGATGAAACATCAGGATGCCCCCGGCACGACTTTCAAGCGTCACATGGCCATTGCACGGGGCCTTATGTCAGAGGATGACTATCTTCTTACGGAGATTCTTTTCAACCCTCATACTTCCGCTCAGTTGCAACTTATTGAGGAACGGCTGGCCGAACTGCGTTCGATAATCGACGCCGGTGATTCCGAGGCCCTGCGCGCTTTCCTCGACCGCGTCCGCGGCAATATCGCCTGACGTATCCGGATGAAAAACAAACCCTCTTTCAGGCTTTTCCCGAGAAGAGGGTTTGTTGCTTCCGGGCGATGTCTCCATGCATTTTGTGCATGTCGAGGTTCATTCGGTCTGTCGTGTTTTATGATTTGTTTAAATTATTTTAGCAAAATTAGCGTTTTTAACACTCTCATTGTTTGATTGAACGGATAAAATACCTAAATTTGCAAATCAGAGCAAGTAACCTCAAATCATGTTAATAAATAAGGTACACAACACCTGTCTATCCTTGAATTTCAATATATCCATGAATTAATCGGCATTTTGCCCCGAATGTACTTCCCGTTATAATTGAATTCGATTTTATCCTTAAATATCAATCAAAATTTTTATCATTCATGAAAATCTCTACATCTGTCATCAAGCGTTCGATGCGCTCTGTCGCCATCGTCGCCGCAGTCGGTGTGGCCTCGGTCATGTTTGATGCTTCTGCAGCATATAAGGCTTATACCTTCTGTGCTGACGGCATCATCTGGAAGACCGGTACAAAAGCCGCAGCGGAGTTTGAACTTACCGCACAGAAGGCCGGTACAAAAGTCACTGTGGGCGAAGCCGGCCCTGCAGTCTACGAGGGTGATATAAAGATACCCTACAAAGTGACCTATAACGGCAAGGAGTATACTGTTGTCAAACTGGGTACCGTTTTCAGTAAGAACAACAATATAACTTCAGTAACTATCGCTGAAGGCACGACCGAACTCTCCCGTGCCGCTTTCCAGAACGACTCAAACCTCGTTTCTGTATCTCTTCCCTCGACCCTGACCAAGATGGACATGCAGGTATTCTACAACTGCGTTTCCCTTAAGGAAGTCACTATTCCCGGCGCACTTGCCAAACTCGATGACACACAGTTCACATCATGTACAAGTCTCTCCAGACTGGTCATCGAAGACGGTAGCGAGCCTCTGGTAATCACAGCCAGTGCTTTTACATCCGGCGGCCTGAGTAACCTCAAGGAACTTGTGCTTAACCGCGCAATGGTTGCCACTCTGCCGGCCGCCGCTCCCTTCCGCGGCCTCAAGAACCTTGAGTCTGTTACTATCGGTGGCTCGGCTCTCGCTTTCTCCGCTTCGACTTTCGAGAACTGCTCCGCACTCAAGAATGTTGTCTTCAACAACCGGCCGACAGAGTTCGGCACTTCGATGTTCGCAAACACGGGTCTGGAGTCATTCGATTTCCCTGCAAGCATATCGACAGTTCCAGCATCATGCTTTGCTAACTGCAAGAGCCTCGCCTCAGTCAATATCCCCGAAGGTGTTAAACGTATCGATCCCATGGCTTTCCAGAATTCCGGTGTCAAGGCTTGCGTTTTCCCCGCTTCGTTGACTAACATCGGTCAGATGGCCTTCTCCGGCTCGAAATTCGAGGGTGAACTTACTCTCAATGCAGGCCTGACCTCCCTTGGCATCCAGGCGTTCGCCAATACCAAGATTAATAAAGTCAACATCCCCGCTTCTCTCAAAACCATCTCCGACGGTGCCTTCATGGGTTGTGCCAGCATCAGCGCCTATGCAGTTGACCCCGCCAACGAGAGCCTGAAGGTCGACGAGACCGGCAGTTATGTCTGGGGCTTGAACGGCGAGAAGGACGGTTACGCGCAGAAACACCTCTATTGCTTCGCTCCCGCCTCCGCTCTCAGCGAGATCAACGAGCCATTCCACGTAATCGCTCCCTATGCATGCTACAAGGCTTCCGGCCTCAAGGCCGTAAACTTCGGCGAATGGTGCGAGACATGGGGTGACTACTGCCTTGCCGAGACCGGTATCTCCACACTCGCTCTCAAGGGCAATATCGGTCGCTATGTCGCAAGCGGCTCTCAGCTCGAGACTCTGACAGTCGACAACGTCGAGGTTCCCTTCGGTGTCGCCATGGGTTGTGCAAAACTCAACAGCGTTACCTTTGTCAAGCCGATCACCGTTGTAAAGCAGGATGCTTTCAATGGCTGTGCCGCTCTCGAGTCGCTCAACCTCGGCAACATCCTTGCCATCCTCGAGGCTGACTGCTTCGCAAACTCAGGCATCAAGACCCTCACTAACGCAGCCGCAATTCCTGCCGGCATGGCCGAAGGTGTCTTCACTGCCGAATCAGGAATTACTGTAAATGTTCCCGTTGACTATGTCAACGCATACAAAGAGGCTGACGGTTGGAAACTTCTTTCCATCAACGGTGACGCAAACATCGCTGCCGGTCCTACTGACATGGGCATGCCCGACGGTCTCTACTATGCAGGTGAGGATGGCAATATCCACGGTGCATATGCCGACGGTGGCCGCGAGACTTTCGATGTCGGTGGTGCTCCCCACACATTCCAGCTCATAGAATACAAAAACCGTATCTACGGCGCTTCTGCCGGCAAGAAGTTCGTCTACAGCGCAACCGGTTCGACCGATGGTGACGGCAAACTCTTCTATCTCTCGCAGGTTGGCGGTAACCTCTTCCAGGCTGTCGTACTCGACAACTATGGTCTCAACGCATACAAGGATCCCTTCGGTCTGTACATCTATGGCGAGGACCTCTTTGTAAATGACCGCAACGTCTGCATCCGCAAGATTCCGGCCGGCGCTATCGCCCTCAACCCCTCGACATTCCCCTCGTGGATGGAGAACAACTGGATGGGATGGTACAACCAGGAATGGACATACGGCTGTATTAAATCCGGTTGGGCTGTAACCACAGGCACCGATACATTCGGAAACGATGTTCCCGAATACTGGCTCGGAATCAAGTACAACGGCAATGGCATCTACCGTTTCCGCGACGAGAATATCGGTGATGCAAGCAAGCCCGGTGTCAAACCCGAAAACAGTGTATTCCTCAACGCTTGCAATCCCATTTTCACTACCTTCTACATTGACGAGGCCAACCAGCAGATGTACATCTACGTTGAGGTGACCTCCGGTACCGAGACAACCATGACCCGCGGCGGTCTCTACCGTATCGAGATGTCCAAACTCCTTGCTAACCCCAACCCCACAATGTTCTCCGATCTCAATCCTCAGCTCATCGATGGTTCGCCCGTCAAATACGAGGGTTCATCGACTAACGAACACGTAGGTATCTCACAACTCTCGCCTGACGGCAAAGGATACCTCTACTGGTGCTACCGTGCTCCCACAGCCGAGCAGGCTGCCGCTAACGAGGCTCAGGATTACAACACAATGCAGAAGGGCCAGTACTGGTGGGCTGAAAAGTATGACGCAGCAAATCCCCTCCACCAGAGCGGTATCAAGCGCATCAAACTCGGCGAGGCTGAACCCAAGGTCGAGATGGTTGTTCCCGGTGTCGAAGGCTATGGTGTGGTTGCCGTCAACTACGAAGGTTCCAAGACTCCCGAGACTCTGGGTGTTGAATCTGTCATCAGCAACGCTAACGATGCACTCGCCGTCAACGGAACAGAAATTACTGTCGCTCAGGATGCAGTCGTTTCCGTTTACGCTCTCAACGGTACTCTCGTTTCATTCAATGCTGTCGTTGCAGGTGAGACCGTATCCGTCGAAGAACTTCCCGCCGGCGCATACATCGTAAGCGCTGTCCTCGCCGATGGCCGTAATGCTGTCGTCAAGGTCGTTAAGTAATTCCACTTGTAATCATACATTAAGGACGGTGTGCCGCTTATGAACTGCACCCCAAAAGTTAGACAAAAAACTTTTGGGGTGCTTTTTATGAAGTA
>CALKRW010000054.1 GCA_937989585.1 uncultured Porphyromonadaceae bacterium | reverse complement strand
GACATATGCCCTTCCGATGTCGAATCGAAGCATGTATTTATCCCGAACTCACGTTAAGAGATAATATCACTTTCTTTATAATCAATATCGTAGTTTAGATTATGCTTATATATATCCTCAATATTTCTAATTGCCTCATCTGTAATAGCTTTAGAAATATATTGGTGCATTTTACCTTTAATAACCGAAAGCGGTACTTGCTGCAAGGTTTTCCACGCGGCAAAAGCCTTTTCAGAAAGAGACTTTTCTTCATCGAAGAACTCACGTAGTTGACTTAAGATTGCTAAAGTTGGTTCTCCAAAATAATCGTTATCCCAAGCGTTAAATATGGTTACCTTAAAACTTTTAGAAAGAAGATTTTTCCATTGATGTATGAAAACAGTCTTACCTGTTCCCCATGCTCCATTTATAGCCATGACAAAACCATTACTATAGTTTGTAGCGATGGATGTCAATAGATTCGCAAATCTTCTTCTTTCCAAAATATCATCTCCAAAAGGATTATCTGGATTGGAAGAGATATGCTCATATGTGTGCCTAAGACAATTGTGCATCTAACCCCTTAGTTTTAAACAGGTAAAGAAATTATATTCAATCTTAAAAAATCTGAGATGCGATTTCTTTGATTACTCCTATGGTGTCATCTTTAGCATTGATGATCCTGGAGAATTTCAAAAGACCATCTACGAAGTCGCGGATAGTTACTGTTTTTAGATCTGAAATACGCAATTTTGCGTAATTCAGAATCGAAATTAAACAGCAATAATGTCCCTCTCGACCAATCGTTTTTAACACCTTATACACCTCGTCCTCATCAAATATTACATTCTTCCCATAAATGAATAGACTTGAGGCGAGATTTGCCTGACGGAACTTAGAAATAGCATGAATGACATCTTGAACCGAGAAAGATTTGTCTTTCACTTCAATGGCATTAACCAAAGTTCCCTCGGAATCGAATACATCAATATCTCCTACTTCCTTGGAAGATGAGCCGCTTTCGTTTACCTTGTGAGGAACGACTTTGAAATCCTTGCCGAGGTATAATTGCTCTAATTCTGCCACGACAAGAGGACAAACTTCTCCTTCCATTGTATGGTCGGTAATTTTATAGATATAGTCGAGGACAAGTTGTGAAAACTCGCTGACATCGATTAAGGCATCTCCTATGGCGAATTTCTTCAGATATTCTTCATGATTGGATACAAGCACAACCATTGCGGATTTAAGATACTTGTACGCTGACTCGCTAGTTTGAATCTGCGATAGTACAGTTATCAGATTCTCGAGGGTTTCCTTATCTTTACCTGCACGGACGGCATTGTTAACAGAAAGTGAAACAAAGCGAGCGGGCTTATTAAGGAAAGGCTCGTTAGAATCGCCGAGACATCCGGGCAATTTGAGCTTTTCAAAAGGCACGATTACTTTATGGCATAATGTTCTTGCATCGAATTTACCGCCCTTTCCATCACCTTTTTGAAGACTTAAGGCATCAACCTTTTGGTTGGTGGCCTTGGCGAGCAGTGCATTTACAAGAATATAACGGTATGTTTTGTGCGTCCCTCGAAGAACTGTTGCAATAATTGCAGCAATTTCATCTTCAACCGGGGCAGCCTCAATCAGAGCTCTATCAAGGATAAGAGCAGCAGTTTTAATGTCAACAGTAGCCATAATTTAGAATAGTCCTGAATATTGAATCGGCGCTTTACCCTTTAGAACGTCTACCACCATCGAACAAACGGCTTTTGATAGATTACACGGGACGGCGTTACCTATTTGAGTATATTGAGCGGATTGCGAACCGCAAAAAACATAATCCATCGGGAAAGTTTGAATGACCCTTGCCTCGTCAACGGTCATACGTCTTAAATATGAGGGGACGGTTTCGGTTTTCGCAATATGGGGATTTTGTTCCACTCGGTCACGATAGCCTTCTACCCAAGGAGTTTCACCGTCGTAGAGGGCTTTTTCATCTATTATAGGGGTCTTATTGCCGCCCATCGATGCGGGGAGTGTAGCACTGTACCCATCGAGTTTCAACGGCCTGCCAAGACCGTTGAACAGCATTCCGGCATATGCGGATTTGCGAAGAACCGGCTGTGGTGTCAATGTAATTCTTGCGTTGCATGTGCTTGAATTGTTTCCGACACCTGCACGGTCAAGTACGGCAAGAGCCTGACGCACACTTTTTGCCTTAACCTTGTAAGGCCTGAGCATTGATTCCAAATCAGGTGTAGAAATTGTGCCATTCTTAAATCCGATGAAGAATACTCTCTCTCTCGCTTGTGGCACATCAAAATCCGAGGCATTAAGGACAATGAAGTTCACAGAATAACCAAAATCGATGAACTTCTGCAACAATGCGGCTCTAACGGAAGCCCAACGGTCAAGGACAGCGAGAGCCTTGACATTTTCCATTATAAAGGCTTTCGGACGAACGGTTTCAATGACTTTTGCGTAGCTCCATATCAGTTTGCTGCGTTCATCGTTTTCATCCATTTTGCCAGCGACAGAAAAGCCTTGACAAGGCGGACCTCCGATAACTAAATCGACACCATTATACTTGGCGAGAGAAGGTATGAATGAATTGATATCGCCTTGATGAATGTGATCACCAATATTCAAGGCATAAGACTCACAGGCCTCTTTCTTCATGTCGTTTGCCCAAATAATGTGAGCGCCGGCATAAATAGCGCCAATATCCAACCCTCCAGCTCCTGAAAAGAGCGAGATCGTTTGGATAGTATTGGAGGCTAATTTGTCTTTTAACTCCTTCATATAATGCGAAGAACTCCCATGTAGGCTGACAGGCGACCTAATCGGGTGTAAGCCCGCTTGCTATAGCAAGAAACCTTTATGCGGCTACAAGGAAGATCTGTAATATATTGTATAAGAGATGGTTCTTACATGAGTGGTCTTCGTCAGCGCGAACGCAGATTAGATTACAAAGTTACGAATTTATTTCGGGACTTTTGCTTTCGGCTACAATAATTTCAAGGGTGTGAAAAAATTGCGCACAACCCGGTTAAACAAGCCTATGTAGGCTAAAAAAGTAAGGCATGATTTAACTTACGCCGTGCGATAGGAAATTGTTCGGTCTGACCTCACACGGCTCGCAAGTTCGGGCGAAGTCGGAAGGTCGAGACATAAAATCTCGATATACTAAGCTCGGCGCCGCGATGTCGCTTATATTCCCTCGTGGGAATAGACTGATTTCATGTAATTGAATCGGTTAAATTCGAAGTGAACTGAATCTGGCCTTGATAAAATACACTTGATATTTAGTGCTTTACCTTTGACAAGTTCATGTAATGGTCATGTAATTCAAGACTGAATTAAAGCATACCGTCAATGTTTATGGTGAATGAATCATGGTATGGGAATTTTGGGTTCTGTCAAGCCTCGCCCTGTTTCGCGGTCGCAGCCTTACGCTACAAAATTCCCAAAGTCGAGATGCTAAAGTTATCTCGATACGGAAATTCCTCCGTTCCGATGTAGAGGGTATCTTTTATCGGTTAATCTCCGAGGGGTGACAGTTTGCCGGTCTCGGAGTCGATGATGAAGCCGCGGACGGTCACGTCCTTGGCCATGAGGGGGTGGTTTGAGATGAGGTCGACGGTCTCGTTTACGGCTGCAGTCGTGTCGTCGAAACCGTGGAGCCATGAGTCGAGGTCGATTCCGCAGTGGCGCATCAGCGAGATGTGCTCGGCATCGATTCCGCGCTCGCGCATCAGGTGTAGCATCTCTTCGGCATTCATGCCCTGGACGCCGCAACCGGTGTGGCCGATTACCATTATCTCGTTTACGCCGAGTTCGTAGACGGCGACGAGCAGCGAGCGCATTGTCGAGTCGAAGGGATTCGTTATCGTGCCTCCGGCATTTTTGATCATCTTCACGTCGCCGTTCTTCAATCCTAACGCGGCAGGAAGTAGATGGGTGAGGCGTGTGTCCATGCATGTCACGATGGCTATGCGCTTGTCGGGATATTTCGATGTGGCGAAGTCCTTGTATCTTTCCTCGTTAACGAAGCGGCGGTTATATTCAAGTATCTCGTCTATCATTTTTTAGGCCGTTTTTAGTTTTTGAAAGAGTTTAGTTTTCCAGAGCGGGGACTAAGGCGTCGTAGAGCAGTTCTCCCATTAGTTCATACCCGGGCTTGAGCAGATGGATGCGGTCCTTGTTCATGAGTTTGTCGGCGAGCCATTTGTCTGATGCTCCCTGACCGCCCGCGATAGTGTAGAAATCCCAGACCGGCACGCCGAGCGCCTTCGCCCTCGCGTTGATGATGTCCTTTGCCTCTGCTACCCGTTTGTTGATGTCGTAATAGGGCGAGAGCGGCTTGTGTCCGTGATTGCGGTTCTTCTGACTTTCCATTGGAAGAAGTATCAGCATGGCCGCGTCGGGATTGTAGTCGCGCAGCGTAGTGACGAGGTCATCGACTGATCGGGCAATCTGCTCGTCGGTCATGGTTGAGAAGCCTTCGTTAGTGCCCATCGAGAGAACAATCAGGTCGGGATTGAAAACCCGGGTCAGGCTTGCGAAATTGTCTATCAGCGAATAATCGTTGTAGCATGCTCCGTTGTTGCCTATGGCGCTGTACAGCAGTCCTTTCTTGCCATTGTCAAGGATTGCTCCATAGATGCTTGTGCCGGGGGCGACTGAGAGAGTGACGCTGTCCTGAAGGGTAGGGTATTCAGCAGTCTTCAGCCCTTCTGATGTGAGGAATGCGGCATGTTTTATCTTGTGATCGTCGAGAAGTGGCTTCCAGACGACGGTCGCTGATTCGGATGGACGGGCGGAGATTCCCGTCATGCTGGGTTTTGCCGGCCAGGGATATTTCAGCAGTCGAGTCTGAGTCCAGTCTCCGCCGCCCTGTGCCGTGACAGCGTAGTCATGCGGCTGGTTGGTTCCTGCCAGACGCAGAGGGGAAATCAGGCCTCGGCCGGCGTTGCCATATCGTTTCTGGAGGAGTCCGCGGAGATGGTTGGTGACAAATTCGGCCTGGATGTGCGAGTCGCCGATATGCAGTATTCGGATGTCCGCGGTGTCGCCTTTCATGGTTTTCGCGACCTTGCTTCTTAAAGCGGTCCAGTCGTCGCCGTTAGATTCGATTTTGTTGGCGTTGACATTGACGTACTCCGGCACTGCGGCGAAGGCTGTCATGGCGGCGAACACCAGAGCCGAAAGAATAGTGTTTCTTAGATTCATGGTAAAGACAAATATAGTCCGGTTTGTTTTTTGGAATTAACCGGTTTGTTTTTTAGAATTAATAGGAAAGGTAGGAGCCTCTTTTTAGAAAGTGATGCCGAAACGCATCTGGGCGTAACTTAAGCCCGAGCATTTATCTAGTCGGTCACCCTCGTAGCAGTGATGTTGGCCAATCCAGGTGTAGCCGACGATGATATGTGAGGAGAATTTGCGACCGGCAGCCAGTGTGACGCCGAGGCCTCCGGAAAAATATCCGCATGTGGTGTTGCCTATGCGGTTGATGTTCGCGAAAGCGGCGCCACCGCGCAGGTCCATGAACACAAGTCGGCGCCTGCGCGAGAAGTCGGTGCGGAAGTTGACGTAAACGGGATAGATGCGGGATGAATTCGACACGGCGATGTCTGCCTGTGCGCCGACACCGAGGAAACGTATCCATTGCCATTCGAAACCGAACGAGGCATTGATGCCTAAGGATGACATGTCGTGTCCGGACATGTCCACCATACCCTCGAGTTCGGCTCCCCAGGTGAAACGCATCGGGCGATGCAGGCTCAGAAATTCTTCTTCCGATACACCGGATTTGCCGATTCCGGTATCTCCGATGGTTGCTGTCTCGGTATACGGCTTTTCTGTATCGGAAGCACTGTCATTTGCCGAAGCAGATAACGCTCCGAACGTGAGCAAGACGCCTGTCAGAAGTATACTGGATCGCATTTTAGAAACTTGAAGTAATGATTTGGATTTATTCATTTATCAATTGAATGTCCAGTGTTTTATGTTAATCAGTTCTTGGTCAGCAACAGGCATGCCCATCTGTCCCGGCCGGTGTGGTGAAGTTCGGCTAGTCCGAATGGCTTTGCTGCAAGTAAGACTTTAGGAATATCTTCTAAATAAAAGCCACTCAGAACCATTACGCCACCGCTGACAAGTCTTGCGGCGTATCTGTCAATGTCGGCAGTGATGACGTTACGGTTGATGTTGGCGACAAAAACGTCTGCGGGATTAATATTATCAAGCGCTGATGCATCGCCGTTTATAAGACGGATGTTTGAGCAGTTGTTTAATCTTGCATTCTCAAGGGCGTTCTCGTATGCGAAACCGTCAATCTCGATTCCGGTGACCTCGCGGGCGCCGAGCATTGACGACAATATGGCGAGGATGGCAGTTCCGGTGCCCATGTCGATAAGGCTTTTTCCTTCGAGATTCAGTGACAGCAGTGCCTCGATTACCTGTGAGGTCGTGGCATGGTGGCCAGTGCCGAATGCCATCTTGGGATCGATGACAATGTCGTATTGGGCCTTGGGAACGTCGGTGTGGAAACTGGAATGTATTACGCAGCGGTCGCCGACAACAATTGGCTGGAAGTAATTCTTCTCCCACTCGCTGTTCCAGTCTCGACCAACCACAAGTTCGTCGGAATAGGTTATCTCTGTGTCGATGGGAAAGTCGCCGATTATTTCTTTCAGTGCGACGGAATCGAAGTCCTTGTCGGGGACAAAGGCGGTGAGGCCTTTCTCGTCAGGGACAAAACTCTCGTAGCCGATATCGGCAAGGAAGGCGGCCATGAGGTCCGAGGCGTCGTCGGAGGCCGGGCGCATGTCTATGCGTACTTGACGGTAATCATTCATAGCGACAAATTTAGGCAAAAATCACGAGATTTTAACATCAGTTGTGTAAAAATTGAAAGACTTCACGTGTTATGTGAAATCCCAAATTTTTGCAGTAAGGTCAAAATGATGTAATTTTGCACACGCTAAAATAAACACGTTGACATTTATTTGCTAAATCTATATGAAATCATTGCTTTTCAGCGTCGCTTTGGCGTTGGCCGCCACAGATATGTCGGCCATGGCACAGAGGAACGCTGACGCCGATACTGCGAATGTACTTGGAGAGGTCGTGATAGTGGAGACTGCTGCAAAGGCTCCGGTGCCACTCCTACCTCTTGATGTGAAAATCATCGGCAGCGACATAATAGACAATTCGACCGAAACCAATATCCTTCCTGTCCTCGAGACACGTGTGCCCGGCATGTTTGTCACCGAGCGCGGAGTAGCCGGATATGGTGTCAGCGGAGGTGCTTCAGGTTCGACTTATATCCGTGGTGTTGGCGGAGGCAACAAGGTCCTTTTCCTGATTGACGGACAGCCCCAGTGGGCCGGAATTTTCGGACACTCGCTCCCCGACACCTATGTCACCAATGACATCCAGCGTGTGGAGGTCGTCAGCGGACCTTCGTCCCTGCTTTACGGCTCGGGGGCGATGGGCGGCTCGGTCAATTTTATCACCCGTCGTGCAACGGCTGACGGATTCAGTGGCTCGGTACGCGGACAGGCGGGCTCATACGGGACCATGAAATATGGGGCCAAGGCCGGTTATAAGAAAGAAGGATGGCGTGCTTTCGCCGCCGCATCGTATGAACGTTCCGACGGGAACCGCCGCGGGATGGGATATTGGCTCGCCAACCAGTATGTGTCGCTGTCCCGGGAATTCAACCCGCACTGGGAAGCCGGTGTCAATGCAATGGTGACAGAAACCAAGGCGGACAATCCCGGTTCGTGCTATCGCGATCTGCCACTCGGAATGTGGGCAAAACAGTTGCGCCTTACGACAGCGGTCTATGTCAAGAACCGCTATGACGTCACTTCAGGCGGCATCCAGGGCTATGTTAACTGGGGCAAGCATGATATCGACGACGGTCTTGACTCGCAGAACAGGCCCCGCACGTTCCTTTTCCATTCCAAGGATTACAACATGGGCGTGACGCTCTATCAGAGCATCCGTCCGTGGCGCGGAAACGACCTGAGCGTGGGTCTGGACTTCAAGCACTGGGGCGGCCGGGCCTACAATACCGATAAAATCACCTCGGAGGAAGAGCCGATAATCGAGAAGCATGTAAATGAGATTGCCGGCTACGCCATGATGCAACAGGCCTTCTTCAACGATGTCCTTTCGCTGAATGCCGGTGTGCGTCTCGAACATTCCTCGCAATTCGGCAACGAATGGGTGCCGCAGGCCGGTTTTGTGTTACGTCCGATGTCCTCGAACCGCATCAAGTTCTCCTATGGCAAGGGCTTCCGCTCACCCACCATCCGCGAACTCTATATGTATCCTCCACACAACCCCGACCTCAAGCCCGAACGGATGAACAGTTTCGAGGTCGAACTGCGACAGTGGGCGTTCGACCGCCGTCTTAACATGGGCCTCGCCCTTTACTATATCAAGGGTGAGAACATGATACAGACAGTGCGTGTTGACGGCCGTCCGCATAATGTCAATTCGGGACGTTTCATAAACAAGGGCTTTGAAATCGATGCCTCATACAATATCGGCCGTGAATGGCAGTTCAATGCCAACTATGCCTATCTGCATACCGACACACGCATTGTCGGCGCACCAAAAAACAAAGTCTACGGCGAGGTCTCCTACACTCCCGGACGCTGGCAGTTCACACTCGACTGCATGGGCATATGGGGACTGAACACCGAGGAGAGCAAGGAAGACTATGCCCTGCTTGGTGCGAGGGCGGCATACACATTCCCGCTTAAGAATCCGCTGACAATTTTTGTCAAGGGCGAGAACCTGACTGCCTCGAAATATCAGATAGAGTACGGTTTCCCCATGCCACGTGCCACCGTCATGGCCGGCTTGGAGTGGAAATTCTAATTTAAAGAGAATGGCAAAATGCGTGAACTGACATCTGAAATAACTTCTGCAAGAGTAGTCCTTACATGCGGAGTCAGCGGTTCCGGAAAAACCTGTCTCGCAAAGGCTTTGGAGGAACATGGCTTTATCCGGGTTTCGGCTGACGAGCTGGCATGGAGACGTTATGGCGGCGATTTTACATCGCTGCCATGGTCCGGGCAGCAGGAACTTTTCGGTGAGGTCAGGAATGAGATTGACGCCGTACTTGAAAGCCTGCTGACGAGGGGGTGTAAGGTTGTTGTCGACTCAACGATGTGCAAACGCGGTCGTCGGCAGACCGTCAGAGAGATATGCCGGCGACACGGCGTTGAGCCTTTGCTTGTGTTTCTCGATGCAGGGTATGAAACACTGCGGGACCGCCTTGCCTCCCGTCAAGGCAAAGGTCCGAACGATATTGTCATTCCCGATGCTCAACTTCGAGAATTCTGCAGCAATTTCGAGTCGCCCGGTTCAGATGAACCGTATGTAAGACTGTGAACTTCGGGGGCGGGTGAATAGACAGCCTGTTATGTCGGAATATTTGTATGAAAGGAGTATGTCTCATAAGATAAATGGTTTATGAATAGGGTTTGGGTTAAAAATCAGGGCCCTGATTGGTTGGTGAGTGGATGTTTGTTTTGCGTTCGGTTGGTCGGTTTCAGCAGGTGTAAAGGTCGTAATGGGTTTGGGTCAGAGTTATAAGAGTCGAAGTGGACTTGTAACTATGACATAATACTTGGTCATAAATCCGAGAGGGACGGGATTCCACAGAAGCCCGAGAATCCTGGAAATCCCGATATCCTCGGGGATTTGGATTGATGGAGGTCCGGGGGCGGACGCCAAAGAATCGGCGTCCGTACAAATATGGTGCGGGATGGTTGGTACGCTAAGCAGGATTTTTGTTTCTTGGGAACATAGTTGATTAAGAGTTAAAGGTTAACAATAATGTTTAAGAACACACAGTTGATATACTCACCAAAACACCAACTGAAACCGATCAGCCTTGAACGCTGATGCAAAGGTACGACATCGGAGGGGCGAAAATGCTCCGCCGTCTGAATAGATTGGCAAAATTTTGAAAAAAAATTTTCGGAAGCAAATTTTTTTTGAAAAAAATATACGGGCAGTGGATGGGATATTAGGAAATGTTCCGTATGCTGATAATAAAACAGGTAACCACTGCGTCATTGTCTAGGTTACCTGTCTTCATCTAATGAATTGCGCTATTGCAATACGGTCAACTTGAAGTTGTAGTCCGTTGTTTCTTTTTGAGGGATGAGTCTTGTTTGCAGAAATGGCTCTGCAGGACGGCCGTAGATGTCGAATTTAAGCTGCTTGTCCTCGTCGAGATCCTGAAAGGCTCGTATAGACAGTTCCTTGCCCATAGCCTCAGAGAAATCAACAGGGATTACAATCGAATCTTCTTCTACCTCGATTGCGACTCTGAGTAGTTCCTTGTCTTCGCATGTCGCAGAGACATAGAGAGTTCCCTCGGTATAGGGTAACTCGCTAAAGATGATTGTATAGGCCGGAGTCTTGGCTTTAGCACTGACGCATATCGCTATCAATGCGAAGATAAATAATAACTTCTTCATTTCTTTACATTGTTTATTGATTCATATGTTTGAGAATTGTTTAACTTGCGTTGTGATGCACTTCGCTTCTTACCTTTGTAGAGATTTAACGTGATCCCGATCCAAAATAACTGACGGGTCGATGATACTTGATATTCCCTGTCAAATCCGGCAATCGCGTTCAAATCCCGGCTTTTAACACTGATATTTCCAATAGGATTTAAAACTCCCGCCATAAAAGTAGCACTACGGTATGTATAGCCTACACCGATATTAAGCATATTGTTATTGGTGCTATAAATATCTTCTGCCCACAGAGCGTTGTAAGTAGTATTATATTTCAGCATGATCCACCACGGTCCATCCACATACATTAACTGTGCGTTTATAAATGGTTGTGAATAATCATGGCGATAGTTAAGGCCTTTGCTGACAGTCTTGTGCCAGCCCCCTTCCAAAGACAGATTCAACTGTTTTATGAATATCGGCAGTCTAAGCTGAGCCTTGACTATAAAATTATTGTTATAACCTGAGTTATAGTAAGACTTAACTATTTGATTATCCATATATCTCTTGGCTCCCATTATTGGATTATGGTTGTAGGTGTCGGCGAGGGTAATTTTTAACGATATATCCTTTAATCTGCCGTCAACTTCTATTTTTGTGTCATATTGCTGAAATGCGGAAACGCCGGGATTGCCTTCGCTCCATTGATAATTGTCAACTTGTTGACGAACCGGGTTAAGTTGATTCACTGTGGGAGATACTGTGGTTACATTTCCTATAAAGGAGATTCCGCCCCATGAGACAGGAGTATATCGGAAATATATACGAGGATTAGCATTGTAATAATCGTGTTTCAACGGCTCTCTAACACTATATGCTGTTCCTCCTATTCCGATGCTATACTGAATCTTATCCAAGGTCTGTTTCCACTCGGCAAATAAGCTTCCCATGAAACTTTTCTCATTGATGTTTCCAGAATTATTATAGTCTGCCTCGTTCCACTCGCCAAAACTTCGTATGCCGGACGTGAGGATGCCGTTCCCGATTCGACATTCCCAAACGCCTTCACCAAACAACCTGTATCCACGGTTGGATATGTTGGAATATAACTCCACCTCTGATGTCTGATAACGGCGGTCATTCGAGCCATCCATTACAGTTGGTATTATATTAAAATACAGTTTATTGGATTTGTTCGCTTTCCAATGCAGATAGACATCCAAGTCAATCTGTGTAGATCTTACCGGTAATTCTTCGCGCTCAAAATCGTCTGTAATCTCATCGCCGATTACAGTTGTTATATCACCCTCAGATAAATAGCGATCATTCTTGTTGAATATGCGTAATTGGGTGTTCAACAAGAACTTGCTGCCTATCGCATAGGAGTGCTGCAAAGACACCCGGTGAGAAGCCATCCTGTTCGGTGCCTTTATGCCATTCTCCAGACGCATGATCTTAGTCCCGTCTGACAGGAGATAATGCTCCGAATTATCACGGAAAGCAGACATTCGCCACATGGGATTGGACTGAAAATCAAGAGTCCATTCACTACGACCGGATGTATATTTCAATGCTCCGGTATAATTTCCCCATCCACGGTTTACAGACTGGAGCAGATTGAGGCACACTCCATAGCCTGTTTCGCGTAGTTTAACAGTTATATCTATCACACCCATTGCATCTCCATATCTCACACCCGGGTTTGGGGTATACTCCACCTTTGTAATATCCTTTGGTGAAAGGGATGTAATATCTGTTTGAGATGCAGGTCGACCGTTGATCCTTATGGACAACCTGCCACCGCCCAATCTTTCAATAGACCCGGTAGCCGGATTTATGATCAAATCGGGAATTTGCAGACCTGCAAGAAGTTGGACTCCGTTGTTCGTGACATTTTTAAGTTCCTTTGTTGGATAGAAAAAGATTTTGTTGCCAATAGTCTGATTTTCGGGCGCAGTCACAACAATCTCATCAAGTTCTCGCGATATACCCATAGAATCAGGCTCCTCGTTCTGCGCAATGGCTTTTAAGGCCCCCATCATATATATGAGCAGTATGAAGATAGATACTCGCATAAACTTCGTACTTATTTATTTAATAATGAGTTACTTACAGAGAAATATATTGTCTGATACTAAACCACAACCAGTTTACGGCAGGATTACTGGTTGTCACAAGGAGCACCCATATAAGTGCCGCTACTGCAACGGTTAAGTATCCCCACATGAGGAGCATGTTCCCGCAGCCATTCACGAGACGGTCTTTTGTGCGTGAAATCATCGAAGTTATGGTTTCGATGCTTTCCGCTTTAGTAATTATTCTTTCTTCCATAGGCGAAGTTAGTTCAAGATTTATAAAGTGGTTTATAATATAAACCATACTTTGAAAAAGAAAGAGCAAACTCGTGCGTTGTCGCTCTCTTCCTGTTTCGGTTGCAAAGTTAAAATAGTTTATGTTATAAACCAAATATCAGAATGATTATTTTATTAATTTTTTTCAGGTTCTCATCCCTGTCTCTCTGAAAGCAAAAAAGGTTACCTTGACAGGTAACCTTTTGCTTTTGCGGAGAGACAGGGAGTCTTTTTCCGCTGTGCTACAAAAGCGCTTCGCGGTAACGAACCCTTGGGGTTCTCATCCCTGCTCTCTTGATGCAAAAAAAGCAGTCTAATTAGACTGCTTTTTTTGCGGAGAGACAGGGATTCGAACCCTGGGTGCCCGTAAGGGCACAACGGTTTTCGAGACCGCCCCGATCGACCACTCCGGCATCTCTCCTCGGGTTTGCGTGTGCAAAGGTAGGATTTTTTTCTGATTTCGCAAAATGTTTCGTCCGGTTTTCAAAAAATTTATTCCGCGATGGTTTAATGGCGGAAGTGGGGGAGGAGGAGCTTGTCCAGGGTCTGGGCCATGGACCAGCGGTCGCGGTCGTGGCGGTTTTCGAGGACGATGATGCGAAGGTCAAGGTCGGGATATTTGGCCACATAGGCCTGGTAGCCGCCATTGTCGCCGGTGTGGTAGACCTTGACGGGACGTCCGGGTGTGTCATCGACGAACCATCCCATTGCATAAGCGGTGTGGGGGCGACGCTGGTAGTCGCACCAGGGGCTTGAGGAAACATCGACGCGCGGGGTGTAGACTTCGGCGAGGGATTTGCTGTTGAGGACGTTGTGCTCGGCGAGGGCTTTCTCCCAGCGGGCTATGTCGCGGACGTTGGAATAGATGCCTCCGTCGGGACGGGTGGCAAAGAATGTTTCCTCGCCATAGTCATATTCGTCCCATCCGCCGCGGTCGTTCGGCGCGTAGCCGTGGGACTGGACTGCGGGAGAGTTCCCGGGGTCAAAATAGTATGTGGAATTCATTCCTACGGGATTGAAGATTTCGTTGCGCTGATAGTCGATGAAGGGACGGCCTGTAACTTTCTCGATGATGTTGGCGAGAAGAATGAATGTCGGGTTGACGTAGTCGTAGGCTGTTCCCGGAGTGAACTGAGTTTTCTTGACGGACGGAAAGTAGGTGACGGAATAGGCGTCGTCGGCGAAAATCATCTTGTTCCGGTCGGAGCGGTCGCGAGTGTCAGGTATGCCTGAAGACTGTGAGGCGAGGTGGCGCGGCGTGACATCGGTCCAGAACGGTGCCTTGTAGTCGAACCAGCGTGTCAGGGGCGCGTCCATGTCCACAAGGCCCATTTCGGCAAGCCGCATAAGTCCGGCGACAGTGAACTGTTTGGAGACGGAGGCTATGCAGAAAGTGGTCTCGGGTCCTATGGGCTTTTTTGAAACCATGTCGGCAAGGCCGGCGTAATATTCGAAGATTACGGAATCTCCTTTGGTGATAAGGACAGAGCCACCGGGCGCGTCGCCGACAAGCGCATCGGCATAGCGTTCGTCGAATATGGCGCGAAGGCTATCGGTGAGAGTGTCGGCATAAGATGTTATGACAGCCATAGAAAGAAGTGCGGTGCAAATTATTCGGTTCATTGTACATAGTGGATTTATTCTGCAAATTTACGCTTAATAATCTACATCTCAAAAAAGCAGGCGCCCCGCAGAATGTAATCGGGGCGCCTTCGCAAAAATTATGGATTTAGAACTGTTAGAGTATGACTTACTAATGTACAATTACCGTAAGCGGCGTTAGAACAGACGGGAGAACGGCCTGTGTCGCATGCTTGAAGGATAAGCCCAGGAAGACGGACGAGACGATGAGAATAATCTCAATTATCGCGAAAATAATCAGGGCATTTCGGGATGGGCCTTTGATTCCGAAAACCATTGTGCTTCCGGCCCATGTCAGGAGGATGCAAGGCACACACACGCACAGCATTATGATTGAGGCGGTTGTCAATCCGAGTCCGGGAGAAGGAAAGTCAACATTGATGTTCATGTCAAACACTTCGTTGAAGAACTCGGGCGAGGTGATAGTTATGCCGCAAGCGACGAAAATGCATATCAGCGCGGCGCATATAGTGCCGAAACCTATCGAGCCGACAATGACGGTGAAGAGTCCGACGAAGGCTTTGACCAGAATATTGACGATGTTGCCTAAGGCATCAAGGAAGTTCTTGCTGTCGGGAAGGTCGAGACGGTCATTGTATGACTGGCAGTTGATGTTTCGCGCGATATTGTCAGGAGTAACCGGGAGCCCCATCATCTCAAGGCGTCGTCGGGGAGTGTTTGCCGGGGGAATGACCATCCAGGCAATGAGGTAAACCACGAAGAAAATGCCGAAACTAAATGTGGCGATAGCAAACAGGATTCGGAGAAGGACAACGTTCCAGTCGAAATAAGTGGCTACGCCGGAGAGTACTCCTCCGAATACCTTGTTGTCGAGACGGCGGAAAAGTTTCTTGCGGCCAACGGGGGCGCAGGAAGTGCCTGAGTTGTAGGGGTTGTAGGGCGGAGGTGTAGTCTGCGGACCGGATTCCTCCTTTTCGTCGGAGGAATCACAGAACTGCTCTGGACGTCCCATGACATCGATTACCGAGGTGACGTCCTCGATATTGATGATATTATCGGGGCCTACGGTCTCGGCGAAATGCTCGTTGATGCGTGCCTCGATGTCATCAACAATCTCGCGCTCGTCCTGTGACGAGAAGGTGGTGCGCAATTGCTCGAGATATTCATTGAGGAGTTTGTAAGCGTCCTCGTCAATATTGTAAATGCGGCCATTGATGTTGACCTGGAAAGAGCGTTTCATCGTAATGCTGGAAAGAGTTTTTTTAGTTGTTGGGGAGTGTTGAGGGGAGAAGTGTTTCGCCTGAGGAGGACTCATTGTCGTCGCTGAGCAGACGGACAGAGTCGGCAAGTTCGTGCCATGCCTCGGAAAGAACAGTGAGGTTTTCCTCGCCCTCGGGAGTCAGGGAATAGTACTTGCGGGGGGGGCCGGAGGGAGATTCCTCCCAGCGGTAGGTCAGGACGCCGTCTTTCTTGAGGCGTGTCAGAAGAGGGTAGAGGGTGCCTTCGACCACAATCAACTGCGCCTTCTTGAGGCGCTCGATAATCTGGCTGGCGTAGGCGTCACCGTGTCTCAGAAGCAAGAGGATGCAAAACTCGAGCATTCCTTTGCGCATTTGTGATTTTAAGTTTTCTACGTTCACGGTTGATTGAAAAATTTTAAAGGAGAAGAGGAGAATGGAATGATACTGTACAGGCGGTTGTCAAAAGACTGTAAAGCGCTTAAGAAGGCAGTCTATTCTGAACCACGGCACAAAAGTATAGTTTTCTAAGGTACTATGCAATACATGGTACTATAATTTAACACAAATTAACCTTGGTGAATGGTCAGGTGGGAACAGCCGTGGGATAAAAAAAGACGCTCCGCAATCGGCGGAGCGTCGTGATATGTCTGTTACTGAACGAGTTGTCAGGGAATGAGGTCGTGGGCGCGGAAGACTTTCTGAATTTTCTCGAGAGCGGTAGTGACCTGCTCTTTGGTGTGGGTGGCCATGAGCGAGAAACGGATGAGGGTGTCCTGCGGAGCGACTGCGGGGGAAACGACTGGGTTGACGAAGATTCCTTCCTCGAGGAGGTCGCGCGTGATTGCGAAAGTCTTGAAGTTGTCGCGGATGAAGAGGGGAATGATGGGGGTCGATGTGTTGCCGATCTCGCAGCCCATATTGCGGAAGCCCTCGAGAGCATAGTTGGTGAGTTCCCAAAGGTGTTCCTGACGCCAGGGTTCCTCGATCATGATGTCGATGGCCTTAAGAGCGGCTGCTGTAGATGCCGGGGTTATCGAGGCGGTGAAGATGTACGAACGGGAGTGGTGGCGCAGGAAGTTGGTGATTTCCTTGTCGGTGGCGATGAAACCGCCGAGTGAGGCAAACGATTTGGAGAACGTGCCCATTACGAGGTCAACATCATCGGTCAGACCGAAGTGGTTGACGGTACCGCGGCCGCCTTCGCCGAATACGCCGATTGAGTGAGCCTCGTCGACCATGACTGAGGCATCGTATTTTTTTGCAAGACGGACAATCTCGGGAATATTGGCGACGTCGCCTTCCATAGAGAACACACCGTCGGTGACGATGAGCTTCACCTTGTCAGGCTCGCAGCGCTGGAGTTGCTTCTCGAGAGACTCCATGTCGTTGTGCTTGTATTTCAGTTGCTGGGAGAACGAAAGTCGACGGCCCTCGATGATCGAGGCGTGGTCCTGTTCGTCCCAGAGGATATAGTCCTCGCGACCGGTGAGGGTGGAGACAACACCGAGATTGACGCCGAAACCGGTGGAATAGATCATGACGTCTTCCTTGCCGATGTATTCGGCTATGCGTCGTTCGAGTTGTTTGTGAAGGTCAAGTGTTCCGTTGAGGAAGGGAGAGCCGGCGCAACCTGTGCCGTATTTTCTTGTAGCCTCGATTGCTGCTTCCTTGATGCGGGGGTCGTTGACGAGTCCCGAGTAGCAGTTGGAACCGAACATCAATACTTTTTTACCGTTGATGATAACCTCAGGGTCCTGTTCGGACGAAATTGCGCGGAAATAAGGGTAAACGCCTGCGGCCTTAGCCTCCTGGGGAGCCGTATATCTGGCGAGTTTCTGTTGTAGTAACTTCATAGTTTATGCGATAATGAAAACTATCTGAGATGGCTGTTCGCGACAAATCAGGCTACAAAGTTACAAAAATTTTTTATGAATTTTTAGATTCTGGTATTTTCTTGTGCGTGTTTTTTGATTTATGATATGTTTTTCGTGGTATGTTGTGGAAACTGTGTTTTTCTGGGTTCAGCCTAAACCTGAATGGAAAAGATAAAAGTGAGTCAGGCGTGCTGTCGAAAGAGGTTGCGAAGTCGACCGCCCAGAGATTGCTCGAGCGGTTTTATGTCGACGGCGACTTTAGAAGACTTGCGGTTTAGAAAAATAATGGATGAGTGGAGGACGATTGCCACCCATTCCTCGAAGGGGATGATAGCATGAATCTTGTCGACCGGGATTGCGTGGAATGGAGAGTCTGGCTGAATTGAAGAGATGATGAGCTCGTTGGTGTCGGGGTCAATATATATGCCGTGAAATTCGGCCGCGGTGTCGAAGAGCAGTGGAAAGTCGAGCTGGTCGGAAGAAGAAGGACGTTTGCTGTATTTGCTATAGATTGTGTCGATATTCTGGCGAGTGATCATTTTTATTTTCTTTGGTTTGCGGTGATTATTAGAGTTGTTTGTTTTGCGATTCACCTATATAACCATCGCAATGGGAAATGGTTTAGAGATATTTGCGATGTAACAAGTTTGTAACAACATTGTATGCATTAAGACATAAAACCTTATTCAGCCAAGGAAAAGACACTTGGACAGAAGTGTCACTCACGTCCGAAAGATAAGGTGAAGGCGATGCCCTCGACTTGAGAAGATGGAATCGGCGGCTTGATTTTAGTTATGGTTATGGTACCGGATTCAAGGAGCGGGAAGGAGGAGAGAAGTTTACGTGCCATACGTCCCGCGACGTTTTCGAGCAGGTCGCTGTGGATGGCCATCTCAGTGCGGATGACGGAGACAGCCGAGCCGTAATCAATGGTGTGGCCGATAAGATCGTCATGAATGGCCTGCGAGGCATCGAAAGCAAGTGTGGCATCGATAATGTAGTCGTTGCCCACGGCCTGCTCCTGGGGGAACAGGCCGTGGCGGGCGAATATGCGCAAGCCCCGAATTTCGATGGAGGTTGCCGATATCTTAAATGGGAAGTCTGCCATTGTCGGTTGTGTGGACTTTCACCGGCGCGTCTTTGTGCGGTTTGTCTGATGTTTCGACTTGCGGTTTTTCTTTGGCTTGCCGGAGTTGCTGAGTGCCTGTGCCGCAGAAACGACGTTGCCGAGAGTGTCGGTGCCGCGTGGCATATTGCGGTCGTCGACAATGATGAAGTCGAGTTGCTTGCGGTCGAGATTTGTCCGTGCAACCTGAATGCGGACATTGTCGCCAAGGCGGTAGCGGATGTTGTGGCGGCGACCAACCAGACAGAAATTCTTTTCGTCGAGTTCGTAGAAGTCGTCGGCAAGTTCGCGCATGGGGACGAGGCCCTCGCACTTGTTCTCGTCAATCTCGACATACAGTCCCCATTCGGTGACTCCGGTTATTACGCCGGTATAAATTTCGCCGATATGGTCGCTCATGTATTCCACCTGCTTGTATTTGATGGATGCGCGTTCGGCGTTAGCGGCGAGTTGCTCCATGTCGGAGGAGTGCTTGCATTCTTCCTCGAGTTTCTCGAGGTTGACCGAACGGCCGCCGTCAATATAGCGTGCCAGGAGGCGGTGGACCATCATGTCGGGGTAGCGGCGGATGGGGGATGTAAAGTGGGTGTAATAGTCGAAGCCAAGGCCGTAATGGCCAATGTTGTCGGTGGTGTAAACGGCCTTGGCCATGGACCGAATGGCAAGTGTGGACAGAAGATTCTCTTCGCCTTTGCCCTTGACTTCGGCCAGCATGTGGTTTATGGAGCGGTTGACTTCGCGAGCGGAGTCCTCGACCTTGATTTTGTATCCGAACGCGCGTGCGATACGGGAGAGTTCGGCAAGTTTGTCGGCGTTGGGTAGATCGTGCACGCGGTATACGAATGACTTGGGTTTGCGTCGGCCCTGAACCTTGCCCACAAATTGCGCGACAGTGCGGTTGGCAAGGAGCATGAACTCCTCGATGAGTTTGTTGGCATCTTTTGACTCCTTGAAGTAAACCCCGGTAGGATGCCCGTTTTCGTCAATGTCGAAGCGGACCTCGCAACGGTCAAAATCGACAGAGCCGTTGTCGTAGCGCTGTTTGCGGAGGATTTTTGCCAGTGAATCGAGGGTAAGAATCTCGTCGGAGTATTCGCCCTTTCCGGTCTCAATGATATCCTGCGCTTCCTCGTAGGTGAAACGGCGGTTGGAGCATATGACGGTACGCGCGATGCGCGAGTCTATGACCTTGCCTTTGGGATCCATCTCAAATATGACCGAGAATGTGAGTTTCTCTTCATCGGGGCGCAGGGAGCATATGCCGTTGGAGAGGTGTTCGGGGAGCATGGGGACCACGCGGTCTACGAGGTAGATTGATGTCGCACGGCTTTCGGCCTCGCGGTCAATGATTGTGTCGGGGTGGACGTAGTGTGTAACATCGGCGATGTGTACGCCGACCTCGAAGTTTCCGTTTGGAAGTTTGCGGATCGACAGGGCGTCGTCAAAGTCCTTGGCATCCTTGGGGTCGATGGTGAATGTCGTGACGTCGCGCATGTCCACGCGCTGTCCGATGACTTCGGGAGTGATTCCTGCGGAAATTTTGTTCGCTGCCTTCTCGACGGCTTCGGGATATTTATACGGGAGGTCGAATTCGGCGAGAATGGCATTGATTTCGGTGTCATTGTCGCCGGTTCGACCAAGAACGTCAATGACGGTGCCGCGAGGATTCTTGTCATCCTCGGGCCAGTCGGTAATTCGGACGACGGCCTTGTCGCCGTCTTTGGCGCCCTTCAGGTTCTTGCGGGGAATGATGATGTCGACGGCGAGGAATTTCGAGTCGGTCTTGAGGCAGGCGAAATGGCGGTCAATCTTGATTGTGCCTATGAATGTCTGGTCTTTTTTCTCGATGATGTCAAGGACAATAGCCTCGGGCTCGACGCCGGGACGAGCGGCGGCGATAGAAACGCTGACGCGGTCGCCGTTCAGGGCGTGGCGTGAGTTGCGCTCGGCTACTAGTACGACTTCCTCGTCCTGGTCTGTGATAACGGAGTTCTTGCCGTTTGAGCGCCGGATGAATGTTCCGGTAGCGACGAGGTTGCGAGTCGGGTTCTTGTATTTTCCCGGTGCAACCTCGATAATGTTGCCGTCGAAAGCGAGTTCGGCGAGGCGCATGGCGACTGCGCGCTGTGCGGCGGGGCTGTCGAGTGCAAGGGCATGAGAGACCTGCTTGTAATTGAAAGAGCCCTTTGTCTGGGCGTGGATATACTGGTCGATGGCCGCCGTAAGGTCGCGGGCAGACGCTTTCTTGGATTTGGCTTTTGATCCTGTTGCCATAAATGTTGTCGTTTTAACAGTTTGCTGTAACTTGCTATGAGATTAACAAGTTTGCGTGCATAAAAGTTAGCGGCGGCCGAATGGGGCCGCCGCTTAAATAAGTCAGGCGTCGATGTTGGCGTAGTTTGCGTTGGCTTCGATGAAGTCGCGGCGCGGGCCTACGTCCTCGCCCATGAGCATGGAGAAGATGCGGTCGGCCTCGGCGGCGTCGGAGATGTTGACCTGCTTGAGCATGCGGTGGCCCGGGGCCATTGTTGTCTCGCGCAGTTCCTTGGCGGACATCTCGCCAAGGCCTTTGTAACGCTGTACGGTCGTCTTTTCGCCATGTTCGGTGACGAAGCGCTGGAGTTGGACGTCATCCCAGCAATATTCCTCGTATTTGCCCATCTTGCATTTGTACAGCGGTGGGGTCGCGAGGTACAGGTAGCCGTTCTCGATGACGGGGCGCATGCGGCGGAAGAAGAATGTCATGAGCAGAGTGGCGATGTGGGCGCCGTCGACGTCGGCATCGGTCATGATGATTATCTTGTGATATGCGAGTTTCTGCACATTTGCTTCCTTGGGGTCTTCCTCGGTGCCGATGGTAACGCGGAGGGCCTTGAAGAGGTTTGTGATTTCCTCGTTGTCGAAGACCTTGTGCTCCATGGCTTTCTCGACGTTCAGGATTTTGCCGCGGAGGGGGAGGATGGCCTGATACTTGCGGTCGCGGGCATCGAGTGCGGTTCCGCCTGCGGAGTCACCCTCGACAATGAAGATCTCGCAATCCTCGGCAGTGCGTGACGAGCAGTCGGAGAGTTTGCCGGGGAGGCCGCCTCCGGAGAGCGGGGACTTGCGCTGGACATTCTGGCGGGCCTTGTATGCGGCCTGGCGTGCCTGAGCGGCAAGGATGACCTTTGAGACAATGGTCTTGGCCTCGCGTGGATGTTCCTCAAGGTAGTGTGTGAGTGTCTCGCTGACAGCCTGGGATACGGCTCCCATGACCTCGGAGTTGCCGAGTTTGGTCTTGGTCTGGCCTTCGAACTGAGGTTCCATGACCTTTACGGATATGACCGCGGTAAGGCCTTCGCGGAAGTCATCGCCTGTTATCTCGACCTTGGCGTTTTTCAGCAGGCCGTTATCTTCGGCATATTTCTTGAGAGTGGAGGTTAGGCCGCGGCGGAAACCGGTGAGGTGCGTGCCGCCCTCGATTGTGTTGATGTTGTTGACGAATGAGTATATGTTCTCGTTGAAGGTGGTGTTGTAGGTCATGGCCACCTCGATGGGGACACCGCCGCGTTCGGTATTGAGGTCGATAACGCCGTTTATGAGGGATTCCTTGTTGGAGTCAATATATTGGACGAACTCGCTGAGGCCCTTTGCGGAATAGAAAGTCTCGGAGTGAGGTTTGCCGTCGGCGTCGAGATCACGGAGGTCGGTGAGCGAGAGGGTGATGCCGGCGTTGAGGAAAGCAAGGTCACGCAGACGGTTGGCGAGGGTCTTGTAGTCGTATTCGGTTACGGTGAAGATGGTGTCGTCGGGCTTGAATGTGACAGTGGTGCCTGTCGTGTCCGTGTCGCCTATTACCTGAAGGTCACAGGTAGGTTTGCCGAAGGCATATTCCTGCATGTGAATCTTTCCGTCGCGACGGACTTCGGCGCGAAGATAGGAAGAGAGGGCGTTGACGCAGGAGACGCCTACGCCGTGCAGGCCTCCGGAAACCTTGTAGGTGCCTTTGTCGAACTTGCCGCCGGCATGGAGGACGGTAAGGACAACTTCGAGTGCGGACTTGTGCTCTTTCTCGTGCATATCCACGGGAATGCCTCGGCCATTGTCGACAACGGTTATCGAATTGTCGGGATTGATGGATACCTCTATATGGGTGGCATAGCCGGCGAGGGCCTCGTCGATGGAGTTGTCGACGACCTCGTAAACGAGATGGTGGAGACCCTTTGCGGAGATGTCGCCGATGTACATCGCGGGGCGTTTGCGTACAGCCTCGAGACCCTCGAGGACCTGAATATTACTTGCGCTATATTCTTCTTGCTTGTTTTCAGACATATTGATGTGTGGAAATTGTAGACCTTGTAAGAAATAATCCGTTGCGAGAAAACGCAATCGGAAAGGATGGCCGTGGGCCGAAATCCTTGTGCAAAGGTAATGATTTTTGGTCAAACCGCCAAATAATATATTAATATTGTACGCGTGTACGCGCGCGCGAAGAAATCCGTATGAAAAAACACCCCGGGTCGGAAAACTCGGGGCATTTATGGCTGTGGTATTTGCAGTAGTCGTTTAGATGCAAATGGGCGGAGACGCCGTTTGTGTCAGACGAACTGTTCGTGCAGTTTCTCGAAACGTTCGGCTACGCGGGGTGAAAAACGCTGCATGGATGCTCTGACGCGTTCTAATGGCTTGAGTCGCATCTCGCCACTCTTGGAATAGAACTTGTCTGCGTAGCAAATGAGTTTCTCAAGCAGCGTGTGCGGCATATAGTTGCCGGGGGGGAGGGGAAGGTTGAATTCCTTGATGTCCTCGGCGGTGATTCCGGCCCCTGTGTGACGCCGGGCAATCTCGACAAGATAATCGGGCGCGCCTTCGCCGGCAAGAAGTTCGGCTCCGAGAACGCCGTGGCGCAAATATGGCTCGGTGCCATGGCAGTCGATGCCAGGGGCATCGGTCAGGAATATTCCGATATCATGAAGCATGGCCCCGGCCTCGATGCTTTTATCATCGAGGTCGAGACCATGTCTGTGGCTTATCTCGATAGCCAGGTCTGCGACCTGACGAGAATGCTTGAGTAGAATACTGCGACGGAGAGTTCCCTTGGGATAATATTTGTCGATGACTGCCTGCCAGTCGAAGTCGGTTTCGCCGGGGGCACGGGTGTCGTGTCCTTCCGGATTCTTGTCGTTCGTTTCGGTTTTCACTCTACGATGGTATTCCAGTTGTGGGTATCGGGGGCTTCGCCGAGTTGGATGGCACGCAGGGCGTTGTAGAGTTTTGTTGTCCAGGGACCGGGCTTGCCGTCTTTTGCGATAATGTATTTCTTTTCTGTGTCGAGATCGTCAATCTCGCCGATGGGCGATGCTACGGCGGCTGTACCGCATGCTGCGGCCTCGTCGACTTCCTCAAGTTCCTCAACCGGGATATGGCGTGCCTCGACAGTCAGGCCAAGGTCTTTGGCGAGTTGCTTGAGCGACATATTGGTTATCGAGGGGAGAATGGACTCGGAAGCGGGCGTGATGTATTTGTCGCCCTTGATGGCGAAGAAGTTGGCGGGGCCGCATTCGTCGAGGTATTTCTTCTCCTTGGGGTCGAGGAAGAGTACGGCTGAGTATCCTTTCTCCTTGCCCATGACGCTGGCCTTGAGTGATGCGGCGTAGTTGCCGCCGGTCTTGAAGCGGCCTGTGCCTTTGGGAGCGACGCGGTCGTATTCGCGGGTCATGCAGATCTTGGTGACGTTGAAGCCGGTCTTGAAGTACGGACCGACGGGCGAGACAAAGATAATAAAGAGGTATTCGGCGGCGGGGCTGACACCGACTTTGGGCGACATGCCTATTTCCAGAGGACGAATATAGAGGGAGGCGCCAGATCCGTAGGGGGGTACGAAACGCTCGTTGAGTTTAACGGCCTTTATGCACATTTCCTTGAAAATGTCCTCGGGTATAGGTGCCATTACAAGGCCTTTGGCGGATTCCTGAATGCGGCGGGCGTTCTCTTCGAGGCGGAAAATGCGGATTTTGCCATCCTTGCCGCGGAAGGCCTTGAGGCCTTCGAAGATTTCCTGTCCATAGTGAAGGCAGGTCGCGGCCATGTGTATGTTGATTGAATCGGATTCCGAAACTTCGATTTCGCCCCATTTGCCATCCTTATAGGTGCAGCGGACGTTGTAGTCGGTGGGAACATAGCCGAAAGGCAGTTCAGACCAGTTCAGGTTAGTTTCAGTACTCATAATGTTTTAATATCAGTATAAGTTAAATGATATGGGAATGTCATATTGCAAACATCCCGGATTAGTTATGAGAGAAATTGGGGTAAAGCCCCGGCTTCTACGACGCAAAAATAGGTATTATTTTATAAAAATGCAAGAATCGCGAATTTTTTCGCAAAATTTGGCTGAAAGGGAGAATTCTCCGGGCATGAATGTTGTCATGGGAAACATTAAAGGGTGTTTTGATAAGTGGAGTTTTTGAAAATTTTTCAGATTCTTTGTGATGAGATCTGATTCTTTCTGTGAAACGAACTAAAGTTGATGAAAAAAACACAAAAAAAATTCGTGTTTAATTTGATTGATTGTTAAGGCGATATGATTTGTGGTCGAAAAAACATGAAAAATTTTATCGAAAAAATTTGGTGGGAATTAAAAAAGTGCATACCTTTGCATCGCTTTTGAGAAACAAATCTCGGGGTGTAGCTCAGTTGGTTAGAGTACGCGTCTGGGGGGCGTGAGGTCGCTAGTTCGAGTCTAGTCACCCCGACAAATCAAAAGCAAATGGGTTTAACCTCATAAAGGTTAAACCCATTTTTCTATTTGACATATTTCGATGTGGCGCAGAGTATGCTTTCCCTGTTATCTGCAGATTTCAGCATGCGGGAGAGAACATATATGCTCCGGCGTTGTTCTGACATTAACGCAATCACATTATACATTTATAATAACTGATATAACTATTTAGATTATGAGTAAGGATATTGTACTCAGCGGCATCAGGCCCACCGGTAATCTTCATCTGGGCAATTACTTCGGCGCGCTGAGCAAATTCGTGAAGATGCAGGACGACTTCGACTGCCGGTTTTTCATCGCCGACCTTCACGCCCTGACCACAAATACTGACCCCGATGCCCTTCATGCAAATGTCAAAGGAATCCTCGCCGAGTATCTTGCCGCAGGCATCGACCCCGAGAAGGCTGCAATTTTCGTACAGAGTGACGTTCCCGAGGTTTCGGAACTCTATCTGTTGCTGAACATGCATGTGGGCATAGGCGAACTCATGCGCACGGCCTCGTTCAAGGACAAGGCCCGTAAGGCACTTGGCCTTAAAGGCGGCGAAGGCGAGAGTGACGAGGATTTCGAGCATCAGGTTGTAGGCGGTGACACCAACAAGCGCGTAAATGCCGGCCTGCTGACTTATCCTACCCTTATGGCTGTGGATATCCTCATTCAGAAAGCAAAATATGTGCCCGTCGGCAAGGACCAGTTGCAGCATCTTGAATTGACCCGCCGTTTCGCCCGTCGATTCAACTCGTTCTATGGTGTCGAGGAGTTCATCGAGCCTGAGGGCTTCGACTTCGGTGGCAAGCCTGTGAAGGTTCCCGGTCTTGACGGTTCCGGCAAGATGGGAAAGAGCGAAGGCAACTGCATTTATCTTATCGATGACCCCAAGGTGCTCCGTAAGAAAGTCATGCGTGCCGTAACTGACGCCGGTCCCACAGAGCCTAACACGCCGATGTCCGAGCCTGTCGCCAATCTGATAGGTCTTCTCGAACTGACCTCTACTCCAGAGATTGTCCAGCAGTTCCGTGACGCTTATGCCGACTGCTCGATTCGTTACGGAGACCTAAAGAAACAACTTGCAGAGGACATACTTAAGATTACAACTCCTATCCGCGAGCGCGTGAATGACATCATGGCCGATGACGAATATCTCCGTCGCGTGCTTGCACGTGGTGCCGAGAAGGCTCGTGAGTCTGCGTCGAAGACTCTTGCCGAGGTACGGCAGATTATGGGTATACGTAAATTCTGACCTTTCGCTATACGTATTCTGTCAAGCCTGCAAACAGGATCCATTATAGGAATAAATGCGGGGCGCTCCAACATTAAGGGCGCCCTGTTGTTATATTTATATATCTAACGTCTAAACAATTGATTATGAAAACACGTTTGCTATTAATCGCGGTGCTCGCCCTGTTGGTGGGAGCCACGGGCTGTGTCTCGAAGAAGAAATACACCGCACTCCAGCAGAAATATGATGAACTGAGTCAGACATACGGCAACCAGTCACTTGCTCTGACCGAGAAAAACGCCAACTACAAGTCTATCGAGCAGATGCTCAGGGATGCCCGTGCACAGAATGAGCAGTTGCGCAAAGATTACGCAGCCGTGCAGGAGGCTCTGCGTGAGTCCATGAACCAGAATTCGCAGGGCAATGTGAACATTTCCAAACTCGTGGATGAAATCAATGCCTCGAACAAATATATCAAGGAACTTGTCGAGGCCAAGTCGAAGAGCGACTCTCTCAACCTTGTACTCACTACAAACCTTACCCGCTCGCTGTCTACAGATGACCTCAAGGATGTTGACATAAAGGTCCTTAAGGGCGTGGTCTATATTTCTCTGGCTGACAATATGCTTTTCAAGTCAGGCAGTTATGAAATCTCGCCAAGGGCGATGGACATACTTGGCAAGATAGCGAAGATCATCAAGGATTATAACGAATATGACGTGCTGGTCGAAGGCAACACCGACAATGTGCCCATAAACCGCCCCAACATCCGTAATAACTGGGACCTCTCCGCACTTCGTGCATCATCTGTCGTTCAGGTGCTTCAGACCAGATTTGACGTAAATCCCTCGCGCCTGACTGCAGGCGGTCGTGGAGAATACAATCCAATCTCGACCAACGCCACCGCGCAGGGCCGTCAGTTGAACCGCAGAACCGAGATTATAATCACACCAAAACTTGACCAGTTCCTGGATCTGATTGACCATGCTCCTGATACAGACGACTGACGATTGGCAGTATAACATTGAATTATAGAAAACATAGTTGCGCGACTCTTTGGACGATAAGTCCGGGAGCCGCGCAAACTTTGTTGTGGAATTTGATAAAAATGCTTAACTTTGGCCTTGAAAATATTCAACCTTCAATCAAAAAGAAATGAAAAAAATCATTGTTGCATCTCTCGCACTTGCGGCGACTGCCGCAGGGTGGGGCATGGCCGCCGATTCTACTGCTACCGATTCGGTAAACGGCTTCCAGTTCAAGGATAAATATTTGGTAAAGACCACATCCGTCAAGGACCAGAACAAGTCCGGAACATGCTGGTGCTTCTCCGGCACTTCATTCGTCGAGGACGAAATTATGCGTCAGGGCGGCGACTCGCTTGATCTCAGCGAGATGTTCACCGTATACCACACATACCAGGACAAGGCCGACAAATACGTGCGCTACTACGGTCAGACAAATTTCGCTCCCGGCGGTTCGCTGATTGATGTAAACTATGTATTTGACAAATATGGCGCTGTCCCCGAGTCGGTATATTCAGGACTGAACTACGGCGAGGACAAGCATAATCACGGAGAACTCGACGGAATGCTCAAGGGCATGCTTGAAGTCGTCGTCAAGAAACCCAACAAGAAGATATCCACAGCATGGCGGAAGGCAATCGCCGGCGTACTTGACGCTTATCTCGGAGCACTTCCAGAGACATTTACCTACAACGGCAAGACCTATACTCCCAAATCCTATGCGGAATCTCTGCCCTACAAGCCTGCCGACTATGTTACGCTGAGTTCATTCACTCACCATCCTTTCTATGAGGAATTTGTGCTCGAGGTTCCCGACAACTGGCTGGACGGAAGATATATGAATCTTCCTCTCGATGAACTCAAGGCGGTTGTCGACAATGCCATCAAGAACGGTTATCCCGTTGCCTGGGCTGCTGATGTCAGCGAAGGCGGCTTCAAGTGGAACGAAGGTGTCGCTCTTATGCCTAAAGGCAAGGACGAGCGCGACATGGAAGGTACCGAACTCTCACGCTGGGTGAAACTCTCGGATAAGGACCGTGCCGCCGAGAAGTTCAAGTTCACCGGTCCCGTCGATGAAATAACTGTTACCCAGGAATCCCGCCAGGAGATGTTCGACTCGCAGGAGACAACCGATGACCATGGCATGGAGATTGTCGGCATAGCCGAGGACAAGGAGGGTAACCGTTACTACAAGGTCAAGAACTCATGGGATGTCAACCAGGTTTATGATGGCTACATCTATGTTTCAGAACCGTTCTTCCTTGCCAAGACCATGGGCATTCTCGTACACAAGGACGCAGTGCCCAAGAACATAGCAAAGAAGTTCAAGAAGTGAAATAAAACATAATTGATATTTCCCTCTCGTCAGGGTCTTTGTCGAGGGACAGGACCCTGACTGTTTTTTTCAGGAACTTTGAAAAGGATAGGTATACTTTCCGATACTCACTCGTGCTGGGATGACCGCTATGCGCTGCATTTCAAGGACTGCGACGAAATCTGGCACGCCGGTGACATAGGCTGCGATGACACCCTTCGCAGGCTGAAAACCATTGCTCCGGTGATAAGGGCGGTCTGCGGCAATATCGACCATGGGCTCGTGAGGCGTCTTTGTCCCGAGATGATGACTTTCACGGTGGAAAACGTGAAAGTTCTTATGACCCATGCCGGAGGTTATCCCGGTCGCTGGGCTCCGGGCATGAGGCGTATTCTTGTCGAAGAACGGCCGCAACTGATGGTTGACGGTCACAGCCACATCCTCAAGGTGATGTATGATCATGAACTCGGCCTCCTGCATGTGAATCCCGGAGCCGCCGGAACGCACGGCTGGCAGCGCGAGCGCACGCTTGTTAGGCTGACCATTGACGGAAGCGACATCAGGGACCTTGAGGTGATTGAACTTGGCAAAGCCAGACTGTGTTAGAAATTAAAAAGTTGTTTCGATATGAGAAAATCAGTTTATCTTATATTTGCCTTTACTGTAATTCTTTCGCTGTGTGCGATTTCGTGCAAGACAACGGAAAAGAATTACCGCGAGGCTTATGACCGGGCGATTGCGGCGGCAGACACCAACCGGCGTTCATTCAACGAGACCGTCTATGGCAGCGTTCGTCAGCAGATGCGTCATTCCGCAATGGTAGTCCAGGGCGATACGATGGAAATCCGTTCCCAGCGCGTCCGCGTGACTGAAGGCGGAGGAGGCATCAATGAGTCGATTAAGCCCTTCATGATAGTTGTTGGAGAGTTCAAGCAGATGTTCAATGCCAAGTCCATGCGTGAGCGTCTGCTGGGACTTGGTTATCCCGGGGCTTTTGTCGTCGAGACGGGAGAACCGTACTATTTTGTTGTAGCCAAAGCCTGCGACAATGCGGAACAGGCTCGTGAGGCACTTAATGCCGTGAGGAAGAAACCTCCCTTCAGGCTAAGGGATGGCCTTCCGTTTGTGCTTTCTCCCGCGGGCCGTAGATAGGCACGGAATAACAGCCGTCAAGGTTGCTCATTGACTTAGTAAATTTTTCTTTAACATATATCTGCACCGTCTTCACGGAATCATCAGTCTCAATAACCTGATTCCTTGAGGACGGTGAGTTTTGTATCATGGATGAAATTAAGGATGCACGATGTCTTTTCGGGCATAAAGTAACGGAAATTCACCTTTTTTTATTAACTTTGTCTGCAAATGATGACCGCAACCATGCGGTTGCCGGTTTGTTTCATGTATACTACTGAATACTAATTATTTACTAATAAATTTATAACCAATCAACCAAGTTATGGAAATTTCCCATATCGAACACATCGGCATAGCCGTTCCCTCGCTTGACGAGGCAATTCCTTTCTACGAGAATATGCTCGGCTTCAAATGCTTCGCCATTGAAGAAGTCGCCGACCAGAAAGTACGCACAGCCTTCTTCCAGGTTGGCCAGACAAAGATTGAACTTCTTGAAGGTACCGCTCCTGAAAGCGCTATCTCTAAGTTTATCGAGAAAAACGGCGGTCGCGGCGGTATACAGCACGTTGCGTTCGCAGTCGAGGATGGTGTTGCCGATGCACTTGCAGAACTTGAGGAAAAAGGCTGTAAACTTATCGACAAGGCTCCCCGCAAAGGTGCCGAAGGCCTTAACATCGCCTTCGTTCATCCTAAATCTTCCGTAGGCACTTTGGTCGAACTCTGCGAGGATCCCAAAAAGAAATGATTTATGCTCCGGTCATTTGTGCCGGAGCATATCTGTTTTAGAATAATTCAAATTTTACCCATAAACCACAACTATGAGTAACCAACTCGAAAAAGTTAAAGAACTAATCGACCTCCGCGCTGAAGCACGTCTCGGCGGCGGTCAGAAAGCCATCGACAAACAGCACGAACGCGGTAAATACACAGCACGTGAGCGTATCGCCCAACTTCTCGACGAAGGTTCGTTCGAGGAAATAGACATGTTTGTCCGTCACCGTTGCCACAACTTCGGTCAGGAAAAAAAATCATTTCTTGGTGATGGCGTAGTAACCGGTTACGGTACAATCGACGGCCGTCTGGTCTATGTGTTCGCTCAGGACTTTACTGTCTTCGGCGGCTCTCTATCAGAAACCATGGCTCTGAAAATCTGCAAGATCATGGATATGGCCATGAAGATGGGTGCTCCCGTCATCGGTCTCAACGACTCGGGTGGCGCACGCATCCAGGAGGGTATCAACGCACTTGCAGGCTATGCCGAAATCTTCCAGCGCAATATCATGGCTTCGGGTGTCATTCCCCAGCTTTCCGCAATTCTCGGTCCATGCGCCGGCGGTGCAGTCTATTCGCCTGCTCTTACCGACTTCACCATCATGGCCAAGGGTATATCATACATGTTCCTTACCGGCCCCAAGGTCGTTAAGACTGTAACCGGCGAGGACGTCACACAGGAACAACTCGGTGGCGCGACCATGCACTCCACAAAGAGCGGTGTCTGCCACTTCGCAGCCGAAGACGGCGAGGACGCTATCCGTATTCTCCGCAAACTCTTCTCGTACATTCCCCAGAACAACCTCGAGGAGGCTCCTCTGGTCGAGTGCAACGATCCCATCGACCGTCTCGAGGACTCGCTCAATGAGATAATCCCCGATTCAGCCAACCGTCCCTACGACATGTATGAGGTTATCGGTGCTATCGTTGATAACGGCGAGTTCCTGGAAGTTCAGGCCGACTATGCCAAGAACCTCATCATCGGTTTTGCCCGTTTCAACGGTCAGAGCGTAGGCGTTGTCGCCAACCAGCCCAAATATCTTGCCGGTGTGCTCGACTCGAACGCCTCGCGCAAGGGCGCACGTTTCGTGCGTTTCTGCGATGCCTTCAACATTCCTCTGGTTACTCTCGTCGATGTTCCAGGCTTCCTGCCCGGTACAGGCCAGGAGTACAACGGTGTAATCCTCCACGGTGCGAAACTGCTCTATGCCTATGGCGAGGCTACCGTGCCCAAGGTTACAGTCACACTCCGCAAGTCATATGGCGGCTCACACATCGTCATGTCCTGCAAGCAGCTCCGTGGCGATATGAACTATGCATGGCCTACCGCAGAGATTGCAGTTATGGGCGGTGCAGGCGCTGTCGAGGTGCTTTACGCAAAAGAGTCAAAGGCTGCCGAAGATCCCAAGGCTGTCCTCGCCGAGAAGGAGGCAGAGTACAATAAACTGTTCTGCAACCCTTACAACGCAGCACGCTATGGTTACATCGATGACGTTATCGAACCGCGCAACACCCGTTTCCGCATAATCCGCGCACTCCAGCAACTGGCCACCAAGAAAGTGACCAATCCAGCCAAAAAGCATGGCAACATTCCTCTCTAATCTCCAGATTCAACATCAAAGATTATGAAGAAAAGACTATCATTGTTGCTTGCCGCCGTTTGCCTCGTAGCCGGAGGGGCCTTTGCCCAAGGCCTCAAATCGTTGCGTATAAACGAGGTTATGGTTGTCAACGATGCATCGCTTGTCGATGAATACGGACACCGCACGGCCTGGTTCGAGTTATTTAACGGAAATTTCGCGCCTCTTGACATCTCCAGCGTCTATATCACGACTGACACGACCTTCAAGAACAAGAAGGAAATGACTCTGGCTGATAAGAGCAAGATGTACGCAGTTCCTCTGGGTGATCCCCGCACCAAGATGGCCAAACGTCAGTATGTCGTTTTCCACGCTGACAACAAGCCTACCCGCGGTACCTTTCACACAGACTTCAATCTGATTCCCGGTCAGGACAACTGGATTGCCATTTTCGCAGCCGATGGTACAACCATAATTGACTCGGTGACTATTCCTGCAAGTCTACTGCCCGGACAGTCCTATGCCCGCGTCACCGACGGCGACGGCGAATGGGCTGTACGTTCTGACAACCCCGATGTCAAGGATGACTATATTACTCCCGGTTCTGCGAACATCATCCGTGGCACCAACCACAAGATTGATGACTTCCATGAGAAGGATGCGAACGGTTTCGCCATGACCATCATGGCTATGTGCATCGTGTTCCTGGCCCTGCTTATCCTCTGCCTCTGCTTCTATGGCATCGGCGCTATCGGCAAATACTTCTCGCGCGTCAAGAAGGCTCAGGCCACCGGTGTCGCTGTTGAGGAAATCGGCCGTGAGCAGCATGATACCGGCGAGGCTATCGCCGCGGTCGTCATGGCTCTTCACGAACATCTCAACGCTCACGACACTGAGAGCACAGTACTTACCATTAATAAAGTTAAGCGCGCTTACTCGCCCTGGAGTTCGAAAATCTACGGTCTCCGCGAACTTCCCCACAAATAAAATTTAAATCACGATTTATCACGATGAAAGAATATAAATATGTAATCAACGGCAACTCCTACACTGTTGCCATAGGCGATATCGAGGACAACATCGCACAGGTCGAAGTCAACGGAACGCCATATAAAGTTGAACTCGAGAAGAAAGCCGCTCCCGTAAAGGTTGTTTCTGCTCCTCGTCCAGCGGCAGCACCCCGAACCGCTTCCGGCGAGAAAGTTGTTGCCAAACCTGTTGCCTCGGCAGCCGGCGGCTTCCAGGTCAAGGCTCCTCTGCCCGGTGTAGTAATGTCGATACCCGTAAAAGTCGGTGATTCAGTCAAGGCCGCCGACACGGTGCTTGTTCTCGAGGCCATGAAGATGGAGAACGCTATACATGCTGGACGGGACGGCCGTGTTGCCTCTATCGCAGTTTCTGCCGGAGACTCCGTGCTCGAAGGAACCGTGCTCATCACATTAGAATAAACCAGACATACCATCTGATATTTTTAATCAAAGAATCTTAGAAAATTATGTTTGGCGAATTCTTTACGGATAACCTCAAGCAATTCTGGGAACTTACCGGCTTTTATAATGCCGAGGTAGGTAACTTTGTAATGCTTGCCGTGGGCCTCTTCTTCATATGGCTTGCCATCAAGAAGAATTTTGAGCCCATGCTCCTTGTTCCCATCGGTTTCGGTATACTTATCGGAAATGTCCCATTCAACACTACCGCCGGTCTCGAGATTGGTATCTACGAGCAGGGTTCGGTGCTGAATATCCTCTATAACGGCGTGTCCGCCGGCTGGTATCCACCGCTGATTTTCCTTGGCATCGGCGCCATGACCGATTTTTCGGCCCTTATCGCCAATCCCAAACTCATGCTTATCGGCGCTGCCGCCCAGTTCGGTATCTTTGGCGCATATATGGTCGCTCTTGCTATCGGCTTCATGCCTGACCAGGCAGGTGCAATCGCTATCATCGGCGGTGCCGACGGTCCTACTGCCATCTTCCTTTCGTCGAAACTCGCTCCTAACCTGATGGGCGCTATCGCTGTTTCGGCATACTCCTACATGGCGCTCGTGCCTGTTATCCAGCCGCCGTTGATGCGTCTCTTCACAACCAAGAAGGAGCGCCTCATCCGCATGAAACCCGCTCGTGCCGTATCGCAGAACGAGAAAATCATCTTCCCCATCGTCGGTATGCTTCTCACCTGCTTCGTCGTTCCCTCGGGTCTCCCTCTGCTCGGTATGCTCTTCTTCGGCAACCTGCTGCGTGAGTGCGGCGTGACGACACGTCTTGCCAAGACTGCCTCGAACGCCCTCACCGATATTGTCACCATCCTTCTCGGTATGACTGTAGGTGCTTCGACTCAGGCCTCGCAGTTCCTTACTCCCCAGACCATATTCATCTTCTTCCTCGGCTTCATGGCATTCGTAATCGCCTCGTCGTCGGGTGTGCTTTTCGTCAAACTTTTCAATCTGGTTCTGCCGAAAGCAAAGAAGATCAATCCCCTCATCGGCAATGCCGGTGTATCTGCCGTGCCTATGTCGGCACGTATCTCCAATAACCTCGGTCTGGAATACGATCCTCAGAACTACCTTCTCATGCACGCTATGGGCCCGAACGTCGCAGGTGTCATCGGCTCGGCTGTCGCCGCCGGTGTCCTTCTCGGCTTCCTCGCCTGATAGCGCACTGTCTCTTAAACACGTCAGCGCCGTTTCCTTGTCAAGGGAGCGGCGCTGTCATGTCATGCATCTACATCATGATGCCGTAGAGACCTGCATCTAAAGGTACCTGTCTGAGATTACACCTAGGTCTTTGTCCAGTTCCATTACTCTGGGCCGACCTGTCGGAATCTCTTCGGAAACGATTTGTTCCGGCGACATTTTCTTAAGCATCATTACCATGGCACGTATGCTGTTCCCATGTGCGGTGACAAGCACCGTGTCGTACAGATGCAGTGCGGGGACGATTAGTTCTTCCCAGCATGGACGTACGCGGGCGATTGTAGTTTCAAGTGATTCCGTAAGCGGGAGTTCATCGTCGGGTATGGACGAATACTTTTCCTCGTTTCCGGGGAAGCGTTTGTCATCAGTCGATAGGGCAGGGGGGGCTACGTCATAACTGCGGCGCCATATGTGAACCTGTTCGTCTCCGTATCTGGCTGCGGTTTCTGTTTTGTTCAATCCCTGAAGGGCTCCATAATGCCTCTCGTTCAAGTGCCAGTCCTTGACGACCGGCACCCAGGCCCGATCAAGACTGTCCAGAGCCAGTTGCAGTGTATGGATCGCGCGCTTGAGATACGACGTGAAGCAATAACGTGGAACCAGTCCTTCCTTAAGCATCATTCTGCCGGCTTCGGAGGCTTCCTGGCGCCCTTTGTCAGAGAGGTCGACATCAGTCCATCCGGTAAATAGGTTCTTTAGATTCCAATCGCTTTGACCGTGTCTTAACAGTATTAGTTTGCTCATTTTTATATTGTATTTTATCCTGTGGGCGTTTCCCCTACAATCGGATTGTTTAACATAACTTCCAAAATATAAACCATCCTGTTCACGATTTGTTTATCCGCTTTCTTGAAACTGGTTCGGTCATAAACCAATTGCCCCGGCAAGACTTTCGTCCGTCGGGGCAATCTTTGCAGAATTATATAACATTCAACCGTATGCATTTCGGGTCTGCATTCCGAAAATTGGTTTCAGTTCATCAGGTAGATTTATGATTTCGGTTAAGAGGGAGGTATAAAGGAAAAGAACTGAACTTTTATCGTATAAACGCCATTTGACGCGCATTTGTTCACTTTCCAGCCTCGAAACTATGTTAAATCTGCAGTCTGTGCCGAGCATTATAAAAACCGCTGTTCGGCAATAATTCCGGGACGAGCCGAGTTTATTACCGAACAGCGGTTAAATTTGGTGTTGGCGCTTATTTGAATCGCTTGTAAATCGCCATGCCGTGCCGTTTGGCGGCCAGGACATCAGCCTTGTGGTCGCCTGTCAGTGGCAAGGTCGATTTATCCGGAATGAGGATGCGGGTGCCGGGTTTGATACGGTCGGGATGATGCAGATGTGATGCATTGGCGTCGTATATGTATGCCCAGAATTCCTTCTCGCCGTAGTATTTTCCCGCCATGGTTGTCAGGAAATTTTTCGGACCGATTGTATCGTAGACAGGCTCTTTAGGTGCGGATTCGGCAACTGAACTTTCCTCAGTCGCTTGCTTCGCGGTCTCAGGTGCTGCCTTTGTGTTTTCGACTGTCTTTACAGACTTTGTCGGTTTGATGGTTTTGTCTGTTGTGGAACTGTGACTTCCCGTTTTCTCGGTTTGGCTTTCTGTGTCTTCGTGAAGTGCTCTTGCTATTCGGTCATGTCCCAGATATGCGCAGACAGAACCAATTGCCATACCGATAATCAGAGAAACGAACGCGGTGACAATGATTGAGCCTGGTGAACGGCGGCGATGGGGAAGAATATAGACTTGCTCGTCTTCACCCGTATCATGTTCTTCAGCGTATTTATTCTCTTCTTCCGGTCCCTTGTTTACTTCCTCAGACATTGTATCTGCCGGATTATCTTCTACGGGTATCTCAGGTACGTCCTCGGATTCTTGGGGAGTTTCTGCTTCCCCAGTCTCGGTATTTTCTGAAGAAGTCTCTTCTTCCTCAGAATGGAACTTTTCGACAATGACTTCTTCGATGATGCTTGTCGAGACGCTCTCGAGAATTTCCTCCTTTTCTTCAGTCTTTGGAATATCCAGAGTAGGCTCGTAGCCTATGTTTTCCTCTGTATTAACCAAGGTATCTTTCTCGTTTGCCTCGGCTGCTGGTCGTTCAGGGTCTGAAGATTCTGAAATTTCGGAGATGTCAATGCCTTCCGGCAATTCCATTGGTGCGAAAGCCTCAAACGGGCTGTTCACTCGGGCGGCGAATTCGCTGTCTGGTGTAAAGACTACAGGTGCCTGATCCATGTTGCCGCGTGAGAAAGTGCCGAAATTCTTGACGGTAACCTTTTCGTCATTGGCAAGACCTTCTGTGATTGCGGCAAAAAAGTCCTTGACAAAAGCCATGGCCTTGGCTTCGTCGATATTGGCTGACGCGGCTAAAAGACGCGCTATCGCTGGCAAAGGCAAAGTCTGGTTCATGCTTTGTTGGCGGTTTTACGCAGTTGCGCCCCGGGTGCGAAACTGACGGTTATGGATGGAGGCATCAGCATGGCTTTCCCGCTGATGGAATTGGTTTCGACATGCTCGTCGGTTTTGACCGAGGTAAAGTTACCGAATCCCGGAATCGCAACGTTGTCGAGTGCGGCGAGCGATTCGCAGATAGTGCTGACAAGTCGGTCACTGAGAGCCGCGGCCTCTTTTGCGCTGAGTCCGGTCTTTGAGGCAAGTTGTGTATTGAATGTGCGGGAATCCACTTTCTGATTGTAATGTTCTAAAGTTCTTGTTTCAGTCCCAGATGGTCTCACTGACGGCATAGCGCGGTCGGTTCTTTACCTCGATGAAGATTTTGCCGACATATTCACCTACAATTCCCAGTCCGATAAGGATCAGTGAACCAAGGAACCATACCGAAAGCATCAGTGATGCCCAGCCCGAGATCGCGTGATGCGAGAAGTAGGCGAAAAAAACCCATATGGCCACGACGATGTCGATGAGCAGAAGTATGAGGCCTGTCATGAAAATCATTCGCATCGGCTTTGCCGAGAACGAGGTGATGCCGTCTATTGACAGTGATATCATCTTTTTCAGCGGATACTTCGATTCTCCGGCGACTCTGGCGGCTCTGGCATATTTCACAATCGAACTGCGCAGTCCTATGCTCGGGATTATGCCCCTCAGGAATAGGTTTGACTCGCCGTATTCGCTCAGCAGGTCGAGTGCGCGGGATGACATGAGCCTGTAGTCGGCATGGTCGTAGATTGTGTCCAGACCCATTGACTTCTGGAACCGGTAGAAAGCGTGTGCCGTGGTCCGCTTGAACCATGTGTCTGTGGCGCGTGAGGATCGTACCCCGTAGACTATATCGTCGCCTTCGCGGAGTCTGCGCACCATCTCGACTATTGCCTGCGGGTCGTCCTGAAGGTCGGCGTCTATTGATATCGCGGCGTCACAACGGCCGCGCACGGCCATAAGTCCGGCGAGCAGGGCATACTGATGGCCTCGGTTATGTGCCAGAGAAATGCCCTTTACGCGCGGGTCGGCTTCATGCAGGCGCTGGATTATCTGCCATGTGTCATCGCGAGAGCCGTCATTCGAGCAAAGCAGATAACTTTCCGGACTGACAAGGCCCTCTGCGGCCATCTGGTCAAGCAGTCCCAGAAGGACAGGCGCGCTGACCGGGAGTGCCTCCTGCTCGTTGTAACACGGCAGGACTATTGCGATGACAGGTAACATTGGCGGTGAAGGTTAATCAATAGTTGCGGGCAATAATTACACGGCGCTTCGAAGGCTTGCCGGTTACCATGCAGAATCCTGGTTCCTCCGGACCGTCGAGAGGTATGCAGCGGATTGTGGCCTTGGTCTCTTCTTTGATACGTTCCTCAGTCTCGGTGGTACCGTCCCAGTGACACAGGAAGAAACCTCCGTCCTCGATTTTCTCTTTGAATTCCTCGTACGAGTCGCATATCTGCATCTTTGACTCGCGGAGTTTCAGCGCCTTCTGATATATATTCTTCTGAATGTCCTCGAGCAGGTCTGCAATGTGTTCGGCTATGCCCTCGAGGGGAAGGACTTCTTTCTCAAGGGTGTCTCGACGCATGAGTTCTACGGTATCGTTTTCGATGTCTCGGGCGCCTATTGCCAGACGCACGGGCACACCCTTGAGTTCGTAGTCTGCGAACTTGAAGCCGGGACGCTTGTTGTCGGCGTCATCGAATTTCACGCTTACGCCGAGTTCTTTCAGACGCTCGATTATGGGATCGACGGCCTTGCGTACGGTCTCCAGTTGCTCGGCATTCTTGAAGATTGGAATGATTACCACCTGGATTGGAGCGAGATGCGGCGGCAGTACCAGACCGTTGTCATCGGAGTGTGTCATGATGAGGGCGCCCATCAGTCGTGTCGAAACGCCCCAGGAGTTTGCCCATACATATTCGGGCTTGTTTTCCTTGTTGGCGAAGGTCACGTCGAAAGCCTTGGCGAAATTCTGGCCGAGGTTGTGCGATGTGCCGGCCTGAAGTGCCTTGCCGTCCTGCATCATGGCCTCTATCGTATATGTGTTGAGTGCGCCTGCGAAACGTTCGTTGGCTGTCTTGACACCCTTGATTACGGGCATTGCCATATATTGTTCGGCAAAATTCGCGTAGATGTTGATCATCTGGACGGTACGCCTTTCCGACTCCTCGGCTGTGGCATGGGCGCAGTGGCCTTCCTGCCATAGGAACTCGCTGGTGCGTAGGAACATGCGTGTACGCATCTCCCAGCGCATGACGTTCGCCCACTGGTTGATGAGCAGGGGCAGGTCGCGCCACGAGTGAATCCAGTTCTTGTATGTGCCCCATATGATTGTTTCCGATGTGGGTCGTACAATCAGTTCTTCCTCAAGGCGGGCCTCGGGATCGACAACCACTCCGTTGCCGTTAGGGTCATTCTTAAGGCGGTAGTGGGTGACTACGGCGCATTCTTTGGCGAAGCCCTCGACGTGTTCTGCCTCACGGCAGAGGAAGGACTTCGGAATCAGAAGAGGAAAATAGGCGTTCTGCACGCCGGTTTCCTTGAACATCCGGTCGAGTGTCTGCTGCATCTTCTCCCAGATGGCGTAGCCGTAGGGCTTGATGACCATGGCGCCGCGCACTGCCGATTGCTCGGCCAGGTCGGCTTTGACTACGAGTTCGTTATACCATTGCGAATAATTGTCTGCACGCTTGGTCAGACCTTTCAGTTCTATTGCCATGTATATCTATTGTTTATTGTTGTTTAATGACTGGTTTGGTACAGACGCTGAAGGATGTTTTCACGGCTGACCGTTTTATCTCGCAAAATTACGCAAAAATCCCCAACCCTCAAAATCAAAAAAATCCGGTCCGCTCTCGAAACTCCATTCGTCCATGCCCTCATGTGAACGAACGTGAAATTTTAACTTTGCCCTTTTAAAAAAATGTGGTAATTTTGTACGCTTGTGGGCTTGGATTCATATGCCCTGACCAATCAGAATGCCTGAATACCGAAAATCATTACTTATATTGTTTTTGTCTGCCTGCCTGGGTCTGCTGCCCCGACAGGCTTTGGCTGATAACAACCATTATCCTTCCGGCTGCCTGCATTCTTCTTCCGTTCGGAATGCCGCAATAGCCGATTCTCTGTCTGCGGTTCTTAAAACACGGCAGAATGTCCGGGACTCGCTCAGGGTAATGTACGATATCTTTGATGTTTCTTCTTCCGGGAGACAGAAGGAACTCATCGATCAGATGTACCCTCTTGCCCGGCGTGCGAATGACATTCCGGCATGCCTTGACCTGATTCGTAACTATTGCCGGCTGCACAGCGACAATGATTCTGCCCTCGCTTACGCGCAGGACCTTGCGACAGGAATTCCTGCTGGCAGTGAGCGGAGTGAGACCTTGAGTTTCATACGTCTGCTCCGGACAAGACTGGATATCGACGACCCGAGTGTCGAGGTGCGCCGACTGCAGATCAAGCGTCTTAGCGACCTTATGCGGGCTTATCGCAACATCCCGGACTCTGAGATTCTGAAACGCACGGAAAAACTTTTTGCCATCTGTTATTACCTTAACAGTGCGGCTCCGGGAGATCTTCTTACCGACAAACTTGCCGAACTTCAGGGTCTTGTCGACCGGCTGCCGTCCGATGAGGTCGCACTGGCCTCTCTTTACTACGACTTTGCCATAGATGCCCACATAAGGTTGGATGACAGGAGTGAGGTCGTCATCCAGTCGTGCCAGAAATATCTGGAACTTCTTGACAACCTTGAGAAAAACATCAGGTCCAAGGGGCGCCGCTTCTACACCAACGATCCTTACTGTTACGCAATATACGAGCGTCTGTTGAGTATGTATCCCGAACTTGCCCCCGGACAGGTTGAAGAATATTATTCTGAAATCTGTGACATAATCGCCGGACATCCGACAATAGCCCGAATGTTCAGCACAAACCGTCGTCCTGAGATTTTTCATCTCATGTCACGGGGAGACTATGCGGGCGCCCTGCGCATATTCCGTGACGTAATGGATAAGCCTGCCACGACAAAGGGCTGGAACATTCTTTTCCCTATGTATGTCAGGGCCGCAAAGGCTGTTGGTGACACGAAAGACCGGCTTCATGCCCAGGAACTGTATAATGCTTCGTTACTCGCCCGTGCCCGGGATAAAGTCGGTAACGCGGCAAACGAACTCCAGATTCTTTACAACACAAGCAATCTTCACTACGACAACGACGACCTTGCCGCACGCAATCAGGCCCTTGCCAACCAGTCGCGTGACCGTCTGATGCTTTTCATGTGGGTGTTTGTCATTCTGTTGGTGCTTCTGATAATTGTTCTCGGATTTGCCTGGCGGCGTGCGCGTCTAATGGAGTTGCGTCTGCGGCGTGTCAACGAGTCAATTGCAACCGAGCGTGATACGTTGCGCAAGGTTCATGAGAATATTGTCCACGCCAATGAACATGCCAAGGTGGTCGACCGTAAGAAGAACGACATAATGCAGAACATAACCCGCGAGATAGCGTCGCCTACCAATGCCATCGTCAGTTACGCTCAGCTTGTAATCGATTCGGTTGACGAGACGCACCGTGTACGGCTGCAGGAATATATTAAGGTGGTCCGTGATAACTCGCAGTTGCTCCAGTCTCTTGTCAACGATCTTCTCGACTCTGCCGACGCCGAGCATGCCCGAATCAATGTCTCTGTCAACAATTTCTCTCTTGGTGACGCCGTGCGCATTGCCGCCGCCACCATGCGTGACAAGCTGGCCGAGGGTGTCGTGATGAATATTCAGGATATGACTCCCGACGTATCGGATAGAGTCGACTCCGACTCGAAGCGCGTGGAACAGATTATCCTGAACCTGCTTTTAAATGCCGCCAAGTTTACGCCCCGCGGTCATATTGACGTTGAATACTCGATTGACCGGACAACCGGAACTGCGACTGTTTCCGTCAGTGATACCGGACCTGGCATACCCCAGGGTAAGGAGGAGATTATTTTCTCACGTTTCGAGAAACTAAATCCCGGAACCCAGGGAATAGGTCTCGGCTTGTACGTCTGTCGCGCTATGGCAGGACTCATTGGTGGATCCATCTGTGTCGACACCTCCTACACCTTGGGTGCGCGCTTCGTGTTTACCTTCCCTATTTCCGGCAACACTCTTTCCGGCAGCGGTTCCAAAAACATCGAATGATCATGTTGCGCCATAAAACATACATATTCCTTCTTGCGTTGCTGCTTTTCGTCCCTGTATCGGGTATATGTGGCGGCAGGTCCGATCTCGTGATTCAACGGGGACAAATCATGGACAGCCTTCGCGCTTCTCTTGCGTCTGTCCGTACGCCGGCTGATTCTCTCGGGATTCTGTATAACATCTATGACCTATCTCCTATTCATAAAAATCATGATGTGGCTGAGGAGGCATATCATGTCGCCAGGCGAGCCGGCGACACCAGGGCCATGTTTGATCTTTTACGCAGGCTTCTCTCCAACACGCGTAATACCGATTCGCTTACAAGAATTTACGAGGCCAGACTTGATGCAATGCCTGACTGCGAGGAAAAGCGTGAGACAAAGTCATACTTCAAGTTGCTGAAAATTTTCTACGATGTCCGTTATGCCAGTGATAGCGTCACGCGTGCTCGCAGTAGCGAGAAGATACAGCATATGCTTCAGCAATATAACACCCGCGGGAAAAAGAATCTCAGCGTATACGACAAGTTCGAGAACGTCTTCACATCGGCAATTTACCTCGAGAGTACGGCTCCTGGCGAACTTCTGACAGGAAAACTTATCGAACTCGAGCGTCTACTCGACCAGCTTCCGGGCAAGCATTCCTATCTGTCCAGCCTGTTCTACACTTTTGTGTCCACTGCTTACCTGACTGCCGGCGACCTGCCCTCCACGGCGCGTATCTCTTCGATGTACAACGCGTTTTGCGACACTCTCGAAAGGGACTATCATGCTCGCGGACGCGTCTACCGCAACTTCGATACCTATCGGTATATCAATGACCGTAGGGTGATGGCATGCTACGATGTCCTGACTCTAAGGCAGGTCGATTCAATATACGCCAGGATATGTGACCTGGCCGATGGCAACGAGGAGATACGCAGTGACATGAATAACAATCTCCGGGCCGACATTTATTGGAACATGGCTCACGGCCGTTATGCCGAGGCAATGAGCCTTCTTAAGAAGGCATATGACAGACAGTCCAACCAGACTATGCGCAATCTTGTCTTGCGCGAGTATATCAAGGCCGCGCGTGCCACCGGCGATACCACGGCGCTTATTTTCGCCCTCGACCAGATGAATCAGGTGATTCAGGATCGTCTGGATGACAGGATATTCAATTCCACGATTCAGTTGCAGATTCTGTACAACAACTCGTCATTGTACGAGGCCAACAGCGAACTCAGGGAGAAAAACCGCCAACTGTCTGACGAGCAGGCTCGGCGTGCCCAATTGTACATCATCATAGGTCTCCTGGTGCTTATCCCCGTGATTGTAGTGCTATATCTGGCATGGCGCCGCGCACGCATACGCTCTAACGAGCTTGTCGCGAATCAGACGCGTCTCAAGGAGGAGCGTGATGCCGCACGTCAGGCGCAGCAGTCCGTGATCATCGCGCGGGAGAAGGCCAATCTTGCCGACCGCCAGAAAACCGACTTCATACACGATATAGTGCATGAGATTACCGAGCCCACCAACGCTATCGTGGGTTACACCCAGCTGATAGCGGACTCTGTCAGCGGTGAGCGTCGCGCTATCCTCGGCCGTTTCATCGATGAGATTCATGCCAATGCCGGCGAACTTAAGAAGCTTGTCGACAATGTATTCAATAATTCCGCTGTCAAGGATCAGCCCGGAACCTCTGACAGTGATGACCATCATCCCGAATCCTGATATTATTCCATACATTTATTTATAGAATAAACCTCTCTCTTTCACTTATATTAAATTCGAAAAATAGTACCTATGCCTGATAATAACAACAGTGCAGCTTCCCGGCGGAGGCAGCCTCAGCATAACCCGCTTTATGACACTGGCGGCCGTATCTCCCCTCGGGACAAGGACCTTGAGGAAGCCGTCCTCGGCGCCCTTATGCTCGAGAAGGACGCCTACACCACTGTATGCGACTTGCTTAAGCCCGAGAGTTTCTACGAACCCGCCAATGCCACGATCTATGAGGCTATCCAGCATCTCGGCGCTGCTCAGAAGCCCATCGACATGCTCACGGTTACCGAGCAGTTGCGTCTCGACGGCAAACTTGAGGAGGTGGGTGGTGCCGTATTTGTAGCCGAACTCACTTCCCGTGTCGCTTCGGCGGCCCACATCGAGTTCCATGCCCGCATTGTCGCTCAGAAATACCTTGCCCGCGAACTTATCAATTTTGCCGCGTCAATCGAAGCCAAGGCATATGACGAGAGCAACGATGTCGATGACCTCCTTCAGGAAGCCGAAGGACGCCTGTTCGAGATTTCCCAGCGTAACGTCAAGAAGGATGTCACCCAGATTGACCCGGTCATCTCGCAGGCAATCCAGCAGATGCAGAATGCCGCCAACCGCACCTCCGGACTTTCGGGCCTCCAGACGGGCTTTGATGCTCTTGACCGCCTGACCTCCGGCTGGCAGAATTCCGACCTCATTATTATCGCCGCGCGCCCCGCCATGGGTAAGACGGCCTTCGTCCTCTCCATGGCCAAGAACATGGCCGTCAACTACTCTACGCCTGTCGCCGTGTTCTCGCTTGAGATGTCTAATCTTCAGCTTGTCAACCGTCTCATCTCCGTTACCTGTGAGATCGAGGGCTCGAAAATCAAGTCGGGACAGCTTTCGAATCTCGAGTGGGACCAGTTGATGGCCCGTGTCAAGTATCTCGAGGGTGCACCCCTTTATATTGACGATACTCCCTCGCTCTCGATTTTCGAGTTGCGCACCAAGGCTCGCCGCCTCGTCCGCGAGCATCAGATAAAAATCATCATCATCGACTACCTGCAGCTTATGAACGCGTCGGGCATGAAGTTTGGCTCGCGCGAGCAGGAGGTCTCTATGATCTCACGTTCGTTGAAGCAACTGGCCAAGGAACTGGATATTCCTATCGTAGCACTTTCCCAGTTGAACCGTTCTGTCGAGTCCCGTACCGACGGCAAGCGTCCGCAGCTCTCCGACCTTCGCGAGTCGGGTGCTATCGAGCAGGATGCCGATATCGTTTGCTTCATCCACCGTCCCGAGTACTATCTGCACAGCGATACAGACGCCTCGGGCAATGATATCCGCGGCAAGGCTGAGTTCATTGTCGCCAAGCACCGTTCAGGCTCGGTCGACGATGTCCCCCTGCGTTTCCGTCACCAGTTCACGCGTTTCGAGAACTGGTCGGAGGATTCGTTGTCGATGAACTCGATGGGCTCTCGCCTGAATGCTCCGGATGCTGCTCTCGGGGCCTCGCCCATGACCGGGCCTTCGTTCGGTGGCGCTGACTCTCTTGGCGGCGGTTCCGTCGACCTCGCCGCCGAAAGCGGCCCTGTGCCGTTTTAAACCTGTGCCGTAAATTCCTCTCATAACCTATAATATCACTCTTGCAAGAACATGAAAAAGTTTTCTCTTTTCCTTATTTCACTTTGCATAATGTGCGGTGCCGACGCGGCATCTCCATCCTTGAAGAGTCTCGTCCGCAAATCCGACCCGGTCTTTCTCGCCACCTCCGAGGCTTCACGCATCGGCGACCAGATTCTTGCCTACCAGCGCGTTACCGGTGGCTGGCCCAAGAACATCGACATGGTACGTCCCCACACCGAGGCTGAACTCGACTCGGTCCGTACCCAGCACAATCGTACCGACGATTCTACCACTGATAACACCGCAACCAACACGCAGATGCGCTATCTTGCCGCTCTCTATCAGGCTACGGGCGAGCCTCGTTTCCGCGATGGCTTCCTTGCCGGACTCGAATATCTCTTCTCCGGCCAGTATCCCGAGGGCGGCTGGCCCCAGTTCTGGCCTAATCCCCGTGGCTATCAGGTCCACATCACCTATAACGACAATGCCATGGTAAATACCATGACCCTACTTGAGGACATCTTCCGTCAGAAGGCGCCTTTTGGCGGAAATCTCGTCGACGATGCTGTCCGTGAGCGCGCCAGGAAGGCTTTTGACAAGGGTATAGAGTGCATCCTCGCCACTCAGATTATGGTCGACGGCAAGCCGACTGTCTGGTGTCAGCAGCACGACCATGTGACGTATGCTCCTGCCAAGGCCCGCGCATACGAACTCCCGTCATATTGCTCTTTGGAGAGTGCCGGCCTTGTTCGTCTCCTTATGACTGTTCCTTCGCCCGACAGCCGCATCAAGGCCGCTGTCCACGGCGCCATGAAGTGGTTCGACGACAACAAGGTCCTCGGTTATCGTTATGAGCATGTCGGCACGCCTAAGACTCCGACTTCCGACTCGCATCTTGTTCCCGATTCAGCCGCCGGACCTGTCTGGGGCCGTTACTATGACCTCTCTGACTGCAGGATTTATGTCTGTGACCGCGACGGTGTTCCCCGCAGGACTCTGCCTGAGATTGGTCAGGAGCGTCGCGGCGGTTACGGCTGGTACAACAGCGAGCCTGCCGAACTTTACAGAAAGTATGAGAAATGGGCCAAAAAGTATGATCCCGAAGGCAAGGTCGCCATCGATATCACCGCTCCCGGCTCGAGACAGTCCTATTATGATTCCATCTACAAATAATCCGTCATGAAAAAATTCCTTGTTCTGCCGCTTCTTGCCGCCGCTTTTGGCGCTTATGCATCCGAACCTGTAGTGCTTCAGGTTGACGTGTCCAACAATACCGACCGCCGCGTCACCGGCATTCCCGTAGTCCTTCCTCTGGCCGAATATGGCGAGGTCACTACCGCCAATGTCTACGGCTCGCACGACATCCCGTTCCAGTTCGACGACCTTGACGGCGACGGTGTCGCTGACGAACTCTGTTTCCTCCTGAATATCGATGCCCGCCACGACAAGCACATAAAGGTCACTCTGAACAGCGGTTTCGGACCCCAGACATTCGAACCCAAATCGCGGGCTTACATCAGACTTCGCGATGAACGCAGGAAATATCCCTTTGTCACCGCTGTCACCTATCCCGGCAACTCTGACAACAAGGTGATATACAACACTGTCTACGGTCACGGCCCCTGTGTCGAGAGTATCCACAATGCCTGGCGTATCTATGTCGACAACCGCCAGAGCATCGACCTCTACGGCAAGAAGAAACGTCAGTTGGAACTCGATACAACAGGTTTCTATACCACCCGCGAGCAGTATCTTGACAAGGGTTTTGGCCGCGACATCCTCTGGGCCGGCAAGTCTATTGCCGCAGGCTCGTTCCGTGGCCTCGCCGCCGGCCAGCCGCAGACCATCGACACAGTGACGAATCGCGCCTATAAGGTCATTGCTTCCGGTCCGGTCCGCGCTATCGTCGAGGTCGAGGACCAGGGCTGGCAGATAAACGGTCGCCGTGTCAACATGCGTCAGCGCTATACCCAGTATGGCATGAATCCCTGGTTCTCCGTTGACATCGACCTCACCGGTCCCGGTGCCGACCAGATTTTCTGCACAGGAATACAGAAGATCGGTGAACCGACAGGGACTGTCCCCGAGGCACCGAACACCGACCGTAACGGTTTTGTCCGTCCTGACGGCGTGGCTGCCTCCTGGGGCCAGAACATCCCCGAAAAGGCTCACAAGGACCTCACCGAGACACTCGGCATTGGTCTGCGTGTCAATCCTGCCAATGTCGCAGCCGTGCGCGAGGATGACCTCAACTATCTTGTCGAACTTCGCCCCGATGCTAACGGCCACATCTCCTACGATGTCATCTTCAACTCGGCCATGAATCCAAAGAATCCCCAGGATTACAAGGCATGGAAGAAGACTGTCGAGAACTGGTCCGAGGCTCCCGCCCGCATATTCCCCGCCACTGTCCGCCGTCTGAAATAATCCCTCCTCCATGCCGATTTATTTCCCCGAATTTCGTATATTTGCCGAATAATAAACCTTACACATGAAACCTAAATTATTTGCCTTTGCTCTTGCTCTCCTAGCCATGCTCTTTCCGGCCCGCACCGAAGCGGCCAATTATATGAAGAATATTACCGTCGCTGCCGATGGTTCGGGCGATTTCCGCACCATCAACGAGGCCCTTGAGGCTATCCGTGCCTTTATGGACTACAAGGTGACGGTCAATATCAAGAATGGCGTCTACAACGAGAAAATTATTATTCCCGCATGGATTGAGAATGTCGATTTCATCGGCGAAAGCCCCGAAGGGGTCATCATCCGCTGCAACGACTACGCCGGACGTGACAACATGGGAACCTTCCGCACCTACACCATGCGTGTCGACGGCAAGAATCTTACCTTCAGGAACATGACCATCGAGAACACTGCCGGTCCTGTCGGTCAGGCCGTGGCTCTTCACACCGAGGGCGACAACCTCAGTTTCGAGAATGTCCGTCTTGACGGCAATCAGGACACGCTCTACACCGGCGGTCGGGGAACTTTCCTTAATTTCCTCAACTGCTACATCGCCGGCACCACCGATTTCATCTTCGGTCCCTCGACGGCATGGTTCGAGAACTGCGAGTTGCACAGCAAGGCTAATTCCTATGTTACCGCCGCCTCGACTCCGCAGGATACCGAGTACGGCTATATTTTCAGGAACTGTCGCCTGACAGCCGACCCCGGTGTCACCAAGGTCTATCTCGGCCGTCCCTGGCGTCCCTATGCCAACACCTACTTCATCGACTGCGAGATGGGTTCGCACATCGTCCCCGCAGGCTGGAACAACTGGGGTAGCGCCGACAACGAGCGCACCTCGCGTTATGGCGAGTACGGTAGCAAGGGTCCCGGTGCCTCCGCTGACCGTGTCTCCTGGGCAAAGAAACTTACCGCCAGGGAAGTCCGCGACATCACCCCCGAAAAGGTATTCACCCGAGCCCAGTCCTGGAATCCCGCAAAATGATTCCTCGACAGTAATTCAAAGACAAACTAAAACCAATCAATAACATAACAATTTTTCATCACCATGAAAGTACTGAACAAACTCACCGCTCCCAAGGCGGTCGCTCCCGAGCGAATCATTCAGTTCGGCGAGGGCAACTTCCTCCGTTGCTTCGTCGATTGGATCATCAAGAACATGAACGAGACCACAGACTTCAACTCGTCTGTAGTCATCATTCAGGGCACACCCAACGACTTCGCGATGAAACTCCTCGCCGCGCAGGATTATCTCTACAACGTGAATCTGCAGGGCCGTCTCGACGGAGAGATTGTCAACTCATACAAACGCATCGACGTCATTTCCCGCGGCCTCGAGCCTTGGGGGCAGTTTGACGCTTTTATGGGCCTTGCCGATCAGCCCGAGATGCGCTTCGTAATCTCGAACACCACCGAGGCCGGCATCACTTTCGACCCCGAGTGCAAGCTCGCCGACAAGCCTGCTTCGTCCTATCCCGGCAAACTCACCCAGTTGCTCTACCGTCGCTACAAGACCTTCAACGGCGATCCCCGTCGCGGCTTCATCATCATGCCCTGCGAGCTCATCTTTGAGAACGGCCACCATCTGAAGGACTGCATCAAGCAGTACATCGAACTTTGGAAGGACGAGCTCGGCGCCGACTACGAGGGCTTCAAGGAATGGTTCCTCAAATACAACTACGTCTGCGCTACTCTCGTCGACCGCATCGTCCCCGGCTTCCCCCGCAAGGAGATTGACGCCATCCAGGAGAAACTCGGCTACAAGGACAACGTCGTTGTTCAGGGCGAGGCTTTCCACCTCTGGGTTATCGAGCGTCCCGACAACATGAGCATCGAGGAACTCCGTGCCGAATTCCCCGCCGACAAGGGCGGTCTGAACGTTATCATCTGCGACAGCGAGGCTCCCTATCACGAGCGTAAGGTGACACTCCTCAACGGTCCCCACACCGTCCTCTCGCCCGTATCGTTCCTCAGCGGTGTCGACATCGTGCGCGATGCCTGCAACCACCCCGTCATCGGCAAGTACATCCACAAGGTGCAGTTCGAGGAACTCATGCAGACTCTCAACCTTCCCATGGACGAACTTCAGAAGTACGGCGAGAGCGTTCTCGAGCGCTTCAACAACCCCTACGTCGACCATCAGGTAACGAGCATCATGCTCAACTCCTTCCCCAAATACCAGACCCGCGATCTCCCCGGCCTGAAGACCTACCTCGAGCGCAAGGGCGAACTTCCTAAGGGCCTCGTTCTCGGTCTCGCCGCCATCATCACCTACTACAAGGGTGGCAAGCGTGCCGACGGCAGCGACATCGTTCCCAACGACGACAAGAAGATTATGGATCTCCTCACCGAACTCTGGGCTACCGGCGACACCCGCAAGGTTGCTGAAGGCGTTCTCGCCGCTGACGAACTCATCTGGAAGGAACATGGCGACCTCAACAAGATTCCCGGTCTCACCGATATGGTCACCGACTTCCTCAATGAGATTCAGGCCAAGGGTATGCTCGCCACTGTCGAGACTATCCTCTGATTCTCCCTAAGATTATCCCAATACATCCGCCAACGCTCCGGCACGCAAAGTGTCCGGCGTCGGCGGATTTTTTTATGCCTTTGATTCATTGAGATTTGTTTGTATTGGTATGTGCAAAATTAATTCCCGTCATACATAAACTATTTTAATTTTGCCAATCTATTCAGCCGGAGCGAGATTTTCTCATTTACAGTATTATACCTTTGCGTCAGATTTAATTTTATACTCAGTCTTAATCATTTAAAAACACACAAAACTATGAATTCTATTGTTCAGTCAATCGAAAGCAACAATGCACGGCTTGAGGCCCTCGAAGCCCGTCTTGAGGCTATGGAGGCCCTTATGGAAAGTATGTCGGACAAGGTCAACGCCGTACTTGCAAACATGTCTAAATCCTCAAAGGGACGTCACCTCGGTAATTCTTTTAAGCCGGGTAGTCATCCCATCCACCGTTCTATTCCCGTCAGCAAGGTAAGGGTAGGGAACATCCGTGACGGAGATGTCGGTCAGAGAGCCGCTTCTGGAGGAAGGAAACGATGCGATCCTCGTGTCCTGCAGGGTCTGCTGTCTATACTGGATTCCTTGCATCCGCCCTCATAATCTGCTATAATATAGCATTGTAATGAATAAAAAGCATCGGAGCAACCGTTTGGGCTGCTCCGACAGATAGAGTACATTGAAATTGTTGGTAAACAATCGGCTGTTTGCCTGCGGCTTACGGCTTTACTTCGAGAACCGAACCCGCGGAATGGGCGGTCAGGCTCGGTGCGCGGTCACATGTTGCCGTGACGATGCCGGAGGCGTATGTGCCGGCGTTGTTCACTGTCACGTCATACGATATGACATGTGTGCCCTCGGGCAGATAGTCGATGAGGATTCGTGTTGATGCGTCGCGGTTCTCGCGGTAGTGAGGTACGTCGTTGCCGGTTGAGGCTCGCCAGAATGACGGACCTACGTAGTGCGACATCTGGTCGACGGGCTCGAATGTTGCGGGACGCTGGTCGGTCACGTTGACATACGACATCGGGCGTGTGGTCTTCAGTGTGATCGACACTGTCACGGTCTGGCCTACCTGCAGGACTTTGGGAGCATCCTGCATGTGGCCGGAGGCGTCGCGTACCAGAAGGCGTTTCTCGACGGAGATCTCGTCATTCTCGCTGTAGGCCTTTATGTCCTGCATCGGGGCGACGTATGAGGTGACGATGGCGCCGTACGAGGGAACTCCGGCATTGCCTACATCGAGGCGAAGGTTCTTGGCGTCTGTGGGAAGGGTGGCGCTGTAGACCATCGCATCGCCGGCTGGTGCCGACATTGTGCTTGGAGTCGTGCTGTTGTCGAGGTAGAGTGCCGGGTTAACCGTTGGCTGTGCCCAGCGTGTGCCGGAGTTCAGGAAGGACGATACGACGTATGCGGTCACGCCTCTGTTGCCCCAGTCGGTCGCCTGACGGCGCACGATGAGGTACTGGCGCAGTCCGTCAATGATGCGCGACTTCGGGTCGGCTGCGGCGTAAGCCTCGAGCAGATGACCGTAGGCGATGAGCGAGCGCTCGTTGCGGAACTGCGTTCCCTTTTTAGGTGTGTCGTATGCGAACTGGTCGAGCGACTTGATGATGCCGCGTGCTGTAGCCATGCGGTTGTTGTTGGCAAGGGCGATGATCGAGAGGGCCTTTGCGTCCGCGTCGTACTTCTTCCACTGGCGCGTGATGTCGTTCAGGGTCCTGTCAATCACTTTCTGTCCGTTGAGCGACGGCAGTGTCAGGCTGTTGAACTCGGGACGGATTATCGCATAGGTAAGGTCGTAGTCGCGGACCCGCGAGTCGGTGTAGCGCACTGCGCTTGTCAGCGATTCGCGAAGTTTCTTGTTATCGGGCAGATAGTTCAGGCGACTTAGGTCGTAGAATTTGTCGAGGATGGCCGTGGTAACCCAAATGGATGATTCGGATGACCATGAGCCCCATGCCCAGCCGCCGTCTGCACGCTGCAGGTCGTAGAGTTTCTTCAGGGCGTCTTCCGACTGCTTCTCGACTTCCTTGAGGTCGAATTTCTCGGCTACCGATGGATGCTCTTTTGCGATTGAGAGCACTATTCTTGCGCCGTAGTATGCTGTGGAGAGCGATGTGGCTGTCGGGAAGGGATCGTTCCACAGTGTGGGCAGCGCGTCAAGGATGGTGGCCATGGGATTGGCCGTAAATGTGAATTCGCTCTTGAAGTCGCGTCCCTTTGCTTTGGGAAGGTCGGTAGAGTATTCTGTGTCGCCCGGATTGAGGTAGAAGTTGATGGCCTCGCGCACGAACGATTCGGCGTCAAGCACCGGAACGGCTATCTGCTCGCCGTCGCTGTAATCCTTGCTGATGGCTGTCACGCGGAAGCCGAGTTTAGAGTTCTGCATCGACACCGGCACGTTAATGTCATTGCTGACCGTTTCCTTCGCACCGGGATTGATGCTAAGGTCGCGGGTGATTGTTGCGAAGGTGCTGTCTGTCTCGACGTCGAAGGCCTCGGCGTTGATTCTGACGGTCATGGGCGCGTCGGTGTTGTTCATCACGGTCGAGATGACGGTCGTACGGTCACCGGCGCGGACGAAGCGCGGCATGTTGGCGGAGACCATGACGGGTTTGGAGACGCTAATGGTCTTGTTGAAATGCGCCGAGTTCATCTTGCGGTCCCAGGCCGTTGCAACGACCTGCCATGTGGTCAGCACGTTCGGGACCTTGAAGTCCAGATCGTACCGGCCCTGTGCGTCCGTCACGATCGACGGCATCCACAGTGCCGAGAACACATCCGGCGCCCCGCTGTCCCTCACCTCCACTTTCTCGGAACTGCCTGCCTCGGCCTCTTCCTCAGGAGCCTCCGCGCTGTCCATGGCATCTTCCTTAACCACGACACTTTCCTCCAAAACCTCTATTCCAGTCGCGGCTACTTTTTGTTTTCTCGGTGTTACGCCATAGGCAACTGTCATTTCGTCATTTAATTTTAATCCTAAATCTGCTGCACCAAAACCCATTGGGGCCCTGGCGCCATATAAGCGCTTGGATTCTGAAGCGCTTCGCATGAGGTTCATATCTAAGAATATACCTAAGTTGTAGGTATTCCATGTCGGCCAGAGTGGCGCCTTGATTTGAAGCGTTTTGTACTCTCCGTCAATCTGGAATGGAATACTCCATCCGCGTCCCTGGAAATTGAAACTGGGATTTATTTTGTAAATGAATGCTCTTGCCGGCATAAGATTGTCTGGCGCCTCGAAAACGTTCAGACGGGAGTTATACACATCGAGAACAATCGCGGCTTCGACAGGACGGTTCTTATCATCTTTCACGCTAAGTGTCCATTTCTCATTGTCTGAGGTATAGACTTTGTCGCGGAACGATTCTATGGTGAGATTCAGTTTCGGTTCCTGTGGTTTTTTAGGAACGTCCCATGAGATTGTGGACTCCTTGATGTTTCGGAGTGAGAATACTTTGACTTCGCTCGATTCCTTGGATGTGGGTTTGACTGAAAGCGTATGCCATCCGGCGCTCAGAAATTCATGTTTGTAATCTGTTGGACTGTCCGATGGGCCGTAGAATATGTTTGCGCCGGGCGAGGCGACAAGTATTCGCGCAGTCAGTTTTCCGCCTTCAGCCTTCATGATCCTGTCAGGCGACCAGATCAGGTCACCTTCGGGAAGAGAGTCCGAACGCATGGAGTAGACAGTAATTTCCCTTTTAGATACTTCTGCAAGTGCGTCGGCAGGTGCGATTTTTAATTGATACGAATCCGGTTTAAGGGACGTCATGTCGATGTTTATGTCCCCGGTAGTTGCCTTTCCGCTTAGTATTGTCGAGTCGTTTTCGTTTTCAATGCGCCATACAAGATCCCCCTTGATTTCTTTCTTCTGCGGTGAAAGGAGGGTCGCTTTAACTGTCAGCACACTGTCCGAATCAATCGGTGTGTCCTTGATTTTCACTTCGAGTTTGTTCGGATATTGTGAGACATTTCCGTTGAAAACCTCAAGTGTTGTTCCGTCAGGCGACGTGGCGCTTATTGTTACATTGGAATTGTCAGAGTAATCTTCGTAAGGAAGTTCGATTAGTTCTTTCTTGTCAAGAGTTGCCACATCCTCGCAGTCGAAGACACTGTCTACGCGTAGCGAGAAACGTCCGTACAGGTCGGTTGTAGTAGTGAAAATGCTGTCAACGCTATTTACTTTGATATTGATTCGGGCATCGGAAACAGGGAAGTCGGAATATGTGATGATTCGGCCTTCTGCGGTGATGTAGGGTTTGGTCGGTCCTGCGCCGTAGACTGCTATCGAATCGCCCTTAAATGCGGGCATCTTGAAATCGCTTACTTGGAAATAGGTATAATCGTATCCATTATCTTCGTCTGAAGCCTGGATCCGAAACTGGCCTGTACGAGTCTCTTCAGGGAGTTTGAAGGAGCCTGTGAAGCGACCGAAACTGTCACTCTTGACTTCAGCGGTTGAGATAGTTTTATATTCAGTGTCAAGGAGTTCAACTTCAATTTCTTGACCTGCAATTGCTCCGAGAGTATCGGCGACAAATCCCGCATAGCGTACTTCCGCACCAAGTTTATACACGCCGAGGTCGGTCGTAATGCCTATATTGTTTCGATTCTCTCTTGCTTCGGAGTAGTTATGGAAGTAGACCGATTTGTATGTGTGGGAATGGTTGCGATAGGTAAGTCTCAGGTTACTTTCTTTGGGGCAGTCAAATATCAAGCGACCGTTTGAATCGGTCTTACCGAGCGTTGTGACTTTATTACCTTTTCGGGTACTTACAGCCGAAGCGGTAACGTCCTTTACCGGAGCGCCGGTAGATGCGTCCAGAACGTAAAGTACACGGCGCTTGCCTTGGGTTACCACAACAGGAGAGAGTTCATAAGCGTCAATATAAAGGGGGGGGTCTTTCTTGTAGTCGGCATCAGGCATATCTCCGACAATTGCATTGCATCCTCTTGGAAGTGTAACGGTCAGTGTCGTGTCACGGGTGTCGGAAGATATTCTTCCGAAATTCATCTTGTACTCCTGAACGGGCTTATAGGCTCCTAAACCGGATTTATATGCTGATTGGGCAGTTTTCTTGTCCTTGAAGTTGTATATGCGTATGATGGCGGAACGAGTATTGGCGTATTCGATTTTAAGTGCTACTTTCTCATTCTCTGCGGCTGCATTTTCTCCTTTTGAACAAATCGACAAAAACGGGTTGAGAAGTTCATTGAGCGTATTTACAATCTGGTTCTCGATCCAGTAGCCCTTGAATACCGTCAGGGCGGAATCGGCGAATGCGACTTGCTGCTCATGAGTCTTGCGTATATTGCTAAGGTTGAAAAGGATTTTGTTAAGTGTGTATGCTCGTCCAGTTTCCTGAGGCTGTGACTCATACAGGTCAAGGTAGGCTTCCGTTTCTTTTTTCCCAATGAGATTATTGTCACTTGTGATGGCAAGCGTGTTCCATGCATACCATGGATTGCTGTGAGACGGATGCATGTCGGCAATTTCCCTGCATAGTTCAGCGTTTTCTTTGGCAGTCCTAAGATAAGGCATGTTGCCAATCATGTAGGTGGCGACGAAGTCGCGGACGGTGGGGAAGAAACTGCGGGTCAGGTCGTCGGCGATGACTATGCCCTCGAATTCCTCGATGGGTGTCTTGTCGGAGAGGCTGTATGCCTCGCGTGCCAGCGAGTCTATGACTGCCTTGAACATTCCCTCGGACCATTCGGAGAGGTCGGCGGGACGTGGCGTCAGGGGCAGATCGCGCTGTCTGTATTTGTATCGGTCCTGATTCAGGGCGAATTCGTATGCCGAGGCCTTGAAGAGCGTGGCGACGGCCTTTACGCTCTTCGTCCCGAACTTGCTGACGCGCTTGTCGAACGCCCTGATGGACTTGTCCGACGAGGAGTTGTCAATGGATATGTCGGCCAGATAGATTTGGATGGCGGCCTTCAGTTGGTCTTTCTCGTTGCCGCTTTTCAAGGCGGCATCGTAAGCCTTCTCGGCGTCTGCGATGACGGTTTTCGGGTAAGCGAAATCCGGAGCCTTGACGGCGGAGCCTGTCCTTTTGGGAGCGGCGCCGGCGGCAAAGACCGTTAAGAGAGACAATAGGGTTAGTAACAGTGTCTTACGCATAGTTGTTCGATTTTGTTTAACACTTCGGTTCTGTCTTTGTAAGTAACTCGCAAAAATTAGCAGTGAATGAAATTTGAAGGATTTTGGATTGATTTTCGTTCGAGGAAGATGGCTTGTAGTGGTCTACAAGCCTGATGACGAGGACGGAAAGCGGCCAAAAGACAAGAATTTCATCGCTGCACCAAAGACCAGTTACTTCATGAATAATATAAACTAATTTTTAAGAGTTACTTATTAACAGCGGTGAGCCGCGAGTGGTTTATCCACCGCATGACCCACCGCTGTGTATGATCGAGTCCTGAAATCAGTCGTCGAGTGTGTGGATGATCAGGCCTGAACGGAGTTTAGGCTCGAACCACGTAGTCTTGGGAGGCATGATGTTGCCCGAGTCGGCGATGTCCATGAGTTGCTTCATGGAAACGGGATAGAGGGCGAGCGCCATTGCCATCTCGCCCGAGTCGACACGGCGCTGAAGTTCCTCGAGGCCGCGGATGCCGCCGACGAAGTCGATGCGCTTGTCCGAACGTAGGTCAGTGATTCCGAGGATGTCGCGCAGGATGAGGTCGGAGGAGATGGTCACGTCGAGCACACCGATGGGGTCGGCATCGTTGTAGCGTCCGGGCTTGGCGGTGAGTTCGTACCAGTGTCCTCCGAGGTAGAGTGCGAAGTCGTGCAGGCGGGCGGGATGATAGATTTCCGTACCCTTGTCGGTGACGTCGAAGTTCTCGCGGAGCCTGTCGAGGAACTGCTCGGGAGTCAGGCCGTTGAGGTCGCGTACCACGCGGTTGTAGTCGATGATCTTGAGTTGGCTCTCGGGGAATGCCACTGCCAGGAAGAAGTTGTATTCCTCGTCGCCGCGGTGATTGGGATTGTTGCGGGCCTTCTCGGCGCCGACCAGTGCTGCTGCGGCGGTGCGGTGGTGACCGTCGGCGATGTAGAGTGCGGGCATTGCGGCGAACTCAGCCGTTATGGTGGCGATGTCCTTGGGGTCCTCGACAATCCAGAAGTGGTGTCCGAAACCATCCTCGGCGGTGAAGTCGTACTCGGCGGGGGCGGAGGTTACGCGGCGCAGAATCTCGTCGAGGACGGCGTTGTCCTTGAAAGCGAAGAACACAGGCTCGATGTTCGCGTTCTGGGCGCGGACATGTTTCATGCGGTCCTCCTCCTTGTCGCGGCGTGTGAGTTCGTGCTTCTTGATGACGCCGTTCAGGTAGTCGTCGACGTTGGCGGCGACAACGAAACCGTACTGCGTGCGGCCGTCCATCGTCTGGGCATAGATGTAGTAATGCTCTTCGGGGTCCTGACGGAGCCAGCCTTTCTGGCGGAAGTCGGCGAAGTTCTCGACGGCCTTGCGGTAGACCTCGGGAGCGTGCTCGTCGGTGCCTGGAGCGAAATCTATCTCGGGCTTGATGATATGGTAGAGGGACATGGGATTGCCCTCGGCTTCGGCGCGGGCTTCTTCGGAGTTGAGGACGTCGTAGGGACGCGAGGCGACTTTGTCGGCGAGTTCGCGTGGAGGGCGAATGCCCTTGAAGGGTTTGACTTTAGCCATAGTTCCGGCAGTTTAAGGATGGTTTTGTATGGTATTTCGAATATATGAGCGCTCGCTAAAAAATTATTTGCAGGGATTGAGGCGTGCCTTGGAGCGCACAATGGTCTGTGTGCGGTCGGGACCTACCGAGATGATCGAGATGGGGGTATCGAGTTCTTTCTCGAGGAATGCCACATAGTCCATGAAGACTGTTGGCAGTTCGTCTTCCGAATGGCAGGCGGTGAGGTCGGTCTTCCATCCCGGCAGGGTGGTGTAGACAGGCTTGATGCCCGGACGGTTCAGGTCGTATGGCATATCGGAGGTGACTGCGCCGTCGATTTCGTAGGCCGTGCACGCGCGGATTTCGTCGAAGGTGTCGAGGACGTCGGACTTCATCATGATGAGTTGTGTCACGCCGTTGAGCATGATGGCGTAGCGCAGGGCGACGAGGTCGATCCAGCCGCAGCGGCGCTCACGGCCTGTGACGGCACCGTATTCGTGGCCGCGGTCACGCATTTCCTTGCCGGTAGCGTCGAAGAGTTCGGTGGGGAAGGGACCGGCACCGACGCGGGTGCAGTATGCCTTGAAGATGCCGAAGACCTCGCCGATGCGCCTGGGAGCGAGACCGAGTCCGGTGCAGGCGCCGGCGCAGACGGTGTTGGACGATGTCACGAAGGGATACGAGCCGAAGTCGATGTCGAGCATCGTGCCCTGGGCGCCTTCGCATAGAACGCTCTCGCCCTTGGCAAGACATTTGTTGACATAAATCTCGGAGTCGATGAGGTCGAAATCGGAAACGTACTTGAGGGCGTCGAAGAACTTGACCTCGGCCTCGTCGAGCGCGGGAAGGTCAACCTTGGCGCCGAGGGCGGCGAGCATGTCGAGGTGGCGCTGGCGGGCGGCCTCGTATTTTGTCGAGAAGTTGTCCTCGGTGTCGCCGAGACGAAGGCCGTTGCGCGAAATCTTGTCGGTGTAGCAGGGACCGATGCCCTTGCCGGTGGTGCCGATTTTCGACTTGCCCTTGGCGCTTTCGCCGGCGGCGTCAAGCAGACGGTGGGTAGGCAGGATGATGTTGGCCTTGCGGGAAATCTTGAGGACGGCCTTGAGGTCGACGCCTGCGGCCTCGAGTTCGCGGGCCTCCTGGGCGAATAGAACAGGATCGAACACGACGCCAGAGCCGATGATGTTGATCTGGCCGTGCTGGAAGACGCCGGAGGGGATAGAGCGGAGAACGAATTTCTTTCCGTCGAACTCAAGGGTGTGTCCGGCGTTGGGACCGCCCTGGAAACGGGCGACTATGTTGTAGCGGGGAGTCAGGACATCGACAACCTTGCCTTTGCCTTCGTCACCCCATTGGAGACCTAAGAGTACGTCTGCTTTCATTTGCTTGATGTGATGATTTGATTGTTAGAAATCGTATGTTTTGGTGAAAGTTTTTTTCTATTTCCTGCGTCGGCAATGGGGACAGAGACCGTAGACGTAGAGCGAGAAGTAAGATGGCTCGAAACCCGGATAACGTTTGTGCGAGACAACATCGGCTAAATTCTTGTCATCGATTTCCCGGACCTTGCCGCAGCGTGTGCAGACCAGATGGTGGTGGTTGCGTCCACCGGGCTCGACCGGCTCATACTGCGCCCGGCCGTTGAACGAGTGGCGGCGGACGATGCCGGCCTCGAGGAAAATCTGCATGGTGTTGTAGACCGTGGCCTTGGAGACGTGGAACGAGCCTTCGGCCTCGAGGCGTGAATGAAAGTCCTCGATCGAGAAGTGCGAGGTCTGGGACATGACCCTCTCGAGCAACGCGAAGCGCTCGGGCGTGCGGCGCAGTTTGCGTTGCTGAAGGAACACCGTCAGGCGTTCGCGCGACTGCTGGAGAGTCGGTTTGTTAATTACAATCTCGTCCATGGTTCTGTCCGAGGGCAAAGGTAATAAAAATCGCCGTATAAACCAAACCCGGCCCTCGCCACCAAACGCACCCCGTTGGAAACTCCGCCGAGGACTTCCGCCGTTATTCCGCCCACCGCCATAAGACCATGGTCGCTACCCTCTACATCGGAGCCGATAAAATCCTCTCCACGATTTTTTCGCCATCTCCGTGCCGGGATGTTTCATGAAATAAATTTCGTAACTTTGCCGTCGAACTTACAACTCTTGGCAGTAGTTATGAAAAAGAACCTCACCCTTATATTGGCTTTCGTCATAGTCTGGGCTTTCATGGCTTTTATGTGTTATTTGCTAAACCTTATTTTGGATCGAAACTGGTTTACTAAAGGTTGGCAAGAATATGTAATCGTGGGCTTTGCAGGGGCTGTGGCCGGTATTTTTGGGCCTATACTGGCTGCTTGGATTGGAAAATTCTTCAAAAAGAAGTCGTAATTATTTTTAGAGTAGGGAGTAGTGGTGGAGCCGCGCTTTCGGGAACGGATCTTATCATCTGCGCCGTTCGGTTTCTTATCGCTTCCGCGCTTTCGCGAAAAGAATCGTATAACTCATAAAGCGAGTTTAGATATACTATCATTGGCACCAATTAACGCCATAACTCTATCTTTAAGGGGTGAATCAACACCATTGACTTCATCTGACGTTAATCGGAAGATCAAATCGCACATCTGACGTTGTTATACAGACGGGTATTGTTTGATAAATATTTCATTCTTACATGAAATATTTATTGCAATTAGCCATACAGGACTGACGGTAAACATTGTCAGTTAGGGTTTTAGTCATGGTAGTCTATGCAATATCGGCTTTGAGACCAATAATCATAGGTTTGTGATAAAATATGTTATTAAACATCTTTTGCATATTCAAAATATTCAAAATTAAATTGTAATTTTGTGAATATGAAAAAGTTGTTATTATATATAATATTACTTTTCTTTCAGTTACATGTGCAAGCACAACCCCAAAAAACTGAGGATTATTATTTATACGCTTTCAATGAAATGTCAGAAATGCTTGCCGGACGGGATAGTCTGTCTATAAAAAGAGCAGTATTTCTTGCCGAATGGGCATATTATGAGGGGAAATTGGATTATTACACAGATTTCTGTAATGAGATTGATAGAATAAAGGCATTTATCCGTTCATTTTATAAGGTAAATAAACTCGAGACATACAAAACAGGCATGCAATTGGCCATAAGTTCATATATAGTCAGTCCCTTGTCTGGGAATGGCTATACACCTTATACCTATGACTTTGAAACATTTTCAATTTATAGTGAGCCATGGGAGCGACAATTTGTCAGCAGGACGCTAAAAACACATAAAGGTCAATGTCGATCACTCCCTTGGCTGTATAAAATCCTTGCAAATGAATTAAATGCCGATGTGTCATTGGCTTACGCTCCGCGGCATAGTTATATTATGTATAAAGATGAGGATAAATTTACGCCGGAAGAATGGATAAATCTTGAATTGACGACTAATCAGATGAACCCATCATGGTGGATAAAGCAGGATTTTGAAATATGTGATTCTGCTGTGATTGTCGGTACATATATGACACCTTTAACAGATTTTCAGACAGTTGCCAGTCAAATGGCCGAACTCGCTTTTGGATATAAAGAAAAGTTTCATCGATATGATGAGTTTACTTATTATTGCGCAAGCAGATCATTAGAGTTCTATCCGATGAATCCAAATGCATTGATAATATGTGGTAAGTCTTTGGAACAAATAATTAAGGATTATCTAATGAAGACCGGAAATATTATTGATGATTATGCGGTTTATTTGCTACGCCTAATGGATGAGACAAAATGGAGGTTCGATCATACATATATGACAGAAGAAACAGAAGAAATCAGAGTGCGTCGAAAAAATCAAGCAATAGAGACTCAGAAGTATATACAAGAAAAAATACTGTCAAAATGAAATATTTACACTTATTATTAATTGCGTTACTTTATCCACTAAGTAGCCAAGCGTATTCTCATCTTTCGCCATATTCATATTGTGGTGGAAACCCTGTGAATTGCATTGATCCCACCGGTTGTGTAATAGAGGGAGTGACTAAAGAGGATGCTGCTAAGGCAGTAGAAGACTTTAAAACTATGTTCCCAGGTAATGAATTTGATAACTTCAGAAATCTTATTGTTCAATCCGGGAAGAAAAAAAATGGTAAATCTTTTGCGCCGATTTCTAAAGATGCCCTTTCTTCTGCATTCAGTGGAAGAACATTAAATGAAGACCAAAAGGCATTAGTAGAAATGGTAGTCAATACTATCAACTCTAATGATGTGCATAAAGTAGAATATATCCAAGGATCCGGAGTGTTATCAAATCAAGCAGAGGACGCATTCTTGCCTGCATTTATGAACGGAGATATTGGTCCATATATGCCATTAATCCTAGAAAAAAATGGAGGACTGCCAGTTGAGTTAATTGTAAACGAAGGGGGAGGTGGGGTCACTACCCTCACCAAAAATGGTTCTCATTCTCTTATTATTCTAAATGGAGAGCACCCCAATGGAAGGGCCGTAACTACCGGACATGAAATAATAGGACATGGAAGATCCAACGCTACCGGATTGGGCAATGATCAACAGCACGTTCAAGCAATACGAACGGAGAACCTGATACTTAGAGTAATGGGAATTCATTTTATTAATACCGGAATAAATCATGGACCGGAAAGAAAGATTGTTCCAGATCCATCACTCTTACCCTCTTTCCGATGAAAAAAATTATTATTATCCCTATACTATTAATTTTTTCCTTCTTATTCTCAATTTTGGCGAATTCTATGTCAAATTTGAGTAATACTACATCAAGTAATATTTTACAACAAATTTTGCCTGATTCGTTGTATACTTTGCTGAAGGACAGACCTGTAATTTATTATTCATATGGTCATTATGGGTATTCTTGGTCTTTAATAGCAAGGATAGACAGCACTTATCGAATATATTCAGGACGGGTTGGTTATACGGGAGATAAGTATCTTGACAAAATATCAGATTCTGTCCCTTTTGATACCACAAAATTTATTATTCATATTAACAATCTCTTATCATGGGGATTTGACACGATTTCAGCCGAAGCAATTAATATGAAAAAAGTACACCGAACGTCCGATTTTACATTATACACCGATCTTTCAGTGTTTAATTCGGATGGCGTAAATGTTTTTAATTCGGATGACGCTATTGCATTTTCAGGAGGTGACAGCACAATCTTCAACGCAAAATTTAATAAATTATGCTTAATCATGTGGTGGCTTTCAAACTCAAGAATTAGAAAATATATCCCAGATTCAACAATATATTGATTTCATAATTTCTTATCTGCCATATAATCTGTGGGTGCGTTGTTATGGGAAGGAGGGGAGAGATGAGACGGGCGGTTCGGTTGTTTTCGTGTTTATGGTGGTTCGGGCAGGGCATTATGTGTTTCGGAATAACTTTCTTGACCAGAGGTCTGTGCATAGGCACCGGGGTCATATTGATACTTTGCGGCTTGAGCAGTTTCGGTAACGATAGGGAACTATCCGTCATGTCTCAACTGTTCATAATGCTGTATACTATAGGATATTGTCTCATTGCTTATTCTATAATCGTTTTAGGGTATCCTGGCGGATGGGCCATAGCGGGTCTTTCATTCGTCGCATTATTAAACATCGCTTTCTGTTCTATAAGTGGATATAAACTTTTTGCGAAAAGAAAAAGAGACTAAAATTCGTCCTAAAGTAAATTTTTTTTACTTGCAGCATAGTGCAACATTTAAAAACTTTTTGTAGTTTTGCAACGCATATCGCACACAGAGGCCCGATATGGGTTAAAGTGGGTGGGATGCGGACATAGTAATAAGAAGCGTTTACCTACGCTCATTCTTGACTTTTCTGAAATCTGACAGTTTCTTAAACGGAATCAAGAATGTGGCAACAGTAGATGGCTTGTGGATATGTAAAATTATCGTGTTTCGGCGTAGCCTTTCGAGATGGAAGCAAATTTGCCGATCGCACTTTTTACATATTTGCGTGAGGCCTCTCGTTGCTCGTTCAATTCCGATGGGCAATGTCAGAGCCTCAGAAAAGTGGGACGAGCAATAGTAAAGACTCTCACGCTTTTTTTTCTTAATTTGTTGGATTGTGAGTCTGCCAACACTAATACATTATCACAATCCTGCAATGAAAAACTTTTTATGGAGGTTCATCGTATTGGTGCTAGTTTTAGGATCAATCATTTCTTACGCACAGTCGACAAAGGAGCAGCGTAAGGAAAGATTAGAAATCGCGAAAGCATCAAAAAAAGAACTCAACGAGAAGGCAAGCAAAGATGCTCGAAAAGAAGCAAAACGTCTTGCAAAAGAAGGATGGAAAGCGGCACCAGGTGCACTGCCCTTAGAGAAACAGTTAGATAAATCATATATGATGCAATATCAATATGATTCAGAAGGGTTCCCTCTATTTTTTATGGCTGAAGCCATGAGTGTTGGTGGCAACTATGATGCTGCAAAAATGCAGGCTCAAGAACTAGCAAAACAAAACCTAGCGGGACAAATTCAGACTGAAGTAACAGCCCTGATAGAGAATACTGTAACAAATGAACAAATAGGACAAGGTGATGCTGCATCAATAACACGCAGTGTAATGGCCTCTAAAAACTTAATATCACAAAGCATTGGTCGCGTTGTGCCTGTTGTTGAGACCTATCGTGTAGTTAATGGAAATAACAAAGAAGTTTTAGTTCGTATTGCATATAATCAAAATATGGCAAAGGCGGTTGCGAAACAAGCAATAAAAAAAGATCTTGAACAAAGAGGAGACTCGTTGCATAAAAAACTTGACGAACTTCTGGGTTGGTAATTAATGAAACGGAATATATCAACACTATTTATATTATTTTCGGTGGTTGCTTTTTCGCAGATTACAAAAAAGGTAACCACCGAATACACCTACTATGCATTGGAGAGACCGGAGCATGCTGGGACAGCATGGGAGTCATAAAACAGTGCCAAGAT
>CALKRW010000053.1 GCA_937989585.1 uncultured Porphyromonadaceae bacterium | reverse complement strand
GGATCTGCGTATGACGGAACTGTCGTCGTTGAAAAACATTGGATGTGCGTTTTTTAGAAAAAGAATGAGGGTTGATGGGTTGGCTGTACAAGAGGGATTGTGCTCTTGAGACTTTAATCCCTTGATTTGGGGATGGGAGGATTAAATAGGTTTTAGGGCATAGAGATTAGTAATTAAAGGTTTTATTTTCTGGGGGAGGGGTATGGGCGGCAGGATGCCGCCTTTCCATTATTAAACGCGCGATAAAGGTGATGCAAAGATACAACATCCGGATGGCAATGTCAATACCTAATTGAAGATTTAACATTTATTAAAGCAAACAGATGGAGTTGGGGGATAATTAGAGATGGGATACGGGCGGCATGGCATATGACTTGAGAATCCAGAATAATAACGATTAATCATGATTAATCCAGAGGAAGCGACGGAATCCAGCATAGGGGGATATGAGTTATGGATGAGGTATGAGAGTTGGGGTAAGGACGGCGAGATGGCGGAGGTCCATAATAAAGGGACGCCCCGCGGGGTGGCGCGGGGCGTGAAAGAGTGCGGAGGGGGCAAATCGGCGGCAGGGAGGCCGCAATTCCATTATAAGGTCGGCAGGGAGGCCGCCTTTCCATAGCGGGGGATTAGTGGAGGAGGATTTTGCGGGTGCCGATGATGTAGAGGCCGGGGGTGAGACGGCGGAGTGTTTCGGCGTCGGCGGCCTTGTGGAGAAGGATGCCGTCAATGGTGTATACGGGGACTGTGGCTGTGGAATCGGGGAGGAGGTCGAGGATTCCGGCTGTGCCGAGGACTGTACAAGTGGCGGTGACGCCGCTACCATCGAGGGCGGATACGGTGACTACTGCGGTACCGGCGGTGAGGACGGTGACCTTGCCTGTGTTATCGACGGTGGCTACGCTCTCGTTGCTGCTCTGCCATGAGAGGGATTTGTCGGTGGCGTTCTCGGGAAGAACAGTGGCTGTGAGCGTAAGGGATTCGCCTTCCTTAAGGCTGAGTTCGGCAGGGGTAAGTTGGATGGACTCGACAAGGATGACCTTAGCCAATACAGTGACAGCACAGGCGGCTGAGATTCCGCTACCGTCGTTTGCAGTAACGGTGATTATGGCGTTGCCAGGACTGTGGAGCGTGACTGTGCCGTTGTCAACGGTGGCGACAGAGGCGTCGCTACTTGTCCATGTCAGGGTTCGGTCGGTGGCATTAGAAGGGTTGACCTGAGCGGTGAGGGTGAATGATGTGCCTTCGTCGGCTGTGACTGAGGTCCGGCTGAGTTCGATTGATTCAACAGGGACTGGAAGGCCTGTCACATTGCAGGTGGCGGAGACTCCGCTGCCATCGGTGGCGGAAGCGGTTATCACAGCATTGCCTACGCCACGGAAGATGACTAGGCCATTGGCATCGACTGTGGCCACGGATTCGTCACTGCTGGTCCATGCGAGGGTCGCATTGGTCGCGTCGGAAGGAGTGACTCGTGCATTGACAGTGTACTGGTATCCGACTTTTACAGCAAGTTCAGTGGGATTGAGTTCGATGGACTCAACGGGGACGAAGCGGGTGACACGGACTGTGGCGGTACGGGAGACCTTTCCGCAACGGGCGGTAATGATGCAGGGGACGGTGCTTGCGCCGACGGCCGTGACACGGCCATTGGCATCGACGCGGGCGATGGACTCGTTGTTGGAGGTCCAGATGATGAATTTGTTGCTAGTGTTCTCAGGCTCGATGGTGGCGGTGAACTGGCCTGTCTCGCCTTCATAAAGGTTGAGACTGCGTGGAGTTAGGTTGATTGCAGTCGCAGGTATGCCAGCGGGGAGCACCTTGATAGCAGAGGTTGCAGCCACACCGTTGTCGGATGAGGTGACGGTGACAACTGCCTCGCCGGGAGCAACGGCTGTAATCTCGGCTGTGCTACCGGAAGCGCTGACTGATACGATATTTGCATCGGAAGAATTCCATGTCAGATTGAGCAGCGCATTGGCGGGAGTTGACGATACACGAAGGGTGACTTTGTCGCCAACCTCGATAATGGCGTCGGAGAGGTTGATGTCGAGTCGCTCGGGGAGCGGCTGGGTGACGTATACGTTGCACCTTGCCGATGCTCCGCCGGGTGACGAAACTGTAATGACGGCATTGCCGAACTTAACGCCAGTGACCTTGCCGTTGGCATCAACAGTAGCGACGGAGTTGTCGGAAGAGGACCATGTCAGAGTAGTATTCTTGACATCGGCGGGAACTATAGTCGCGGCAAGTGTTGTCTCCTGACCGGCGTTGATCGAGACATATCCGGTGTTGAGATAGATGGACTCGGGATATTCGGGAGCGACAGTCAAGACACATGAAGCGCTCTTGCCGTTGGCAGAGGAAGCGGAGATCGTGACGCTGCCGGCCTTAAGGGCATTGACCGTGCCGTCGGAAGAAACAGTTGCGACAGAGGCGTCAGAAGTAGACCATGTAAGAGCAGGCTGACCGACATCGGAGGGCGAAACCGAGGCGGTGAGTTTAGCGCTCTCGCCGGCGTAGAGTTTAAGTGTCGCGGGAGAAACAGACACGGACTCGGGGTATTTCGGGGCGACCGTGACTGTGCATGAGGCTGTCAGCCCATTGATGGTGGTGACCGTAATTGTAGCGGAGCCTTTTGCGACAGCAGTCACGAGACCGGAAGCGGAGACAGTCGCGACAGAAGTGTCGGAGGATGACCATTTGAGGTCGGCGGAAGATGCGCCTGAGGGGGAAACTTTGGCGTTGAGCTGGAGGGTGGAGCCTTCGTATAGTTTAGAAGCGGTCTGGTCTATGCTTACCGATGTAGGCATCGCAGAGATGGCAGCCTCGTACTCGGCACGTGTGACGACCTTGATGTTTGCGGGAGAGCCAGCGGGGACCTTCAGGTAGCACTGGTTGGCTGGGAGATATGACAGGTCGGCCGTGACAAAGCCCAGCGAGCCGTCGGGCATTGTGCCGAGCATGCGCATGGTGTTCTTGTCATAAGGAGTGAGATTGAGGTGGGTGGCCATATAATTCTCGAAGTAAACACCTCCGAGGAGGTTTCCGCTGACAGCAGAACCGGTGCCACCGACATTCAGACGGTTGCCGGAAGGCGAGGTCGAGGGACACTCGATGAAACAGGGAGTGTTGGCGGGGATAGTGCCGGTGACCTCTTCGGCCACAGCCATGCCGTAGGCGCAAGTGGTCACGGTAAAGATTTTCACTCCCTGAGAGTAGGCACTAAACGGGAATGAAGCAAACATAGGGGCGTAATGTCTGCCACCGGCTGTCACGCGAGGCAGAGCGCCGAAGTAGTTTTCTCCGGTTGTAGTGATGGGCTGGACATACCATTTGCGGCGATCAGGCTGGCCGGAGGAGGGTGCGGCGACCTCGCTCGACATAGAGCCTTCGGCATCATCCGACGCATTGGCGTCACCAAGGTATTTGGTGACACCGCTGTCACGGCCATAGGCGAAGTATGCGTCTCCGGTCTTCATCAGCGTGACATACCGTCCTATAATCTGATAGATTCCCGTACCCTGGGATGTAATGTCGTAGTCACTGCTGATGTGGCCCTGACTCTTACGACTGAAATATAGTACAGTGGCGGGGTCGCAAACAGCCTTTTCGTCACCCTTCCAGAGCTGGATGGCAAGTGCGTCGATAGTAGTAGATGAAACGTTGACCTTGCCTTTGTTGTCTGTAATGTAGATGTAACGGTCTGTCACCGTATTCTTGACACGATAGAAGCCGTCATCTCCCAACTGTGCGGCAGCGGGCAGCACTGTTGCGGAAAGCATGACGGAAAGAGCAAGTTTCCTAAGCCTCGAATGTATTGGTCTCTTCATATTAAAGTGGAAGGTTAATAAACTCGTTCTGAGATCAGAGAGATTAATGATTTAGTTGATGTGGATATAGAATTGATCAGTGGATTACACTATATTAAAATTTCAAGGTACAAATATAATAATTATTTGCCTTTCAAATGCAAAACTTATCCTTTCAGAAGGTTAAAAATGTTAATAAAGGCCCAGTTCGCGCAAGAACATGACTATATGTCAACAAAAACACCCCGGCAACATGATGTCTGCCGGGGTGTCAGAAATATTGAAAAGTGTGATATCAGTCAGCGATGCAAATTGCCACACGGTTCTTGATGGGATCGCCATAAGGCTGGTCTTCGGCCTCACCCATGCTCTTGACTGTAATGCGGTCGGCAGAAATGCCATATTTCTCACGGAGGAGACGGGCCACGGTCTGAGCACGCTGGTTGGAGAGGCGGAGGTTGATGGCACGTGTGCCGGTGCCTTTGTCAGCGTAACCGGTGATGACTACATTCTTACCGGGGTTTGCCTTGAGGTAATCGGCCATGTCCTTGACCTTATTCATCTCGTTGCTGTTGACAGTTGTGTTCGAGATGGTGAAGAAGATGTCTACACGGTAGGGCTTCTCGACAGGAGCCTGCTCGACAACTGTCTGAACAGGTTTCTCGACGGGAACCTCGACTACGCGCTCGACAATGCGCTCGACAATCTTGGGCTCGACGGGTTCGATAACACGGGTAGACTTGGTGTACTTCTTGCCGAAAGTGAAGCGGGCTCCAACGAGACCGTTGAAATACCAGTCGGCGTTGCCGGCTTTCTTCGAGTTGTACGAGTCGGGGAGGACGTTGGCCTGAAGTTCAACACCAAGTGCGAAGTGCTCGGTGATGTTGAAGTTGACGTCTACGCCGAACTTACCGACAAAACGTGTGGTCGTGCCATCCCAGAGAAGACCCATGGGCTGCTCATGATATACAGCCTCGTAAGCCTTGGAGATGTTGTTGGCCCGATCATTGTGCCAGGCGACATTGGCGCCGATACCGCCAAAGATGTTCACGTCAACCAGACGGTTGGGATCATAACCGCCGAGGATGTTTGTCATATCGAAAAGGACGTCGACTGTAGGAGCGACATAGTTCCATTTCCAACGATATGTCTTTTCGAGGTCGATGACTGCCTTGCTCTGCCATCCGTTGACGGCAAGTCGCATGCCCACGTAGGGATTGAATTTGTAGCCAACGGCCAACTGGGCGTTAGGAGAGGTGAGTTTGCCGAAAGCACCTTCACCGAGAGTCTCCTGACCACCTATCTGAGTCTGCAGGAACCAGTGGGGAGTGAATTTGTATTCAGTGACCTCCTCCTGTGCTACGGCGGGAAGCGCCGCCATAAACAGAGCCGCAGAGAGTAAAATCTTGCTGAGTTTCATGTTGTTAAAGTTTAATGGTTTTCTATACTACTGAAATGTGTCAAATCTGTTCCTAAAACCGGATTGCGGGAATCCGCATATTATATATTAATGTGTATTGCCGTGTCCGTCTTTAAGGAAACAGATTTGAAAACACTTCAATCATTAGATATGGCTCAGCGCATGGTCACGTAGTAGCGGCCGGTTGCTGTAACACCCTGATAGTCTACTGCGGTGTAGAGGATCTCGTAGGTGTAGCCGGGCTTCATGTTCGATGTGGGGATGACGAAACGCTTCTGGTAGCCGGGGCAAACCTGAGCGAGGAAGTCAGCGCTGCGGTTGATGGCGACGCACTGTGCCTGGGCATTGGAAACGCTGCGGCCGGTAGCATTGTCGATAACATCGGTGACTGCGACAACCTTCTTGTAGGAAGGAGCAACAATCTCGGCGTTGTACGATGTAGCGTAGATCATGAAGGCGTCACCACCGTCCTTGACAAGAACTGTCGGGTTAGCGGAGTTGGTGCTGAGGAGGAAGTCACGCTGGTTGCTGCCACGATAGAAGATAGTGGGCTGCAGGTAGTAGTTAGGATTGTCGAGGAACTTGTTGATACGACGTGCAATGTTGTTGTAGCGGTTGATGAACGAGTTGAAGCGGTCGATGTAGGAACCAACCTTGTTGTTGATCTCGTCCTGGATATCGGTAATCATCTTGTCGATGTTATCGTTGATCTTACCCTGCATATCTAAGAGAGCCTGCCTGATGGCATCATCGATGCGAGTGTTGAGCTGTTCAAGAGCGCTCTGGAATGCACGCTGAACGTCAGCATTCCACTTCTCATTAGCCTGCTGGTTGAACTGCTTTCTGATGCTTTCGAGGAATGCACTGAGATCCTTGGGATCAACCTCACCGGAGAGTGTAACATTCTTACCGTCGACTTCACCGCTGACAGTTACATTGAACGAACCGTCATAATTGAGTTCCATGTCAGTGAAAGTGAAGTCGAATTTAATACCGTCGGTATTTACATTGATTTTTATATCAGAGAAATCAATGTAGTAGTCACCGGCGTTGATGTCGATGATGGCGTTGCTGATGGGGTCGACGATGGGGAGACGGCGGTTACCTGCGCTCTGGCCGTACATGAAACTGAACGAGAGAGGACGGAAGGTAGTTGCAGCGATATTGTAGTTAGAGTAAACGGCGAAGTTCTGACCGTTGACATTCCATGCGGCCTTGAGACCGTATGCGGGGAGCATACCGTTAACCTGATCGTAGAGAGCCTTCATGAGGTTGAGGACATTGGAGCGGAGACCGCTGCGGCCATCAGAGAGGATGTCTTTGACGGAGGTCTTGAGGTTGGCGTCAATCTTTACACGAACATCCTCAATGGCGGAGAGGTTGGGCTCGAGATAAGCGTCAGCCTCATAGAAACCGTTCTGTGCGGCACGTGCCGAGTAACCGAATTTCAGGATTTCGTCACTGCGCTTGAGGTTTTTGAGTTTAACGGTGCAAGCATTGTCCTGGCTGTTGACGAGAGTAAGGTCGCCACCTGTGAAGTCAACGTTGTTGGGGTTGATGGTCAGGAATACCTTACCGAGGTTGGCGTCCTGCTGCTCGATTAGGACATCGCCATTGTTGATCTGGTCGGGAACGAGACCGCTGGCCTGAAGTACGTCATATTCGGCCTGGGTAAGCTGAGGCTGGTTGTCGACGGAAGCGATCTGCTGGGTGCTGGGGAACGAGTAGTTCTGTTTTTCGCTGTAACCGTAGTAGTTGACAAGCATGTTGCTCTGAACACCAATAGGCAGCGAGAAAGTACCGAATACGGGGTTATAGACACCCTGAACGATCATGCTGGTGATGAGGCTGTTCAGACGGTTCTCAAGTTTTGTGACACGCTCGAGTTCGTTCTTGATTTCCTGAATGGCGTCCTCGTTTGCCTTAACGCGATTCTGAAGGGCCTCAAGGTCGGTAGCATACTGCTGGAGGTGGGTATTAAGGGCATCATCGACAGCCTTGATTGCGGCGTCAAGTTCCTGGTCTTTCTGCGACTGTGCGTCGAGCTGCTGCTGGAGGTTCTCGTCCTTAGCCTTGAGGGCACGGATTTCGTCAGCAAGGTTGGTGAGACCTGTCATGTCGCCGATGTAACCCTGAACAGTCTGCAGATCAGCAGCAAGTTGATCGTAGAGGTTCTGGAGAGCATCGATACGGGTCGAGTTGTACTGAGCAAGATTGAGGGCGTTGATTGCGTTTGCCTCGGCGGTAGTGAGACGGCCGTCAAGTTCGTTGAGTTTAACATCCTGGCCATCAAGACGGTTGGTAACATCTACAATCTGCGTCTCGAGAGTCGATATGCGTCTGCCGAAATCCTCGACAGTGACCTTGAGCTGCTCGAGGTCGCTGATACGCGATGTGAGATTCTCGAGAAGAGTGTTGATGTTGATGATCTGGTCGTTGATCTTGATGATCTCACCGTTGATGTCGGTGATGTTGCCGTTTACGTCAGCAATGAGTTTATTGATGTTGATGATTTCCTGATCATACTTGCGCATGTCGTTCTGGAGATTGGTGATGTTGGTCTGGATCTCCTGAATCTGGGTTGCGTAAGCCTCCTGAATCATCTGCATAACCTGCTCCTTGGTCAGACCGTACTTACCGTTGGTGAGGTCTTCGATAAGTTTGGTGTACTGAGCGGAAAGCTGACCGTATTTCTCGCTGAGGTCGCCGTAGTTGTTGTTGACGGTGCCGCTGAGAGCGTTATAAAGGTCGTTCAGGGTGTTGTAGTCGGCCTGAAGCTGGGTAACCTGGTCGACAAGGCCGCCCTGACCGAATACGCGGGTAAGCTGGGTGGTGATGTTGGCGATAGAGGTGTTGATGCCTTCAAGATCCTTTGCAGTAAGGAAGCCCATCTTGTTGATATCCTCCTGAGTCAGATAGCCCTTGCCGCTGAGGATGATCTCAAGTGTCTCTCTCGAGATATAGCCCTTGCCGTTGATGAGATTCTCAACCTCCGACTTTGTCAGGTAGTTCGAGAGGATGTTGGTGAGTTCCTGGTGAGAGATAAAGGATTTGTCACCGAGGATGGAGTTGAGTTGGTCGAGGGTGATATAGCCTTTGCTTACGAGAATCTTCTCGAGTTCATCACGTGTAAGATAGGCAGGGATGTCCTCCTTGGTTATGAAACCGAGACCCTTGATGTAGTTGTAGTTGCAGTACTCGAGTACGAGTGCGCGGATCTGGGCTTCAGTCCAGGTTTTTCCCTCCGTGCCGATACGGGCGATAAGTTCGTTGAAACTTGTCTGAAGCGAATTGAGTTTGTCCGCGTCAGCCTTACCGGCCAACTGAACCAGGATGTTCGTGAACTGATCCTGGCAAGACTGCTTGCATGCTTCCTGAGATGCCTTGAGTTCCTCAAGAAGATCGCGCAACTGCTGGTCGTTGCGGTTCATTTCTTGACGGAGGTCATCTTCATAATCCTTGCATGAAGTGAAAACATTGCCACTCAGGCATACACCTGCCATGAGCAACAATCCGTAGGTAAATTTTTTCTTCATCTTGTTAGAATTGGAATAGTTAATATAGATTTAATTAAATTGTCCGATGTGATAATTAAATATCAAGGTTGTAAGAGTAGATTATGAATGAAGGAATAAAGTTAATAACAGATATAAAATTAATCAAGGTGCAGTGCTTCCAGTAGAAACCATTTAAGTTGTTCTAATTTAGTCATAACACGTTTTTAACACTTATAAGTATTCTTTTGTTCTCAATGCAAAATATCCTGAAACAACAAAGCGAATCACATGACATTTCGCAATAAACGAAAATACGACCCTATGTATCAGGCACATAGATGCACATATCGTTCAAAAGAATACTATTTAAGTGTCCAAAGGTAATAATTTTTAACGAATTATCAAGTATATATTCACTAAATTTTTATTGAAAAGTTTATTTTTTTAATCAAGTTTTGGTTAAAGAAAATCCAATATTTATACTTACCTTTGCACCAGAGTCTTGATTGTAATGTTTACATGCATGATTCTTTAGCAATTACCACACTAAATTTTCCCCCTGTTCAAATCACATCCCGACAAATGAAATTGCTTCAAGCATTAACTTCGACACTACTACTTATCACATGTCCGACAGTCGCACACGCACAGAGCGAGATTTCCGCTCCGGAGCCAAGCAAGCAGGAGTCCGTATTCAAACGTCTCGGAATACTCAACAAACTTGAGACCGGAATCACACTCGGAACAACCGGATTCGGAATTGAGGTTGCGTCACCCGTCACAGAATGGGCCAAGGTCCGTGTCGGAGCAAGCTTCATGCCGCACTTCTCGGTGCCCCTGCACTTCGGAATCACAACATACACCGACGGGACAAGCATCAACAGCGGCAACTTCGGCAAAATTCAGGATCTAATGAATCAGATATCCGGCTACGAGATGGATGACCGCATAGACGTCGACGGCACTCCACGAATGGCCAACTACAAGTTTCTGGTTGACATCTACCCCCTGAAAAACGACCGCCGCTGGCATGTCACCCTTGGATTCTATGCAGGTCCGCGCCGCATCGCCAAAGCCATCAATACGATGGAGGAGATGCCGTCGCTCCTCGCAATAGGAATGTACAACCGCCTGTATGACGCCTCGCAGCAGCCCGACTTCATTGAAAACATTTCCAGCAAACCCATATTCAACAATGTCTATATCGATCCTGAAGTAGCCTACGAACTCCAGCAACGCCTGGCCGATTACGGCAGACTCGGCGTACACATAGGAGACTTCAAGGACGGACGCCCATACTACATGGAACCCGACAAGGACGGCACAGTCAAAGCGAATGCGTATGTAAACACCATGCGGTGGTACACAGGCCTGGGTTACACAACAAGCGTCAGCAAAGACCAGCGCTGGAACATCGGGCTTGACCTAGGCATCATGTACTGGGGCGGCGCGCCCAAAGTCATCACACACGAGGGCGTGAACATGACCGACGACCTTGTCAACATACGCGGAAAAGTCGGCGACTACATGAAACTGATTCGCGGACTCAAGGTCTATCCGACTTTCGAGTTCAAATTTTCCTACACATTCTTCTGATTCGCATCAATCATTCTGTTCCCTAGCAAACACAAAGGCGCCCCGCAATGCAGGGCGCCTGAATTTTTTCCAATATGTCTTGCAAGAGCGTGTGCTTCCGGATTACTGGCCGAGATATGTTTTGAGAAGTTTGGATTTCTGTCCCTTAAGACGACGGATAGCCTTTTCCTTGATCTGGCGCACACGCTCACGCGTGAGGTCAAACTTGGCTCCGATTTCCTCGAGAGTCATTTCCTGACAGCCAATACCGAAAAACATCTTGAGAATGTCGCGTTCGCGCTCATGAAGCTGACGCAACGCACGGTCAACCTCCTTGGCGAGGGATTCCTGCGTCAGAGTCGCGTCCGCCATAGGCGAATCGTCATTGGTAAGCACATCGAGCAAAGAATTGTCCTCACCTTCGACAAACGGAGCATCAACCGAGATGTGACGGCCGGAAACCTTAAGCGTATCGGCCACCTTCTCAACAGGAATATCAAGCGACTCGGCAAGTTCCTCGGGCGAGGGACGCCTCTCGTTCTCCTGCTCGAACTTAGACAGCGCTTTCGTAATCTTGTTCAGCGAACCGACCTGATTAAGAGGCAGGCGAACTATACGCGACTGCTCGGCAAGAGCCTGAAGAATAGACTGCCTGATCCACCATACAGCATAGGAGATAAATTTGAAGCCTCGGGTCTCATCGAATTTTTCAGCCGCCTTTATCAGTCCGAGGTTGCCTTCGTTGATAAGATCCGGGAGCGACAGCCCCTGATTCTGATACTGTTTCGCAACGGAGACCACAAAACGGAGATTGGCTTTAGTCAGTTTTTCGAGGGCTGCTCTATCACCTTGCTTGATACGCTGTGCGAGTTCGACTTCCTCCTCAACCGTAATCAGTTCCTCGCGTCCAATTTCCTGAAGATATTTGTCCAGCGAAGCACTCTCACGGTTAGTAATTGATTTTGTAATTTTTAATTGTCTCATTCTGTATTGCTACATATTTGGGGATATTCGTACAAAATTACAAAAAAACAGCGCCACCGGATTAAGGCGCGCTGTCTTTTAACAATAATTTAACCTTTGTATACCGTAATTATATCTATTTATAGCGTGCCCAGCGTATGAGTTCGGCATAAGTGGGCTTCTTGCCGTACATAAAGATGCCCACACGATAGATCTTCGCCGCAAGCCATATGAGAAAAACGACACTAAGATAAAGTATACCAAGAGATATCACTATCTCGTGTGTGGGAATTCCGAAAGGTATCCTGGCCATCATGGCCATGGGGGAGGTAAACGGTATCATGGACAGCCATGTAGCCAGAGTTGAGTTGGGATCATTGATGATTGTCATCGAAAATACCATAGCGATTATTATGGGAACAACCGCAATAGTCTGCAACTGCGAGGCGTCCTGGATGTTGTCCACGGCAGATCCGATAGCAGCGTAAATCGCCGAATAGAACATATAGCCGCCTATCATGAACAACATGAGGTATGCGAATATCGACAGGATGTATCCGGTATCACCAAGCATAGAGATGGCCTGCAGCAGGTCAACGTCGCCGGTCTGAAGGAACGATGTGAGAAGCGACGGCATAACCCATGTAGTAAACGAACAGATAAGGGCAGCCCAAATCAGAATCTGGGTAAGCGCCACACACGCTATGCCAAGAATCTTACCCATCATCAGCTGCGAGGGCTTGATGGACGATACTACGACTTCCAGCACACGGTTGTTCTTTTCCTCTACTATCGAGGTCATAACCATCTGGCCATAGATAAAGACAAACATGTAGAGCACAAACGCCATAATCATGCCTATCATCGCAGAAACCATTGACGATGTCACCTCGTCCTCTTCCTTATCGATGCGCATGGTTTTCATGGAGACATCTGCGTGAACCTCGGCAAGTATCTGATTGAGATCCGGAATGTCATATTTCGTCAACCTGTATTGCTCAATGATGCCTCCTATCTGGGTCGCGATGAACGACTCTGTCTGGGGAGCGGATGCTCCACGGGTATAGAGAGTGACGTCGCTCGGATTATCGATAATATCTTTGCCTATCATCAGTATACCATCGAAATCCTCATTATCGCGGAGTTCTTTTTCAGAAGCCGTAGATGGCACGAATTTCATGTCATCCGTGCTCTGAAGAGCCGGAGCAATCATTCCAGACTGGTCCACCACGGCAATGGTTTTCTTCTCCGGACCGGACAACTCCGCCACAAGTGCGGGAAGAACCATAAGGCCAAGCATAAATATCGGCATCAGTATGGTGGTAAATATAAAACTTTTGCGTTTTACACGCTCGAGATACTCCCTGCGGAGTATCAGAAACATCTTATTTTTCATGATGTGTGTGATTAGGCGTTTATTGGTTCAGGATTGGCAACATTCCGCGAGCCATTAACCGCGGCAATGAATATTTCGTCCATAGTAGGTAGCAGCGGTTCGAAAGACAGTAGATCAACCGCCCCGTTGGCTCTTGCAATCAGTTCCTTCCGGGCCTGGTCGTCACAGGCATTAAGGGTGGCATGACATATCCCATGCTTGTCAGCCGCCGAAATATCCAGATTCTTTACAAGCGGCTCGATCTGCTGTCTCAGTGTCTCGGAATCGCCACGGAAACTCAGGGCCATCCTGGATCCTCCAAAACGGTGACGGAGTTCGTCGACATCGCCCGTAAGCACATTGTGGCTTTTATTGATAAGACTTATGCGGTCACACAGTTCTTCGACTGACGACATATTGTGAGTCGAGAAAATGACAGTCGCTCCGTCATCCCGGAGTTTAAGTATCTCCCGTTTTAGGATATTGGCATTGATAGGGTCAAACCCCGAGAACGGTTCGTCGAAAATCAGCAGTTTGGGCTGATGAAGCACTGTAATGATGAACTGCACCTTCTGAGCCATTCCTTTTGACAGCTCATCCACTTTTTTGTCCCACCAGTCCTCGATTTCCAGACGGCGGAACCATTCTTTAAGACGAATTGTAGCCTCGCCCTTCGGCATACCTTTGAGACGCGCGAAGAAGATGCACTGCTCGCCTACCTTCATTTTCTTGTACAGTCCACGCTCCTCCGGAAGATAGCCTATGTTGACTACATCGTCGGCTGTCAGCGTATGCCCGTCAAAAATAACAGATCCGGAATCGGGCGCCGTAATATGATTTATGATACGTATAAGTGTAGTCTTGCCGGCTCCGTTAGGTCCAAGCAATCCGTAGACAGTCCCCTGCGGCACTTCTACGGTCACATCGTCAAGCGCCTTATGATTCGTGAAAGTCTTGACAATGTTGTGGGCTTCGAGTATATTCATTATCGGTTTATTAAAATTACAAAACATTAGACGCAGACTCGGACGAAAAGTTACATAAAAATCAGAAAAATTTATTACTCCGCCCGGTTATTTTATATTTTCTGGTCAGTACTCACCAGAATATAAAAAAGACAGGCGCTCCTTTTTGAATATATCGGAGCGCCTGCCAGCAAGTGTTTCAAGAGGGTGCGCCATGAGTGACGCTGATGAGAGAAGAATGAGAGGATAAGAAGATGACTTACTGCCGATTCAGTCAGTCTTCAAGTGTCACGGCATAGAAGGCCTGCTTGCCGGTCGGATATATGCCTTTGATGAACATCACCTTGTCTTCGTCGCCCTTCATGATGGAGTTGTAGATGGACTCGATTTCTTCGGGTGCTGTTATGCGTTTGCCGTTAATTGTAAGTATAATGAAACCTTCACGTATGCCGGCGTCCTGCATCGGTCCGGCTTCGACAGAAGCGACAGTCACGCCATGGCTTAACTCGAGTTGCTTGAGTTTCTCGTCACTTACCTTGCTGAATGTTGCGCCAAGATCCGTTACCGAACCTGCACGTGTCACCGCAGTGTCACCCTTGGCGTTACGAAGGGTCACGGTCTTGGTCATCTGCCTGCCATCTCTCCAGAGCACGATATCCACAGTATCTCCGGGAGAGAATTTTGTTATTGTACCCTGCATCTCGGCAGTGTTTTTTACAGGATAGCCGTTTATGGACACTAGAACGTCGCCGGGCTTCAGGTCAGCCTCTTTCGCAGCAGACCTGTCTGCAACCGAAGCAACATAGATTCCCGAATTTACGCCTTTGATTTCTTTCTCGCCTATGAGTTCCGGCGTAAGTTCAGTGAACGTGATGCCCAGGAAAGCACGCTGGACGGTACCGAACTGCTTAAGGTCGCCGATTACTTTGTTGACGATGGATGTAGGTATCGCAAACGAACAGCCGACATACGAGCCGTTCTGCGAATATATTGCCGTGTTAATGCCGACAAGTTCGCCGGCGAGATTCACAAGCGCGCCACCAGAGTTTCCCTGGTTCACAGCCGCGTCAGTCTGGATGTACGATTCGATTCCGCCTGACGAGCGAGAACCTGTTGACGAGCCTATGTTACGAGCCTTTGCACTTACGATGCCGGCTGTGACCGACGAGGTAAAACCGAATGGATTACCTACGGCAAGAACCCATTCGCCTATTTTCAGTTTATCGCTGTCGCCCATTGGTATGACATGCAGGTCGGGAGCATCTATCTTGACGAGGGCAAGGTCAGTGGCCGGATCAGTACCTACAACCGTCGCATTGAAATTACGGTTGTCATTGAGAACCACCTCGAGACGCTCAGCACCATCAACGACATGGTTGTTGGTGACAATATATCCGTCTTCACTTATAATAACACCTGAACCAAGGCCCAGCTGACGCTGCTTGGGCTCTTCCTGTTGCGGAGTCTGCTGGCGTCTGCCTCCACCGAAAGGATTTCCGAAAAAGAAGTCAAACAGATCATCGCCGCCGAACATATCCGAGCCTTGCATCATGCGCTGTGACCTGGGTGTTCCATAACTTTTGATAGACACCACACCGTTAACGGTCTGTTCGGCCGCGCGTGTAAAATCCTCCTGTGCGATCGGATGCTGACCCTGGGCCGATGCCGAGAAGGCAACACCGGCTACAAGAGCAGATAATATTATACTTTTCATAGTGGTAATGATATTTATTAAATCTGATGATGAATTTTGTTGCCCGAATTTTCCAGGCTCATTTAATACGTGCGAAATTACTCATATATTATATAAGGTGTACCATGGCAACCTAAAGTTTAAAAATATTTGACTCAAAACCTTCGCGTTTTCACAAACGTTTAGAAAAAGTGTTATTTTAGACCCCGAATGTTGACAAATACAAAAATTATCGCTAATTTCGCACATCTGTTCACGTTATTGCCTCATGTCTCGGTTTCGTTTCCCAATTGCTATGTTTCTGTCCGCTGTCGTTCTTGCGACGGGGACATGGTCGTGTGGTTCCTCCAAATCTGCGGCAAAAACCGCCTACGAGCAGAGTCCCGTCAATAACAAAGGCAATTCCAAGAAAGACAAAAAACGGCCCCTGCCACCCGGCGCCAGAATCGAAGTTCAGAAGGCACTTGTGACCAAGGCACGCGAATGGATTGGCACGCCTTACGTTTATGGCGGCGATAGTAAGAAAGGAGCCGACTGCTCCGGTTTCATTATGTCTCTATACCGCGATGCCGTCGGCATCAAGTTGCCTCGCAACTCTGCCGCCCAGAAAGATTTCTGCGTAGGTCTTGACAAAGACAGAATTGAGGTCGGAGACCTTGTGTTCTTCTCCTCGCCACGCTCAGGCAGCAACGTGGCACATGTAGGAATGTATGTCGGAGATAACACTTTCATACATTCTTCATCTTCAAAAGGCGTGATTGAAAGCGATCTCTCGCAGAAGTATTATGTCACACATTTCCGCGGAATCGGTCGTGTACCAGCAATTGCCGAGGTACTTCCTGTCGAAAAGGGACCGGAAGCCCTACCCCAACCCGAACAGCCGCAGTTGGCCTTGGAATCCAAGCCTTCTGCAAAGTCCTCCAATACCAAAGCCTCAGCACCTGTCATTGCTGTTGCTGACACCAAACCGACTCCGACACAGATAAAAACCGTAAAAGTAACCGAACCGGTCGAAAATAAAGAACCCGGGACCAATATCCAGGCCGCACAACCGGACATTGACCCCGAGACAATGGTCGCAAATGCTTTTGCAGGAAGATAACCTCCCGATATTGCTTTAGATTTATTTCTACTTTTCCATGGCCTTGGCCACGGAAAGCATTTTGGCACGTATCTGCTCGTTTGCAAGATTGCCGATACTACCTAAATGGGTATGAGTATGCGCCGGACTGTTTGCTTCCGAGCGGTCGGCTGCATAAGTACCTTCAGCCACTTCATGCCCTACCTGGCGATAGGCATCACGGAAAGGCATTCCCTGCAACACAAGACGATTCACCTCTTCAACCGTAAATATGTAGTCGTAGCGCGGATCGTCAAGTATGTTGTACTTAACCCTGATATTTGGGAGCATGTAGGCGCACATGTCTAGACAGTCGCCAAGTTCTCCGAACGCCGGGAAAACTACATCCTTGAGCAACTGAAGGTCACGGTTATATCCTATCGGGAGATTGCTCGTAAGAAGGGCAACTTCGTTCGGGAGGGACTGAAGGCGGTTGCACCGTCCGCGCATTATCTCGAAAACGTCGGGATTCTTTTTATGTGGCATTATTGACGAACCTGTGGTGAGTTCGTCCGGAAGCGATACAAAAGCAAAATTCTGACTCATCCACATACATACGTCCATCGCAAAACGACCCAGTGTCGAGGCAACCGCAGCAATAGCAGTGGCACACGCGCGCTCGGTTTTTCCACGTGACATCTGTGCGGCGATGACATTGTAATGCAGGGTCTCGAAACCCAGCAAACGTGTTGTCATCTCTCGGTCAAGAGGAAAAGACGAACCATAACCGGCAGCCGACCCCAGAGGATTCTGATCAGCGGTCTGCCATGCGGCGACTATCTGACGCATGTCATCAACAAGCGTCTCCGCATATGCTCCGAACCATAGTCCAAACGAAGACGGAGTGGCAACCTGCAGGTGAGTATAGCCGGGCATAAGCACCTTTGCCCAGCGCTCGCTCTGTGCCTGAAACGCGTCAAATACCGTCATCACCTTTCCTGCAAGCAGTTCAAGTTGATGACGGAAGAAAAGTTTGACATCAACAAGCACCTGGTCGTTGCGCGACCGTCCTGAGTGAATTTTCTTGCCGATATCGCCCAGTCGCCTCGTCAGCATGATTTCTACCTGAGAGTGTACATCTTCGATGTCCGCCTCGATTAAGAATTTTCCTTCACGGATTGTTTCGGCTATTTCCTCAAGGCCCGCTGTAAGTTCTCTCAGCTCGTCTTTCGTAAGCAGACCGATGGACTCGAGCATGGCTATGTGTGCGAGTGACCCCTGCACGTCATAAGGCGCCAGCATCAGGTCGAGTTCGCGGTCACGACCGACAGTGAACCTCTCGATTGCTTCTTCTGGCTCAAAGCCTTTGCTCCATAGTTTTGTATTTGATGTTCCGGACATATTTATAATCTGAGTGTGGTTAGATATTTGACATATTGTTCAATGGCCCCGTCTATTTCGGATTCCAGGACAAATTCGTCTGCCGTATGGCTCCGGGATGATTCTCCGGGACCCATTTTGATCGAGGGTATGTCGTAAAGCAAAGCCATGTCTGACGTTGTCGGAGACACGAATGGCGTTTTACCCATAGCGACGGCATTAAGTACCAGAGGATGGGCGGAATCTATCACCGAGGCATGCACTCGTGTCGACCGCTCCTGTGCATCGCTTTCAAGAAGATTTTTCAGGATTTCGGCTGTCTCGCTGTTTGTATAGGCATCTGTCGTGCGAACGTCGACAACAAAGCGGCATGAGTCAGGAATCACATTGTGTCTTGTTCCTGCATCAATCTGGGTGACCGAAATCTTTATCGGCCCGAGTGTAGGAGACACCCTGTCAAACTCAAATCCACGCAGCCTCTCGATATCCTCGATGGCCCTGTAGATTGCATTGACTCCTCCGTCCCTGGCAGCATGACCAGCCACACCATGTGACGTACAGTCAAGAACAATAAGACCGCGCTCGGCTATGGCCGGCTCCATTCCGGTTGGTTCCCCTACAAGTGCCGCATCTATCGTGATTCCCTGTCCGTCAAGATATCCCATGAGCCGTCGCATGCCGTTTTCTCCGGATACTTCTTCCTCAGCAGTCAGCGCGAGAAGCAGGTTAAACGGCAATTCCGTATCCTTAAGAATTCGGTACGTGGCGATAATCGATACAAGTGATGCACCGTCATCATTGCTCCCGAGCCCGTATATATAGCCGTCACGGCGCAGAGGTGTATATGGATCCGAAGTATATGAGGCCGATGGACCCACTGTGTCAATGTGTGCATTGACCATCAGAGTCTTCCTTGCCGGGTCGAAACCACCGATCTTTGCATAAAGATTATTCTCTACACGGCAGATATCGAGACCTTTTTCCTTAAGCCAGTCGAACAGCAGAGTTGCCGCGGCATCTTCATTCCGGGAGACTGACGGAACCGGAATCAGGCTCATCAGCAGATCCTTGGCCTCTTCTATGACCTCTGGAAACTTGTCTGTAGATATTCTTTCAGACATTTCCGCCAGTTGTTATCATGGTGCCTGAATCTTCGAGAAGACGGCAGGAATTCTTAATGACGACTCGACTTACTCCACTCGATATGGCACGGAGGGCATTGTCTATCTTTGGGATCATACCTGAGTTTACTGTTCCGTCTTCACGCATTTTCTCGAATATTCCGTGGTTGATGACACGTACAACGGATGACGGGTCATTGACATCCGTCATTACGCCATCTTTCTCGAAACAGAAACATAATTCCGTATCGGCAAACGAAGAGCATCCGACAGCGACAGCCGAGGCCACAGAGTCGGCATTGCAGTTCAACAGTTGTCCACTTCCGTCATGCATAATGGCACAGAAGACCGGAGTCAGGCCGGCAATGAGGATTCTATCCAACATATCTCTTCTGACCCCATCGTTGGAGATGTCGCCGACAAAACCGTAGTCAATCGGGGCGGCAGGGCGTTTGCTCGCCCTGACCAGACCGGCATCCGCGCCGCTCAGCCCTATCGCGTCGCAGCCTTCGGCCTGAAGCATCGCAACGATACGTTTATTAATAAGGCCGGCATATACCATTGTGCAGACATTGATGGTGTCGGCGTCTGTGACACGCCTTCCATCTATCATGCTTGTCTCTATGCCTAGACGTGTGCTGAGGCGCGTGGCTTCCTTCCCTCCGCCATGCACAAGTATCTTCGGACCTTCAAGCCTGGCGAAATCCTTTATGAAGGCATGGAGAGCCTCAGGGCTGTCTATTACATTGCCGCCTATTTTTATGACTTTGATTACAGAACGTGCCATTTTTTCAGAGGGTCTCTAACATCATCCTTATCACTGTCTCGGCTGAAATCTCGCGGTTTGCAGCCTCCGGAATAACTATGCTTCGCTCGGATTCGATGACATCGTCGGTCACAATCATGTTTCGGCGCACAGGAAGACAATGCATGAAGCAGGCGTTATCAGTCAGTTCCATGAGTTCACTGTCAACTGTCCACGCACGGTCCTGAGAGAGTATCTTGCCATAATTCGGATCAGCGTATGCGCTCCAGTTCTTGGCGTAAATGAAATCCGCCCCCTCGAATGCCTTGCGCTGGTCATATTCTATTTTCGCTCCGGCAGTGAATTTTTCGTCAAGTTCATAACCGTGTGGCTGAACTACGGTCAAGTCATATCCTGCAGCCAGGGTCCACTCTGCGAAACTGTTCGGCACAGCCTGTGGAAGTGCGCGAGGATGAGGCGCCCATGTCAGTACGACCTTGGGGCGCGCTTTAGTCTTGAATTCCTCTATGGTGATAAGGTCGGCGAACGCCTGCAGCGGATGTACCGTTGCTGATTCCATACTGAACACCGGACGGCCGGAATACTTTATGAACTCGTTGAGAATCTTCTCCTCGTAATCGGCCTTCTTGTCGGTCAGCGTGGCGAACGAGCGAACACCTATTATGTCACAGTAGGATGCCATGACAGGAATAGCCTCAAGGAGATGTTCGGCCTTGTCACCGTCCATTACTACACCTCGCTCGGTCTCAAGTTTCCAGGCACCCTGGTTTACATCCAGAACCATTACGTTCATGCCCAGGTTCATGGCGGCTTTCTGGGTCGAGAGCCTGGTGCGCAGACTCGAGTTGAAGAACAGCATCAGAAGTGTCTTGTTCTTTCCCAGTTCCTGAAAGCCAAAACGATTGGCCTTGACTTCACGGGCCATTGCAAGGGCGTGGCTCAGATCGCCTATATCTTTTACTGATAAGAGTTTCTTCATTGTTTCCTTTCCTGATTACCCTTGTTCCGCAAGGGCGACTTTAAATCGTTTGAGAAATTCGTCTGCCTGCTCCATTGACAGAGTCAGAGCGGGAAGAAGGCGTACCGTATGCTTTCCGGCTCCTCCTGTGAATACTTGATGGTCAAATATCAGATGCCTTCTGAGTTCCGAGGCATCGCCTTCTATGTCGACACCTATCATCAGGCCTCGTCCGCGGACATCCTTGAGTTGTTCCATCTTACTTAATTCGCGAGTAAGATACTCTCCGACACGGGCGGCATTCTCAATAAGTTTCTCGTCTTTTATAATCTCTGCGACGGCTATTGCAGCGGCGCAAGCCAGATGGTTGCCGCCGAAGGTAGTCCCAAGCATGCCTCGCACAGGAGCGATGTCTGGAGATATCAGTACAGCGCCCATCGGGAAACCGTTGGCTATGCCTTTGCCCATGGTGATGATGTCGGCCATAACTCCCGAGCGGGAATGTGCGAAGTACTCTCCGCTTCGTCCGCAACCGGACTGAATCTCATCGGCGATCAGCAAGGTTCCGCTCTCGCGGCAGCACTCGCGCAGCCCAGTCATGAATTCGTCCGTTGGCTCGACTATTCCGGCCACACCCTGTATGCCCTCGACTATCACAGCGCAATATTCTCTGCCTGCAAGTGCCTTTCGTACGGCATCCAAGTCGTTCAAGGGGACGAAATCAACCTTATCCGTCCGGTTGAAAGGCGCCTGAATTTTAGGATTGTCGGTGACAGCAACTGCTCCGGATGTACGTCCATGGAATGCGTGACCGAAAGCAAGTACCTTGCTGCGTCCGGTAACGAAACTTGCCAGTTTCATGGCATTTTCGTTAGCCTCTGCGCCCGAATTACACAGGAAAAGTTGATAATCAGGATAATCCGTGATTTGAGCAAGAGCATCGCACAGTTTTTCCTGAAGTGAATTCTGCACGGAGTTGGAATAGAAACCGAGTCGGTCAAGTTGGTCTTTCAGAGCCTGTACATATCTCGGATGACTATGGCCTACGGAAATTACGGCATGACCTCCGTAGAGGTCCAGATATTCTGTACCGTCGGAAGTATAGATGTAGTTTCCTTTACCGCATACCGGTTCTATATCATATAAGGAATATACGTCAAAAAGTTTCATTTTTCGTAATCGTTATGTTCTGGTTGTCTTACAACTCAAGATTCAGAATGCGGATGACTTGATGCGCAGGCCGGTGGTCTGGTCAAGGCCGAACATTATGTTCATGTTCTGTACTGCCTGGCCCGATGCGCCCTTCAGAAGATTGTCGATTGCCGTTGTCACCAGAAGCCGACCGTCATCGACATGAAGACCGATAATGGCTTTGTTGGTATTTACCGCCTGTTTGAGATTGACGGCCCGACGCGTAACAACTGTAAACGGAGCCTCGGCATAGAATTCCTCGAAAAGCCTGTACGCCTCGTCAGGAGTAATGTTGCAGTCCATCCAGCAGGCTGCGAATATTCCGCGGGAGAAGTCTCCGCGCATAGGAACAAAATTGATGCGGCCTCTGAAATTAGGCTGAAGCGATCTGAGTGTGCGGCCTATCTCCAGCAGATGCTGGTGATTGAAGGCCTTATAGACAGAAATGTTGTCCGCGCGCCATGAAAAGTGGGTAGTCGAGGAGGGTTTGACACCTGCGCCTGTCGAACCGGTAAGCGCCGAAACCTGCACATCACTTTCAAGCAGCCCTGCTGCCGCCAACGGCAGCAGTGACAGTTGTATGGCCGTCGCGAAACATCCGGGATTGGCCAACGAGTCAGCCTTGGCGACTCTCCCGGCATTTATTTCGGGCAGACCGTAAACATAGCCGTCAGATTCGTCGCGGTAATCCTGTGCGAGGTCTATGACCTTGAGTCCCGACGGACAAACGTTATCTTCCCAGAACTTACGGCTGAAGCCATGTCCGGAACAGAGGAAAAGAACGTCGATGGCCGATAGGTCGTACGTGTCGCTGAAAACCATGTCTGTCTCACCGAGAAGCCCCTCGTGTACGTCGCTCAGCAAATGTCCGGCCGAACTCGTGGAATGTACAAATACCAGTTCAGCACTGGGATGATTAAGGAGTATGCGTATCAGTTCGCCGGCTGTGTAACCGGCACCGCCTATGATTCCGACCTTCATTTTCCGTTACGTTTCTGCACGTTGTGGAAAATCTTCATCTGGTTGCCGAGAATCTTGGTGAAGCCCTTTACGTCATCGGCGCTCCATGCCTTGTTGACCTCACCGTATTCGCCAAAATCTGTCTTCATCAGGTCGTAGGGGGAATCTACGCCTACCAGCGTGTAGCCGAGGGGACGAAGTGTAAGTTCTACCGTTCCGCTTACATTCTGCTGTGAACTCTCCATCATAGCCTCGATATCGCGCATGACAGGTTCAAGATACTGTGCCTCATGCAGGAACATGCCGTACCAGGTGGCGACCTGGTCTTTCCAGTACTGCTGCCATTTGGTCAGTGTGTGTTTCTCGAGCATCTTGTGGGCGTTTATGATAAGGATGGGACCGGCGGCTTCGAATCCTACGCGGCCCTTGATGCCGATGATTGTATCACCGATGTGCATGTCACGGCCGATGCCAAATTTCGAGCCTATGGTTTCGACTGCACGTATTGCCTCAACCGGATCATCGTACTCGTTGCCGTTCACGGCCGTGAGTTCACCCTTGTCGAAAGTCAGTTTGAGTGTTTCCTCATCCTGTGCCGTAACCTGCGATGGATAGGCTTCCTCAGGCAGCGTCTTGGTCGGATCAAGGGTTTCCTTGCCGCCGATAGAGGTTCCCCAAAGGCCTTTGTTGATTGAGTATTCCAGTTTCTTGAAATCGGCCACATAACCATGCTCTTTCAGATAGTTGATCTCATACTCGCGGGTGAGCGTCAGGTCTCGTGTAGGCGTTATGATCTCAATCTCGGGTGCAAGTATCTGGAATGTCAGGTCGAAACGCACCTGATCATTTCCGGCGCCTGTCGAGCCGTGGGCTACTGCATCGGCGCCTATTTGCTTGGCATACTCTATGATGGCAATAGCCTGGAATATACGTTCCGATGACACCGAAATTGGATATGTGCCGTTGCGGAGAATATTGCCGGCTATCATGTAGCGTATGCTTTTCTGATAGTATTCGTGCTCGATGTTGAGCGCCACGTGCGAGACTGCGCCCAGACGCTGTGCCTTATCGGCGATAACCTCGAGTTCTTCCTGTGTGAAACCTCCGGTGTTGGCGATTGCCGTGTGTACCTCATAACCGAGATCCTCGCTCAGATACTTAACTGCGAACGATGTGTCGAGTCCGCCGCTGAATGCCAGCACTACTTTCTTTTTCTTGTCTGTGTTCGTTTCCATTGACTTTGTTTTTAATGGAGTCCCTCCCGGACTTGGACAGGAGGGAACGGTTAATAAAATATAGATAATATGTCTTGCCGCTCTTACTGTTTAATATTAAGCGTGCGGTAAAGTGTTTTCAGTTATTTTTTCAGGTGGAAAAGTTTACTGAAGAATTTGCGCAGTATCATCAGATAGGGAGTCGCCTTGGTATTGTTTACTTCCGGATTCTGGGGATCATAAAGCATACCTGTGCAAAGACACATGCGACGTTCATTACGCGTCAGTATATCATAGTTGACACAGCCCTCACAGCCCTTCCAGTATTCATCGTCACAAGTCAGTTCCGTGAATGTGACGGGACGATAGCCAAGACGCGTGTTGAGTTTCATGACAGGCAACGAGGTGGTTATGGAGAAAATCTTTGCGAAAGGAAAGCGCGTGCGGGCAAGTTCAAAGGTCTTTTCCTTGATACGCGCGGCCAGACCGAGGTGACGGAACTCCGGATCTACAATTAGGCCCGAGGTTGCCACGTAGTCGCCATGCTCCCAGCATTCGATGTAACTGAAACCTATCAGACGGTCACCCTTGAGGGCTACCACCGCCTTGCCCGAACAGATTTTCTGAGAGATGTATTCCGGAGATCGTCGTGCTATGCCAGTTTTGCGCTGTTGTGCCGACTCATATATAAGGTCGCATACATGCTGGGCATGTATGGCATGTTCTGGCTGTGCGAACATCACGATGATTTCTTCTTTAATCTCGGACATCTTTCTTTTTGAATGTACCTGCTGGTTTGTTCTTGCTGTTGGTTTATTAAAATCGATTTCCTGCTGAAACCGAAGACATTGAAATTCAAGGGGCAAAATTACGCAAATAATTTCATAAACATATGCATTTTATGAAAATTTAAAAACATAAACACTCGGTCCATATGTTTTACCGGCAGATTCTGGTATAAGAATTCTATTGATTCTCACCCGCTTACCATAAATATTAAAAATTTATGGCTTTTTTTGTTTGCAGATTCATAAAAAGTATTTAACTTTGCAGTGCTTTTAGAGACATGGTGAGCATAGCTCAGTTGGTTAGAGCGTCGGATTGTGGTTCCGAAGGTCGTGGGTTCGACCCCCACTGTTCACCCCCAGTTTTTTTCCGCGTCGGTGCATGTTTTTGCCCCGACGCTTCTTTTTTTGGACTTATACCTTATGTGCTTGACTGACAAAGACCTCCATCTCAAGAATATTCTTGACAAAGCCGCCGGACGCATAAACGTGCCTTCGTTCGCCGATGCAGACCCGGTACAGTTTCCCCGCCGCTTCTCGTCTCAGGGCGACATAGAGATTGCCTCGTTGCTTTGCGCCACTCTTGCCTGGGGCAAGCGTTCGATGATCTGCCGCGACTGTGACCGCCTCCTGGCCATGATGGATAATCAGCCTGAGACCTTCGTCCGTTCGGGCGACTTCGAGAATCTTCCGGACGGAAACATTCACCGCACTTTTTTTGTAGCGAATCTTAAACACTGGCTCCGGGGACTGCGCCTGGTTTTCGGTAAATATGGTTCTGTCGAGAACTACGCCCGACACCTTGACATCGCCTCCTCGCCCTACCCTGCCGCCGCGTTGGCGCAGGGCCTTAATGATGCAATGTGCGAGGCCAACTTGGGCCGCTCCGATTCGCGCTGTCTGCCCCTGAATCTGGAAACGACTGCCTTGAAACGTCTGAACATGGCCTTGCGATGGTTGGTCCGCGACGACGGAATTGTAGATATGGGTATATGGAAAGTCATTAGTCCGGCCCAGCTTTACATTCCGCTTGATGTACATGTCGGTCGCACAGCCAGGGAACTCGGGTTGCTATCCCGCAAGGCCAATGACCGGCGCAGTGTGATCGAACTCACCGAAAGCCTTCGCCGCTTCGATCCGGACGACCCCATACGATACGATTTCGCACTTTTCGGTGTCGGCGTCGAAGGCTCAGGCCTTCCCGATGCGGAACACGGCGAAAACTAATCTTGCAAATCTCAGCGCAAAGACGTAACTTTGTTTCGTTCTTATAACTTTCAAATTTGAAAATACCATGTTGCAATATATAACCACACAGGACACAAGACACTCACTGTCCGAACAGATGCAGATGGCCATCGAAGGTGGATGCTCCTGGATTGTTATCGGATATGACGTAACAGACGACTCCGAACTCCGGGCTATCGCCGATGAATTCCTTCCGCTCTGCAAGGAGACCTCTACCATCCTGACATTCGAGAACCGTCCCGAACTCGCACGCGACCTCGGTGTTCATGGCGTTTTGCTCTCCGACAAGAAATTCAATGCTCCGCAACTTCGTCAGGAACTAGGTCCCGAAGCCATAATTGGTGTTGTATGTGACAGTGTCCCGGCCATAAATCTTCTATGCAAGGCCGATATAGACTATGTACAGTTCCCTCCGATGCCTTTGGAAAAAATCGCCGGCCTAGTCGCCGGGATACGCGAGTCGGGAATAAAGATGCCACTTGTCGCCTCAGGCGATCTCACTCCTTCCGGCATCCCCGACGTCATTGCTGCCGGGGTAAACGGAATTGCAACCACATCCTATATCGCCGATGCGGCCAACCCCGTCGAGGCCACCGAGGAAATGATTGCCGCATTAAAAGGCGCGTCAGCGAACAATTAGACTCACGCTATGGGCTTCTCGGTCACAAAGATGCTTCTGCGCATGATTTTGCCCCTGGCCATCGGCCTGGGCGTGACCTTGTGGCTGTTCCACGACGAGTTCTCGAACGCCTCGTTTGATACTTTCACATGGGACTGGCGCATGATTGCCGGCATCGTTGCGGCATGTGTCTTTGTGGTTGGCCGTGACTTCGGACTCGCCTGGCGCTTTCACACCATCGCCGCACCTCAGTTGTCATGGCCCCGTGCTGTCAAGGTCGACCTCATGTGCGCTTTCACATCTGCGATAACGCCTTCGGCTGTTGGCGGTAGCGCTCTGGCTATTTTTTACCTCAACCGCGAGGGCGTGAGTCTTGGACGTGCCGCTACCATGACCCTGACCACACTCTTCCTCGACGAATTGTTTTTCGTGGTATTCTGCCCCGTGATCTTTCTTCTCATACCTTTTGAGGACATGTTCGCCGACGGCACTCTCATGGATGGCATCAGGATTGTCTTCTGGCTCGTCTATGCCGCCATCTGCGTCTACACTCTGCTTCTTTTCATGGGCATTATCGCAAAACCGGGCTTTGTCTCGCGCACCATCAAGCGACTTTTCACCCTGCGCTGGCTCAGGCGCTGGCGTCGGGGAGCCTTCGACATGGCTGACAACATGGTTGACGCATCTGCCGAGATCAAGGGCAACGGACGCCGCTGGTGGCTTAATGTCTTCGGCGCCACAGTCCTTTCGTGGTTCTCCCGCTACCTCGTGGTCAACGCCCTGTTCTGGGGTTTCATTCCGGACGCCTCGGGACTGCTCGTCTTCGGAAGACAGTTCGTGGTCTGGGTCGTCCTTATGGTCTCCCCTACTCCCGGCGGTTCAGGTATCAGCGAGTGGCTGTTCACCGAATACTACGGCGACCTTACGGGATCTCTGCAGATGGCGCTGATTCTCGCACTGACATGGCGTGTACTCAGTTACTACATCTACCTCTTCGCCGGCAGTTTCCTTCTTCCCCTCTATTTCAGCAAAAAACAAATTAAGACATCATAATCAATGACACGATTTATAGCGATTATCCCTGCCCGCTATGCCTCGACTCGCTTTCCGGGCAAGCCTTTGGCTGACCTTGGCGGCAAGCCTGTGATTCAGCACGTTGTCGAGCAGGCACACAAGGCCCTTGACCGCGTTGTGGTGGCCACCGATGACGAGCGCATACTCGATGCCGTCCGTGCCTTCGGCGGTGAGGCCGTGATGACCTCAGCCGAACACCGCTGCGGCACCGACCGCGTCCTCGAGGCTTTCCGTAATCTCGGCTCGCCCGCCGACGTCGTAATCAACGTCCAGGGCGACGAGCCTTTCATCGACCCGTCTCAGATTCGCTCGCTTATGCAGTGCTTCGACAATCCCTCATGCGACATCGCAACCCTCGCCCGCCGTTTTGACCCGGCCTTGGGTTTCGAGGCTCTCTTCGACCCCAATCTCGTGAAGGTAGTCTTCGGCCTTGATGGACGCGCGCTCTACTTCTCGCGCTCGATCATCCCCTACGTCCGCTCGGTCGACTGGAAGCAGTGGCTCGACAAGACCGTGTTCTACTCCCATGTCGGCATCTACGCCTACCGAGCCGATGTTCTCGGCAAGATTACCTCACTGCCGCCTTCCGAACACGAGGTCGCCGAAAGTCTTGAACAGTTGCGCTGGCTCGACAACGGCTTCAACATCAACGTCGCCGTCACCGACTGCCCGACAGTCGGCATCGACACGCCCGCTGACCTAGAGGCTGCCCGCGCCCTCCTTTCTTCCCGTAAATGAACATTAGGAATATGGCTCCACGACAAGCACCTGAAATACGCGGGTTCTCTTCGCTTTCCATTCCCGGAATCACCGTCAGCGAGTTCGTGCCGGGAGTGACCCTGCATCTGCTCGACAATGGCACACAGCCGGCCAACCGCATCTCGGTCTATTTCTCGCGCGGCACCTCGGCTACCGACGTGCGGCCCGCATCTGCCCTGATGCCGGCACTTATGACCGAAGGGACCCCAACCCTGTCCGGTGCCGAAATCGCCGAGGCCGTGGACTTCGCCGGGGCGTTCCTGCGTCCCTTGAGTTCGACGCATTTCAGCGGCCTGTCCGTTATCTCGCCCAACGACACGACCCTGTCGCTGGTGCCGCTGCTTGCCGACATGCTGACCTACCCGTCCATTCCAGCGAAGGCTTTTGAGGCGGCGCGGCAGAAGGCCGCTATGTCACGCCGCCTCGACCTGTCAAAGCCAAAGTTCCTGGCCGCAACAGCCCTCAGCAGCAACCTCTGCGGCGCAAGCCACCCCTATCAGGGACCGTCTTCGCCTGAGGATATCGAGAGGGTAACAGTCGACGAGGTCCGCTTCGCCCACTCGCAGGCACGTCGCACGCCGGTTAACATTTTCGCGGCTGGACGCCTCAGCGAGGACATTTTGAAGGCGATTGAGGAACTCGCCCTGCGTCTTCAGCCGTCCGATGTCTCCCAGGTCGCGCCGGTTGTCCCTTACGTTCCGGATGCCCGTACGGACATCCGCATCTGCTCGGAGACCGCTGCCGAACAGGCTGCCGTGGCTTGCGGCATGCCGGCCATTCCCCGCTCCCATCCCGACTACGACGAACTCCGCCACACTGTTGTCGCACTCGGCGGTTACTTCGGTTCGCGCCTGATGACCAACATCCGCGAGGAGAAGGGCCTGACCTACGGCATCAACGCCGCCCTTATGGGCTCGCAGGAAGGTGCCTCGGTACAGATCAGCGCCCAGTGCGACAACGCCTACACCGACCGTGTCATCGACGAGATCCGCAACGAACTCCGCCTGCTCGGCAAGACCCTCATGTCCGAGGATGAACTCCGGCGCGTGCGGGCCGACATCACCTCCGGTCTCGCCTCCCGCCTCGACTCGCCCTTCTCCATCATCGACTATTACGAGACCAACCTCATGGTCGGCATCCCCGACGGCTACTTCACCCGCCAGTTCGAGACCATCCGCGACCTTACCCCCGAGCGCCTCCGCCACTTAGCCGCCACCCACCTCGACCCCTCCTCCCTCACCACCGTCTGCATCACCGCCCCCCATACTTAAATTGAATACACCCCGAAAAACAGCTCCTAAAAAACCATCTCAAACAACAATTATTTCTTAACTTTGCATTTAATTAAAGGCATGCCATAGAGATGGCGTCCTGAATCTATATTTTATTAAGGTGTTATTGATATTATCTTCCGTTCTTAAACTTGGCGGTTTATATTGCAGTGAAGATGACAGGCAATAGCATCTACACCAATTGCTTATATCCTGCTATGATTGGCAGATTATATAGCAATATTGGTGTGGGGCTATTGTTTTATCTACTGCATAGGTACGCCAAGACCTAAGAACGAGATAAAGCAAATATAATCCTCACACCTTTTTTGTATAATTTTATTAGTTCTGAAGAGGATTTAGGAACATCAAAAATCAACATGAATAAATCTAAATTCCTTTCGTTGGTCCTCTTTTCGGTACTTACGTTTGCACTCTTGTCTTTGCTTGCCGGTATGGCTTTCGTTGCATAAAGTCTTTCTTTTTAGATATTAAAGTTACCGGGGGAAACAAAAAGTGAAGCGGCCTGACTCGCAGTGAGTCGGGCCGCTTCGTATTTGTGCTGTTGACGTGGGTTATCAGAAGGGGAGGTCGTCGGCGGGTTCGGCTGACATTGGAGGAGGGGGGAATGCGCCGGGAGCGGGAGCCGCGGCGGCAGGAGCCTGATAAGGCTGTGCGGCAGGCTGAGCGGCATTGTCGGCGGGTTCGGCTTTCCAGCCGCGGATGCTGGTGTACCAGCGGCCATTGAACTCGCGGCTCTCGATGTCGAAACTCAGTTTGATCATCTGGCCGACCGACAGGGGGAACTGATCGGCACGGTCGCCGAAGAAATCAAAGAATACGCGTTTTGGATATGTTTCGACTGTCTCGAGGACATATTCGCGTTTTTTCCAGTTGTTGCCGGCTTTCGATACGCCGCTCACTTCGGGAAAAGCGTGTGTGATTTTACCAATAATTTCCATTGTGATAATATTGTGTTATAGATGTATAATTCATTGATTGACTGAACCAAGTACCGATAGTCCGGGACAAGCGCAGTGTGGGCACAGCCCGCAATCGTATCTGCAAAAGTACGATAATTAAGCGAGACCGCAAAACCCCGGTCCAACTATCTCCAAAAAATTATCATGGCATCATGGGCTTCATGGCTTGCCTTATGAAGGGAGTTGGGAATGTCGGCATCTTGCCGCCGTTACCATCGGGGTGGAGAAGGACGGTTGAGTGGCGGCGCCCCGCCGTCACACCATGATTCTATGAATGGGGACTGGGGCAGAACATTTTTGGATGTGAGGTGTTTAATATATTGAGAATTGAAATTCAAAACTAACTTATTATATCTCATCTTTTTAATTTTTAATGACTATGAACACCGCACCTCTTCAAGGAATCAAAGTAGTAGACTTCACATCCGTCCAGTCAGGTCCCTCATGTACACAACTTCTGGCCTGGCTCGGTGCAGAAGTAATCAAAATCGAGCGTCCCGGCGTAGGTGACGCAACCCGCAAAGAACTCCAGTTCCTTCCCGACGAACCTTCATATTATTTCCTTCAGCTGAACTCGGACAAGAAATCCCTCGCACTTGACGCAGCGACCCCCGACGGCAAGGAGATTCTGACAAAACTCATCAAGGGATGTGACATCTTCGTTGAGAACCTCCACCCCGGAGCAATGGACAAACTCGGTTTCAGTTGGGAAGCCGTACACCAGCTCAATCCGCGCTGCATTTATGGCACCATCAAGGGTTTCCCCGAGTCCTCGAAATACAAGGACCTGAAGGCCTACGAGCCGGTAGCCCAGGTAACAGCAGCCGCAGCCTCGACAACAGGCTGGTACAGCGGTCCCGACAATATTCCTACACAGTCCGGCGCGGCACTCGGCGACTCGAACACCGGCATGCACCTTACCATCGGCCTTCTCGCCGCTCTGGCACAGCGTGAAAAGACCGGCGAAGGCTGCTACGTCTACCAGTCGATGCACAATGCATGCCTCAACCTCTGCCGTATCAAGACACGCGACCAGCTGACCCTCGACCGCATCGGTTACCTGACCCAGTTCCCGCAGTATCCCAACGGCAAATTCGGCGACTGCGTGCCCCGTTCAGGCAACACCGAGGGTTCGGGCGTTCTCGGATGGACATACAAATGTAAACCAGCCGGCGGCCTCGACTCCGAACTCAATGCCAACAACTACGTCTACGTAATTCTCCAGCGTGGCGCAAAGGACTTCGAGAAGGCCTGCAAGGCCCTGGGCTTCGAGGACTGGCTGACCAATCCAGACTTCAACACCGCCGACGCACGCGACCGTCACAAAGAGGAAGTCATCGCCCGTATCGCAACCTTCTGTGCCGACAAGACCAAATACGAAGTCACCAATCTTCTCTCGCCCGCCGGTGTTCCCGTGGCACCCGTGCTCTCGACCAAGGAGATGATGACAGACGAAAGCCTCTACGACGGCAACACTCTGGTAAAAATTAACCAGGGAGGCAAGATCGGCGAATTCGTCACCGTGGGCGTTCCCTTCACCATGTCGAACTTCCAGCCTACATACGGTCCGTGCCCTACACTCGGCGGCAACACAACCGAAGTGCTCACCGAACTGGGCTACACTGCCGACCAGATTGAGTCCTTCAAGGCCAACGGCACTACCGCCCCTATGCCCAAGACCGCAAGCGCAGCAAAATAAACACCGAACAAACAAACTGACATAAAACACCGCCTTAACCCCGGAGCCCAGGTGCTCCGGGGCCACAGGCTAAAATTCAATTACATCATGGCTATCTCAACAACAACACCCGCTCCGGGATGTCCGCCCAAGCAAGCGCCTGAATTTCCCAATCAGGTGACCGGCATGTACATTCTGGCACGCGCACTCAAGCAAATAGGCATCACCGATGTCTATGGTCTCGTGGGTATACCCATCACCGAGGCCGCATATATGGTTCAGGGCGAGGGAATACGTTTCGTAGGTTTCCGCCACGAACAGCAGGCAGGCATGGCCGCCGCCACCCACGGCTATCTGACAGGCACCCCCGGCGTGCTGATGACCGTATCGTCGCTGGGCTTCCTGAACGGACTCACCGCTACCGCCAACGCCACGGTAAACTGCTACCCGATGATTCAGATATCCGGCGCCAGCGACCCGACAATGGTGGACATGTCGATGGGAACCTACGAGGAACTCGACCAGTATAATACCGCCAAGCCTCTGGTAAAGGCCGCTTTCCGCTGCTCGCATGCCAAGGATATTCCCGAGGCAGTGGCACGCGCATACCGCGCCGCTATCAGCGGCCGTCCAGGCGGCGTGTACATCGACATGACCACCCCCGCCCTGGGTGAGATAATGGATGCCGACGAAGCCGACAAACTGTTCTACAGCCCGGTCGACCCGGCAGCGAAGTACGCGCCCAACGCCGAATCAGTGAAACGCGCAGCCGACATCATCGCCTCGGCGAAGAAGGCCGCCATCATCATGGGCAAAGGTGCCGCATACGCCCGCGTCGAAGGCCAGATAAAGGAACTCTCCGAGAAATACAACATCCCGTATCTGCCCACCGCAATGGCCAAGGGCCTTCTGCCCGACAACGGCGCGCTGAGCGCAATCTCGTGCCGTTCGACCATCATGGAGCAGGCTGACGTCATAATCATGCTTGGCGCTCGCATGAACTGGTTCTTCTCCTTCGGCAGAGGCAAGAAATGGAATCCTGCCGGCAAGATCGTCCAGATTGATGTCGACCCGCAGGAAATGGACGTGAACCGTCCCGTGGCAGGTCCCGTCGTAGGTGACCTGGGACTGTCGCTTGACGCGCTTCTCGCCGAACTGGCCACACGCAAGACCGACTTCGACCCCACATGGGTTCCATCGCTGCAGGCCGAGACCAAGGCAAAGAACGCCAAGTTCGCCGAACGTCTCAAAGAGAATGCCGGCGTGATGCCAATGAACCACTTCACCGCACTTGGGGCCATCAAGCCTATACTCGAGGCCAACACCGACATCATTCTCATCAACGAGGGCGCCAATACGCTCGACGATACCCGCAACTGCATCGACCAGTTCGTGCCGCGTCACCGCGTTGACTGTGCCACATGGGCCATCATGGGCATGGGCATGGGCTCGGCAATCGGCGCCGCCGTCGCCACAGGCCAGCGCGTGGTCGCAATCGAAGGCGACTCGGCATTCGGCTTCTCGGGCATGGACTTCTCGACCATCTGCCGCTTCAAACTTCCCGTAACCGTGGTCATCTTCAACAACGGCGGTATCTATAACGGCGTCGGCGTTCCCATGGACAAGACCGATGATCCCGCTCCGACAACCCTCGACATCCACGCCCGCTACGACAAACTCGGCGAGGCCTTCGGCGCGAAGACATATTATGTCACCACGCCACAGGAACTGAGCACGGCCTTCACCGAGGCCATTGCCTCGAAAGAACCATGTCTGATCGACGTACAGCTTGCCGCTGACGCAGGTAAGGAATCAGGCCACATAGGCTACCTCAATCCTGCCCCCCTGCAGAAAATAACAGTCTGATACCCTTTCCTACCATCCCTTCCGGACACCCCCGGCGGCAATACGCCGCCGGGCTGTATTAAAACAAGTTCCAGCAGTCCGGGCATCCGGAAATCCTACACGTAATAACATTTATTTATACTAACCCCACACCTAGTTTATATGGAACACATACTATTGTACGCCATTGTGCCTATCATCGTAGTCATGCTGGCAGGTTACATTTCAGGCAAGAAGAACGTGTTCACGGGTGACGACGCCAAGAAATTCAACAAGGTTGTGCTTGACTACGCCCTGCCCGCCGCACTCTTTATCTCAATTGTATCGGCAACACGCGAGGATCTGTACCACGATCTCAAACTCACCATAATCTCGACAGTCGGCATCATGGTCTGTTTCATGCTGGTATATTTCGTATTCCGCATGTTCAAGAAGAATACCGGAGCTGATGCCGCCGTTTCGGCCCTGATTTCCGGTTCTCCCACCATCGGCTTCCTCGGCTTTGCCGTACTGGAGCCTATCTTCGGCACAACACCGTCAGTCGCGCTGGTAGTGGCCATCGTCGGCATCGTGGTCAACGCAATCGGCATTCCCGTAGGTCTCTCGCTGATGAACGCATCACTCGAGAAACAGAATCCTGGCTCAACCAAGAAAGAATCAGCCTGGAAACCTGTGATCCACGCTCTGATGCAGCCTGTCGCATGGGCACCTATCCTTGCCGTCATCCTGGTTGTCTGCGGTCTGAAATGGCCGGCCGAACTTAGTCCCTCGTTCGACCTTATCGCAAAAGCAAATGCCTCGATGGCAGTATTCTCGGCAGGTATCACACTGTCGGCCATCAAGATTGAGATCAACTGGCAGGTTATCCTCGGCTCCATTATGAAGATGATCATCATGCCTGCCTTCGTCCTCTTCCTGGGCCTGATATTCCACATGGATCCTCTGAACCTGAAAATGCTTGTCGTAGCCTGCGCTCTTCCCCCGGCATTCTCCGGTATCATCATTGCCGACGAATATGGCATATATGTAGCCAATGGCACCTCGTCGCTAACCCTGTCCGTGATACTTTTCATCGGCTTCTGCCCGCTATGGATATGGCTGACCGATGTCTGCCTGGCCGCCGGATTCTAAAGCCGGCAGGCCAAGCCCAAACAACAGCATAACACATAGTTGTCCCTCTGTGCCGCAGTCGAAAGATTGCGGCACTTTTTATGCAACGGCCTAAAGTTTACAAATTGCACATCGCATTGCCACATTTCCCAATTCCATCAAAACCAATCCGCAAATCAAACTCACAAAATGACGATTCATGAATAAAATTCGTAACATTTAGACTGAGATAATTTGGATATATCATATAATGTGTATACATTTGCGGATATAGTCCCACTGTACAATCCAAACAATCGATTATTATTCATCCCAAAACACATTTTATATGATTAAACATTTACTCAACCTGATTGGTCTCGTGGCCATTAGCGCCTCGGCCATAGCCAATCCTAACCCTAAGTTATATTCAAGGCTGACAAGCGACGACCAAATCCAGACTTTCGAGTTCCCTACAGACCTCCGTACCTATAAGCCTGCTACAGCCTCAAATGACAACACTTTCGACTACAACCTGGCCGCAGACCCTTATCAGGCACTGACCATGGGCGCCCTGAAAGGCCACAAGGTCGCCATGGCGTTCGAAATGCCCCCCGAGGTCACCACTGAGTTCGCCGGCAACAAGATTACACATATCAGTTTCTGGACCGGCGTAAACAAGAACACCGGACTCAATGATATCAAGGAAGTTACCATCTTCCTGTCGGAAGGCGACCACAAAACCGCATTCTACACACAGACCGTGCCTGTCGGGACTGAGCGCTTCGGCCATTACACAGCCGAACTGACGGAACCTTACACCATCGAGGCCGGAAAAGACCTGTATGTAGGCTGTTACAGCATCGTTGTCAATTCTGCCGACCTGCCTATAGTCGTGGACAATGTCTACCATTCAACAGATGTCGGCGGATGGACAAGTACCAGCGCCTCGGAAAGTTCCAATTTCCGATGGAAAAACGTGACCTCGCAATATGGATATGTCTGCGTAAGCGCCACGCTGCAAGGCAATAACTTCCCACAGAACAAGGCTTCGTTCGAGGGGGCCTCCGCTCCGGAGTTTGTCGAGGCACAGACAGATTTCCCGATATCACTTGCAGTGATGAACCTCAGCCAGAAACCCTTGCAGTCAATCGATGTAGAATACAGTGTCAATGGTGGGACGCCCCAGTCCGCCAAAGCGACATTCCGTGAGGCCGTCAACAGCCTGCAGGTGGGCGAATGCTCACTGTCGGGCGTCAAGGTTCCCGCCGCCGGTGAATACAAGATTTCTCTTAAACTGTCAAAAATCAACGGCGTATCGGCTTCAAATACTAGTCAGGCAGAGGTGACAGTCAAGGCGATGCCCCAGGGAGCCGGTGTTAAGCCGAACGTAGTGATGGAGGAATTCACCGGAACATGGTGCCAGTACTGCCCTGTCGGATATATCACAATGGAGTACATACACGAGCATTACACTGACGGAACTCTCATCCCGGTATGCATACACATGGGCGATGAGATGCAGTCAGACTCATACGCCGCTGTCGAAAACCGTTTCAACGCAAATGGTTATCCCAGTTCGACAATAAACCGCTCGATATCTACCTATCCCTTCCCCGTGGCTTCTATCGAAGCATTGTACAACGAGTTGCGTGAACAGAAGACACCCCTTTCGGTAAGCCTCAAGTGCAATTTCACAGATGACAGCAAGTCTTCGGTCGTTTTTGAGGGCAAGACCATGTCCTGCATAGATTTGACGAATCACAACTACGTCCTGTCGTTCGGTCTGACCGAGGATAATGTCGGTCCGTATGTGCAGAACAATGCCTACACCGGGAAAGGCTCGCAATATGGCCAATGGAATAATCCCGGCGGTCCCCAGAACGTTGTGTTCAACGACGTTGCACGCAAACTTGAATCATTCAACGGCATTGACGGTCTGATTCCGGCCTCAATTTCGGCCAACCGCGAGAATCCGTACACATACACAATGACAGTCCCCGACGGTGTCAAGGCCGGAAACCTGAACGGCATCGTATATCTTACGGACAAGACAACGGGTCAGATAATGAATGCCGCAACCGTGAAAGCAGGAAAATTCGGCCTGTCAGCCGTGAAAGACATCAGCCGTGATGACGCGACAGCGCCTGTCGAGTACTTCAACCTCCAGGGCGTCAAAGTCAACAACCCCACCAACGGCCTCTACATCCGCCGCCAAGGCACCAAAACCTCCAAAGTCATCCTCAAATAATAAGTTTATTACTACCACTTAAAAACAACGGTTGGGTTAATGTTAGCGCAACCGTTGTTAATTTATTGTTCGTCAGTCTCAAGTTCTTCTCCCATCCCATCTTCATCTGACGCCTTGCCCCATCGCTTTAGAACAAGTATGCTGAGTTCATAAAGACCATAGATTGGGATTGTCACCATAATGAGTGTAAAGATATCGGGCGGTGTGATGATTGCCGCGATAATCATTATTATCACGAAGGCATACGGCCTGTATTTCCTTAATATATAGTCATCTATCAGCCCCATCTTTCCGAAAATGAACGCAAATACGGGTAACTGAAACACTACACCCATCATAAAAGTCAGGGTCGTAAATGTCGAAATGTACGAATCGAGTGTGATGGTACTTGCTATGTCCTTGTCTACCTGATAAGTCGCAAGGAACTGAAACGAAATCGGGAAAAGAATAAAATAACTCATCAGGAGGCCGAGAATAAACAGGAAATATATTATACCTGCCACCAGATAAGAATATTTCTTTTCACGCTCGTACAGAGCCGGAGATGTGAAGCGGAAGAGTTCAAAGAGAATATAGGGTGAGGCAAGAAGCACAGCCAGAATACATGACACGGTTATGTGTGTCATGAATTGCGATGACAGTTCAGTGCTGATCAGAGGAACATGATATTCTTCAAAGTGGAAGTCCCAACCGAAGTTCTGAAGGAACGATTCTATATAACAAAAAGTACAGAAATCATAATTCTTCGGAGCAAGCAGAATCTGGAAAGTCTCGGTCTTGAAACAGAAGATGACGCATGCCAGAAGAATCACAACGCACAGAATCCGGAAGAGCATCTTGCGCAAGACGTCAAGATGTCCTCCGAAAGTCAATAATCCTGTTGTAGTTTCAGAATCGCTCACTGTTTAGTCTCTTCTGATTGTTCAGCAACAATCTCTTTCTGCTTTTCATCGGCTCGACGTTGAATCTCTTCCTCAACGCGACGGTTCATTTCAGCCTCAGTCGGCTCGTTCATGCCTTCCTTGAAACTTTTCACGCCTTTGCCCATACCTTTCATCAGTTCGGGAATTTTCTTGCCTCCGAATATCAGGAGGACTACCGCGCAAATCAGAATAATTTCTGTTGCGCCAATCATGCATATAATCATAATCTTACAATTTGTTTATTTTTTATAATTTTTCCATGGCCTCCACATGAAGGGCAAATACCAACGCACCAGTCAGGGTTGTCACTTCTTATATTTGGTTTCACTCTACCAGTCCCATTACATCTCATACAAATTCTTTCCTTATATTTTGCCTATAAGTTTGAAATACAATCAATTATGAATGAATAATCTTCCTTTAATCCGATTGATTCAATCAATATCTCTGATTTATTCATAATCATACAATAAGGAAAAACCTGCTGGCTTGAAATTTTATTTAAAAAAGAACCATCGATATCGTAATAAATTTCGAAATCTTGCATGAAAGTTTCTTTCCAATCACCTTCAATTAAAAAGTGATTTAAATTTAAGCATGGACTTTTGTCAGCAACGACTATCAAATGGAATTTTTGTTCTTTTAATTTATCAATTATACCTTGGGAATATAATATATTTAATTCCTTATAACTTGGTTTACACCAATTTGCACAGTAAATAATAAATTTCCGATCGTTTTGCGACATTCTTCCCCGAAAGTCAATCGTGTCCCTAAATTCATGGTTTAGGGAATACACAGGAATATTTTCTCTGTAATCCAAGACACTTTTCGCAAATGAAAGTATTGGTAAAAAGATGAAGCAAACTGCAATGAATATGAATTTCATAACATCTTATTTTGAAATATGTGTGCATGAAGCCAAGCATGCATTGGTACATGCCACAGCACAAAGTCCCTGGCATGTACCTTGGCATGAGACATTGCAACTACCAATGCAGCGATAACTGCATTGTGAACCACACGATTTAGCGCAATCTGAGAGGCACGAAACATTACAGGTATCAGTACACGAATTCTGGCAATCACTATGACAATTATTCCTACAAGAAGTGGAAACCAATTCTCTTGCGAACAATTTTACCGGTATACTACCTATAATAAATGGAAGTACAAGATACTTTGTCTTTGCAAAAAACTGTCTTCTGGAAATCATGTTATGAGAAAAATTAATCTTCAATAACAAGATAGATTACACAATTTTGGAAATCAATTTCCCAGTGACCATCGGGAACAGATTCCCAATTGTATTTTGCACTCATTGAATCCCACCAGTTCTGAAATTTTGTGGAGGTTTCGCCCATGTCCTTAACCATACGTTCGTATAATTCAGTATTTTCAGCCGACAGAATCTTTGCAAGTTCCGACAGACCGTTACGACGTTCAAACAGTGTTTGGATTTCATTGCGTTCCTTTTCGGTAACGCGTCCTACTTCTTTTTTCATATAATTTTATTAATGTTTGTTTATTATTTCGAATGGATCAAGATAGTCAATTTCTGGAATATCTTTTTCGGTTATGAATAAACCTCTCTTTCGTATTTCACTCAGCAATTTTCGCGAGGCATTTCGTTCGATGTGAGCCATAACGCATTGTTCCCGACCAGGAGTATTGACTTCAAGAGTGAGTCGGCGGTTAAGCCAGACGCAGCGGCGGCATTGCCATGCATCACAGTTCCGGCAAATAGGCGCATGGTCTAGACGATAGAGTTGAGGATTCTTAATGTCAAGTCCGGACTCAATGTCACCGACTGAAAATCCTTCTTTGCCATCAAGATAGAATGCCGGACATACATAGAATTTGCCATCAGGTGCCAAGGCTATGCTCTCAACGCCGGCATTGCAGTTATTCATTTCATCAAGCAGGATGCGGTCTGTCAGAAGGTTGAGTTGAACGTTATGGCCGTTCTTGTATTCTTTGACAAGAGATGATGAAATCTTATCCAGAAATTCAGAGTATTTGGATTCCTTGTTAAATCTTTCGACATCTGTAATAACCACATTCAACCTATTAAATCTCGGCAGTACGACATCGAGCAAATCACGATTAGTCAAAAAATCTGTTAGAGTTGTTCGAATCACGTAGGCTTTTTCATCATTTAAATCATAATGGTTCAAATCATTCCAAGATTCGAAAACCACAACATCAGCATTTTCCGACAATTTGGAATCATCACTTTTGTCTGAAACAATGTCGGCATGAAATGTCCGGTTAATAATTTGTCTATATTCATAAGGCAAAATATAATCGGGATACAGATACTGTATAGTAAGGTTTTCTTTCATCGCCCACAAGACGGCCTTTTCGAGGTCAGATGACGCAATCAGATGTTTCTCTTTCCGAGAATTGGGATAATGACAGAATGATACGGAAGTATCGTCCAGTTGTACAATGAGATATTTAAGCATAATCAACAAGAGACTTGGGTCGATTTGTTTTTAATGGCTTCAAACTGGTCTTTCTTGCCTTCGTTTTCAAGTTTCTGAAAGAGTTTGTTCCAATAATAATTGTTAGCACGGACACGGGCTTTGTGCATCTTGCAAATAGCAGTGGCACGCTGATAAATGGTCGGTGTCTCCGCTGCATCGTAATTCTCCCCCTGGCACCAAGCGCAACCGCTTGCGACCTCGCAATCCAAGCATTTTTGCGGGCTCTGTGTAGTACGGTCCAATGTCAAAAATGGCCTAAGTTTGTTCTTGTCGATGCCATCATTGACATTACCTATAATTATAGGTTTCTTATCGCGCAAAGAATATCCGGCAAACCGTGTACAAGGATAAAAGTTACCGGCGGCATCTATTGATAACATTTTCCCTGCACCGCACCAATTGTGATTATCTAGACTTAAATCAAGAGGTTTCCCAATATTCTCAGAAAAGAAAGAGCAGTTGTTATTTTCATAAAGCCCCTGATCAATAATTACATCTGCTAAATCTATTAACTGATTTTCGAACAATAAGTCATCCTTATCAACCCAGACATCCTCAAACACACAATTTATATTAACTTCATGGATGCCTAATGAAAATAAATGAAGAACACTTTCCTTAATATACGGTATATCAGCACTGCTAATAGTAACTTTAGTCGCTCCATTCGGGAATTGAGATAACCAAAGTGGAATATTTTTTACTACTTGATCATAAGACCCAACATCCGGGTCTGTTATATTTTTCTTTTTCCAGATTCTATTTAAATCATGTTTCCTTTTTGTTCCATCAATAGTGATACCAATACTTAGATGTGTCAGATTTTTATTAATAAAATCCTGAACTTTGGGATTGTCATAATTTATGCCATTTGTAGAAAAAGAGAATCTATAAGAATCAAACCAATGATGATTGAGACAATAAAGTTCTGTTTTTATATAATCACATATTTTATCAATTAATTCAATTTCCAAGAATGGTTCACCTCCGATAAAATCAAATACTACACTTTCCTCAGAGAATTCTTCCTCTCGAGATAGAATGTAATCAATCGCCTTTTTTGCGATGGTGAAAGGCATTCTCTCTTTCTCATTTTTACCAACAAGATAGCAATATTTGCAAGCAAGTTGGCAATCTTTTGTGACAATAAAGGTGATACTTTTAGCAACACCATTTTGCCATTGCTGTTGTTGTGCTTTAATCATTAATATGAATCTCAATTCTTTAAATACATGGACGCATACATTAATACATAAACATCATGCCGGCGCATGAGCCCATGCATGAACCCCAACATCCGCCAATACATGTTCCGGAACAAGATGAGCACCCATTTGTACAACTGCCCTTACAACCAGTATCACAAGATCCTGTACACCCTTTATAACAAGTCCCCTTACAAGCCTGATTGCAATCACCTTTGCACGAACTATCGCAAGAACCTTTACACGTTGTAGTACATAGTTCCTTGCACCCACCTTTACAAGATTGCTTGCAACCGCCAGTACAGGAATCCTTACAACCTCCACTACAGTCGCGGCAACTCGAACCACTTGATCTACTTGAACCACTATTTCCTCCCGTATTACTTCCTGTACTTGAACCACTACATGAACCTGTACAATTCCCAGAACAATTATATAAACAAGAGTCTTTACAAGAACCTGTACAGCCAGAATCACACCCTCCAGTACAAATTGTTGAGCAACTCTCTTTGCAAGAACTAACACATGCCCCAAAACACGTACCGTAAGTGCAATAACTACTTGCCGACGTGGTTGCTGAAATTATTGGAGTTGACAAAACTACAGCCCCGATAATAGGAATAATTTTTTGTGAGGCTTTTTTGAAGAACTGACGTCTGTTCTGGAGTTCTTCGTCTTTGTTTTGTTTCATGATAGAACCATCTGCCCTATAGACTCACCGGATTGGGCTGATTGGTTTAAAAAAAGAATGCGTGAGAGTCTGTACTTTGTTACTCGTCCCACTTTCTGAGGCTCTCGCATTGCCCTTCTCGGTTGAACGAGCAACACGCAGAGGCCTCACGCAAATATGTAAAACAGACGGTAGTACACTTTTATCCTCTCAGATTCGTGTACCGCTGTCAAAAATTACATATTCCAAGACATCTACTTTGCTGCTGCATTCTTGACCGAGAATGAAACTTGCGAGATTTCAGAAAGTCAAGAAAGAGCGTTAAGTAAACGCACTTCAAATTATGTCTGCACCCGCCCCTTAAGCCCCTATCGGGCCTCTGCTGGCGATATGCGTTGCAAAACTAATAATAAAATCGTTTATATCAAAACAATAAAATACTTTTTTTAAATTATTTTTTCAATTTTGTTTACTCTTTGACTTGGATATCCTTGTGAGTTTGAAATTCGGCAAGTGGTGAATATAAATTCGGGGGAAATTATGTAATCAGCCCCGGACAGGCGAGAGTGCTTGTCCGGGGCCGGTTGTATTTGGGATGTGGGAATTAGCGTTTGGCGGGGTTGCCTTCATAGTAGTTGACGAAGGCCTGGTTGACGAGGCGGACGCCACCGGGGGTGGGATAGTTGCCGGAGAAGTACCAGTCGCCGGGATGGTCGGGGACGGCCCGGTGCTGGTCCTCGACGCTCTGGTAAAGGAGGCTGACTTCGGCACGCATTCCCTTGGGGGTGAGCATTTCGGCTATCTTGCGGGATATCTGTTCGTCGGTGAAGGGCTCGTAGACACGCTTGACCATGTTGACCTGCTTCTCGGCGGGTTTCTTAAGTTCCTCTAGGGTGTCGTTATATATGGCTTCGAGTTCGGCCTCCCTACCCTCGTCCCTGAAGATCTGGATGGCGGCGCGGAATGCGCAGAACTCGGCCATACGGCTCATGTCGATGCCGTAGCAGTCGGGATAACGGACCTGTGGAGATGAGGACACCACGATGATACGGCTGGGATTGAGACGGTCGAGCATGGCAAGGATGGACTGCTTGAGGGTTGTGCCACGAACGATAGAGTCATCGATGACAACGACGGTGTCGCGGTCCTTGCGGACGACGCCATATGTGACGTCGTAGACATGGGCGGCAAGATCCTCGCGCGAGGAGCCTTCGGCGATGAAGGTGCGGAGTTTGATGTCCTTGTGGACGAGTTTCTCGTTACGGATGCGACGCTCAAGGATTTTGCGAACCTTGTCTTTCTCGGCCTTACCCTCGACGAGGCAGAGGTCGTGAATCTCGTCGGCCTTCTGTTTCTCGAGGATGTCGTTGAGAGCCTCGGTCATGCCGAGAAACGCAACTTCGGCTGTGTTCGGGATGAACGAAAAGACAGTATCGTCGAGGTTGCCGCCGAGCATGTCACACAGCGGACGTGCCAGCAGGCGGCCAAGAAGTTTGCGCTCGCGATAGATGTCGGCATCGCTTCCGCGCGAGAAATAGATGCGCTCGAAGGAGCAACGCTGATTGGCGGCCTTGTCGAGGATATTCCTGAGGGAGAACTGTCCGTGCTTGCCGACGATAAGGGCCTGCCCAGGCTCGAGTTCGACGACCTTCTCGAGAGGAACGTTCATGGCTGTCTGGATTACGGGGCGCTCGGATGCGAGAACTATGACCTCGTCGTCACAGTAGTAGAACGCCGGACGGATGCCCGAAGGATCGCGCAAGGCAAACATCTCGCCGGCGCCGGTGGCACCACAGATGACATAACCGCCATCCCACGACGGGGCGACCTGACGAAGCACACGACTCATGTCGAAGTTGTCCTCGATGGCCTCGCTGAGGGCAGGTTCGGTGAGGCGCGAGCGGAACTCGCGGAACAGTCGGTGGTCCTCCTTGTCGATGGCGTAGCCGACCTGCTCGAGGAGCATGTTGGTGTCGCTATAAAGGCGCGGATGCTGGCCCTGGGAGACAATGCTCTGGAAAATCTCGTCGACGTTCGTAAGGTTGAAGTTGCCGCAGAGCATCAGGTTTCGCGAAGGCCAGTTGTTGCGCCGCAGGAAAGGGTGGACATAGGACATGCCGCTACGGCCTGTGGTCGAGTAGCGGAGATGTCCCATGTATATCTGGCCTATGAAAGGTGCGAAAGACTCAATGTTCTCCTTTGAGCCAGCAAGAATCTCAGGGGTGAGCTGAGAGCCGATGTTGGCAAAAATCTGGGATATGGCGTCCGTACCCAAGGCACGCTCGCGGAAAACGTATTCGTAGCCGGGAGGAGTATTGAGTTTGACGACGCCGACACCGGCGGCTTCCTGGCCGCGATTGTGCTGTTTCTCCATAAGGAGATACAGTTTGTCCAGGGCCCAGGAATATGTGCCGTATTTCTGCTTATAGTATTCAAGAGGCTTTCTGAGCCTGATGAGGGCGACGCCGCACTCATGTTTGATCTGTTCCATAAAAAGGGACTGAAACTATAATATACTTTGAGGGTTGGTAAGTAACTCTTAAAAATTAGTTTATATTATTCATGAAGTAACTGCTCTTTGGGGCAGCGATGAAATTCTTGTCTTTTGGCCGCTTTCCGTCCTCGTCATCAGGCTTGTAGACCACTACAAGCCATCTTCCTCGAACGAAAATCAATCCAAAATCCTTCAAATTTCATTCGCTGCTAATTTTTGCGAGTTACTTAAGTTATATCAACGGATGAAGAGAAGCTCGCGGTATTTGGGCAGAGGCCACATCTTGTCATCGACAATGAGTTCGAGTTTGTCAACATGACGGCGTATGTTCTCCATGTGGGGAATGACGTCATCGTGGTATGCGATTGCACGCTCACGCTCGTCGGAAATGCGGTTGGCCACCTTGCGGGCCTCGACAAGGGCGTGTTCCTCTTCCTGAATCTCGGAGATATGATGTCCGATGCGCTCGATGGTCTCGACATCGTGGCCTCCCAGTTCGCGGGCTTTCTTTGCGCCGAAAACCTGTGTGAGTTTCATAAGGTTGTCGACAAGCATGGACTGATATGACTTAGCGACCGGAATGATGTGGCTAAGGACAAGGTCACCGAGGACACGAGCCTCAATCTGTACCTTCTTGGTGTACATCTCCCACTTGACCTCGTTACGGGCGCGAAGTTCGACGAGTGAGAAGACGCCTGTATCCTTGAACATGCGTACGGACGAGTCGCTGAGGTATGCGTCGAAGATTCTTGGTGCGGAACCCTCGGTGTCAAGCCCCCGGCGCGCAGCCTCGGCCTTCCACTCGTCGCTGTAGCCGTTTCCGTCGAAGTGTATGGCATCGGACTCACGGATGAGTTTGCGAACCTCGTCAAGAATGGCCACCTCTTTTTCGACACCGTCAGCGATGCGGCGGTCGACAGCCTCCTTGAAGTGTCTCAACTGGTCGGCGACAGCGGCGTTGAGCGCAATCATGGCCGAGGCGCAGTTGACGCTCGAACCCGGAGCGCGGAACTCAAAACGGTTGCCGGTGAAGGCAAAGGGCGATGTACGGTTGCGGTCTGTATTGTCGATAAGGAGTTCGGGGATCTGCGAGAGACCGACCGAGATACCTTCCTTCCTGTTGAGGTTCTCGATGGAGGAACCTTCGGGCGATTCGGCAAGTCTACGCAGGACGTCGGCCAACTGGCTTCCGGTGAAGATGGAGATAATGGCAGGAGGAGCCTCGTTCGCTCCGAGACGGTGTGCGTTTGTTGCCGACATAATCGAGGCCTTGAGCAGGGCGTTATGAGTGTGGACGGCCTTCATCACGTTGACAAAGAATGTAATGAACTGGAGATTGTCATTAGCGGTCTTGCCGGGGGCAAACAACTGTACGCCCTTATCGGTGCCGAGACTCCAGTTGTTGTGCTTTCCGGAGCCGTTGACACCGGCAAAAGGCTTCTCGTGGAGGAGGACACGGAAGTGGTGACGTCGGGCAACCTCGGCCATGAGTTTCATGACAAGCAAGTTGTGGTCGTTGGCCAGATTGGTCTCCTCGTAAACAGGAGCAAGTTCGAACTGATTTGGGGCAACCTCGTTGTGACGTGTCTTTACGGGAATGCCGAGACGGTGCGACTCAATCTCGAGGTCGAGCATGAAGGCCTCGACACGCGAAGGGATGGCGCCGAAATAGTGGTCCTCGAGCTGCTGGTTCTTGGGGCTTTCGTGGCCAAGGAGAGTGCGGCCTGTCATCACGAGGTCAGGACGGGCACAGAACAGTGCCTCGTCGACAAGGAAATACTCCTGCTCCCAGCCGAGGAAGGATTTGACGTGCTTTACCTCGGGGTCGAAATAGCGTGCGACAGCGGCAGCAGCCTCGTCGACTGCGTTGAGGGCACGTAGCAGGGGAGTCTTGTAGTCGAGAGACTCGCCTGTATAGGATATGAAAACCGTAGGTATGCAAAGAGTCTTGCCCATGATAAAGGCAGGAGAGGAAATATCCCAGGCAGAATAACCACGGGCCTCGAATGTATTTCGGATACCACCGTTAGGGAAAGACGATGCGTCAGGCTCCTGCTGGACGAGAAGTTTGCCGGTGAATTCTTCGACAACGCCGCCACGTCCGTCGGGCATAATGAAGGAGTCGTGTTTCTCGGCAGTGCCGTCGGTCAGAGGATGGAACCAGTGGGTGTAGTGGCTCGCGCCGTTGTCAACAGCCCAGCGTTTCATACCGTCAGCAACCTTGTCGGCAAGACCGCGGGAAATGGGCTGTTTGTTCTCGATAGCAGAAATCAGCGCATTGTATGTATCTTCGTCAAGATACTCGTACATGCGCGTACGATTGAATACTGCCTCGCCAAAAAATTTTTCAGGACGGTCGGCGGGAGACTCGACCTTTACTGCCGGACGGGTGAATGATTCGTCAACGGCCTTGAAACGTAAGGATGACATAAAAAATTATATTGAAAGACTTAGTGGATGAATGGCTTTATAAAAACTGAATCTATTGAAATCGTGACAGGGTGTGAGAATATACTCACTAAGAAGACGTGGGATTGATTAGTTCAATAAAAATAACAAAAGCCTGCGGTCAGGCGGGCTTTATGAGGTCAGAGGGCAGAAAGGGCGTTGAAGAACTCGGCGCGGAGGGAAGGGTCACCGGAGAAGTCGCCCGCGTAATCGAGCGTAGTAGTAGACGAAGACTCTTTCTCGACACCCCGCATCTTCATGCAAAGGTGCTCACCGCGACAGAGAACTATCGCACCTCGGGCGTGAAGGGTCTCCATGATAGAGGCGCATATCTGTGCCGTGAGTCTTTCCTGAACCTGGAGGCGCTGGGCGAAGACATTGACAAGCCTTGCAAGTTTGCTAAGACCTATCATCTTGCCGTCGGGAATATAACCGACGGATATTTTACCAAAAAACGGAAGGATGTGATGCTCGCAAAGCGAATAGAACTCGATGTCCCTGACCACTACCATACTTGAACCGGCATGCTGGAAGATAGCCTGATTCATTACCTCGGCCGCGTCCTGACGATAGCCCGATGTAATGTACCACAGGGCACGCGCGGCGCGCATCGGTGTCTTCGAAAGCCCTTCGCGGGAGGTATCCTCGCCCAAGAGTTCGAGGATTGCCTTGTAGTGCCCGGCGATGGCTTCGACCTTACTGATGTCTTCGGGGGAAACAGGGATGCGTTCGGACATTGAGTAATTTATTTGATGCGTGAACGGACTATGCGCAAATCGCGGCTGTATGCGGGAAACGCCCGGCGGATGTCGGCAAGAGCACTCTCGGCTTCAGATCTCGAGCGGAAGTCGCCTACCCTGACGCGCCAGTAAGGCGATTCGAAAACCATGTAAGTGGCGTGTTCGGGCATGCGGGCCGAAACGTTGCGTCGACGTGCCATTGCCTGGCTTTTGGCTGTACGCGGATTGTTATCTGCGAAAATTTCCACGCGATAGCCGACAGAAGTGGCCTTGTTGCCCGGTTTCTCGGCGGACTCGGAAGGTTCCGTCTCGTCAAATTCGAGACGCTGGCCCAAACCGATAGGCTGCTCGACGGAAATGTTTCCCGAAGCATTGATACGGGAGACGATAGTCGAATCCGGATCTTCAGCACAAAGGGCCGGGAAAGCGACAAATATAAGAGCAATTGCGAGTAATTCGCGCATAACGTATTATAAATTTGAGAGGGGAGGATTTGAAAGGAACAACAGGGACACCGTCACAGGGCGAGCGCCCCTGTTGTAAACGGATTCAGAATCAGAATGCGGTAACGATACCCATGAAATCGTTGCACTTGAGTGCGGCGCCACCGATGAGACCGCCGTCAACGTCGGGCTTGGCGAAGATTTCCTTTGCGTTCGAGGGCTTGCAACTACCACCGTAGAGAATGGAAGTGCCGTCAGCGATTTCCTTACCGTACTTAGAAGCAATTACGTTGCGGATGAAGGCATGCATCTCCTGTGCCTGATCGGCTGTGGCAGTCTTGCCTGTGCCAATAGCCCATACAGGCTCGTATGCAATGATTATGTTCTGGAAGTCGTCAGCGGAAAGATTGAAAAGACCGCCTTCGAGTTGCTCTTTCACGACATCGAAAGCCTTGCCGTTCTCACGTTCCTCGAGGACCTCGCCGACACAGAAGATCGGCTTAAGGCCATTCTCCAGAGCAAGAGCGACTTTCTCGCGGAGAGTCTCGGAGGTCTCGCAGTAATACTGACGGCGCTCGGAGTGACCGAGAATTACATATTTCGCACCTGTCGAAGCAACCATGGCGGCAGAGACTTCACCCGTATATGCACCCTTAGCGTGATCAGCACAATTCTCAGCGCCAAGGCCGAGTTTGTCAACATTGGTAATCACAGCGTTAACAGAGGCGAGGTGTGTGAAGGGAACGCAAACGATAACGTCGCACTTGGGCTGAACGTCGGTAAGTGCGTCGTTCACTTCCTTGGCGAGTTTTACACCCTCGGGCAGAGTGGTGTTCATTTTCCAGTTGCCTGCAACAATATTCTTTCTCATTTTGGTTTGATTTAATATGTTAATTAATTTTAGAGTGCAAATTTAGGGATTTTTTGTGAGTTGGACAAAAATATATTTATCCCAGGCGTCAGTATTAACACGACCGAAATCTCGTTTATTTCTGAGAGTGAGGATTTATCAAAGAATATGCTAAATATCACGAATCACTTTACTTCGGCAGTCTCTTTTGCGGGCTTTTTTGCTTTTCCCGGACGAAGAAGGCGCAGAATCGGACCGGCTGCGATAATAAGCAGGAGAACGGCAACAGTCCAAAGTGTCCATGTCAGAAGCGAATATTCCTCGTAAACGGGTCTGACTTCGTCAAGAAGCGCCGGCTTTGCAACGCAACGGTCAGAAAAGTCAGGCGCAAAGTGATATGCATTATATTTCCACGCGATGTTTCCGTCAACGATATACACGAGGGCTATGTCACCGCGTGCAAGCATCTTCAGGTCAGTGTCCTCGGCCTGATATACCTCATAGTTGTCAGCATGTACCCTCTCACTCCAGGCCTCGCTTCCTCCTGGATAATCAGCGGCGACCACGACTGCAAAATTGCCGTCTGAGTCCGACATGGCCTCGGCAAACTTATCGGCCGAATGACTACGCGACAGTCCAACGACACGCGGATCGGATATCAGCATCAGCAGGGTCTTGCCATGCTCGGGAATTACATCGGATGTAACGTCATCGCCTTCCTCGTCATTGATGACAAAGTCAGAGGACAATGTGGTAGATTCCGGTTCGATACGCTCAACAAAAGTCCAGGAATCATCCTCGGGTATATCATCAGCATCAAACTCACGTCGCTCGCCGTCACGTTCATATACGAATCTCATTCCCTTCATGTCGACAGGCTGAGTCTGGACAGGAGCAATATTATAGCCGACCGGGAAGGGACGGAAATCAATCAATGGCTGTACATAATAGCCAATGAATGCCAATCCGGCTCCATAAGCAATGACAACAATCGCCGCGAGCCACTGAAGTTTCATCTTCACGAGTCCCGAAGCCTTCGTATTTAAAGTCAGAATAAAAAACGCCGGGACACAAAGTATGATGTTTTTCAATAAAGTCGCCCCGTTGCTGATGACAAGCGCGTCTCCAAAACATCCGCAATCGCTCACAGGGTCCTTGAAATAGATATAAACCGTCAGGAGAGTCATCGCAGCCATAAAACCGGCTGTAAGCCATGCAGCGACCCGCCGGAAACAGCCAAGCAGCAGCATGGCTCCAAGCGCAAGTTCAAAAACAGAAAGCGAAGATCCGAGTATCAGGCTAATTTCACGGGGGATGTCCATGCCCCATGCCGAGAAATATTCGCCAAACTTGTACATCGTCCCCCAGGGGTCGACGGTCTTCGCAAAGCCTGAAAAGACAAAGACCGCGCCAAGCATGACACGGAGTGTCCAAACCAGCACGGTCGTGGCTTTAGGATTACGTATTGTGAATGAGGGTTTCATTCTTCGCAAACCGGTGTGAGTTTAATAATGCCGAATACCGCGTAGTTGAGCATGTCGAAGTAGTTAGCGTCAATACCTTCGGAAATCAAGGTCATGCCGTTATTTTCCTCAATCTCCTTGACACGCTCGATTTTTGTAAGAATGAAGTCTGTATATGAGGCGACTCTCATCTCACGCCACGCCTCGCCGTAGTCTGTATTTTTTGCAATCATCAAAGAGCGTGCCTCGGCAATCTTGGCATCATATAGCGCCAGAGCCTCCTCGGGAGAGATATCTTTTGTATCCGAGGCTCCGAGTGCAAGTTGTATGCACCCGATGACAGCGTAGTTTACAATCGCGATGAATTCGGGGAGTATTCCCTCGCCAACAGCAGAGGTACCGCTTGTCTCAAGGGTGCGAATACGTTTTGCCTTTATGAATAACTGGTCTGTGACAGACTGAGGACGAAGTATGCGCCATGATGCTCCGTAGTCGAAAAGTTTTTTCTTAAAAATATCACGGCAACGTGCTATGGCGTCATCGAATTCTTTTTGGGTCTTTGACATAGTTGTGGCTTTAATGTGACAAAGGTACAAAGTATCAGTCAAAACGGCAAGAAAAATAAAACATCTGAACAGGCCAAATGACACCCCGGACATGTGACAAACATCAATCCGGCTGTAAAACAGTCAACGCCGGCGGCATAAACCGGCGGCGTTGCATATATGGATGTTGTAAAATCAGATATGACTGTCAGTCTTCAAGTCGGGCATTCTTAACCCACTCCTGACCTTCGGCATCCTCAAGGTTATAGTAGACGAGGTCAAGAACCTTAAGGCATTCCGAACGGATGTTCTTGTCGAGTTCATATGCTTTGCGGAGATACTTTACTGCATCCTGAAGCATGGGGTTGATCGTGCTCTTTTTATATGCGTCAAAGTTAGACCCAGTGTAACTGTCAGCAAGAGTACCGGCTTTTGCATTGAGGCCAAGACCATAGTAGAGGTTGGCGATGGGGTTTTCGGGGTTAAGCTGCAGTGCTTTCTCGTATGCCTTCATCGCTTCGTCAAGTTTGCCCTGATTGTCATAGATGATACCCTGAAGGGTTACATACTGCGCGTTGCCGGGATTCTTTGCGACGGCGTCGTTGAGATACTCGAGAGCCTCGTCATATTTCTTGGAGCCAAGATAATAATTAATGAGCAGACTTGCGAAGTTGTCGTTCTGCGGGAAGAGCTCGCTACCTCTTGAAGCAAAATACTTCAGCGACTCAAGATCCTTGCTGTCGTTGGCTACAGCGGCACCGTAGGTGAAAAGCTGTTCCTTGCTGTATCCGTGCTTGTCCGCATTGCGGAAAGCGGCGAGAGCCGAGGGAAGATCATTGTTCTGCCAGGCGGCAAGAGCCTGATTGTACATAATCTCAGCCAGAACACTGTCGGCAGGGACCTTCTGGTTCTTGCTCAGTCCGGGTTTCGAGGGGAAATCAAGGAAAATCTGCCAGCAACGGTAGGCGTTGCCATAATCCTTGGCATTCCAGAAGTCAACTGCTGTAACATTGAAATCGTTATAATGTCCCTGAAGAGTCGAAAGGATCTCCTTGGAATATTTTGTTTTTACCTTGCCTTTTTCATCAACAACAGTATCGAGCGAGAGGGCTTTCATGTAGTTGTCATAGCCGCCGAGAAGGTCTTTTGCCATGGTGTGGAAAATCTCCGGAGTCTTGGGATCATCTTCCTTGTACATGCCAAACTGACGTTTGCCAAGCATGTCATCATACTGTTTGAAAGCAGTCTTGCCGGGGATATAGTAGGTCTGAGCCTGCTTACCGGTAACGGCATCCTGCTTGGCAGGAGCAATCATTGCCTCAACCTCGGAATAAGGTTTTCCGCTTTTCATGGCTTTTTCAGCCTCCTTGACAACAGTTTCCTGAGCAGATGCTGCAAAGGCTGTCACTGCGAGAGCCGAAAGAATAAGAATTTTCTTCATGAGATTGGAGAAATTTAGAGTGATTATGTTTTTGTTATATTTGTATTGTCTATTAGACTCAGGCCAAGTTCTTAAGTTTAACGTTCTGACATCACTTAAGTTTAGCACAAAGGTAATATTTTATTTTGAAAAACAAATAGTAAATTACTCTTCGTTGTCATTATCATCGTCAGCAGGCTCATCATCGATGATCTCCTCCTCGACAAATTCCTCAGCATCAAGTTCCTCGGGGAGTACGGCCGATGCCTCGGCGGCAACCTCCTGTGTTTCTTCCTCGGGATCAGTGGGGACGACGCAGACCGAAGCGATGTCATCACCACGCTTATCGAGGTTTATAATCTTGACACCCATAGTGGCGCGTCCGCGCACAGGAACTGCCGCAAGACGTATACGCAGAGTTATACCGGAACGGTTTATGATTACAAGATCCTCTTCGTCGTTGACGCTCTTGAAGGCGACCAAAGGACCAGTCTTCTCAGTGACGTTGATAGTCTTGACACCCTTACCGCCACGGTTTGTCGTGCGATATGATTCCAGTTCGGAACGTTTACCGATTCCTTTCTCACTGAGGGCAAGGATAGTATTAGCCGTTCCGGGCTCCATGGATATGAGACCGACAACATGGTCTTCCGGGCCATCGAGAGTCATGCCACGGACACCTGCCGAGACACGCCCCATCTGGCGCACCTTGCTTTCGTTGAAGCGGATAGCACGGCCCCCACGATTGGCAAGCAGAATGTCGCAGTTGCCGTCGGTGAGTTCGACACCGACAAGGCGGTCGCCTTCGCGGAGAACGATTGCCTTCTTGCCCTTAGCCATAACACGGGCGTATTCGGACAGACAGGTTTTCTTGACAACGCCACGGGCAGTAGCGAAGACAAGGTTATGCGAGGATACATATTCGACATCATCGAGTTGCTTGCATGAGATATATGCGTTGACCGCATCGCCGGCCTCGATGTTGAGAAGATTCTGTAGCGCACGACCCTTAGAATTCTTTGCACCCTCGGGGAGTTCGTATACCTTCATCTTATAAACCAGGCCACTCTGAGTGAAGAATAGCATGGTTGAATGCATCGAGGCCTGGTATATATGCTCTATGAAGTCGCTGTCGCGCGAGTCGGCACCCTTGGCACCGACACCGCCACGACCCTGGGTGCGGAACTCGCTGAGGGGAGTACGCTTGATATATCCGAGATGCGAAATGGTGATGATCATGTCATCATCGGAATAGAAATCCTCGGCGTTGAAGTCACCAGCGGTATAGTCGATATCAGTCCTACGGCTATCGCCGAATTTGTCACGGACTTCGGCAAGTTCGTTGATTATAACCTGACGGCAGTGACCCTCGTCATTCAGGATAAGTTCGAGTTCGGCTACATATTCCTGAAGTTTGGCCAGATCTTCTTCGAGTTTTGTCTGCTCCAGGGCGGTAAGGTTGCGGAGCCGCATCTCGACGATAGCAGTGACCTGAGCGTCGGTCAGCGAGAATCGTTCCATGAGCCGCTGCTTGGCCTCGTCGACATTAGCCGACGAACGGATGATGGCGATAACCTCGTCAATATGCTGGGAGGCTATGATCAGGCCCTCGAGTATGTGCAGACGTTCCATCGCCTTGTTAAGGCGGAATCTGGTACGCCGAATGACTATTTCATGACGGTGAGCGACAAACGCCTCAAGGAGTTCCTTAAGATTGAGAGTGCGGGGGCGACCTCCGACAAGAGCGACATTATTGACAGAGAACGATGCCTGCAACTGAGTCATCTTGTAGAGTTTGTTGAGGACAACGTTGGCATTGGCATCGCTCTTGAGTTTGATAACGATGCGCATGCCCTCGAAGTCGGTCTCGTCATTGATGTCGGCGATGCCGTCTAGTTTCTTCTCGTTGACCAGGTCGGCTATATATTTAATGAGTTCAGCCTTGTTGACGCCATATGGTATCTCGTTGATGATGATTGACTCGTGGTTTGCCTCAGATTCAATCTCGGCACGGGCACGGATTATAATTCGACCGCGTCCCGTACGGTACGCGTCTAGAACACCGTTATAACCATATATAGTGCCACCGGTAGGGAAATCAGGAGCCGGAATATGCTTGATGAGTTCATCAATGGTAATATCGGGATTCTCGAGCAGTGCGATAGAAGCATTGATTGACTCCTTGAGGTTGTGAGGCGGCATGTTTGTGGCCATACCGACGGCGATACCGGCAGCGCCGTTTACCAACAGGTTGGGGAAACGTGTGGGGAGAACGACAGGCTCGCGGCGTGCATTATCGTATGTCGGCTGGAAATCGACCGTATCGTCATTGATGTCAGTAAGCATTTCCTCGCCCATCTTGTCAAGGCGCACCTCAGTGTAACGCATGGCGGCAGGTGAAGCTCCATCGACAGAACCGAAGTTACCGTGACCGTCGACAAGGCAGTATCGCATATTCCAGCCCTGAGCCAGACGGACTACTGTACCGTAGATTGACGAGTCGCCATGGGGGTGATACTTACCCATGACCTCGCCGACACAGTTTGCCGACTTCTTATGGGGCTTGTCGCTATTATTGCCCATAACGTCCATTCCGAACAGCACACGTCGCTGCACGGGCTTCAGGCCGTCTCGGGCATCGGGGAGAGCACGGGACACAATGACCGACATCGAATAATCGATGTATGCCGATTTCATCTCGTTTTCAATATTGATTTTAACTATGCGGTCTTCTTCCAACATGTGGTAATGAAATGTTAATTAAATGATTAAACCGGGCCAAAGTTTGAAAAAAGATTAAATAGGGCCACAGGTTGCTAAATTATCATACAAAGGTACAAAAATTTCAGAAATAATCGCTAACTTTGAATTAGCGAAAGCGAAAAAATTTGCTTTGGCGCAAGCCTGAAGAATCAAATTGATATTTTTGGCATTATTTTTGCAACAACATATTCCGAGGAATGATGTTCAGCCATAAACATTGAAAATTCCTTTGGCTATATAAGTTCCAAGGTTTCCTTAATCCGGGTTTCTTCAACGGGACGCAAAAGTATTCATCACCGATACAGTCATCCCTATGAGACCGAACATTATCAGAAATAAAAAAGTACACTATAAATATATGATGGAAAATAAATTCTCGAAAGAAGTGACGTCCATGCTCAACGCCAGCACTGTAATGGCCCAGAGGCATAACCGTCACGAACTGACTCCCGAGTTCCTGCTTCTGGCCTCGCTGTCGGAACGCGATTCGGGCTATAACCTGCTTTGCCGAATCGTAGGCGAGGACAAACTAGACGAACTACAGCGAGAACTCGACAACTCGCTCTACGACATTGACGGTTCCGGGAAACCTCTCTCCGTAAGCCCTCTGACAAACCGCATCCTCAAACTCAGCACACTCGAGGCACATATCCACCACAGCGAAGCCATCGAGTCGAGCCACCTGATGCTTGCAATATTCCACAATTCTGAAATCCAGGGAATGGACTTCATCAAACCATTCATGAACGCCGGCATCACCTATCAGGCTATGCACGAGGCCATGGGTTCCGTACAGGAACCACGTGGTGGTCTTGAATTTGCCGGTGACGAGGAAGACGAAGACATGCCTTCGTCATCAGGCAACGGTTCGCAGTCAGAACGTACACAGCGAACAGCCTCTCCCAAAGGCAAAAGCGGTGGTGACACTCCCATGCTCGACAAATTCAGCCGAGACATGACCCGTGCCGCCGCTGAAGGACGTCTTGACCCGGTTGTCGGACGTGAGACTGAAATTGAGCGACTGGCCCAGATTCTTTCCCGCCGAAAGAAAAACAACCCAGTCCTCATCGGCGAACCGGGCGTCGGCAAGTCGGCTATTGTAGAAGGCCTTGCCCTGCGCATAACCCAGCGCAAAGTCTCTCGCATACTCTTCAACAAGCGTGTTGTATCGCTCGACATGGCCTCAATTGTAGCAGGCACCAAGTACCGTGGTGAATTCGAGGAGCGCATAAAGGCCATACTCACCGAACTCTCGCGAAATCCAGATATCATTCTCTTTATCGATGAAATCCACACCATAGTAGGAGCAGGTAACGCCCAGGGCTCTATGGACGCCGCCAACATGCTCAAGCCGGCCCTTGCTCGCGGCGAGGTGCAGTGCATTGGCGCGACCACACTCGACGAATACCGCAAGAATATCGAGAAGGACGGTGCGCTTGAACGACGTTTCCAGAAAATCATGGTCGAGCCTACATCCCCTGAAGATACTCTCGAGATTCTGCACAACATCAAGGAACAGTACGAGTCCCACCACAACGTGAACTATACCGAAGGGGCTCTTGACGCCTGTGTCAAACTGACAGAGCGTTATATATCGGACCGCAACTTTCCCGATAAAGCCATCGACGCCCTCGACGAGGCCGGTTCGCGTGTACACATAACAAATATTGTTGTCCCCGAGGAAATAGAAAAACTAGAAGAGGCCATCGAAGAGGCCAATCAGAAAAAAGTAGAGGCTGCACGGTCGCAGAATTTCGAAAGTGCCGCATCCTGGCGCGACAAGGCCCATGACCTCGCCGCCAGACTCGATAAGGCCAAAAGCGAATGGGAAAAACAACTCGAGGAACAGCGCGTCACTGTAGACGAGGACAAAGTCGCTGAGGTTGTCGCAATGATGACCGGCGTCCCGGTTCAGCGTATCGCGATGGCCGAAGGCAAACGCCTAATCGAGATGGGACCTGCCATCAAAAGTTCCATCATAGGTCAGGACGAGGCTATCGACAAGGTTGTCAAGGCAATCCAGCGCAACCGAATCGGACTGAAAGATCCAAGCAAGCCAATCGGCACATTCCTCTTCCTCGGCCCCACAGGTGTGGGCAAGACACACCTTGCCAAGAAACTCGCCGAATACATGTTCGACTCGGCTGACACACTGATACGCATCGACATGTCGGAGTACATGGAGAAGTTCACAGTGTCGCGTCTTGTCGGCGCTCCTCCGGGTTATGTCGGATACGAGGAGGGCGGCCAACTGACAGAGAAAGTACGCCGTCGCCCCTACTCTATCGTTCTGTTGGACGAAATTGAGAAGGCGCACCCCGATGTCTTCAACCTGTTGCTTCAGGTTATGGACGAAGGTCGTCTTACCGACAGTCTCGGACGCCGAATCGACTTCAAGAACACTATCATCATCATGACATCGAACATCGGTTCACGTCAACTCAAGGATTTCGGTTCTGGCGTAGGTTTCAATACCGCCGGAGCATCCGACAAGGATTACTCGCGCGGCATCATCCAGAAGGCTCTCAACAAGGCATTCGCCCCCGAGTTCCTGAACCGCATCGATGACATCATAATGTTCGACTCGCTCGACCGTGAGGCTATTTTCAAGATCATCGACATCGAACTCGCAGGATTCTACAAGCGCGTTGCAGACCTCGGCTACAAACTCAATCTGTCCGACGAAGCCAAGAACTTTGTCGCCGAAAAGGGTTATGACAGCCAGTTCGGCGCACGCCCCCTGAAACGCGCCATCCAGAAGTACCTCGAGGACGAACTGGCTGAACTTATCATCTCCGCTCAGGCTGTTCCCGGTTCCGAGATAACCGTCGACTACGACAAGGAGGCAAACAAGATAGTAAGCCGACTAGTGCTGCGTCCTGCAGAGGAAAATCCCGCAGAAAACATCTGATACCAAAGTCTCGTTCCCTCATAATAAAAAAACTGCCGACACGAAGTAAACAACTTCCGTCGGCAGTTTTCCTATTATCGCATCAAATATATAGAGACTCTATTCAAGAATGGCAGATGAAGGACCTGACTGTTCGCCTACTTCGTTACCGCGCTTGACTTTTTTGCCATAACCGATGGTATAGACAACAGAGAGGTTTATTGTTGGATGGGCAGTCGGAGCATATACTCGCCTGCTCTCAGAGTAAAGCGAAGAAGTGAACTCCCTGGTATATCTCAACCATCCGGTGTTGAAGATGTTGGAAGCCGTGAGACGTAAGTTGAAGTCACCATTACTCCACCCGGCTGTAACTGAATAAGTATTTCTGTCGCGCTGGACTACACCCGACTCCACATTCAGTTTCTTGACACGCATCTTGTAGCGTCCCTCGAAATAAAAATTACCGAGATAATACAAAGCCGATGCTTTAAAGAAAACCGAGCTGAGTGTCCGCGCATACAGACCGGTTATCTTGTAAAGGTCCCATTCGGGGTTTGCAGACAGCATAAGGTTGTTGTCAAAGAGTTTAAGGTTGAAATTAACTCCGGAATATATTCGGTGACTGTTACCGTCGTTCAGATAGGTTCGCAGAATGGAACGTCCACCATCATATTCCTCGTAGACAGTTTTCAGACGGTCGGAAAATCCCTCATAACTACAATAGATATTGGAATTGAAACGATTTGTCGGCAACCACGTATAACCGAGACTCAAATCATAGACGCGATAGTTTTCAAGATTGGGGTTACCCGTTTTATACATGAACTCGTTCTGCTTCAGCACATCCGGACTCTTTTCACTTATCTCCGGGGTAAAACTTGCATACTCCGCAAACATGCTAAGACGATTCTTCCGATTTATGGAATAGCCTAACTGAACGTGGGTGCTTGGGTACCAGTCGTCATATCGCGTGCCATTGATAATATTTCTTTCGCACGCAAATCCCACATCCGCCCTGAGCATCAACTTTTCTGATTTATGGGTATAGCCAAGCAAAACTCCGAAACCGTAAGAATCATAAATGCTTTTCGCATTATCGGTTCCTTGATAGACCAGATTGTTATGCCTCTTCGAGAAACGCGTAAAAAGGAATATGCTATTTTTCTTATTAACCTGTTTGTCTACGATTGCAGTGACTCTGAAATAAGAGACTCTCTCATTCGCTTTCCTAATGACGGAATCGTTTGCCGTCGTGATATAATCCGTATTGTCTTTAATAGATGAATATGAGAAACTAGGGTCAAGGCTAAGAGAAAACTCATGCGGTAAGGCAAAGAAGTACGATCCCGAGTAAGAGTATAAGTTACTACGTTTTGTATACACTCTAGAGAATTCATAGTCTGAGCCTTGTGAAGGGAGATAGCACAGACTTCCGCTCTCTGTATTCTCCGGTTTCCACAAATGAGTGAAACCTACGGTGTTGCGAATCCGGATATTCTTGTCTCCGTAACTTGCACGAAAAGTGACAGGCAACTGGTTCTGAATAAAATGTGAGTCATCAAGAGTTTCGATGCGTTTCGCGGTATAGGGATTTCCATTCTCGTCCTTCAATGAATATGTTGACGAGGTGGACGAACCGTTATGACGGTCGTCCTGATTTCTAGATCCGACATAAAGATCATAGTTCATCTTCTTATACGAGATTTTCGAGAAGACACTCGCGTCACTTTTCAGTCCTGTCAGAAAATCTTCTCGGGCAACAACTTTAGTGTAGCCACCATATTCATATTCCTGAATGATGAAGTTTATGACCTGCTGGGCACCCTGAAAACGAGGATCAGTTGGAGCATACAGGAACTCTACGCGACGCACATCGGAAGTTCTCATTCCCGACAGATCCTGTCCGGATGCTTTCATATAATTAATGTATATTGGAACAGATTGCCCGAAATTATCGGTCACAGAGTTTGATGCCGGGTCTATGTTTATTTCTGGCATAGCCATCACTTTCAGAAGATCCGTTGCATCCTGAGCCACGCGCTTCTGACGGGACGTCGGTGTGTAGACCGAGCGGTCTGAGTCCACATATGAACTGTGTGCCTCGACGTTGACTGATTTGAGTTTAATGGTGCCTGACTCAAGGAGGAGGTCACCTAGATTGAAACTGTCGGCTTTTCGGTATTTCACCCTGTAGCCCACACCGCTGAGTTTGACTATCACATTTCGCCTGTCACATGGAATCGAGAAGCGGCCTTCAGTATCGGACGCGCCGAATGTTATGACAGTTGAATCTTTCGGAGCGAGAAGCCTCACAGAAGCAAAAGGCACACTCTCGCCATTCTCGTCAACAATGCGGCCCGTATATTTGTATTTGCCTTTCTGAAGCGCCTCGACAATAATCTGATTGCCAAAAGTCATTACAGACACGGGATTGTAACTGACAAGTTGGCGTATGGCGTCGGAAGGGTCATCTGTCCGGACAACAGTGTTGGCCTTGTAGTTATCAAGTTCATTGTAAATGAAACTTATATCAAGTTCGGGATGATCTTTAACGATACGGGTAAGTGCCCGCGATATAGGTGTGTCCTTGAAAACATATTCGAATTTACGGGCACTGGCGCAAAGAGGTAGTACTGCGGTCAATAAAACAATAAAAGCCTTTTTCATGGTCAGTCAACTTTTACTATTTTACCGTCAACAGTTATATCAATCTGTTCGAATCTATTGAGTCTGTCCACAACATCCTCAAGCGGCTCAGCCGGATTCCACTTGAAATAAACTCGCAATGACGCCTTAGAAGGGGCGATTACCAGTTTTGCGCCATAAGCCGAAGTTATGCGCAAGAGGAGTGCTTCAAGACTCTCGTTTTCGAATACTACAGGTCTGCTATGTATAGCAATAGAATCAACAGAAAGATCACCGGTAGAAGTTGTGCTTTCATCAGCTGATTTGACTACATTCTCTCGCGTATTCATGACTGACACAAGTGGAGTATGTGACTTATCTCCTAATACATATTTCACACCGAAACCGATTGCGACGGCGGCCAAAGATGTCAACGCCACAACAGCAACCGCGGCTGCACGGCTGCGGAAAAAGTAAAGTACATGAGGACGGGAAACCGGACGATTGTCGGTGTCTTCATCTTCAAAGGATTCTTCAGAAACGTTTACACGGCACTCAAAACGGCGCCACTCACTGCGTACTTCTTCAGGTGTAAGGAAGTGCTTAGAGTTTGCACTCGAGGATATCAGGCTGACAGTATCATAGATACTCTTCGTCTCGGGGTCGCGCATAAATTTTTCTAACTGTTCGGGAGAATATTTCTCCGGGTGCGCAATGATGTCAAGGACTAAATCATATTTATCCATTTTTCCTAAGATTTTTGCGTATTGTTTCGATGGCATGACGAATATGTTTATAGACCGCGACCTCACTTATTCCCAGTTCCGAGGCAATCGCAGCGTAACTCAAACCGCCGGTGAAACGCATATCTACCACACTGCGACAACGTTCAGTCAGGCATTCATCCATAATACGTCCGACCGTGGCTAAAGTCTCATCGTCGGGCCACTCGTCGATATCATATTCATTCTGTTCGAGAAGATAGAGCGAATGGATGCGATCGCGGACATGCATGTTGCGTAAATGATTCAGACAGCGGTTGCGGACAGAAGACAGTAGATAGGCGCCTGTTATACCAGTACAATCGTTGCCGCTTTTGATTAATGAGGCGAACACATCATGGACTATGTCATGAGCGAGGTCAGCATCGTGAAGCAGAATTCTGGCCAGCCGATGAAGCATCTCATAATGCGTCACGAATAGTTCTTCTATGTCATTTTTGTTCGTCATACAATCATAAGACACGCCATGTCGCAAAAACCTAACCCCAAAATTAAAAAATTTTCAAATTATTTTTGGAACATGACTCTTCCAAATTCCACCTTAAACAAATACTCCTATAATAATCCGCATTTGTATTTCCGTCACATCACGTTTCCCGACAATTGATTAAACTATATTGAGCAATGACATTTTTTAATGATTTTTAATTTCATGTGAGTTTGGCATTTTATTTGCATAGTTGTTATATAGATGTATCATTACATCTCTTTCACAAAGTATTATATAAATAACAATCAAACATAAAAAACACCATGCAAAAAGGAACCATAGGAGTAACCACCGAGAACATTTTTCCGGTAATCAAAAAATTTCTATACAGCGATCACGAAATTTTTCTTCGCGAACTTGTTTCCAACGCAGTCGATGCAAGTCAGAAACTCAAAACACTGTCGTCTTTTGGCGAATATAAAGGCGAACTCGGTGAGATGCGCGTTGAGGTCAGTATAGACAAGGAGGCCAAGACCCTCACCGTATCTGACCGCGGCATCGGTATGACAGCCGAGGACATCGACAAATACATCAACCAGATTGCATTCTCCGGAGCCGAAGAATTCCTCAACAAATACAAAGATAACGCCAACGCAATCATAGGCCACTTCGGTCTCGGATTCTATTCGGCCTTCATGGTTTCGACCAAGGTCGAGATACGATCCCTCTCGTACAAAGAAGGCGCCGAGCCTGTAATGTGGTCATGCGACGGTTCACCCGAATATGAAATGGGACCGTGTGACAAAACTACACGAGGCACAGACATAGTTCTTTATCTTGACGATGACAGCAAGGAATTCCTTGAGTCGGCACGCGTCGAGACACTGCTTCGCAAATATTGCCGTTTTCTCCCCGTGCCAGTAGTTTTCGGCAAGGAGCAGGAATGGAAGGACGGCAAGATGGTCGACACAGACCGTGACCGTATCATCAACAATACCGAACCCCAGTGGACAAAGAAACCTTCCGAACTCACAGACAAGGATTACCTCGAGTTCTACCATGAACTATATCCCGGTCAGGAAGACCCGCTGTTCTGGATTCACCTGAATGTCGACTACCCCTTCACACTTACCGGAATCCTTTTCTTCCCCCGCATTAAGAACAATATCGAGGTTCAGAAGAACCGAATCCAACTTTACTGCAACTCTGTATTCGTAACCGACTCCGTCGAGGGCGTTGTCCCCGAGTTCATGATGCTGATGCAGGGCGTCATCGATTCGCCCGATATTCCCCTGAATGTTTCGCGCTCTTACCTGCAAAGCGATACTGCCGTCAAGAAGATATCAGGTTACATAACCCGAAAGGTTGCCCAGCGCCTCGAAGACATCTTCAAGAACAACCGTCAGGAATTTGAACAGAAATGGGATGACATCAAGATCTTCATCGAATATGGTATGCTCACAGATGAGAAATTCTGCGAGTCGGCCATGAAGTTCACTCTTCTCAAGGACACCAAAGGCGACTACTATTCGCTTGAAGACTACCGCAATCTTGTCGAGGCCCAGCAGACAGACAAGGATTCGAATGTAATCTATCTTTATTCAACAGACACCGAGGCCCAGTATCCCTATATCAAGGCTGCCGAGGACAAGGGTTATGATGTTCTTGTTATGGACGGCCAACTTGACAGCCACTTCATTGGTCTTCTTGAAAGCAAAATTAAGAACACACGCTTTGTACGTGTCGACTCGGATGTTGTCGACCGCCTTATCGTCAAGAACGAAGTCGGCAATGTAGACCTGGACAACGCTCAGCGCACCATACTGACAGGACTTTTCCAGGATCTTCTGCCGAAGATGGACAATGCAAGTTTCATAGTCTCATTCGAGTCCATGACTCCCGATGCCGCGCCCGTCACAATCACCACAAACGAGTATATGCGCCGTATGAAGGAAATGGCTACACTTCAGCCCGGAATGTCATTCTATAGCGAACTGCCCGACTCGTACAACCTCGTTGTCAACGTCAACAATCCTATCGTCAACAAAGTCGCCACTGCCGCTTATGACGCCATCCAGGGTCAACTCAATCCTGTCCTGAAACAGATTGACGATGACAATAAGATTTTAGGCGAACTTCAGAAAGACAAAGATAACAAGGACGCTGAAAAGGATCAGAAGATCAAAGATCTTGAGAAAAAAATCGCCGACCAGCGTGAAATTCAGAACAAGACTATCGCGGACTACGCAAGCAACGCAGATACTGCAAAACAACTCGTTGACCTTGCACTTCTGCGCAACAATCTGCTTCGCGGCGCCGAACTCAACCGTTTCATCGACCGCTCGCTTACCTTACTCTAAAGAATCGCTTTGCTGAAAGGCAAGTACAGATATCCAAATAATTTTCTTATTATGACAAAGGATTTTAAGCCGGGCGCATGGTTTCTACCTCAGCCCGTGATGATAATAGGCACTTATGACGAAGACGGCACTCCAAATGCAATGAATGCCGCCTGGGGGGGCCAATGGGACTATAAGGAAATAATGATTTCGCTTGGTTCGCACCAGACAACTCTCAACCTTGACCGTTGCGGAGATTTCACTCTTGCATTTGCCACCCGTGATACTATGGTATCTGCAGACTATGTTGGCATTGTCAGTGGCCGACAACATCATGACAAACTTCAGGCCACCGGATGGAATTCACGTAAGGCCTCGAATGTCAATGCTCCCTTATTCGATTGCTTTCCCATGACAATGGAATGCCGTATAAAACGGAAAATTGACGAATCAGAAACCGGCTTTTATCTCGTCGCAGAGATTATCAACATTGTATGTGATGAAAAATACCTGTCAGCAGACGGAAAGCCTGATGTGGAAAAGATGAATCTAATCACATTCGATCCGGTCCATAACGGTTACATCGTTTTGGGCGATCGTATCGGGGCCGCTTTTCACGACGGCAACGCACTGAAAAAGTAAGCCGGTCGCCAATTAGATTTTTCCTAAGAAAATATTTGGCAAGATAAACTTAAATTGCTAAATTTGCGTTATAAAATCAAAGCCCCGGAGGGGGCGGAAACTTATCCCCTTCTACATCATTTAGATATTGTAAATAAAGATTTCAGCCACATCAAAGTAGATTGGGAAACTCTTCAAATCAATATGAAATGCCGAGACAATCCGGCGGTCCGATGGCGGGCCCCAATCTTCTTTAGGATGAAGCCTTAGGCTTCCAGGCGGATTACAAAGGGCCGACGGATCTCAAACCCTGTCTTATCGGAGTTTCATCGCATCCTTTGATGTGGTTTTTAATAAAAACGGGAACAGATGTTGTTCCCGTTTTTGTTTTATATCACCTCCATATTAGCGGCCAGTCTTTGCCGCACTACCTCATACATTATTACACCGGCAGCAACAGAGACATTCAGGCTCTCAATGTGGCCGAACATCGGAATTGACACCTTGGTATCGCACAGATGCATCACCTCAGGGGTGATTCCGGTATCCTCAGCACCCATCACAAGGACGGTTGGCTCGGTATAATCTACTTCTGTATAATTCATATTTGCTTTCTCGGATACCGCCACAACCCTGAAGCCGGAGTTTTTAAGGAACGTTATTGCACTGACAAGATTTTTCTCGCGGCAGACAGGAAGATAATGCAATGCACCTGCAGAAGTTTTGACTGCATCAGCACCGACAGATACCGAACCTCGCTGAGGAATGACAAGACCATCTACCCCGCAGCATTCTGCGGTACGGGCAATGGCACCGAAATTGCGAACATCGGTTATCCCGTCAAGAGCAACAATAAAGGGCAACCTGCCCTCCTCATATAACTCAGGGACAAGATTTCCAAGCGTATTGTATGTGACTGCCGAAACCATCGCGATTGCTCCCTGATGATTTTTACGTGTAATACGGTTAAGACGTTCAACGGGAACACGCTGTACCAAAATATGGTTCTGTCGAAGAATACCGAGAAGTTCACCGGCCAGTTCGCCGGTAAAATCCTTTTTCAGAAAAACCTTATCTATCTCTTTGCCGGCCTCAACGGCCTCGATAATCGCTCGTATGCCAAAAATATAGTTTTCTTGTGTCATTTCGTATGTTTCATTATTTTTTCACGTATGGAATACTTGTTTTATGGTTATAGTGACAAGAGGTCTATAGACGTTGCACGGGCGCCCGGATTATGAGGATCTCCTGAAATCATTGTGGCCAGTTCATCTATCCGCTCGTCATCCGTCAGTAGTTTGATGTAGGTCTTTGTGGACGTATCGTCATCACGCTTATAGACCTTGAAATGACGGCGACCACGCCCGGCGACCTGAGCAAGATGAGTGATAGTTATCACCTGGGTATGTTCGGCAATTCCAGCCATCTCGCGTGCCATGCGCACGGCAATATCGCCGGAGACACCAGTATCGACCTCATCGAAGATGATAGTTGGCAAAGCCATCCGGGCCGATATCACTGATTTCACGGCAAGAATTACACGTGATATCTCACCACCGGAAGCCGTATGACCTACCGTCATAAGTTCCTGATTCTTGTTAAACGCAAAAAGAAACTCTATTCCGTCAATACCCGTCGGGGATAATTTAGTATCAGTGAACGCAATCTCGAAACGCAGATTTTCAAGTCCAAGCGGAAGCGCACGCTCCCGAAGTTCTATAGTAAACTCAGCCGCAGCCTTCTTTCGCCGTGTGGAAATCTCACGTGCAATAATAACGGCGTCTCGTTTGGCCTTCCTGGCCGATATCTCTAGGGCAGCCAGCCGTTCGTCGCCACCTTCAATAGTTGCCAATTGTGCCCGGAGATTGTCAGCAAGCGCAATAAGATCATCAGAGTTATCAAGATGATGGCGTGTCTCGAGTGAATAAATTGCAGACAGGCGGTCTTCTATAGCAGTAAGTTCAACAGGTGTTGCAACGAGTGATGAATCGTAGTCATTAAGCGTATCAAGTATATCGCCAACCTCTATTGCCGCGGAATTAAGCCTGGAGGATAATGCCGGAGCATCTTCATAAATTTCGTCAAGACGAGAAATTTCATCACTACTACGTCTTAGAGCAGAGATTACACTGCCATTAGCCGTAAGCGAGCCGATGGCCTCGCGCAGACGAATCTTAATATCCGTTACATTTGCCATAAGTTCGCGCTCCCGCTCGAGGCTTTTCTGTTCTCCGGGCTTAAGTTTGAGTTCGTCAATCTGAGCCAACTGATAGGAAATATATTCCTGTTCATCGGCCGAACGCTTGAGTGTATCACGTGTCGTGGTGTATTCCAGCAAAGCCGAACGATATTTCTTATATGCCTCGGAGTATTTTGTCAGAAGTTCTGTATTCTCGGCAAGTGTATCGATTATGGACATCTGATAGGCAGAATCTGCGAGAAGGAGATTCTGATGCTGAGAGTGGATATCGATAAGTCTTACTGCAATACGGCGCATGAACTGAAGATTCACAGGAGTGTCATTGATAAAAGCACGGGAACCACCCTTAGACGTTATCTCGCGACGAAGGATGCACGTTTCTGCGGAAACATCCACGTCATTATCTTCGAGCAAAAGATTGATTTCCTGATTATCTGCAATCTCAAATTCGGCTTCAACAACTGTTTTCCGTCCGGGATCACGGACTGCCTTCAGATCGGCCCTCGCGCCGAGGATTAGTCCAAGTGCGCCAAGCATGATAGACTTGCCTGCACCGGTCTCGCCGGTGATAATGTTCAGGCCAGGAACAAAGTCTATATCAACAGCCTCTATGAGGGCATAATTGGATATATGCAGACTCTTGAGCATACTGTTCTATTAATTTATACCTGAGGATTAATTTTTCTTGGGAGGATTCTTGATGTCCTCGAGTCTCTGCTGTTCGGTAGGATATATGGACATCAGAATGTCATAGGCCTTGGTACGTTCTTCCGCGGGAGCCTTGGAATAAACGTTTACAAGTTCATCAAGTTTGGCATCCTTGAACATGGACAGCCCAACAGACATTGGCTGGGCGTCGTAAATCTTTTTCAGCAAAGGAAGGGCTTCGGTAATCGCGGCCCTGCCTTTGTCCGGCGATGTGGACATCTGGTCAAGACCCTGACGATGATAAAGATAAAGCAACTCCCGCATAGGCGACATATTGGCATCAGTGAAGGCAGAAAGCACCGCAGACCGGTTCTTGGTATCCTCAAAGGCTTTCCATCCCGTCTCACCGGATGACTGGGCCATCTGTACAATCTGTTTCAGCATGTCATAGGCCGATTCACCGCCCTGTGGCGCGAATGAATCAAAGTCAAGGGCAAGGAAAAGGTATGCATAGAAATTGAGTATGGCCGTCAACTGAGACTCCATATTATTTTTCGAGAAAGTCAGAGGTTCGTTTTCCTGATAGGAGAATTCAAGTTTGTTATCCTTGAAATTCAGTACGGTCGTGGTGTATGCAGAGTTATAGACCGGACGAGTGGACTGTACCTGGAGGTCCCCGCTAAAGACGTTATCGTTGACTTCCTTGATGGTGAACAGCATACGGCAGTCTATCTTCTCGTTGGCGGCAAACTGGGCATTAGTGAACAGGTTGGTGTTCATATATTCGTTGATTGCCTGCTCGAGAGTCTGAAAGACAGATTTGTTTGTTCCGCCTACCTGATCGGAATTAATCTCGACCTTGCAGTTGAGTTCCTGAGAATGCACATCAAACTCAGTTAACAAAAGAAATATTAGAAATAGATATTTTTTTAGAATGGACATATCAGAAAGGAGAGGATTAAATCGGCAACCTGCCGAAAGTATTATCTGAGAAAACGTCTCTTGTTCATTTTTCGGACTCGGGGAAGAGATAGTCAAGGATGTCAGCGGCAATATCTCGCTTTGACTTCAGGCCAGACTTGAATGCCGGGGTTCCATCTTTTGAAATGATAGTTATACTGTTTGTATCCACACCGAATCCTGCGCCCGCTTCTTCAAGTGAATTCAAAACTATTGCGTCAAGTCCTTTGCGCTTCAGTTTGGCTTCGGCATGTTCCATTCCGTGGTCTGTCTCAAGAGCAAAGCCTACAACACGCTGATTAGAACTCTTCTCATGCCCAAGCGCAGACGCTATATCGGGATTCTTGACAAGAGCAATATTCCCTATGCCATTTTCCTCACGCTTGATTTTGCACTCCGAGTAATCTCGTGGAGCGTAATCGGCAACGGCAGCTGCCATGATGGCAAGGTCTGTCTCAGAAAATATATTCTCACAAGCCTCGAGCATCTGGCGTGCGCTTTCGACTTTTACAAGTTTAACCCTATTTTCGCGTGGGTAAATACTGACAGGCCCCGAGACCAATGTCACATCCGCTCCCCGACTCGCCGCCTCATCGGCAAGGGCATAACCCATTTTACCCGTTGAAAAATTTCCGATGAAACGCACAGGGTCGATTCGCTCATATGTCGGCCCGGCAGTTATCAGAATCTTTTTGCCGCTGAGGCTTTGTTTCTTGGCAAAGTATTCTTCGAGTACTGCGACAATATTCTCAGGCTCTTCCATACGGCCTTTTCCCGTGAGATGGCTGGCAAGTTCACCAGAGGCAGCCTCAATGATAATATTGCCATATGAACGAAGAAGTTCTATGTTACGCCTTGTGGAGGGATGGGCCATCATGTCAAGGTCCATCGCCGGTGCGACAAAGACTTGAGATTTAGCAGAGAGATATGTGGTAATAAGCATGTTGTCGGCAACACCATTTGCCATTTTGGCAATTGATGAGGCTGTTGCGGGAGCGATAACCATACAATCGGCCCACAGACCGAGATCAACATGAGAATGCCATTCGCCTGTATTTGCCGTAAAGAACTCACTGACCACAGGCTTACCGCTGAGCGCTGACAATGTGACGGGCGTTATAAACTCTTTGCCTGCCGGAGTAATGACAACCTGAACCTCGGCACCGGCTTTAACCAACAGCCTGAGCAATGTAACCGACTTGTATGCAGCAATTCCCCCTGTGATTCCAAGTATTATGTGCTTACCCTTAAGCATCAGCGACAGCGGAGTTTTATGTTTGTGAAAGCCTGCTTGGTGTTATGGGGGAAATCCCCCTGCATGAGCCAACCGTAGTATCCTGCATCCTTACGCAGAACATCCTCGGCGAGTTTACCTTTGTACTTGCCGAAGTTTATGACCTCACGCCCTTGATCATCGTAAATTAGGCGTCCCATAAAATCGACATTGCGGTTCTGGGACGAATATTCCGAAAGTTCATCAACGCTATGCGCCAGATCTTCGTAACGCTCAAGTTGCCCCATGAGTACTTCTGCTGTAGCCCTGGTATCGTTGCTTGCATCATGCGCACCCTCAAGATCCTTGTTGCAGTAAAAGCGATATGCCGCCACAAGATTTCGAGGCTCACGCTTATGGAAAATAGTCTGAACGTCTACAAATTTAGCCTTTGAAAAGTCAAAGTCAACACCGGCACGGTGAAATTCCTCATCAAGCAAAGGTATGTCAAAACGGTTGGAATTGAACCCTGCGATATCACAGCCCTTGAACCACTGGGCTAACTTTGGAGCCAGTTCCTTAAAAGTCGGAGCATCGGCAACATCATCATCGGTGATGCGATGAACGGCTGTAGACTCGGCAGGAATAGGCATACCAGGGTTCACCAGAGTCGTGCGGGCCGGCGGGAGTTCCTCGTCACCGGGTTTAAGTTTTATAAGTGAGATCTGGACAATACGGTCCTGCGTGATATTAGTTCCCGTGGTCTCCAGATCAAAGAAAATCAAGGGGCGGTTGAGTTTAAGTTTCATGTTTTCAATTTTAGAATTCGCCGACAGTCATTGGCATGAGCAGCATAAGTAGTTCCGTATCTGCCTCGTCTTCGGAAGGTTTAAAAATACCAGGACGTCCCGGATCACTCAGAAGGATTGTAACGTCACGAGTTTTGATTATGTTCAGGATTTCGGTCATGAACGGGCCCGAAAAGCCGATGATGAGTTCATTGCCTGTAAACGAGCATGGAACTTCTTCGCGGGCAGATGTCATAAGGTTATTGTCCTGCGATTTGAGGTATAATACGTCTGGCGTAATACGAATCTTCTCAAGTCCAAAACCCGGGTCGACAAAGACACCGACACGGCGCACTGCATTAAGCAGAGTCATGCGGTCAGCCTGAAGCAGAAGATTATTATTGCGGGGAATAACACGATTATAATCGGGGAAGTTACCCTGGATGAACCGACAGTTGAACTGAATCATAGCGCTTGTGAACGTCGCGCTCTTGGATGTCATTGACACCTGAACCTCATCTTCCGGACCAAAAACACTTTTAAGAATTGCCGCCGGTTTTGGAGGAACTATGCATGACGCAGTTACTCCTGGAGAAGTAGAGTGATCGACAAATTTAACAAGACGACGGGTATCCGTGGTTACAAAAGTGATTCCGTCAGGCTTGATATCGAAAAATACGCCCATCATCATTGGACGGTAATCATCGGTCGAAGCCGCAAAAAGCGTGTTGTCTATACCGCGTGCAAGTGTTTTTGCAGTAGTCGTGAAAACAACAGGCTCGGATGTATCATCCTCGTCCTTCTTATATTCGGGATATTCCTCGCCGGGAATTGCCACGAAGTCGAAACTGCCGCTCGAGTAGGTAACCTTAACATTGTAATCACGATCAACCTCTACCGTGATTCCCTGCTCGGGAATTTCCTTAAGAAGTTCGACAAAACGACGGACATCGACACAAAACGACCCCGAACCCTCAGCATCATTAACAGGAACATAAGCCGTCAGGGCATTCTCAACATCGCTGCCTCTCAAGGTAAGGGTATCGCCTTCGAGTTTTGCATAGAAGTTGTTCAGTATAGTCATGGCATTTTTCGAACTGACAACCTTACTGACAGCCGAAGCATAAGAGTGGAGCGTTTTGCTCGATACGTTAAATTTCATATTCTTAGGTTTAAGTTTTTGATTCAATGATTCTTGAATATAGCGGCAAGACAAAGTCGTTCTCGCGCGCGTACATATTTACGCAAAGTTAATGATTTTTTTTTACCCGAGATATTTTTTCGCATATTTTATAACACACAAATGCGGTAAACGTGCATTTATTTCACGTTTACCGTATCTCTATAAAATAGTTCTCAGAAATAAGTCAGATTAGATTTCACATCCGGGTTGCGGCAAGAGCATCAGCACAGCGCTCACCGTCAATAGCAGCCGAAACTATCCCCCCGGCATAGCCTGCCCCTTCGCCACAGGGATAAAGACCGCGTACAGCCACATGCTCCAATGTGTCAGGATTACGCGGGACACGGACCGGCGACGATGTTCGAGTCTCATCTCCTATCAGGACTGCCTGATTTGTAAGAAAGCCCCGGCTCTTGCGACCAAACTCCACAAAGCCTTTCTGCAGGCGCGTTGCCACCTCAGGAGGCAACAACTTGTCAATTCTGGCCGAATGGACGCCGGGGGCATAGGAAGTTGGCGGAATTGTCTTACTGAGACGTGAGTTCACAAAATCCTCCATACACTGGGCCGGAGCATTCTGACTGCCGTCCCCATCGTTATAAAAACGATTCTCTATGGATTCCTGAAATTCCATCATGCGCAACGGATCATTACCCGGAATATCCTCCGGCAGAACTTCAACGACCATTCCGGAATTTGCCCAACGCGTTCCTCTGTTTGCAGGCGACATACCGTTGACGACCATCTGTCCAGACGAACTTGCAGCCGGAATGATAAAGCCGCCCGGACACATACAGAACGAATATACCGCCCGGCCGTCAACACGCGTCAGCATGGTATACTCAGCGGCAGGCAACCATTGGCCACGGCCTTTGGGAGAGTGGTACTGTATTCGGTCAATCAGTTCCTGGGGATGTTCAAGACGGACCCCAACCGCTATGCCCTTTGCCTCTACAGGGATATCATTGTTCACCAGGTTGTGATATACATCACGCGCAGAGTGGCCGGTCGCAAGAATGACCGGGCCATTGACTTCCTTCCCGTCCGAACAGACTATACCGCTGACATACCTTCCATTTTTATCGCTTTTCACGATCAGACTATCCATACGTGTGTTGAACATGACAATGCCTCCGCATCTTTCAATTGTCTTTCGCATGGCCTTGATTACGCCCGGCAAGCGGTCTGTACCGATATGCGGATGCGCATCGACAAGAATGTCTCGCGATGCGCCATGCTGATGAAAGATATTCAGAATCTTTTCTACCGACCCTCGTTTTTTGCTTCGGGTGTACAGTTTACCATCGGAATACGCACCTGCCCCACCCTCTCCGAAACAATAATTTGAATCAGGAAGGACGGTACCTTCACGCGAAATCATGGCGCAGTCCCGCAATCGGCTGTCAACGTCCTTGCCACGCTCTACGACAATCGGCCTGTAACCCAACTCAATCAATCTAAGTGCAGCAAACAGCCCTGCGGGCCCGGCTCCGACTATGACCGCCGAAGGAGCATTATCATCCAACTCCTTGTATTCGACCGGCTGAGCGATATCAACATCAGGTTCGACTTCATCTATATGCGCATTGACAGTCATGTTTACCATCACACGTCGCTGGCGTGCATCAATCGACCGTTTTATGATATCAATACGTTTGATACGGTTGACATCGATACCCAGTTGATTTGAAATTTCAATCTGTAGCCGCACCTGTTCGGCGGCAGTCTGCGGATCAACCCGCAACTGAAGTTTGCTTAACATGTTATGAAGATTGTGCCTCAGCTTGTTTATTTAGTAAATTATCGCTATTGGGAATGCAAATATACGCAAAAACACACGATAAAAATAACAAATATTATTACATATCTAGTGAGAATACAAAACTTTTTTTTCAAAGCAGGCAAAACACGACTTAGGCATTTTTCACATCTGTCTTTACAGGATAATGCAGAATTATAACTACTTTTGCACGCCAAAAAATTGAAAATATGAAAGAAAGATTCGGAGCCCTCTTCGACCTTGATGGTGTTCTTGTAGACACCGAGGGAATATATACAGAATTCTGGAGCAGCATCGACCGCCGTTTTCCTACCGGCGTCAAGAATTTTGCCTTTGCCATCAAAGGCAATACGCTAACAGCGATACTTAACAATAATTTCCCCGACCCCGAAGTACAGAAACAGATTGTCGAACTCCTTGTAGAGCATGAGAAGAACATGGATTACAAGTTGTTTCCGGGTGTAGACAAATTCCTCTCTTCACTTTGCGAGGCAGGAATTCCCATGGCCATTGTCACAAGTAGCGATGACAAGAAGATGTCTAATCTATTCCGCGCCCTACCCGGGTTCGCCGAACGATTCAAGGCCATTATAACATCCGAGGATGTCTCACGTTCGAAACCCGACCCGCAGGGATACATTATCGGGGCACACCGACTCGGCATACCATCTGAACGCTGCATAGTTTTCGAGGACTCTTTCGCCGGGCTGGAGGCTGGACGGCGTGCTGGCGGACGCGTAGTCGGACTTGCCACGACACAGCCTCGCTCGGCGGTTGAACCTCTCGCCGACATCACCGTCGGAGCACTTGCCGAACTTACCGTAGGACGACTTGCTTCTCTCTTCGACTGATTAGACACCAAGCTGTCTCAGACAGTCCATGCGCTGAATTCCTGATACAATTCAGCAAGATGGCGCGTAAACGCACGAAGTGTCGAGCGATTGAGAGTTACCGGCTTAACAGCAACATTATTGACAAACAACTGAAAACGAAGAGGCTCTATCGAAGAACTGATTTCCGGCGAAGCACGGAAACAGTCTAGAAGAGCCTCTGCTTCTGTTTCAAAACGCTCGCCGAGGCCGGGGAGATCCCCGTCCTCAAGCGAGTCTTCAGTCATGAAACGATAATAGGTCCGCTCAGCCGTAAGCATTGCGTCACAGCGCGCATCCTCATCGGCGAGCATAAAGGTAATCCTTGTTATATTCTGAGGCATAAGCAAATTTTCCCAAAATTATTGCTTACCGCTTTACTTTATTGTTATCTTAAGAGCATCGTAAGCGCGGTCAGCCTTGGCCTTGGCCTCTTCGACAGTCGGCGCAGTCGCAAGTATGACACCCATTCTGCGATGGCCACGAATCGAAGGCTTGCCAAAAATACGCATATCTGTGCCAGGCTCGGCAAGAACATTTTCTAGATTCTCCATCTCAATACAGTCTGTATCACCGTCAACAACAATTGCCCTTGAAGCCGACGGTCCGAAACGGCGTATCTCGCCCACGGGAAGACCGAGGAGGGCACGCGCATGAAGTGCGAATTCGCTCTTGTCCTGCGATATCATTGTCACCATACCTGTGTCATGCGGGCGAGGTGAGACCTCACTGAATATGGCCTTATCACCGACTATGAAAAGTTCGACCCCGAAAATACCATAGCCACCAAGTTCGTCAGTTATCTTCTTTGCAATCTCACGAGCCGAGGCAAGTGCCTTCTCCGACATTGGCTGAGGCTGCCACGACCAGCGGTAGTCTCCGTTTACCTGAATATGACCGACAGGATCACAGAAATGTGTGCCATCGACCGAACGTACTGTCAGAAGCGTAATCTCATAATCGAACTTAACGAATCCCTCGACGATGACCTTGCCTGCACCTGCGCGGCCTCCGCTCTGCGATGTCTCCCAGGCAGCATCGATGTCATCGGCGCTTTTGATCATTGCCTGGCCATGGCCGGAAGATGACATTACCGGTTTTACAATACATGGGATTCCTACTGCCTCGACAGCCTTACGGAACTCTTCATAGTTCGATGCAAAGCGGTAAGGCGAAGTCGGAAGTCCAAGTTCTTCTGCCGCGAGACGGCGTATGCCTTCGCGGTTCATGGTTAGCCAAACGGCTTTTGCCGTAGGCGTCACATTGTAGCCTTCTTTCTCAAGTTCGAGCAGAACAGGTGTCGCGATTGCCTCTACCTCAGGGATGATGTGATCGGGCTTTTCATCAAGTATAGCCTGACGGAGAGCGATGGGATCAAGCATATCGAAAACACGTCGGCTGTGCGCTACCTGCATGGCCGGTGCGTTGTCATACTTGTCGCAGGCTACCACCTCGACACCGAGGCGCATAAGTTCGATTGCGACTTCCTTACCTAATTCACCGCTGCCCAACAGCATAGCCTTACAGCGGGCCGGAGTGCGGACTGTACCTATCTTTGTCATGTGATAATGTTTGTTTGTGTGATGAATTCTTCTGCAAAGGTAGGCAAATTTGGCAAAATAATTCGTACCTTTGCCACAGAATTATCACATTATGCGCCGTGGTCCACGCAAAGGCTCCTCAGGCGCCTAAAAAACCTCACATTTCGCCCCAATCACTTTATATGGTTGTATATTTCAAAAAAGGCACTTCGAAGGTTTATGCAGTCGAGACCTCGCGTCCTCTTGACGCCGAGGCTGTCGAAAGACTGACCTGGCTCTTCGGGGACGCCGTCCACCTTGTATCCAAACGTCTGTCGGGCACATTCATAGGTCCGCGCAGAGAGATGGTGACTCCCTGGAGCACCAATGCTGTCGAGATTGCACATAACGTAGGTCTCGAGTATGTATCGCGCATCGAAGAGTATAACAAGGTCAAGAATGACGCCAATCCCGTGTTCGACCCTATGCTCCAGCGTGTTTACAACGGTCTTGACCAGCATATCTTCGACCTCGACCGCCTGCCCGAGCCTATTGTCGAAATCGACGACATCCGCGAGTACAACAAGACTGAGGGTCTGGCACTCAGCCCCGAAGAGGAACAGTACCTCGATGACCTCGCAAAGAAAATCGGCCGCAAACTCACCGACAGCGAAGTCTTCGGTTTCTCGCAGGTCAACAGTGAGCACTGCCGTCACAAAATCTTCAACGGCACTTTCGTCATCGACGGTGAGGAGAAACCCCTCTCGCTCTTCAAACTCATCAAAAGAACCTCGCAGGAAAATCCCAACAGCCTCGTTTCCGCTTACAAAGATAATGTGGCTTTCGTCAAGGGACCTCGCATCTGCCAGTTCTCGCCTGACAGCGCCGACAAGCCCGGCATTTTCGAGGAACGCGAGATAGGGAGTGTGATTTCACTCAAGGCCGAGACCCACAATTTCCCGACAACAGTCGAGCCTTTCAACGGCGCGGCGACCGGAACAGGCGGTGAAATCCGCGACCGTCTCGGGGGCGGACGTGCCTCGCTTCCTCTTACAGGTACAGCCGTCTACATGACCTCTTACCCGCGCCTTGACATGGAGCGTCCATGGGAGATGATGATGAATCCGCGCGTATGGCTATATCAGACACCTGCACAGATTCTTATAAAGGCGTCTAACGGCGCTTCCGACTTCGGCAATAAATTCGGACAGCCACTGATATGTGGCTCGCTCCTGACTTTCGAGCATGCCGAAGATGGAAACATATTCGCATACGACAAAGTCATAATGCTTGCTGGCGGCGTCGGCTATGCGGCAAGACGCGATGCCATTAAGGGCACTCCCGTTCCCGGCGAGAAAGTCGTCGTAATGGGCGGTGACAACTACCGTATCGGCATGGGTGGCGGAGCTGTTTCTTCGGTTAACACCGGACAATATGCAGGTGCAATCGAACTTAACGCCGTCCAGCGTGCCAACCCTGAAATGCAGAAGCGCGTAGCCAACGTTATCCGTGCACTTTCAGAAGCAAACGAGAATCCCATCGTCTCCATTCACGACCACGGAGCCGGAGGACACCTCAACGCCCTCTCCGAACTTGTGGAGGAAACCGGCGGACGAATTGACCTCGACGCCCTCCCAGTGGGCGATCCCACCCTTTCGGACAAGGAAATCATCGGCAACGAGAGCCAGGAACGCATGGGTATCATAATCGACAAGTCGGACGTCGAACTTGTCGAACGCATCGCTGAACGCGAGCGTGCGCCATTCTACGTTGTCGGCGAGACTACTGGCGACAAACGTTTTGTCTTTGAAAAGAAAAACGGCGTGCGCCCTATTGACATCGCCATGTCCGACATGTTCGGCAACTCGCCCAAGACAGTCATGACAGACTCCACGGTAGAGCGCAAACTCGCTGACGCTGAGACTTCACCCGCAGACATAGACAAATATATCCACGAGGTTCTCTCGCTCGAAGCCGTTGCCTGCAAAGACTGGCTCACCAACAAGGTCGACCGTTCGGTCACCGGAAAAATCGCACGTCAGCAATGCCAGGGCGAGATTCAACTTCCGCTAAGCGATTGCGGCGTAGTCGCCCTTGACTACCACGGGAAGCAAGGTATTGCCACATCTATCGGTCATGCTCCCCAGGCAGCGCTCTCGGACCCGGCAAAAGGTTCCGTCCTGGCCGTAGCCGAAGCCTTGACCAATATCGTTGGAGCACAACTGAGCGAAGGCCTGAAGAGTGTTTCGCTTTCTGCCAACTGGATGTGGCCGTGCCGTAACTCGGGAGAGGATGCCGCCCTTTACAGCGCAGTTCAGGCCTGCTCGGATTTTGTCACCGAACTTGGCATAAACATTCCGACTGGCAAGGACTCCTTATCAATGACCCAGCGCTACGGAGATGACAAAGTCCTGGCACCGGGTACAGTTATTATCTCGGCTTCCGGCTCTGTATCCAATGTTCGTCGCACTGTTTCTCCGGTTGTCGAGAACCGTACTGCCACATCTTTATATTATATAGACTTCTCGGGTGTAGACATGTGTCTTGGGGGATCAGCCCTGGCCCAGACCCTCGGTAAGGTCGGCTCAAATGTTCCCACCGTCGCCGATGCCAAAACTTTCGCCAAAATCTTCGACTGCGTGCAGAAGATGATTCGTTCACGCCAAATTCTCGCCATACACGACATCAGTGCCGGCGGTATAATCACGACACTGCTCGAGATGTGTTTTGCAAATGTCCGTGGCGGACTTGACCTCGATCTTTCTGCCTTCGCAAAACTCGGCAAAGCCGATGCCGTTACCGCTCTCTTTGCCGAGAATCCCGGCATAGTCATTCAGGTAAACAACTCTTCAATAGAGAATGTCGAGATGGCTCTCCGTCTTGCCGACGCCCGGTTCTGCCGTCTTGGATCTCCATGCGCCGATCGCAAAATCAGAATACACATGAATGGACTGGACCATGACTTCGATATCGATGCTCTGCGCGATGTCTGGTTCAAACCATCATATCTACTCGATTCGATACAGTCAGGTGAGAAGTGTGCATCTCTGCGTTTCGCCAACTACAAGCGTCAGCCTCTGCGCTACGCTCTTCCCAAAGGATTCAATGGAAGCCTCGAATCACGAGGACTTAATGACAAACGTACAGGACGAAGCGGCATCCGTGCCGCCATCATCCGAGAGAAAGGCATCAACGGTGAGCGCGAAATGGCATATTCGCTCCATCTCGCAGGCTTCGATGTCAAGGATGTGCACATGACTGACCTCATGTCAGGCCGAGAGGATCTATCGGATGTCAATATGATAGTCTTCTGCGGAGGTTTCTCGAACAGCGACGTCCTTGGCTCCGCCAAAGGCTGGGCATCAGGCTTCCGCTATAACGAGAACGCCCGCCGTGCCCTCGACAATTTCTATGCCCGTGAGGACACACTCTCACTCGGCGTCTGCAACGGTTGCCAACTCATGGTCGAACTCGGACTTCTGGAACGTGGCACATCTGACATGACAGTACACATGGCACATAATGACTCACATAAATTCGAGTCCCAGTTCGTCGGTGTCAAGGTCGAAGACAACGGCACCGTAATGTTTGGAAATCTTTCGGCAATGAAAACCGGTATATGGGTTGCCCACGGCGAAGGCAAGTTCGTATTTAACAAACCCTCCGACAAATACAAGGTTTTCCTGCGCTACAATTACAAATCATATCCGGGCAATCCGAATGGTTCAGCCGGCGCAGCTGCAGGCATCGCGTCATCCGATGGCCGTCATGTAGCTATGATGCCTCACCTAGAGCGTGCAATCTTCCCATGGCAGTGTGCCGTCTATCCTCGTAGCCATCGTCGTGACGATGTCACTCCATGGCTCGATGCTTTCCGGAATGCATACAACTGGGTTGTGGCTCACAAATAAATTAGTTCCTTATCCCGTCCTACAATCAAGGCGGTGTGTCCAAACTCGACACACCGCCTTGGTTTATTTTTGATACCTCTCGGTCAGTTGCCTTTTTTCAGATACCCCCTTGAAATACCTTTAAAGATAAGGTCTGCAACATTCACGGCACCAAGTTTTGCAAATAGTGACTTACGGTGCGCCTCGATAGTGTTTTCCGAGACGAACAAGGCTGCGGCTATCTCACGCGAGGTCTTGCCCTGGGATATCTGATATAGGACTTCAAGTTCTCTTGCAGTCGGATGCATACTATTGTCTCCAGCCGATTTCAGAGATCTTCGTACCTCATCACAATAATAGTTGTTGCCTTTCAGTATTTCTTCAATAGCAGTTACAATCTCACTGCCTTCGCCCGATTTATAGATGATTGCATTGACATCGCGTCCGAGGAGTTTTCGCAGAGTCCATATTTCATCATGCACTGTGCTGACTATTATATGTGCAACCGGATTCCTTGCGCGAATCATCTCAATCAACACAAATCCGTCAAGGTCCGGCAATTCAAGATCTATTATGTAAAAATCGAATTCATTCCCGGCGTCTAACTGTGTCACAAGATCCATGGCCGTACTGAATTTCGTAACGTCACTGGCATTGTGACTCGACAGGATAGCCGTCATTCCCTCCCTTACTAGATCGTGGTCGTCAACAATGGCTATTTTCATTTGCGATAATATCGATTGGTAATCCATAAGCGTATGACAAATTGCAATTTATCCAATTGCAAAGTTACTCCGCTTATGAATGTCAGTCAATTACGGATTTCCGTAGTTTTTTACTATGCAAGGTCATACATATTAAAGATTAACTGTAAGTCTGACCGCAGTTCCTCCAGATACAAGTGTTTCTACCGAAATCTTTCCTCCAATAGCATTAGCCCGGCGACGCATGGACTCCTGACCGATTCCTTTTTTACCTTGTAAAGTTTTCTGCTGACATTTGCCATTATCCAAGATAGTCACTTCCAGTTTTTCTTTTGTCATAATCATTCTGACCCTTATTTCATTTGCACCGGAATGCTTCACCGCATTTCCAACAGCCTCCTGGACTATTCGATATACCTCAAGGGCCATGGCATCAGGCACTTCACACCAGTCCGATTCTGTAACCGAAGAATCATATACAAATTTAATCTTCCCACAAACAGCATCTTCCTGTTTGCGAACAAAGAATCTCACGACCTCGTCTAACGAAGCATATGAGAACTCCGGAGGCATGAGTTCGTGTGATATACGACGCACAGACTCGCGACAGGCATCAATCATCGAGGCCGTAGTATCCGAAGGTTTTCCAGCATTGATATTCATTTGGATTGCAAGGAGATCATTGCATACTCCGTCGTGAAGTTCACGCGCCATGCGCTGACGCTCACTCTCAAGTCCTTCAATATATTGCCGGGTTAACTGGCGTCCGATGTCGGCACGAATTCTGGTAAATTCCATTTCCCTCTGCAACCGACGTCGTTTCTGCCTGGTGGCATAGATGACGAATATGACTGCACCTATCAAAAGAACAGCAAGTGTGGCAAAAAGCCACAACAGGACTCTGGTTCTCTGAGCCTCACTTTTAGTCAATGCTATCTCACTCTGCGCAAGAGCAAGCTGAGTCTCTTTTGTCTCATATTTTATAGTCAGGTCTCTCAGACTCTCGGCTTTTTCCTGTGCCCAGAGACTGTCTCGCAATTCATTACTCTGCAAAAGGGTATTGTATGCGCTCTTATATTCTCCCAGCCTCGCATATGCCAGATGGAGGTTATTATAGCAGTCAAATTTTACAAACGGAAGATTGTCTATTCCATCCAGCCCTAGAATTCTTTCAAACCAGACAATTGCACCTTTGTTATCATTGTTTTTCAGGCATATTGAACATTCAGCCTGATAATACACCAATTTAGTTGTCATGGAACTGATCGCCGGCATGAGAGAATTACATCTCTGTCGCCATAACTCGGCTTTTATCTTATCTCCCTTGCGGTCTGATAACAACATGGTATATGCCGCAGCCCGAAATGCCGCGTCGTCACTACCGCTATCCAGAGAGTTTTTATACGCAAGTTCCTGATATTTCAATGCTTTGTCCAAATCTCCACAACCGGTGAGTACGGAGCCGACAACTCCATAGATTACACCTTTCAGTTCCGGATCACTGCTTTTACCAATCCAGTCACAGGCCAGCACGGCATTCCGTCCTGCCTCTTCCTTATTCTGCATATCAAGATTAAGAACCGAAAGATTAACATACAGTGATGCTATTTCCTCAATTGCTTCCTGCCCCGGATTCTCACGGAATTTACCTGACGTAATAATAGCCAAAGCCGTTTCATATCTTTGCAAAGCCTCGTCTATGCGACCCAAGGAACGAAGGAAAACACCCTGCGCAGCATTCGTGCCAACTATTTGCGTAGGGTCACCACATTTATTAGCAATCAATATAGCCTTCTCACCTATAACAACAGCCGAATCAGTTCGACCAATACTATGAAGACTATCCGCTACTTCTCGCAAATGTGCTATTTCAGCCATATCATCAGTCAAAGCAAATGACACTACCGAAAAAAATACTATAAACAAGAATAATATTACCGATCTCATATTATAAATATTATGTAAGAAACCCTATGCAGTATTTATATATCTCATGAAGATTACTCAGATTTCAAATTCATACGACATGATAACACAGTGTAGTATTAAAAACTAACGTACAGAATCTGACTTTATACTTGCAAAGATAATAAAATAATATGATTAACAAGTAATTAAATGCAGAATACCTTATTCCATACATAATAAACTTATATAAAATGCCGGGGAACATAATAGAAAACGCCTCCGGGGTATACCCCGGAGGCGAATAGAAAATCTCAGATACTGTCTTGACGGAAAACGATTATTTCACAAGAACTTTTGAAGTCTTCTTGCCCTGCACCTTGATGAATAATCCGTTTTCAGGATTGGCGACTTCAACGCCCTGAAGGTTATAATATTTGACAGGAGCATTCTCGTTCTCGACTGCAATGTTGCCGACAGCGGATTTTTCGAGATTTATCACAAGTTTACTTTCATTCAATCTACTTGCATAGGACAATCCCCCGGTTTTAGATGCATATAGAAACATCGATCTTACAGGAATAGTAATTACTATTGTTTCAGAGGTCTTCTCACATTTAATGGCATTATCACCGGGTGTATCTTCTACTAACCCATAGATACTTCCGACATAGTATGCACCATCTTCATCACCACCACTGATACCGGTCCGTGTTAGATCAATTGTACATGCATCAGGATTCGAACAGTTTATTTCCATGGCAGGAGAAACAGAATTAAATCCTAATTGTACGAATGTCGAATGGAAGGCATCTGGGATTGTATATGTTTCTGTCACTTTATTATACTCAACATCAACAGTTTGAGGAGTAACGGTCGCACTTGTCCCATTAAACAGACCTGTAAGAATATTCTCCGTCCATTCAGCAGATTTGTATGTAATCAGATTGGAAGCATTTACCATACCCATGACATCAAACAGACGAAAATAGCCCAGACTTTCTCCTCCTTCAACGGTTGGATAGGCTGGCCATGAGAATCCATGATCCGCCGGGAACTGGATAACCCCGTCTGCATAAGTTGCAGAGAATGAAGCAGGGGTAACGCCTTCGCTATCCGTATAGGCAAAAGGTTCGAAGCGTGAATATACGACATTCGATCCATTCAGAGTCTCAAACATTGGCGAGTTTGTAAATGTTATTGCGCCTGTTGCATCGTCATAACTTGCAACTACATCTGTGTAGAACTCCTCACAGGAGATGGTAAGTTCTGTTCCGTCGAGTAATACAGTAGCAGTGGCTTTATATTCACCCTGACTACTTTGAAAATAAAAATCACCTATGGTTATCTGATAGGTTCCTTCAACAGGAGAAACGTCACCCGTAGCGGTCCTGGGGTTGGTGGCAACAACCTCCGAGACTTTCTCCATCTTGAGAGGAGTAAAATTCATCGCCTTGGCATTAAGTTTCTGAACTTTGCCTGTGAAATTTTTGACTTGTGTCGGCATTGCCGAAGCACCTAAGGCAACTGCTACTGCAAGAGCACATGTGTAGAATTTCTTCATACCTTTTAAAATTGTTTAAGTGGACAAATAATATAAAATGATAAGTAATAAAGTAAAATCAAATGACAATATCAATCGAAAAACGCATTTTATTATCGATGTGAAAACCAAATCGCCAGAATTGGCAGCCTCGTGAAATTCGATGCGACAAATTTATATCTTTTTCTTATACTAACAAAATATTTACATAAAATATTTTAAAAAATCTATCTTTTTGCATACAATTCGACTATACTAATCGATTTACAACACGTTTTTCACGAAATAAAAAGAAAATCGACTGCACCATAGACATGAAATGATGCAGCCGATTTAGCCTTAGCAAGCCCTGATCTTACATAGATCTTACATTCTATCGTTGGGCAAGATTGGACTCAGCGGCAATCTGCTGATAGGCGTATAGACCTTCCTGAGATGTCTCGACAACCTTGTATTCGCCGGACGGGGTAGGAACCTTTACATGTGTATCGTCTACAAATTCGAGGAAAACAACTTTCTCGCCGTTAATGTCTGTAGACCACTCCCGGGTTTCGGCATTGAAATCAAGACGAACTACCGATTTATCATTTTCCGAAGTAATGGTATATCCTTTGCCGTCGCACTCAACCAGATAACGGCCATCCTTTCCATCGATATATTTCTTGCCCTGAGCCACCGGATTCGAGCCGCTCCAGAATTCTATAGAGTTGAGCACCAGGATGTCTGCGAGACCTGAGACCTCATAAACCGGAAGAATCCAGAAAGCAACAAACACAAGTTCGTTGACAAACTTATTGCTTATAGAGTTATTCCATGACAGAAGTTTGCTTGTAAGTTTGAAACTTCCAATGCACGAAGTAAGCATCATCGACGAACAGATGGCGATAATTGTTGCTACAGTAAAGACAGATTTTTTCATAATATCCGTTGTATTAATAATTTATTGTTAATTTTCAGTATTTTATAACTTCTCCAGACGGAGTTGTCAAGGTAAGACGATTCCCCGAGACAGAATCTTCGACCCGCCCGATCACCTGAGCGTCTATGCCGAAAGATTTGGCTATGGTAATAATTTCTTCCGCATTATCCGGTGAAGTATAAATTTCCAGACGGTGTCCCATGTTAAATACACGGTATAATTCTTCGGGCGAGGCTCCGCTTTCACGTGCTATCATCTCGAACAGTGGCGGAACCGGCATAAGATTGTCTTTTATGACATGTTTGTCATGTACAAAATTGAGCACCTTAGTCTGTGCGCCTCCTGAACAATGGACCATACCGTGTATCCGGGGACGCATCATGTCAAGCAACTTCTTGACAACAGGCGCGAATGTGCGTGTGGGCGACAGAACCAGTTTGCCGGCATCCAGTCCGGTGGCTGCCACTGGGTCTGTCAGACGCATCGAACCAGAATATACAAGTTCGTCGGGAACTCCGGGGTCATAACTTTCCGGATACCTGAAGGCATACTCATGACAGAAAACATCGTGGCGCGAAGAGGTCAGACCATTTGATCCCATACCGCCATTATATTCTTTTTCATAAGTGGCTCGACCATACGAAGCCAGAGCAACGATAACATCGCCGGCGGCGATATTGGCGTTATCGATAACATCCGACCTCTTCATACGGCATGTGACTGTAGAATCCACTATTATGGTACGCACAAGGTCGCCGACATCAGCAGTCTCGCCACCTGTCGACCAAACTCCTATACCCTGTGAACGCAGGTCTTCAAGGAGTTCCTCGGTTCCGTTGATGATTGCTGCGATAACCTCTCCGGGAACCAGACGTTTGTTGCGTCCTATGGTCGATGAAAGCAGTATATTGTCGACTGCGCCTACACATATAAGGTCATCGATATTCATTATCAGAGAATCCTGGGCAATACCCTTCCATACAGAAAGGTCACCTGTCTCACGCCAGTAAATATATGCCAGCGAGGACTTGGTGCCTGCTCCGTCAGCGTGCATGATGTTGCACCACTCGGGATCGCCGCCAAGAATATCGGGGATTATTTTGCAGAAGGCTCCGGGAAATATGCCTTTGTCCAGATTTTTGATAGCATTGTGCACGTCTTCTTTCGAAGCCGAGACACCGCGCATTGCATAACGTTGATCAGACATTTAAAAAAGTGCTTTTGGGGTGATGAATTTTGGCAAAGTTAAAAATTATTTGCGAGACTGCCACACGCTTTGGCACATATTTGCTACCTTTGTACTGAATAAAACTTTTCTACCCCTTATTCTGTCTTATAACAATGCCCGTAATACTCCACATAGAGACTTCCACTTCTGTATGCTCAACCGCACTTACAGCCGAAGGTTCGGTGTTATGTCACCGCGAGAACTTTGATGGCCGCAATCATGCGGCGTTGCTCAGCGATTTTGTAAAGGCATGCCTTGACCACTGCGAGGAACACGAAATCAAGCCTGAGTCGGTCGCTGTTTCACTTGGACCGGGCAGTTACACGGGGCTCCGCATAGGACTCAGCGAAGCCAAAGGTCTAGCCTATGCCCTGAATGTCCCTCTTATCGGAGTAAATACTCTCGAACTGATCACCACACGCGTAATGTTTTCTTCGGACAGCATTGAGGAAGATGCGGTTTTTGTGCCAATGATTGACGCACGACGTATGGAAGTATACACCGCCGCTTACGACATGGGCCTGAATCATATTGTCGAGCCTCAGCCTCATATCCTTACCGAGGATTCCCTTTCATTCCTCAATCCGGAGGGGTGTCCGATGTATTTCTTCGGGGACGGCGCGGCCAAGGCTCGCGAACTGCTTGAGAATGCCGCCTCCGAGAAAGGAATAAAAGCAATATTTGTCGACAACGTCACACCTCTCGCTGTCGATATGATAGCACTTGCCGAGCGAGCCCACATGCGCCGCGACTTCCTTGACCTCGCCTATAGCGTTCCGACATATCTTAAGGATTTCCAGGCCACAAAGCCCAGACCACTCTTCTGATTCTCATCTGTGCATCATAACGCGGGCAAGTGATCGCTTGTCCTCGCGCTCGCGTATGGCCTGCCTCTTGTCATACTCATGCTTGCCGCGGGCTATACCTATTACAAGTTTTGCCAGTCCCCGTTCATTTATGAACAGACGCAATGGAACGATTGTGACGCCTGCCTCCTTTGCGGCTTTCTCCAGTTTGCCTATTTCTTTAGACGTAAGCAAAAGTTTTCGGTCTCGACGGTCGGCATGGTTGTTGTATGAACCGTAGAAGTACTCGGGTATATACATGTTTTTTACCCACACCTCGCCGTTGATTATAAGGCAATAGGTATCGGCCAATGAGGCTTTCCCCTGTCGCAAGGACTTTATTTCAGTTCCGGTAAGGACAATTCCCGCCGTAAAAGTGTCGCCTATCGAATAATCAAAGCGGGCACGACGGTTCTGTATATTAACTTCTTTCAGATTCATAATTTGGAGTTAGGTGGTGTATGCTCAGAAAATAAAGGCCAGCAGAGTCTTGAATATAAACCAAGGGATTATAAGCGCACCGATGGCGAATAATATGTAACCGCCTTCTTTCTTCTTGTCTATTGCAAGATATGTAGTTGCCTTGGCAAGGACAATTGCCGCAAACAGGGGAAGAAACTGCAGAATGATTATCTCTATGGGAACTACATTATCTATTATCTGGATTATCGCGAGCAATGCTACTATATAAATCGCTATTGTGCGTGATTTGTTCGTGGATACTTCTTTTGTAGAAAACCTTGACACAAATGTGTCGAACATGGCGACACCAATATAATACGTTGCAAGAAGGGCTACGAACTGCCCGACAGCCTCTTGCAATTGTACCCCGACTTCAAACGCCTTCTGATACAGTCCATGCAGAAATGCACTTACTGCAACGAGACCAAGCAAGGGATACATTCCCCTGGCAGCAAGATGCTCCGGATCGATGTCTTCGTAAGAGATCTCTTCCCAGGCATGCAAGGGACTCAAAATCAACTGGAGAATATTTTTCAGAAATCTTAGCATGTTCGTGACTATATTTACCCACAAAGTTAAAAGATTTTTCCCACACAGCCAAACACGGTTATTCAGCAAAAGCATATGTTGAGTCAACAAGCAAAAGCATATATTCAACTGATGTTATCAACCCAGACTCAGAGGATAATAGCCGGAATACACTAAAAATAGTTACAAAAAATACCGCGGCGCACAATATTCTACGCCGCAGCATTTTGATTAATCATTCAGTAGATATGTTATTCAAAGATGTGCTTGAGTTTAGAGAATATGCGGTTTTTCTCCTCCTCGTTAGGTTTGAAGTTAGGGGAATCCTTTAGTGCCTTGATCGACGCTTTCTCACTGTCGCTGAGATTCTGCGGGACATAAACCATCACATTGATGAGTTCATCGCCTGTGCCGTATCCATCGGTTGAAGGCAGACCTTTACCACGCAGACGCAAGACTTTGCCTGGCTGTGTACCAGGCTGGATTTTCAGACGTGCGCGTCCCGTGATAGTCGGAACCTCAACTGAGCCGCCGAGGGCCGCTGTCGGGAAATCAAGCATAAGGTTGTATATTACATCATTGCCATCGCGGATTAGTTCCGGATCCTTGACTTCCTCGATCACAACAAGCAGGTCTCCGCGGACACCTCCATGACGCGGCGCATTACCCTTCCCTTTAACGGTAAGAACCTGTCCATCCTGCACGCCGGCTGGAATTGTAAACGAAATCTGCTGGTCTTTGCGGACAACTCCCTCACCATTACAGTAGGTGCATTTCTCGGAAATAATCTTTCCAGTTCCCTCGCAATCCGGACATACCGAGGTTGATTGCATCGGGCCAAGCATGGTCTGCTGCACCTGTGTGATTTGTCCTGTACCGTGACATGTCTGGCATGTAGCGAATGCTACTCCGTCCCTGGCGCCGGTACCATTACAATGCTCACACGGCATGAAAGTAGGTATCTTCAATGTCTTTGTAACACCATTGGCAATATCTGCCAGTGTCATCTTGACTCGAATACGCAGATCCGACCCTTTTCTCTGGCGAGGCTGGGATCTTCGGCCTCTACCACCTCCAAAACCTGTAGCGCCACCGAATCCACCACCAAATCCGCCGAATATATCGCCGAACTGAGAGAAGATATCCTCCATACTCATGCCGCCACCGGAATAGAATCCGCCACCGCCACCAGGGAATCCCTGCGGACCCATATCGTGCCCGAACTGGTCATACTTCTGTCGTTTTTCAGGATTCGACAGCACGTCATATGCCTCAGCCGCTTCTTTAAATTTCTCCTCGGCTTCTTTGTTGTCGGGATTGCGGTCAGGATGATATTTGATCGCAAGTTTACGGTATGCTTTCTTAAGTTCATCAGGCGTAGCCGACTTGGATACGCCTAGGACCTCATAGTAATCTCTTTTATTGGCCATTGGCTTGGATTTATATTGTATTCAGGGAATCCCCCTATGATAATCATTTAAAAAGGACTTATTGGGCGACAACAACCTTGGCGTGCCGCAACACTTTGTCATGCAAGTGGTATCCACGCTGGGTAGTCTCGACAATCTGGCCTTTCTGACTTTCGTCAGCGGCCGGAATCATCGCTACTGCCTCGTGCTCATCAGGATCAAACGCCTTACCGTCTGTCTCCATCGGAGTTACACCGTTGTCCGCAAGATATTTCACAAATTTGTTGTAGATAAGTTCCATGCCCGATCGTACGGATGCGGCGTCCTCGACATCCTTGGTTGCCTCTAGTCCACGCTCGAAATCATCCACTATGGGAAGAATGGCTTTCAGGGCTTTTTCCGCACCATTCTTAATGAGTTCAGCCTTTTCCTTGACCACGCGTTTGCGGAAATTGTCAAAATCTGCCATCAGAAACAGGTATTCTTTCTTCTCTTTCTCGAGTTGTGCTTTTGTCTCGTCGAGCTCTTTCTGAAGTTTGGCATTTGCTTCCATCTCGGCATTGGCAAAGTCCTCTACATCGGCACCTTCCGTATCCAGTGTATCGAACACTTCGGGCTCAACAAGAGTTGCATCATCTACATACTCGTTCTGGGGTCTTTCTACTTGGTTTTCTTCGGGACGCCCGGTTCCTTTATTGGGCTGTTTATTTCTGTTATCTTTCATAATCGTTTTAAATATTCTTCTGAATCTCATTTCCTACAAAAACATTGCCAAACTTTCAGTTATATTCAGTGATACACAGAAAGTCCGTTTGAAAAATAACAAATAAAACCATAATATCGTTCACATGGAACTGTCATTCAAGAGTCCCGACAAAGACATCATATCCCTCAAACATCCTGCGAACATTATCTGCCACTTTGTCATCTTTAAATATACCAAACACCGAAGACCCTGATCCGGACATGGCAGCATATTCCGCGCCTGCCTCAATCATAATTCGCTTGATGTCGCCTACAAGGGGCTGTTTCTGAAATATTCCTGCCTCAAAATCGTTTTTTAAAGTGTGCTGCCATTCATTTACCGTCCTGGTTCGCAATACTTCTTCCAGATCATAGTCAGGTCTTCGGGGAACAACAGAGGAATACGCCTCGGCAGTAGATACTGCGGTTCCAGGTGCCTTAACCACAAGTATGCCCTTTCCGCCGAGATTAATATCTATCGGCTTAAGAATCGTGCCTGTACCCGTGGCAATCATGGGCCTGTTGTATATGAAAAACGGACAATCGGCACCTATCCCGGCGACAATATCGGCCATTCTCTCCTCCCCGAGTCCAACAGAAAACAGATCGTTAAGACAACGTACGGCGAATGAGGCATCGGCAGATCCACCACCCAGTCCTGCACCATCAGGGATATTCTTAATCAAATACATGTGTACCGGAGGAAGTGAATACTCTCGCTCCATAACCCTGAATGCCCTCATTACAAGATTCTTTTCCGGAGGGCAATCTACTTTGCGGCCCAAAACCGTCAGCGTGGATTCAGTGCCTTCGGCCGGCACTATCTCCAATGAGTCGCACCAGCCTACAGGCACCATGACGGTCTCGATGTCATGATATCCGTCCGGTCTCCTTGCAACTATGTTCAGACCGAGATTAATCTTACAGTTGGGAAAGACTATCATCGTCAGTCAAGTTTGAGAACAGCAAGAAATGCCTTCTGTGGCACCTCGACGGAACCAATTTGTTTCATGCGTTTCTTACCCTTTTTCTGCTTGTCCAGGAGTTTGCGCTTTCGCGAAATATCACCGCCGTAACATTTTGCGGTAACATCTTTGCGGACAGCCTTGATTGTCTCGCGCGCAATGATTTTTGCACCAATAGCTGCCTGTATGGCTATGTCGAACTGCTGGCGAGGTATCAGTTCCTTGAGTTTCTCGCACATGCGGCGTCCGAAAGTCACGGCATTGTCGACATGAGTCAGGGTCGATAGCGCGTCTACGCTTTCGCCGTTTAAAAGAATGTCAAGTTTCACAAGCTTCGACTCGCGGAAATCGTGAAGATGGTAGTCGAACGAGGCATAACCTTTGGAAATCGATTTCAGTTTGTCATAAAAGTCAATGACGATCTCGCCCAAAGGCATGTCGAAGGTTATCTCCATTCGGTTGCCCGAAATATATTCCTGCTTCACCAGTTCGCCGCGCTTGCCAAGACATAGGGTCATGATGGGACCTATGAAATCAGCGGTTGTTATTATCGTCGCGCGAATATATGGTTCTTCTATGTGATCTATAAGCGTAATGTCGGGGAGTCCGGATGGATTGTGGACCTCAGTGCAGGCTCCTTTCTTATCATAAACCTTATAGGACACGTTGGGGACGGTGGTTATGACATCCATATCAAACTCACGTCCGAGGCGCTCCTGGATTATCTCCATGTGCAGGAGTCCAAGAAAACCGCAGCGGAATCCGAAACCGAGTGCCGCCGAAGATTCCGGAGCAAATGTCAGCGAGGCGTCATTCAGTTGCAGTTTTTCAAGCGAAGCGCGAAGATTCTCGAAGTCTTCAGTCTCGATGGGATAGACACCGGCAAAAACCATTGGTTTGACCTCCTCGAAACCTTCGATGGCTTTCTCGCAAGGATTGTCAACGGATGTGATTGTATCGCCGACACGAACTTCCTTCGATGTCTTGATGCCGGAAATTATGTAACCGACATTGCCTGCTGAAAGTTCCGGACGAGGAGACATGTCGAGTTTTAAGACTCCTATCTCGTCTGCATCATATTCCTTGCCCGTAGACACAAATTTCACCATCTCTCCCTTGTGAATGGTACCATTCACAATCTTGAAATACGCGATGATTCCGCGGAATGGATTGAAAACAGAGTCGAATATCAGAGCCTGAAGAGGAGCATCCGGATCGCCCTTGGGAGCCGGCACACGCTCGACTATGGCACGAAGTATCTCGGGGACACCCATTCCTGTCTTACCGGAAGCACGTATTATCTCGCCGCGGTCACATCCCAGAAGTTCAACTATCTGGTCCTCTACCTCCTCTGGATTGGCTGACTCAAGGTCGCACTTATTGATCACGGGGATTATCTCCAGGTCGTTATCAATAGCCATATAAAGGTTAGATATGGTCTGAGCCTGAATACCCTGCGATGCATCGACTATGAGCAATGCACCTTCACATGCGGCGATTGACCGCGATACTTCGTATGAGAAGTCCACGTGCCCCGGAGTATCGATAAGATTCAGTATGTAATGTTCTCCCGCAAGGTCATAGTCCATCTGTATGGCATGGCTCTTGATGGTAATGCCACGTTCTTTCTCGAGTTCCATGTCATCGAGAACCTGGGCCTCCATATCCTTGCCGGTAACTGTATCTGTAAATTCAAGCAGTCGGTCGGCCAATGTTGATTTGCCATGGTCGATATGGGCAATTATGCAGAAGTTGCGGATATTTTTCATAATCTTCATTTTTTCGGACTACAAAGGTACGAATTTTACATGTGATATGCAATATTGCCTATTTGTGCTTTTTGCCCACCATGCGGTTGACTTTTGACGGATTTTTGACTATCTTTGCAATCGCTTAAGGATAGTTTATGACCTCAGGACATTTGCCGACAAACTTCCTCCCCTATAGTTGTGTTTGTATAGAGGAAGCGCACTTGTTTTAATAGGTCTTCTTGTTTATCCAATTTTAATTACAGTACTGTTATGCTGAAAGTTCACCAACTTGTATTCAATCCTTTCGAGGAAAACACCTATATACTTGCCGACACGGAAAGCGGCAAAGCTGCCGTTGTTGACCCAGGAATGCTATACGAAAAGGAACGTAGCGCGTTCGACCGTTATGTCACCGACAATAATCTTGAGATAACTCAGATTATCAATACCCATCTTCACCTCGACCACTGCTTTGGCATATCCCACGTCAAAAGTCATTACGGAGCAAAACTTGCTGCATCGTCCAACGATGCTTCCCTCGGCGATCATGTGATGGAACAGGCCGCCAACTTCGGTCTGTCTCTCCCCGATGAACTTTCCAAGGCGGTCAGCATCGACATTCCGCTCAAGGATGGCGACACAATATCAATCGGCAACAACACTCTTCTGGTCATCACCGTCCCCGGCCATTCACAGGGCGGTATCGCTCTATATGATGCCAAGAATGGTTTCGTCGTTACCGGCGACTCTCTCTTCCGTGGCTCAATAGGACGCACAGACCTTCCCGGCGGCAACCACCCTCAACTCGTAAATTCCGTGCGCGACAAACTGCTGACTCTCCCTCCTGACACCCTGGTCTATCCCGGCCATGGCCCCATGTCAACTGTCGCCCTTGAGTTAAGCACCAATCCATTTGTACGCTGAATCTTAGTCCTCTCTTTTCAACTTCATTTTCCAAAAACGCTCATTTCCCCGATATCTCTGACACCATGGAATCCCTGAAAAGACTTTTCAAAATCGGCTTTGGCCCGTCTTCGTCGCACACTATGGGTCCTCGCAAGGCTTCGATAATATTTGCCGATGCCATCCGCGACAATGGGCTTGCCGCTGACCATTTTGAGGTCACCCTTTTCGGCTCACTGGCCGCTACAGGCAAAGGTCACTTGACCGACCGTGCCATCCTTGACGTTCTCACACCCGTTGCTCCAACCGAAATCATCTGGAAACCGGAAATCGAACTTCCGCGACACCCTAACGCAATGACCATAAAAGCATTCTTCCCGGATAACGAACGCGAGCCTGTTGAGCAGACTTTTTATTCCATCGGCGGAGGAGACATAGTAATCGAGGGACAGTCTGAGGAAAACAACTCGGAAAACATTTACGATCTCTGCACAATCAGCGAGATTCTCGAATGGTGCGAAAACACGGGACACTCTTTCTGGGAATATGTCGAGATGCGCGAGGGTCCGGAAATCTGGGATTATCTGGGCAGAGTGTGGGATGTCATGACCGCCGCTGTCGAGCGCGGCATCGAGGCCGAAGGCGTTCTGCCGGGCGGCCTTGGCGTTCGCCGCAAGGCGGTGAGTTATTATGTCCGCGCTGCCGGCTACAACTCTTCGCTGAAAAGTCGTGGTCTTGTTTATGCCTACGCTCTTGCCGTGAGCGAGGAGAACGCCTCGGGCGGCGAGATTGTCACGGCCCCGACCTGCGGTTCATGCGGTGTACTGCCTGCCGTCTTATATCATCTCCAGGCTTCCAAAAATTTCTCGCGTCAGCGCATACTCCGCGCCCTGGCTACAGCGGGACTCTTCGGGAATGTCGTCAAAACCAACGCCTCGGTCTCCGGCGCCGAGGTAGGCTGTCAGGGGGAGGTTGGCGTCGCCTGCGCCATGGCCGCTGCGGCAGCCTCGCAACTTTTCGGAGGCACTCCGGCGCAGATTGAGTATTCTGCCGAAATGGGTCTGGAGCATCACCTCGGTCTCACCTGCGACCCTGTCTGCGGTCTGGTCCAGATTCCCTGCATTGAACGTAATGCCTATGCCGCTGCCCGTGCTCTGGATGCCAACCTCTATTCCGCCTTCAGCGACGGCAGGCACTCTGTAACTTTCGACCGTATTGTTGAGGTCATGAAGCAGACCGGCCACGATCTGCCCTCAATCTATAAGGAGACAGCCCGCGGAGGCCTCGCCGCCATACATTGACGGCATGACGGCTCCTCAATCGTCATGAAAGTTGTTTTCATCAATACTACCGGCGGTCCCGGAAGCACTGTCGGCGAATTCATCGATTCCCTCGCCGATGGACTACGTGACAATGGTTGCCATGTGTTGACCGCCGTAGGACGCGGACAGGGCGACTTTATCCTCGGAGGATATTTCTCCTACAGAGCAAACGCCCTGCGGGCAAGATTATTCGACATAGACGGATTCATTGACCATCGGGCTACCAATCGTCTGTGCTGCTGGCTTAAAAGTATAAGGCCGGATATAGTCCACCTCCACAATCTCCATGGATATCATCTTGACATCCGCCTGCTTTTCGATTGTCTTGCAACAATCGGTTCACGTGTCATAATCACCCTGCACGACAACTGGCTAATGACAGGCCATTGTGCGAAGATTCCGGCAGGCTGTCCCAATTTTTCTTCTGATCAATGTTCCAGTTGCCGGTTTCCAGAACGCTATCCGGCAGCCTTGCACTCACGTTACACAAAAGTTAAGCGCAATCTCAAATCCACTCTTCTACATCGCCTGCCGGACGTTACTCTTGTCTGCCCGACTGACCATTTGGCCCGAATAGTTAGGTCCACAGATTTGGCCGACCTCCCTGTTGTAGTCATACCCAATGGCATTCCGGATTGTTTCTTTGCTAAACGAAAATTACGCAAGGCAGGCGAATCGCACGGCCTGAAATTGATGGCGTCTGCTCGCCGTTGGGTTGATGAGAAAAATCCAGACGCCCTCCGCCGACTTGCCGAACATATGCCGAATGACTGGAGTCTTACCGTCATTGGAAAGACTCCCCGGAAATTATCCTGGCCAAATACATCCTTCCTTGGTCTCGTATCTAATCAGGAGACCTTAGCCGACCTCTATGCATCGCACGATGTCTTTCTTTGTCCTTCCGACAATGAGACTTTCGGACTTGTTGTCGCGGAATCTTTGGCTTGTGGGACGCCGGTTGTTGTCAATTCTCGTGCCGCGACAGCAGAACTTGTCACTCCAACAGACGGACTTACTGATACTTTCGACAATATACCCTCACTGATTGAGACAATACGATCCGCCGCCAGTCTTTCACCGGTTTCAGAGTACCGACTTGACTCAATGGTCCAAGCGTATGCCGATCTTTACCGCCATTGAGTTCAGGCAGACGCCCAGACAGTTTCAGTCTTTACAGTACTGCTCGATATATGCTTCGGCAGCCTCGCACAGTTCGTCATACCATTCCTGACCGAATCTTGCTATCAGAGGCTCTTTGAGGAATACATATGCCCTCAAGCCAAGTTTGCGTCCCAGCACCTCGGCGCTCTTACATATCTTCCATCTGTGGAAATTTACAGCCGTAAATGTCGGATATTCTTTTATCCGGACAGGATAGAGTGCGCACGAAATGGGTTTGCGGAATGAAGTCTTGCCGTCCCTGTAAGCGCGCTCGAGCGCACACAGGCACTTTCCTCCCGGGGCGTAGCATGTAAAGACGCAATCGCGTCCGTCTACTATCTGGGTAACGAGGTCGCCCTCGACATCGACATACGACGTGCCGGCCTCATCGATTCTCCTTTGGGCTGCAGGAAGAAGTTCATCATATACTTTTGGAGTGACGCGCTCTATCTCGTCACGTTCAGTTTCTGTGATTGGCGCGCCTGCATCTCCCTCAACGCAGCATAGGCCGAGACATTTGTCAAGGTCACAGCAGAAAAATCGCTCTATAAGATCGAGCGACACAAGGGTATTCTGTATTTCAAGCATTGCTGGTTCTTCGTCTTGATTCATGAAAAAAATCTTTCAGTTGGTCAGTATCGACCCGACACCGACAAGACGGTCATAACGCTCGCCTGGCCGACGATTGTAGAGGTAGACGGTATAACGGTTGACCGTCTGGTATCTGTCACCCTCGACCGTAGAGGTTTTCCCGACATCCTGACCGATATCAGTCGCAAGATAATTATATGAATATGCGCCCTGCTTCAGAAGCATAGCTTTCTCATAACAGCCGGTCAATTGATTGTATGTCATTGCCGATTCGGGACTGAACTCGCGATTGGTAATCTCGCTGTCTATATATATGCTCACGCCGGGCAGTTCGGGCATCTCAAGCGAAAAATAGGTAACAGCGTAATCGGCATCTGTCCCGGGGTCGCCTTCATCGAATACGTTCGCAAGGTCGGCGTTGCGTATCACGAAACCGCCAGACAAAGTCTCATCATAAAGATAGTCTTTATGGCTCCTCGGTTCATCGGTGTTCAGAATGAATCTGTAGTATGGAGCCTTATAATCTATTGCGGCAACACCCATCGGAATGTAGCGTGTGGAGACAGTCTCGAAACGGCGGTATTCGTTGCCTGCCGGAAATATGAGTTCCGGCTGATGCTCGTAGTGGACCTTTCCTCCGGAGATTCTCATCGGTTTGCTGAGATAACGGCGGTTGTCATTACGGCCGTTCTGCTCGATGACAAGCAACAGGTCGTTGAATATGTCACGCACGCCGGCTCTGTCAACGTCTGCCACAATCTCGAGTTGCTGATGTCCTTTGTTATAGTCGACGTCAGTCCTCGATGTCGCGTTTATACTGAACGATGCTGTCTGTTCACAGACAGCAAAACGGCACTGTAGCCATGGATGTTCCTCATCGTTCTCGGGATATACTGTCAGAAGATAGTTGCCGGAGATAGTCGGGCGTACCTGCTCGTTAGGTAATACTATCCGATAATGCACATAATGCACACTGGTCGCGTTCGAAAACGCGTAGTCATTGACCTCTCCTTCGTTGAAACCGTCAAGGTATTCCACATACGCCAAGCCATCAGGTTCCCAGCGTGAGTCGCAATGCCTGAGCGAATAACGCAGATATTCGCGCTCGTCAGCAAGGTGGTCAAACTCAACAATGACACCATCGTTACCGTCAAGCAGCATCACAGGCATGCCGATTGCGCCCTGAGGAGTCCCGGCCAGCCTCACCTGCAGTGTCTTTACCTTTTCATTGAATATCCGTGTTTCACTTGATTGGCCCCTGACACCGAGACAGGCCAGCATGAATACAAGGAACAATATCTTATTCGTCATATCTTTCTCACCATTGTATAGGTGTCTGACCATGTTCATCCAGCCATTTGTTGGCTTGAGAGAAGTGATGATTGCCGAAGAAACCGCGGTGTGCCGACAGAGGCGACGGGTGCGGTGAAGTCAGCACAAGATGTTTATTGCGATCGATGAACTCACCCTTGCGTATGGCGTAACTGCCCCATAGTATGAACACAAGACCTTCTTTCTCACTGGCAAGAGCACGGATAACTGCATCCGTGAATGTCTCCCATCCGCAGTTCCTGTGTGATGCAGCCAGATGTGCCCTGACTGTCAGCACCGAGTTAAGCAGAAGCACTCCCTGTTCAGCCCACCGCGTAAGGTCGCCCGAAGCCGGGATGTCCGCACCCGTATCATCATGCACTTCCTTAAAAATATTAATCAGGGAAGGAGGCTTAATTACGCCTTCTCCAACCGAGAAACATAGTCCATTTGCCTGGCCTGTATCATGATAGGGGTCCTGCCCCAGAATCACGACCTTGGTCTTGTCAAAAGGGCAGGCATCAAAAGCCGCGAAAATTCTCGCAGCGGGAGGAAATATCTGACCGGCGCGATATTCCTGGCGCACAAAGTCTGTAAGTTGCTTGAAGTAAGGTTTCTCAAACTCCTCTTTGAGGACTTCTTTCCAGCCCGGTTCAATTCTGACATCCATTTTATCAAACGTTTATTTTTTGCAAATGTACAAAAAAAGCATTACTTTTGCACAATAATTATCCATGCGCCCGTAGTTCAATGGATAGAATTACGGATTCCGGTTCCGTCGATTGGGGTTCGACTCCCCACGGGCGTACTTTCAAATTCTCCAGCGGACCCTCCCCGGTCCGCTTTTTTATTGCCTTGTCTTTCTCTTTATCTCTTATCATTTTTACATGAAACGAATGTCTAAATTATAATTTTGCGTTTTATAGAAAAAATCGTAGATTTGCGAAACGAACGGATTTTCAGGTAATATTATCACTAAAGAGATACTGATATGCAAAATTTGTCAAGAGTATTAAGCCTGTCGGTTTTATTTTTGGGCATCGTGACTGCGAGCGTCACGTCATTCGCTCAGGATTCTCTGAGAACTTCCACTTGTAATGCTGACGTTCATAATAAATTAAAGCCAGTTGTGATAAATCATAAATGGGGTTTTATTGATGAATCGGGTAAGGAGATTGTTTCTCCCAAATATGACTATATTTCTGAATTTTCTGAAGGACTTGCCTTAATCGAATTAGATCACAAATACGGTTATATTGACGAAACCGGTATGGAAGTGGTTCCTCCGAAATATGACCAGGCCAACAGTTTTTCCGATGGATTGGCACAAGTCAAATTGAATAACAAATCCGGCTGTATCAACGCCTCAGGACAAGTAGTTGTTCCCTTGAAATATGATGATGTGTGTGTATTCTCCGAAGGTTTGGCCAAAGTTTATAAAAAAGGCAAGTATGGCTTCGTTAATAAATGCGGTAAGGAAATTATACCCATGATCTATGATCGTGCGGGCAATTTTTCCGAAGGAGCGGCATGGTTCAAAACAAACGGCAAATACGGATTCCTTGATAAATCCGGCAATATAATCATTCCGTTTAAATATGATAAGGCATATTCGTTTTCGGATGGTCTGGCAAAAGTTTTGTTAAACAGAAAATGGGGGCATGTCGACAAAACGGGAAATGAAATCGTTCCTCTGAAGTATTATTATGCAGGTGAATTTTCCGAAGGTTTAGCCTGGATTGAATCTGACAATTACAGATATGGTTATGTCGACAAGTCAGGGAAAGAAGTCGTAAGCCCAAAGTATACCAAAGCCTATGATTTTTCCGAAGGATTGGCGAAAGTCGAACTAAACAACAAAAACGGCTTTATTGACAAATCCGGCAATGAAGTCATTCCGCCCAAATATGATGGAGCAGATAATTTTCACGAAGGTCTGGCAATAGTAGTCTCAGGCGGCAAATGGGGATTTGTCGACAAGTCAGGCAAAGAAGTCGTCGCGCTGAAATATGATGAGGTAAGAAAATATTCCGATGGGGTGTCTCTTGTCAAACTGAATGGCAAATATGGTTATATTGATAAGACGGGGTCAGAAATAGTTCCTCCGAAATATGATAAGATTGACGGTTTTTCAGAGGGATTGGCAAGGGTCGTGTCAAACGGGAAAGACGGGTTTGTAGACAGATCCGGCAAAGAAGTAATTCCTGCAGTATTCGATTTTGCACACAGTTTCGAAGACGGGAAAGCCTTGGTGATACTTAACAAGGAGCATTTCTACATCGACAAAAACGGCAACCGACTGCCTGACGGCGACTGAAAGGATTGAATGTCCGCCCAAATGAAGGCCTGAACTTTTGCCGGTTTGGAAATGTTAGGATTTATTAGTAATTTTGCCCCAAATTTCCGGCATGAAAATGCCGCCCCTTCTATACGACCCTACTCCCCAAATAGATAGAGATGAATTCCACTGCGAATCAAAATATTGGAACTACGGGTAACTTCCCCGTTGAATTTGTTGACATCTGTCCTTACGATGACTCCTGTTTTGCCGAGAAAATGAGCAAGATGGTCAAGGATCCGGGATTCGAGCATGCCATCCGTTTCACGATGCCAGACATCGATTTCGACGCTTTCGTTGCGAAATTGCTTGCTGTCAAGAACCAGAAAGATTTTCAGGAACGCATCATGGGCGAATTTCTCGAAATGCTCGTCGCCCGCACTACCGCCGGCCTTTCTCTCGGCGGCAAGACCAATATTAACCCCTCACGCAGTTACACTTTCATTTCCAACCACCGTGACATTGTACTCGATGCCGCTTTCCTCAACCTCTGTTTCATACAGAACCACATTCCACTGACCCAGATTGCCATCGGTAACAACCTGCTCATCTACGACTGGATTACCGACCTCGTGAAACTGAACCGCAGTTTCATAGTCAAACGCGACGTTCCGAAACTCCAGGCACTCGAATCGGCCCGTCAACTGTCAGCTTATATACACTACGCCATCAACACCCGCCACGAATCCGTATGGATAGCCCAGCGTCAGGGCCGTGCCAAGGACTCAAACGATATGACACAGGAAAGCCTCGTCAAGATGCTTACCCTGGGCGGGAGCGACAACCCGAAGGAAAGCCTGATAGCACTCAACATATCTCCAGTATCCATCTCTTACGAATACGACCCCAACGACTACCTGAAAGCCCGCGAATATCTGCTGCGCCTTCGTGACGCCGATTATAAGAAATCGCCCCACGATGACCTCCTCAGCATGGAGACCGGCCTTCTGAAACCCAAAGGACGCGTTCACTTCCAGATAGGCAAGTGCATCAATGACGAACTCTCGCGAATCGAGGCTACCGCCCGTCCTGTTGTCGTACGTGAAGCCTGCTCTATAATTGACCGCACCATCCACGGCGGTTACATGATTTTCCCCTGCAACTACATTGCATATGACCGTCTTAACGGCACGAAGCGTTTCGCCGAAAGATACACATCCGCCGACCTCGACCACTTCGACTCATACATCTCCTCGCAACTTTCCAAGGTCAATGTCCCCGACATCACCCCTCAGGAGGAGGAATACATGCTCAAGATGGTCTATACCATGTACGCAAACCCGCTAAAGAACAAACTTGCCGCAATCGGCGAATAATGCATATCCTCTCCTCTAAGCGAATACAATACTCTTAACCGAAACACAATGCGCCTCCCTGTCTTAATCCTTATTATGCTGATTCTCATCGGCATCGGTACGGATACATATATATGGTTCGCCATCAGGCGACTTACCGCACGCCGTTGGGTACGACGCGTACATATAGGCATTTCCGTCATATTGCTTCTGATGCTCCTGTCTGTATTCTTCATGCCGGTACGCTCCGGAAGCGACGCAATGCTTCGTTGCGTGATGTGGATACTTTACACCTATCTTGCCTTCTACGTCCCGAAGTTGCTCTTCGTGATCTTCGATGCGGTTTCACTCATCCCGCGCTTACTGAAGAAGAAGCAGTTGCGCTGGCTGTCATACACCGGCGGCGTTATTGCTGTCATTGTCTTCGTTATGATGTGGTGGGGTGCGCTTATCAACCGCTACCGCATTGACGTCAGGGAAGTCGAGGTGCCCATATCCAATCTTCCCGCACAATTCGACGGTTTCCGCATAGCCCAAATTTCGGACCTCCACGTCGGCTCATACGGTACCGACACCACCTTCCTGCATGACCTCGTGGAAAGGGTGAACGCTCTTAAGCCGGACATGATCGTTTTCACCGGAGACATTGTAAACCGTCTCACCGATGAGACAACACCGTTTGTCAATGTCCTTTCCCGGCTTCATGCGCCATACGGCGTATATTCAATCCTCGGAAATCACGACTACGGCGACTATGTCGACTGGAAGAATCCCGCCGATAAGAAAACCAACTTCGAACGATTGCTCAAAGTTCAGGACCAAATGGGCTGGCACATGCTCAACAACGACCACGACTTCATAGTTAACCGGGGTGACACACTTGTACTCATCGGTGTAGAGAATGTCGGCGATCCACCTTTCCATACCTACGGCGACCTTGATAAAGCATATCCCGACATATCGGATTCCCGCACCAAGATTCTTCTTTCGCACAATCCCGCCCATTGGGAGAATGATATTCAGGCTCACCCCGAGGCCAACATCGCGCTGACACTTTCGGGTCATACACATGCAATGCAGATCGAGGTCTTCGGTCTCTCGCCCGCCGCATGGCGCTACAGGGCATGGGGAGGCTTGTATGACGATGACATGGGGCACATGCTCTATGTCAATATCGGTGCGGGAACTGTCGCTATGCCCGCACGCATCGGAGCCACTCCGGAAATCACACTCCTAACGCTCCGTCCCGCTGCCTCAAAGCAAAGATAATCATCAAAGGCCCTATCTTCTCACAATAAATATATGCCTAAAGTAATATTCTCAATTTCCTCCAACGATACCGACCGCGAGGCCAAAGTGCATGATGCCGTCGAGGAACTTCGCAGCCTCTTCCCCGAACTCAAGACTTCCGACGCTTTCACAAGCGCCGACTACACAGGCCAAGGACCCGAATATCTCGCAGTCGCCGCGAGCGCCGAAACCGAATTCCCTCTTGACCGCCTCAAGATTTTCGTCAAGGCTTTCGAATGGAACGTCGGCCGTGATCCCGAGGCCGCTCCTTCACCGGTTGTTCCTATTGACATCGACATCGTCTCCTACGGCGACCAGATACTCAAACCCCGCGACCTCGAACAGCCGGCCTTCCGCGAAGCAATAGCCACTATCTGATTACCGACTTGCTTCCGGATATAACTATACAAGACACCCCCGACATCACTGCCGGAGGTGTCTTTCTTATTATTATGTTTGCATGAAGTCTCTATGTCTGATTAGAAGCGTGATTTCTCAGAGTTGCCTGCTCCGGTGCCACGGTAGCGGTCGCGAGTGGTGTTGAAGCGGTACTGGAGGGTGAGCATTACCGAGCGACCGGGCGAGAAATTCTTCTGGACAATCTGAACGGCATTGCTAAACATCCGCGCATCATTCTGCGAGGTATTGAACAGGTCTTTCGCTTCGAGGGTGATATTAAACGTATTGTTGAAAAAGCCTTTGTAAATTTTTGCATTAACATACCACGGCGTGTTTGTCACTTTCATGTTGTTTTCCCGAACGCCTGTCATCAACTGCGCGTCCACATTGAGCCAGATGTCGAAAGGAAGATGGATAGCGTTCTGCCACTGGAAGAGAAAGCCCGGAGTATTCATCTTCATTGGCTTACCATCGACCGGGAGTGTGAGCCATTGTTTCATCATGCCCACATTCACGCGGGGCTGCCATACTCCGACCTGAAACTGTCCTCCTACGAATGCCTGAAGATAATGGCGGTGGTCAAGATTTGCCGTGCGGATTATGGTCGCCTCTCCGTCCGCACCGTACGGCTCCGTGATGAAATACACGCCATTCCTGGAATATGTGTACGATACCTGAGCGACGAACCGGCGCCACTGCGCCATGTATTCCACGGTCTGCAACTTGGTGGGTTTCAGATACGGGTTGCCGGTCTCGTATGTCAGGCGGTTGATATAGCTGACGGCTCCGTCGAGTTGACCGTAGCCGGGGCGGACGGTCTTACCTGAGTAGTTCAGTCCCATGTGGACTTGTCCGAACTGAGTGGCAACATTAAGCGATGGAAACAGATTGTTGTATCTCTTGCTCTGCCCGTCGCGATGCTCGCCCAACTCGTAGTAATCGAATTTCACATGCTCGTAGCGGAGTCCGACACCGACATTGAAGCGTCCGAACTGCCGCCCGAACTCCACAAAAGCGGCGATGTTGCTTTCATCCACACGGTTGTCGGCATCAGGAACATCGGGGATATTTGCTGTAAAGAGATTTGTTGTGCGTGTATTTGTATATTCCTCTCCAAACCTTATCTGCCCCTGCCAAAGAGAATGACTGACTACCAGTTTCTCGGCAAACATACGGTTGCGGTTGGTCGATTCAGTGCTGACATTGCGGTCTTCTCCCGTCTCGCTGACTTCGTCGCTCATTGACATTTCCATGTTTTTGTTCCATAGATAGTCTGCGTTAAAGTCAATGTTGAATTTTCCGACTGTACCATTATAATACAGGTTGACGTCGTGGCATGGAACAGACGTGGATCTGTTGTTGACATCGGAATTATAGCGGTCGAGCAATGTGACGTTCTGCCAGACTTCACTTGGGATTGACCCGGAAGTGTTGTGACGGTCCCAACTGTTCTGATAATATGCGCCTATGCTGTGCTTATCGTTGAACATGAATGAGAAACCGATTTTGCCCGTCATGTCGTTATAGGTCTGATTCCATATCGTGCGGATTGACTGCTCATATTTTCCGGCCGAAGTGGTTGTATTCATGTCGTTGAGGCGATCGTTGCGGTTGTTGCCGTACCACCAGCCATAGTTTGCGAATACCTCGAGTCCGCGTGTACGGTATTTCAGGTCGACCGAGTTCCCGGTCCGGAAATAGTGCTGGAAGCCGTTGTCTGTGCGGATGGTACCGCTGAATCCGTCGCCTTTCGGCGGTTTCGTCCCGATGATGATTACGGACTTCACGTTGGCTGCGTATGAGGCTCCCGGATTGGTGATTACCGAAACATTCTTTATGTCATTGGAATTGAGTTGCGATAGTTCCTGTAGGTCATTGACTTTGCGCCCGTTGATATAGATTGCCGGTGCGCCTTTGCCGAATACCTCCAGTTTGCCGTCATTCTCCACAACCATCGGCACTCGTGCCAACACGTCATTTGCCGTTCCTGCGAGTGCGAGCGAACTTCCTTCCACGTTTGTAACAAGTGCATTCCCCTTCATAATCGTTGAGGGTCGTGTGGCGCGGACCGTTACTTCTCCGAGTTCCACCGTAGTGGGCGTTAGGTTGATTGTTCCCATATCGCCCGAAGCAGGAACCGAGACCTCCTTGGTTTCATAACCGACAAAGGAACATTTTGCGGAGAGATTGCCCGTAGCATCTGTTGAAATGGAGAACATACCGTTCTGGTCGGTGACGGTACCGGTGATATAAGTCGAGTCGCGGTACAACACGACGTTGACATAGTCGAGCGGAGCGTCGTTCTCTCCGACAACTTTACCGGTAATCTCCCGCCCATAGACCGTAACAACAGCCATTAGAGACATTAGGATTGTAAGAATTTTTGTTTTCATTTTACATCAAGTTTTTGTGATTGCTTTGATGCAAAATTACGTCCAACACGATTTTAACTCCAAATACAAAAGTCTTAACGTGCGAGATGCAACCCGCTGATAATCAGAGGTTGCATCTCTTAAAAGTCTTAATTAGGCGTTGTCCTGTCTTAATGACCCCTTAATCCTTGTCCCTGTTTTTAAGGAAGCCTACAATATCTTCCTTTTCGGGAACTCCGAGTTTCTTTCTTATCGATGATTTGCGTACATAGATTGTGGATGTGGTCTGACCGGTAATCACACTTATCTCTTTGGTCGAGAATCCGGCCAGCATAAGAACTATTATCTGCTCTTCCTTCGGGCTTAGAACTTCTCCGTATTGTCTGTGGAGTTTGCTATAGAATCCTGAGTACAGGCTGTCGATCATCTCGAACACCTTTTCCCAATCCACGAGTTCGCCCTTGGTTTCGCCGTCGATAGCAGAGATTTTACGCAACATCTCGCGGTTCTGCTCGGTCGGTGTCTCTGCCACCATCTTGATGATGCCGAGTTGCTTCAGCATTATGCCGCGCAACGCTGACGAATCGGTCTTTTCTGTTTCCTGCAAAGGGGCGGCCTTATACTCGTCGACCATTTTCTGCAACGCCTCGATGCGCTCCTCGTTGTCGCGCTCACGCTGACGGCGAGTTCTGACAATCCATATAATCACACCCAATAGCAACAGCACCGCAATACTTATGATAAGAATGATCACCGTCTTGTGCTGATTTTCGGCTTTCAGCGCCAGGGCGCGGTTCTGTTGAGCCAGCGCACCTCGCTCCGACTCCCATTGTGACGCCTCCATGCGGTTGAACTTCTCGTTCATGTGGTTGTTCAGCCCGGCTATCTGCATCAGTTTTATGCGTCCTGTCCGCTTGAAATCAATTATTGCATGGAGCATATTGCTGTAACTGCGAAAGTAGGCGTCGTCTTCGCCTCTCATCTTGTAGGCAAGGCTGTCAGCGATTGCAAGATAATGGGCGGAACGGTCGACATCTCCCCGATTCAGGGCATTGATGGCGCGCTGGAAATTCAACTGATCGGTGGCGTCATTATCCGGCCCGGCCGTCCGGAATATCTTATCGATAAGTTCATCGCTCTCATCCTCATGTCCGCCTTCGGTAAGAAGTTGAGCACGTTCAATTGTAAACAGAAACTGATTCTGTCTCTGCTTATTGGCGCGGGCATTGTCGATAAGTTCGCTATTAAGATATAAGGCGGAATCTATCTCGCCTGAGTACAGATAGCCGCCCTCGAGCATATATTTTGTCTCCACCATTCTCATGGAATCCTTCTCAAGTGCCAGGAGTCTCTTCGCCAACTGTATTATCTGCCGTCCCTGATACTCGGACGCACCGAGCATAACGCGGACTCTCAAAGCCTCCGTCATCAGTGAGTCGGGTACGCCGGGCAACCCGACAAGTGAATCGAGCACAGCAATGGAGCCGGGCGTATCGCCGACCCAGAACTTATACCATGCAAAAGCCATCCCGGTCCGCATCTCCTTGACAATGTCCTTACCGCGATAATAATTGTGGGCAAACGAAATCAGAGAATCACTTATCATCGAGCGCTTGGCCCGCATGTGGCCATAAGCCATAAGATAATAATACTTAGCCTTCATCGAGTCAACCTCAAGTTCCGTCGGGTCTATCGCCTCCAGTACAACCAAAGCACTGTCGGCATCATTCTCCATCAACTTCTCGGCCTGCCCGATTTCTCTATCATAATCCGACATAGACTTACTGCACGAAGCAATAGCCAATATCACTATAGCCAATATCACATAAACAATTTTTCTCATCGTTTGACTGCTGTAACGGACTGTTCGAAAAGCGAGACAACGGGCAACCTCGCCCAACTGCCGTCTCTCACATTATATATAATAACGCAAAAACAAGAAAAAAATTATTACATAAATTTAATAACGCTTACAATGCTATTCGAACAAATTCTTTCCCCGTCCAGCCGATGAGAGTTGAATTATTGACTGCACTTATACGGTATAGATACCGGTCAAAATTGCTATAACGTGCAGTGATGTTACCGTTCCAGTCGATCTGGATAACAGTCGGTCTGGATTTGGCCACTTCGACATGTCTGAATCCCCAGTAGAGCGCATAAATGTAATCGGGAGTGTATGTAATATCAACAGTATGCATTGCATTGAGGTCATTGAGATCCGCATGGGTTAAAGTGTTTGGATTGAATGTGTTATTGCCGATTCTTACGGAAGCGATAATATTGCCTTCCGTATCGAATATCTCGATAAGCGGATGAAGGCTATAGGCAAATGCGATACATTTGTTTTTGGCTGAATAAGCCATTTCTCCCATATTTGGCATCCACGATTGTAATTTTGGAGAGACACTGATTTGACGGATTGTGTCAACTTTGGCGGAAGTCAGATCTGATGATAATGCAAACTGACGACCTCCCATTGGCTCGCGTCCGATGAAAACGTATCTATCTGAATCAGTCTGGAATATATCCTGGACATAACGGGAGAGCGGGAAAGGCATTGTGCTGTTTCCGTCCAAAAGATACTGTTTTGTCCGGCTAAGGACCGTGTCATCCTTAACGGTATAGAACTCGGTGTCATCTTGACCTATGACCTTTATCGCGCCATTGTCGGTGATGAATGGATAGGGCATCGATGAGACGTAGTAACCGTCTTCGAGTTTGCCCATATCGGGACTGATAACAAGTTGGTTAGTGTTAAGGTCAATCAGCGCACGGCGCAGGAAACGCTGACCATATCCGTCGTTGCTTTCATAGACAAACAAGAGTGTGTCACCAGAAACCTTCATGTCAATCATGTGCTGTATCCGGGGCAGAGGGTCACCGGCTAAAGCAAACTTCGAGGTCGTTATTGAGGATTTCGCATAGGCACATAGCGGCAAGAGCAGGGAGAGTGCCACCATCTGTAATGTCTTCATTTTATTTCGAGGGGTTTGTATGGAACAGACAATTTGGTTGCGTCAGTATTATTCATTTCTTTGCCATCCTTACCTACGATATGAATTTTGTTGCTGTCTCCTCCCATTTCGGAAATCATAAATCCGACGGGTGAGTTGAAATAGCGAACAAGAGTTTTCTCCACATCTGAGGCGGAACAGCGTTTGTCATTTCCATCTTGATATGTGTATTCCATTATCTGAGCATTTGTATGCTGGAAGCCGACAGCATTCCAGACAAACTGCCGTTCTCCGTCCTCGATTGTAAGGATGAGGCCCGGCAGCCCGCCGAACTTATATGGTCCGAACGGCAGAGGTATTTCCGGGGCAAACCATGCTGTATATCGGCGGCCCGCAAATTCGGCGGTGGCTTTATGACATTCATATCCCATAATCGTATCGGTTGCTTCACTACTGAAATCCCATTCTAAAGCGGGAACAGAATCCTGATAAACGAGGAATGTGGATGTGGACAGTCGGTATTTCATATCTGCAACAGAGCCACGAACTAGCCGGATGATTTCCAGAGGCCAGGGATTTCCTGAAACGTTTGAATAAGAATCCGCTCCGTTTCGAATCTGTGCTGTGGCCAAAGAATCGAAGTGATTGATTATGTCGCTGTAGTCCTTGATGCAGCGTTTCCCGATCTGCACAATTCTGATGTCTTCATAGTAGTCCTTAATATCGGGATGAAATTTGTATTTTAACGAGTAGGTGACATTGAACCTTGCCGTATCGACAGGTTTTGCCTTGTCAATAATTCGGGAACAGGTTTCCTGTGCAAATCCTGTTAGTGGGATAAGCGAGAGAATCAGTATTAATAACTTTTTCATTGTATGATGTTTTTAGAATATTCTGAAACGGATTTTTAGCAACACGCTGCGCGGTCGGATGTTGTAGACGGCTTTTGACTCGGTAAGAGCCGAGAGACTTGAGTAAAGATATGTCTTGCGGTTGAGCAGATTGTCGCATGTCAGCGTGAAGCTGAAACGATTTATGGTGTATTTCGCATCGGCGTTGAGTATGAGGAATGAACGATCGCCCTCTTTGAAGTTGTTGTAATAATGGTAAAGCGAAGTCGTAATTGTTACGCCACCGGGAATTGTAAAATCAAGAGAACCCTTGTTGGTGAGAGTCCGTAGCCACGGGAACCGCTCATGCCCTTTCTGTTGCGTAGCGGATTGGGAATAATTTCCTTGATACGACACCGATAGCCATTTGAAGGGCGTAAGACTCATATCGGCGTTGATACCCAGGCTGTTGCCTATGTAACGCACCACTGCATCCTGAACAAGCAGTGGGCTGTCATAATAGGAATATGTAAACGAGATACCGACTTTAAGACGGCGCCAGTCTAATCCCTGGCTCGCATGAATTTTTGCCGAAAGCATATCGCTGTTCTCCGATGTGCGACGGCTTATGGTACGCTGTATGATACCGTCGTAGTAAGAGCCATAAAGGACATCGGGCGACTGCCTATACCATGCGACTTCCGCTCCGGCAAAACTCATTGAAAGAATATTTTTGAAATCATATTTCAGCGCATAGTGCTGATTCATACCTTCATATAGACCGGCTACATCATAAGCCGACAGTTGTCGGTATGAAGTCAGAATGTAGCCAGAATATAATGTCTCGATTGAGGGAGTCATATAACTCAGCACTGCGGAAGCGTTAAGATTATGACTGCTGTTGACCTTATACGTCAGGTTTAAGGATGGCTCAGTTCGAAAACGTTTTTTTTCGGTAATGATATCGTCAAATTTGTTGTTAAGCCGAAATAATCTGTATTTCATCGGCACATAGAGCGAAGCATGGAACTTTCGGGTAATGAACATTATCTCTGCTCCGAGACCGGCATTGAGATAATCGAGCGTAAGATTATTGCGCATTGCGTCAAGGTTGCTTTCGAGCGCGTTGTGATGATAGTTGACGATTGCAGACGGATGTAAGGAAAAGTTGCCGACTTTAAGAGCCGATAATAATCCCGCGCTGTTTTCGGTGGATATATTTCTGTAATCGACGTGCTGATATAGCATATCGCCCGTTATCATGTCCGGAAAAAGATTCGGTGAGACGGACAGACTGTGGGGCCGTTTCTCCATGTTGACAAGTGATGAGATCTCAAATCCACGATCCTCCGAATTACGATGCGTCATGTGAAATTTATTGAGCAATCTGTATGTGTCCGTTTTCCCAGTCTGCGCTATACCATCATCACCGGCAAGAATACGACTGTCAGCGTCAGTCATGCTCCAGTCGAATTTAAGTTGTTCCTTTAGGTAATTTTCATTACCGTTGTTCAGATATGTAAGATCACCGTATGCCTTATGCACTCGGGAGGTGCCGCGCATGACCTCGTCCACAATGTTCTGATTGCCGTCAGGAAGAAAATTTGTGGTCGATGAACCGCTGCGGCGGGTGTCGCGGTCGTTTAGATAAGCGGCGTTTATGCCGAACTCACCCGATCGGCCTACACGATAGACGTTGTTGAACGTGGCATTGTGGGAGCGGTTGAAGTAATAGAAGCGTTTGTCGATGCCGGGAGCCGACGGCATCGAGATTGACGAGATATTGCTTGTGCGGGACCAGTCGTTGTCGAAGGAATACAGTTCCTGCGAAAGATCCTCACCGGTATTGTTGCCTTTGTAGGTGGCAAGGAACTGGCTGTTGCGGCGGAAATATGTGGTGATAGCCGAGTTGTTCCACAAGCCGTCATCGCCATAGCCGCCACCAAGTGTGGCTATGAGGTTGAACACGCCCTTGACACCTTCTTTTAGCCGTAGGTTGATGGAAGCCTGTTCCTCCGGGCGCAGTCCTTTGAGTGCCTTGATGTCCTGATGGTTTTCGAGCACCTGCACGGTTGCGATGTTGTTGGGATCTATATTATTGGTGGCTATGCCGTAATGTCCTTTCATAAGGTCGAGGCCCTCGATATAGAGGTTCTTAATCGGCTTGCCCTGATATGAAATCTGCCCGGCGTCTGACACCGATATGCCAGGCATCTTTTTCAAAACATCTGCTATAGACTGATCCTTCTGAGAAAGGAATGAGTTGACGTTATAGTTGATTGTGTCCCCCTGCGAATAAATTTTCTTGGACTTGACGACAACTTCTTTAAGTTGGAGGGCGCGATTCTCAACTATGATGTCATAATTGCCGGAACGGTTCGGAACCACAATCTGAACCGGAACAGTCTCGACACTTGAGGCCTTGATAATAAGACTGTCAGATTCGGAGTTCACAGACAATCCAAATAATCCTGCCTCATCGGTAAAAGCTGATGCCAGTATGGTTTTCGGTGCATCTGACGGCGAAACTATCACACTGGCAAAATCCACACTCATTCCGTCGGTATCCCTGACAGTACCGGTTATGTTCCGCTGGCCAATAGTCTGAAACACAGCAGAAAAAGTGATTATTAATATAAGGCAAGACTTTTTCATAAGGGTAAGGATTTGGCCGGATGTCAATTATTTGGCACCCATTAATGGAGTAAGTGACTATTTTTGCGGGTTACTTATGTGTGATTGTGATTATTTTTGTTTCCTTGATTGAATTGGAATATTAAAACGAACTTCTACCGGCTTCCCGTTGTCGGTTATCTGTTCGAATCTGATACCGTTAAACTTTCTGTCGATGGCCGCCGCAATATCAGCCCCATCAGGATTGTCTGCAATAACATTCTTGACACGGCCATTCTTATCCACTACAATCTCAATGTTTACTTTAATATCCCTGTCAGGTTTGATGGTTTTCAAAGAAAGCCTGACAATGTCCTCCAACACGGTCTGGTCCTTGAGTGGAGATGGTATCACTTCGAGGGTGTCAGGTACTGAAGCCGGTTTATTGTTTTCTTTTACAATGTTGTAATCTTGTTTTGTTGAGTCGGTTAACTTTTTCTCTGATAATAATTCTTTGCGAAGATTGTAATCAGATATGCTTGAAAGAAGATTAGATGAGAAAGGCATAGACAATGCCGCACCCGCCAAAGCCACTGCCGGTATCGCACAGAGTCCAATCAGCATCGGTTTCTTTGACGAGCGCCTTTTGCTCATTATTAAGACTCTCTTGCGGAAACTCCGCTTATTCACCGCAAAACTGTTTGCTACGGGAAAGAATCTGTTACCCATCGCCTTGACCACCAAAAGCCGTTGATAATCGTATGGATCAATTCCAGAGCGGATTACAGCATCATCCGCCTCAAACTCATGATTCAGTTTCATCAGTTGTCTTGTCATCCATGCAAATGGATTGTACCATAGCAAGATACAGAAAACATCGACAAAAAGTATGTCAATCCAATGTCTTTTGTCGGTATGAGCCTTTTCGTGGATAAATATACTGTCAGAATTCTCAAACTCAGAATCATGCAGGAATATGTAATTACCCCAACTAAAGGGTGATCCAATGTTATCAGTGATACGGCAGATTGTAAGGTCGCCGATTTTCTTTTTCTCGCTAATAATTATGATTCTTAAAAGACGGAAAAAGGAAATGATTTCCCGGAGAAGTAAAACAATGATTCCTGAAAAATAAAAAATGAGCACAATAGGCAGCCATATGGAAGCTGTTGCACCGGAACTTGCCCCATTGACTATAGTAACTTGCGTTTCGGAAATCGTTGAGTTTACATTCGGGGTGTCATAACTGCTGATAACAGTCAAATCCGATGGAAATGATATTAAGTCGGCATCAAAAACGCACGGCAATGCAAGCGACAGTACTAATCCGCATATTATGGCAAACCTGTTAAAGCGGAAATAAATACTGCGGTTTACTATCTGATACAATACAGGAAAAAGCACCAGAATAATAAGCGATACGGAAATAGAATATGATAGTAGTTCGCCCATGTTCAGTCAGTTTTATTCTTATGATTTTTTTCCACTTCATTTAGCAGACTTTTTAAATCCTCCAAAGGAATATTTCCGTCTTCAACCAATGAGGAAACAACCCGGAGGTATGAATTCTTGAAATATCTTCCTACGATTGAAGACAGAGACTTCTTGCCTATATCTTCTTCAGCAACAATGGCATGGTACTGATAAGATTTTCCCTTGGGTGTATGGGACACATATCCTTTTTCCTCAAGAGCACGGACGATTGTCGAGATAGTATTAAAATGAGGTTTGGGGTCATCATATAGTTCCACTATCTCTCTAACATAAAGCGGGCCTTTCTTCCAGAATAGATCCAACACTTCTTCTTCTTTCGCAGTCAGTTTTTCCATATATCAAGTTTTGATGTCCTAAATGATGTCGCAAAGATATAACTATATTTTATAGTTAATAATTGTTAAGCTTGCGAATTTCGTCCTTTTGAGTACAGGTGCCGGATATATAATTGTTGACTATCGTCCGCAAATAGACACCATCTTCGCTATCTCACTATCATGCAACATTTTCCATACGCAGTTAATCTGTCCCGAAACCGAAGGAGACAAAAAAATCATAAAATAATTTGCAGTTTCAAAATTTCATTGTAACTTTGCACTCGCAAACGGCGGGATAGCTCAGCTGGTTAGAGCGTCGGATTCATAACCCGGAGGTCCCGAGTTCAATTCTCGGTCCCGCTACAAACTTTTTCATAAGGCGATGTCATTCAGACATCGCCTTTCTCGTTTTTTTTCACTATCTTTGCAAGATTATACTTACTTATTACGTTATATACAACGTCTTTTCCAATCATTCCATACGAATCAATAAATCAACTATCAAAAATACAACAATGTCCAAAGCGAAAATTTTAGTTGCCGGTGGCGCCGGATATATCGGTTCCCACACTACAGTTGAACTTCAGAACGCAGGTTTCGACGTCGTTATCGTCGACAACCTCTCGAACTCAAACATAGATGTCATCGACGGCATCGAGGCCATCACCGGAATCCGTCCCGTATTCATCCAGGCCGACTGCACCGATCTCCCCGCAATGGAGAAAGTCTTCGAGGAGAATCCCGGCATTCAGGGCGTCATCAATTTCGCAGCATCCAAGGCCGTCAACGAGTCAGTCCGCAAACCTCTGCTCTACTACCGCAACAATCTTGTCACCCTGCTCAACCTGCTCGAGTGCATCTCGAAATACAACGCCAAGGGCATCGTCTTCTCATCGTCCTGCACCGTCTATGGCGAACCTGACACCAACCCTGTCGACGAGACCGCTCCAATCAAGACCGCGACCTCGCCCTACGGCAACACCAAACAGATTTCCGAAGAAATAATCACCGACGCAGTCAAGGCCGGAGCAGGCTTCCGCAGCGTCATACTCCGCTACTTCAATCCCGTCGGCGCACACCCGTCGGCTCTCATCGGCGAACTTCCCAACGGCGTTCCCCAGAACCTCATTCCCTACCTCACACAGACAGCAATCGGCGTGCGCGAGGAACTGAAAGTTTTCGGCGACGACTATCCCACCCCCGACGGCTCATGCATCCGCGACTTCATCAACGTTGTCGACCTCGCCAAGGCACACGTCACTGCCATGGAGCGCATCGTCAACGGTAAGATGGACGAAGATGTCGAAATCTTCAACCTCGGTACCGGCGAGGGCGTATCCGTCCTCGAACTCATCAAGACCTTCGAGGAGGCAACAGGCGTCAAGGTCCCCTACTCCATCGCACCCCGCCGCGAGGGCGACATCATCAAGGTCTGGGCCGACCCTACCCGTGCAAACAAGGTCCTCGGCTGGGTTGCCGACACTCCTTTGGCCGACACCATGCTCTCGGCCTGGCACTGGCAGCAGCATCTCCGCGAAAAAGGCATCATGTAATATGAAAATCCGTCTCAGCATATTCCTCGCAGCGGCTCTTGCCGCCATCTCGCTCTCGGCGCAGACCACGGTCAGCGACATAGCCGCTACTCCCGGCAAAGCAGGAGGCGTATATTACGCATACCCTCAGACCTCTGCCGAGAACACTCCGGCGCCCAAAGGCTACAAGCCCTTCTATATAAGTCATTATGGCCGACACGGCTCACGTTATCTCATCAGCGACAAGGACTATGTGCGCGTAATCGACCGCCTGCGCGATGCCCGCGACCACGGAGCATTGACACCGCTCGGCAAGAATGTGCTGTCGAGACTGGACACCGTATGGCTCGAGGCCAAAGGCCGCGGCGGCGAACTGTCCCCCCTCGGAGCACGTCAGCATCATGACATCGCCCAGCGCATGTACCGCAACTATACCCAGGCTTTCGCCGGCGAGCCGGAAATAAGCGCCGCCTCGACCACCGTCATGCGCTGCGCACATTCGATGTTCGCCTTCGTAGAAGGACTGAAGGAACTCAATCCCTCGCTGGTCATTCCCCGAGAGTCCGGCGAGCGAAACATGTATTTCCTGAACTATCACTCGCCCGAATCAGGCAAATACAACGGACACGAAGGCGACTGGTATCAGGACTGGCGGAAGTTCCGCACAAAGATGACACAGCCTGACCGGCTGATAAACTCACTCTTCAGCGACAGCACATACATCCGCCGTCGTGTCGACCCGGTCGAGACCATGTGGGACCTTTACTGGGTTGCGGTCGACATGCAGAACATGGAGACACCGATCTCGTTCTTTGACCTCTTCACTCCCGAGGAACTTTACAATCTCTGGCAGGTGTTCAACTTCAACTTCTACGCCTGCAATTCCTCCTACCCTCCTGCTCAAGGCACGCATGTCGACAATGCAAAGAATCTTCTCGAAAACATCCTTACCCGAGCCGACGAGTACATAGCCGAAGGCAAGAACGGCGCGACACTGCGTTTCGGCCATGACGGAAACATCATTCCGCTCACAGCCCTCATGCAACTCGACTCTTGCTGGTCGAACCAGAGCGACCCCTATCTGCTTGCCACCGACTACGCCGACTACCGCATCTCGCCTATGGGCGCCAACCTTCAGATGGTTTTCTTCAAGAAAGATTCCAAGAACGGAAAGAACACCAAAGGCAAGGATGCCGATAACGACGTGCTCGTGAAATTCCTCCTCAACGAAAAAGAAATTGCGATTCCCGTCACAACAGACATCTTCCCCTACTACCACTGGAACGATGTACGCGACTTCTACCGCAATACTCTCGCCACACCTTTTGCCGAAATCCAGTCAAAGGCAGCCGGCAACTGAATTCTACCAATCAGAACATGAAATTCTCAATCCGAAACATAATTCTCCTCACAGCCGCCATGGGACTCTGCGCTTGTGGCGGCGCCAAGTTGTCGACCGCGAACGAACAGTTCGAGCGTGGCGAATACTTCGACGCCTCCAAGACCTACCGCAAAGTCTACAACAAACTCACCCGCAAGGAAGACCGTAAACTGCGCGGCGAGGTTGCCTGGCAACTCGCCGAGTGCCACAGGCGACTGAACCAGAACGCCCGTGCGGCGGCTGCCTACCAGAACGCAATCCGTTATGGCTACGGTGACTCTACGGCTTACCTCAAACTCGCCCGCGCACTGCACGGCGACGGCAAATATGCGGCGGCCATAACCGCCTACGAGACCTATCTGACATGGCGCCCGGACGACATACTCGCCAAAAACGGTCTCGCGGGAGCTACCATGGGACGTGACAAGGCTCTTCCGTCGCGCTACGTTGTGAAGAACGCTAAACTCTTCAACTCCCGCCGCTCCGACTACTCACCGATGTTCTTTGACTCAAGTCTTGACAGGCTCTACTTCACTACGACCAACGAAAAGGTCTCAGGTACAAAACGCAGCGAGATCACCGGCATGAAGAACGGTGACATCTGGACTGTTGCCAAGAACGAGAAAGGCGAATGGGGCCGACCCGAGCCTGTCGAGGGCGAACTCAACAGCGAACTCGACGAGGGAATCGTCTCATTCACCCCCGACGGGCAGACCATGTATCTCACAAAAGCGCGCCGCGAGCCAAACGCACATACCGGTGTCGAGATATACACTTCACAGCGTTCCGATGCCAAATGGAGCGCTGCCCAGAAATATGAAATCACAGCCGACACACTCTCGTCCTACGGACACCCTGCGGTCTCACCCGACGGCACATGGCTGTATTTCACATCCGACATGCCAGGCGGTTCTGGGGGCAAGGACATCTGGCGCGTCAACCTGCGCGAACGCGCCGGCTCACTCGAGAACCTCGGCGAATGGATCAACACTCCGGGCGACGAGATGTTCCCCTATGTTCGCACCGACTCCGTGCTTTACTTCGCCTCCAACGGACATCCGGGCTTCGGCGGCCTTGACATCTTCCGCGCCGAACTAACTCCGTCGGGAGGATGGAACGTCGTGAATATGGGCCGTCCCGTCAACACTCCCGGCGATGACTTTGGCATCACATTCGGCAAGGGCGAGTCCGGTTACTATTCATCGAACAACGGCGACGCCCGCGGATACGACCACATATTCTCCTTCGAACTTCCCGACCTTAAAATTAACATTTCGGGCTGGGTACTCGACAAGGACGAGGAACCTGTTCCCAACGCCGTCATCCGCATTGTCGGCAATGACGGCTCGAACCAGAAGGCCGTTGCCCGTGATGACGGCTCGTTCTCGTTCCCACTTCAGCGTGGCGTGTCATACGTTATGCTTGCCGGCGCTAAAGGCTACCTTAACGCCAAACAGGAATTTACATCGGATATCGCCGAGGAAGACGCCGAGTACGGCGTGGACTTTATACTTTCGTCCATAACCAAACCGGTTGTTGTTGACAACATCTTCTATGACTTCGACCGCGCCTCGTTGCGCACCGAATCGAAGAGAGCCCTCGACTCGCTCGCTCAGGTGCTTCGCGATAATCCGAACGTCACCATCGAGATGGCCTCGCATACCGACCGCTGGGGCAGCGACGAGTACAACATAAACCTCTCTTCCCGTCGCGCCAAATCCGTCATCGACTACCTCATCTCGGTCGGCATCGAGCCAGAGCGTCTTCAGTCGCAGGGTTACGGCGAGTCACGGCCCAAGACCATAACCAAGCGTCTCGCCCGACTCTATCCCGAATTCAAGGAAGGCGATGTCCTAACCGAGGAATTCATCCTTGCCCTGCCTGACGAGAAACAGCAGGAAGACGCAGACCAGATCAACCGACGCACCGAATTCCAGGTGCTGTCCATCGACTACAAGATGTATTAGAACATGCGATTTACAACTCCTGTAGAACTGAAACCCTCGCGATTCCCGATTAGCCATGACGAGCCCATGGTCATGCTCGGGTCGTGCTTCACCGACAACATCGGCAGCCGGCTCGTTGACGATGGGTTCAACGTTGAGGTCAACCCGATGGGCGTGCTTTTCAATCCCGCATCGCTGGCGAAGGTTGTGACGAGAGCACTCGAAAACCGGCCTTACCGTGCGGATGACCTGGTTGAACTGAACGGCATCTGGCACTGTCTCGACTTCCATTCGCGCCGGCAGGACCGCGATATGCACAGTCTTCTATCAAGCCTCAACGACGACTTCTTCGCCCTCGGGCAGAGTCTGCGCCGAAGCTACATCTGGGTAATCACTTTCGGCACAGCATGGGTGTTCGACCACATTCCTTCGGGTCAACTTGTCGGCAACTGCCATAAGATTCCCATGGACCAGTTCAACCGCCGCAGACTTTCTGTTGACGAGATAGTCGATGCCTGGGCGCCGCTCTGTAAAGACCGCCGCGTAATCTTCACTGTAAGTCCGGTGCGCCATCTTGCGGACGGGTTGCCGGGCAACGCACTGTCCAAAGCGACACTTCTCCTTGCCGTCGAACAACTCTGTACCAGAACCTCGACCGAAACCAAAGAAAGTAAAAAGGGGGCGGAATACTTCCCTGCTTTCGAGATTGTGAACGACGAGTTGCGCGACTACAGATTCTACGCCGCCGACATGAAGCACCCCTCGGAAGTAGCCGTTGACTACATCTACGACCGATTCGCCAGCGTCTACTTCTCGCCGGAGACACGCCTCCGCGCCCTCGAGGCACGGAGAGACATACTTCGTCAAAACCACCGACCGATTCTATGATTTTCATTACGATATGGACTTAATTATTCCCTCATTCATAACCAATATCATAACAGACAGCCGCACACCTGTCACCGACTACTCCAAAACAGCATTTTTCGCACTCAAGACCAAACTCGACGACGGTCATTCATACATACAGATTCTTTACGACAAAGGCGTACGCGTCTTTGTCGTAAACCATTTGCCCGAAGATGCAAAGGCAGCGATGCCCGATGCCAATTTCATAGTCGTTGACGACGTAAGCGATGCGCTTGCGCAGTCAGCATCCGCTTGGCGCTCGATGTTCACATGTCCCGTGATTGGCGTGACAGGTTCTGTAGGCAAGACTGTGTTCAAGGAGATGCTCAATGCCGCACTCGGACACGAAACCCGCGTCACACGCAGTCCCCGCTCGTGGAACTCGCAGATCGGAGTACCCCTTTCGGTCAGAAGGATGAAACCGGACACCGAACTTGGCATATTCGAGGCCGGAATCTCTCGTCCGGGAGAAATGGAACGCCTCGAAAAGATCATTCAGCCCACTGTCGGAGTGTTCACCGCCCTGACCGACGAACATGCATCAGGCTTCTCCTCAATCCAGGAAAAAGCACATGAAAAGGCGCTTCTCTTCAAAAACTGCCGGTGCGTCTATTATCCCGAATCTGACCAGCGAATCAAGGAAGCGCTGTCAGAAACAGCCCCCGGCGTCGAACTGATCGGAGTCAACGGCACGCTCGCCGACATGGCTGCAAAAGTAGCCGAAGACTTGGGCTGTGATCCTGACAAAGCAAAGGCAAGCATCAGCGGTGCCGAGAAACTGAGCGGACGAATCGACCTCAGCGAAATCACCGAACTCACCTCTGTGGCCTATGACCACTACACCTGCGACCTTGACGGCATAGCAACCGGTCTGGACTTCGCAAGAAGACAGATGAACGGACACCGCCGCCTAATAGCCGTAATCGGGAAACCCGACTGCTTCCCCGCCGACCGTCAGACAACCGATGCCAAACTTCAGGAAATACTCCGCGCGGCATCTGTTGAACGCGTCATCATGACAGACAACGCTGACGAGGCCATGTCTCAGTTGAGCCGAAAAGAAACCGCCGACAGCCTTATCTACATCAACACCGCCGACAAGACTGCCTCGGCGAAACTCCGCGACCGCCTCTGCGCCACGTCACACATCACCCGCATGAACATCAATCTCGAGGCATTGAGGTTCAACTTCAAGAACTACAAATCCTTGCTCCCGTCCGGAACAAAGACTGTGGCCATGATAAAGGCATCGGCATACGGCTGCGGAGCGGTTGAAGTCGCCCGTACACTCCAGGGCGCAGGCGCAGACTATTTCGCTGTGGCGGTGGTTGACGAAGGCGCTGCCCTGCGTGCGGCCGGAGTCGATACGCCCGTAATCATTCTCGACCCATGGTGCACGGACCCACAGGCCATCGCCACCAACCGTCTGGAGCCGACACTGATAGCACCAAATGCCGAACTGATACGCTCGCTCGACGAAGCCGCACGCGAGACAGGACTCGAGACTTTCAAGGTACATGTCAAACTTGACACAGGAATGCACCGCGTCGGACTCAGCGAGGACCAGATAGAAGAATTCGCAGCCCTGCTTGCACAATATCCCCGCCTCCAGGCTGTCTCTACCTTCTCGCATCTCGCCACCGCCGACTGCCTCGATCAGGATGACTACACCATGTTCCAGTTTGACAACTTCGACCGTATGTCTGCCAAACTCGAGGAAGCCCTAAGCAGACACATCGGGAAGAAGGTTCACCTGCTCCGACACATTCTCAACACTGCCGGAACCCAGCGTTTCGCAGATAAAAGGAAATATGACATGGTCCGGCTCGGTATAGGTTTGTACGGAATATCGCCTCTTGAGCCTAATCCAAATCTTCAGGCCGTAGCATCGCTGGTGACTACAATAATCGCGCTTAGCCCGCACAAAAAGGGCGAGACAATCGGCTACGGACGGCGTGGCGTCCTGTCACGCGACTCCATGATCGCCACTCTGCCCATAGGATATGCAGACGGCATCAACCGTCATCTCGGCAACGGCAACGGCCGCTTCCTGATAAACGGCATGTTATGTCCAACCGTAGGCAATATATGCATGGACCAGTGCATGGTCGACGTCACAGACCTGGCAGTTGTTTCCGACCCGGGTCATGAATCCGCTGCCGAGAGGGGGGTACATGTAGGCTCGTCGGTAGAGATATTCGGTACAGGTGCGCCAATCGAACGTATCGCAGACGTGCTGGACACAATACCATATGAAATACTGACATCAGTATCACCTCGCGTTCATCGCGTGTATTTCCGAGAATGATAATTAGTTTAAAGATATATCAAGGTTTTCTTAAACTGAAAAATAATCTCAAGCCAATGAACATTATATCAATGCCGCTTGTCAGAATATGATAGCAGGTATTGCCCATAACCGACACAAAAAGTAACACAAAAACAAGTATATGAGACTATGGCACAGAAAATAGCAGATATAGTCACGTGGGTTGGCAAGATTGACTGGCAACTTACCACTTTCCATGGCGACGAACTGTCCACCCACCGTGGATCAAGTTACAATTCATATCTTATCCAGGATGAGAAGACAGTGCTTGTAGACACTGTCTGGAAACCTTACGATCACGAATTCGTGGCCAGGCTTAAAGAAACGGTCGATCTGAAAAAGATCGACTACATAGTCATGAACCATAACGAGATAGACCACTCCGGTGCATTGATTGAACTGATGAGGGAGATTCCCGGCACCCCCATATACTGCACCGCCAAAGGGGAGGCTATTCTCCGCGGCCATTACCATCAGGACTGGAATTATGTCAACGTGAAGACAGGTGACAAATTACCGATCGGCAAACACACGCTGACATTCATTGAATGCCCCATGCTTCACTGGCCCGACACTATGATTACTTATCTGGACGGCGAGGAAATCCTGTTTTCCAACGATATTTTCGGTGAGCATTTCGCGACAGAGTCGCTTTTTGACGACACCGAGAAACTGCCCGAAATAATGTATGAGGCAGAAAAATATTATGCGAACATCATCACGCCGTATTCGCCGATGGCCGCCAGAAAACTCAAGGAAATTCTCGGGATGAATCTGCCACTGAAACTTATAGCCCCCAGTCACGGCGTTATCTGGCGTTCGCATATTGCCGATATAATCGGGGCATACAGGCTGTGGTCGGCAGACTATCAGGAGAATCAGGTGACTTTGGTTTACGACACCATGTGGAACAGCACGCGCAGCATGGCCGAGGCCATTGCGGACGGAATACATGAAGCCGACCCTGAGGTGAAAGTAAAGGTATACAATGCCGCCAAAGATGACAAGAACGACATACTTACTCAGATATTCCATTCAAAAGCCGTATTATTCGGTTCTCCCACAATCAACAACGGCATATCCTACGCCATTGCCGGACTGCTCGAGATGGTGCACGGACTCAAATTCAAGAACAAGAAGGCTGCCGCATTCGGAAGTTACGGATGGAGTGGAGAAGGTGTGAAACTACTGAACCAGCATTTACAGGACAGCGGTCTTGCCCTTGTCAACGACGGATTGAAAACACTTTGGGTCCCTGATTGCAAGACATTAGAGGAATGTCGCCAGTATGGCCGTGACTTCGCACTCGCTGTCAAGTGATAAGAAACGCCGGATAACATCCTGATACAAATGACCGAATCGCGAGAACTTTTTTATGCAGGTGTTTGTTAAAAATAGGAAGATTTAACTAACAAAACACCAAAAGATTATGAAAAAGTACGTATGTGAAGTCTGCGGGTACGTTTATGACCCCGAAAAAGGCGATCCCGACAATGGCGTTAAACCCGGGACATCGTTTGAAGACCTGCCTGACGACTGGGTATGCCCTGTCTGTGGCGTAGGCAAAGATGAATTCAAAGAAGATGATGACTGATTGATTTCAGACTACTCAAACTGAATCGCGTCCAGATGTAGAAACATCATTGTCTGGACGCGATTCTGTTTATTTTTATATTATTATTTACGTAGACATCAGTTCAATCGTCATCCTCCGTATGTGTGAGTAGGGAAACCAGATCATGACGGTTAAGAAAACTTATGGACTCGTTAGTGTAAGTAATGATACCCCGCTCGCGCAAGGACTCAAGAGCCGTGACCAGTGCAGAACGCTGAATGCCGAAAATACTGCATAGGTCTCGTTGACGACAGTGTAGCACGATATCCTTTGCTCGTGACTGTGTCAGGGCTATGACCCAGAAAGCGATTCGCTCCTCGATAGAGCCTGTGGTCAGAGAAATGACACCAACGACACTCTTCTGCGCGTTCATGGAAAGAAGATTGAGATAGTTCAACAGGAAAATGCCGTCTCGCTGCAACATGTCAAGATAGTCGGTCTTTGATATAGAAAGCAGTGAGACAGTATCAATAGCCGTGGCCGTACAGGGTGACGTAGTATGACGGCCGAAAATAAAATCCGGAGCAATGACATCAGGGGCAGTTATTACCGATGTTACACGGAAACGCGAGTCCCCGCCGGTGACGGTGAGTCTTACAGAACCGGCAAAAAGGAAACTCAGATGAGTCTGCTGCTGTCCGGCGATAACTATATCATTGTCAGGTGTATATTTCAGGAAATGAAACTTTGCTCTCTCAATAACCTCAGCCATACGCTCGCGGGAAACGCCACGAAACAGCGGCAGGTCAACAAGAGTCTCAAACATAGAGTCCATAGGCAGGGAATTAAAACCTTAGGTTCATGCACGCGGAACACGTACACATTAATATATATAGAACCAAAAAGGCTAGCGAAAAGTTTTATGTCGGTCAGTATGCAAAGTTACAAAATTTAAGTAACTCGCAAAAATTAGCAGCGAATGAAATTTGAAGGATTTTGGATTGATTTTCGTTCGAGGAAGATGGCTTGTAGTGGTCTACAAGCCTGATGACGAGGACGGAAAGCGGCCAAAAGACAAAAATTTCATCGCTGTCCCAAAGAACAGTTACTTCATGAATAATATAAACTAATTTTTAAGAGTTACTAAACTAAACCAAACAATCTTATGTATTACATAAAATAATCACATAAAAAATATTCTCTGGTCTCTTTTCTGGTCTTAGCAAGCCCTTTTAGAACATTATTTGCGACAAATAGATGATTTTTTGTTATTTATACTTAAAAGTTTAGAAAATTTGCGTAATTTTGTACTTTCTAACTATGAGAATAATAAACCGATAAACCAATATTTTACACAAATGAATCATTTCTTGCGCCTGAGTGCCGGAACTCTTGCGGCGATCGCACTCACTGCCTGTGTCGACGATAAATATGATTTGTCCGACATTGACACAACTGTACAAGTTGAGGTGAATGACCTCACTCTACCGGTCAACATTGATCCATTCACGATGTCATCAATTTTTGACATTGACGAGAATGATCCCGATGCAACCGTTAAGGTTGTTGACGGTATCTATGCCATCGTGCGTAGCGGCGAGTTCTCCTCATCTCAGATCAGAATTGCACCCATCACGCTGAATTCACACGTCTCCACCAGCGTTTCAGCCACAATAAACACAAATGTGAGCGGCAACGTTCCGGGTGGAATCGACCTTAGCATACCCCTGGCCATAGATGAGGTAAGCGTATCGTACGCGTCCGATAATATTCCCGTCGAGATTGTCAGCATCGACAGAATCGGCGGTGATTTCCGTGTTGACTTCATTCTGTCGTTCCCCGAACTTGACGGCAGACTGAGACGGCTGTCTCTGCGGGATCTAGACATTGATTTCCCCAAAGGCCTGACAGGTACAATATCCGCAGGCACATACGACCCGGAGAACGGAAAAGTACACATCGACCGTATCGATCTCACATCACCACGTCTTACGCTTAGCCTTGTATGCTCCGCCCTCGATTTCAAGAAAATTGGCGGAACATTCAGCGCTTCCAGCCACTCCGCTTCGATAGCCACAAAACTTGAAGTCAAATCGGGAAGACTCTGTTTCAACACCTCTGATTTCACAGGCAATGTGCCCTCCGCAATCACATTCTCTGCCACAGGTCAACTTTCCGACATAAATGTCCGCACATTCTCGGGCACTATTAATTACGACATTGACGGAGTTAACATCAGCCCTGTCACCTTGAGCGACCTCCCCGACGTACTTCGTCAGAAGGACACACGAATCAATATCATTAATCCTCAGATATACCTGAATGTCAGCAATCCCTTGTCACCTTACGGCCTCCAGGCTCAGACAGGATTCAATATCCTTTCGGTGTTCAGGGATGATAACGGAACTGTCACTGGCACGACAGAACACGCGCTCGATGCTCCTGGCTATTTCACAATCAGCAAAGCTGCAAACAGCAACTACTGCCTGTCTCCCTTAGGGCCCATAAACGTTCCATCCGGTTTCAATCCGGCAACTCAGGTTGACTTCTCGTCACTGTCGAGTGTCCTCGAAGGCAACGGTCTTCCTTCGGAACTGGACATAACACTGGTAAGTCCTAAAGTGGCCAATCAGAAAGTCAGCAATCTCCCTATCGGTTCCGACCTTGGCATTGTCTCTGGCAGATATGAGTTCGTCGCACCCCTTTCATTCGGTGAAGGCTCGCAGGTAATATACACCGACACCGAGAGCGGATGGAATGACGAAGACGTCGATGCAATCACAATCAGGAGTCTGTCTGTCTCAACCACAGTCACATCGCAACTCCCCATCGATGTCAATTTCACAGGCTATCCCATCGATGTCAACGGCAGACGCATAAACAATGTCTCGATCGAGGGTGCCGTAGTTCCCGCCGGTTGCAAGGATTATCCCATAACAATACGAATTACCGGCGAGGTCAAGCATCTCGACGGAATAGAGTTCACAGCCACCGGCGTTGTGCCCTCGAACATGACAGAACCCCTGAATCCCCAGTTGTCGCTTGATTGCAAGGACATACGCGCGACTGTATCGGGCTATTACAACAAAGAACTCTGACCAGATATAAGACAAACGCAAAAAAGTGCATACTATCATGAACTTCAATATAAAGAACTGCGCAGCCGCATTAATCACAGCGACAGCAGCCCTGTGCGCCACTGCACAGAACACCCAGTCGGGATACTTCTTGGATGACTACGCCTACCGTTTCCTCTCCAATCCAGCCCTCGCCCCGACGAATGACAAACTTCTTGTGGCTATCCCCGCCATCGGCAACCTCAATGTCAACATGCGCGGCAACCTCTCGCTGACCGACGTAATATATAATGTCAACGGCAAGACTACTACTTTCATGAACCCCGGCGTCTCCGCAACGGAAGTCATGGAGAACCTTAGCGACATGAACCGAATCGGACTCGACTTACGCGAGAACATCCTCGGCTTCGGCTTCAGTATGCTGGGAGGCTACTCGACAATCAATATCTCGGCTCGCGCAAGTGTACATGCCCGTCTTCCCAAATCGATATTCTCTTTCCTGAAAGAGGGTGTCTCGAACCAGACCTATGAGATTGACGGCCTGAAGGCCCGCGCAATAGGCTATGGCGAAATTTCGTTAGGCCACAGCCGCAACATCACCAGCGAATGGCGTGTCGGCGCAAACGTCAAGGTTCTGCTTGGCGTTGGTTCGGCTGATGCGAACCTCGACCGAGCCACCCTTGCGTTAGGACAGGACTCGTGGAACATTACCACAAACGCAAACATACACACCTCGCTCAAAGGCATGCACTACGACACGGACCACAGCGACCACACCGGCAACACATACGTCAGTGGCATCGACGGCGACTTCAAGCCAATCAACGGCACCGGTTTCGCAGTCGACCTTGGTGCGACATTCTCGCCGGCCGCACTGAAGGACTGGGAATTCTCGGCCGCATTGCTCGACCTCGGTTTCATCAACTGGAAGAACGACCTTCTTGCCACCACAAACGGCGACCGCAACTTCGAGAGCAGCATATACAATTTCTCCGCCGATGACAATGCCGCCAACTCATTCTCCAATGAGTGGAAAAACATGCGCAACAGTCTCGAGAACCTATATCAACTCCAAGATGAGGGCGACCAGGGTTCGAGGACTCAGATGCTGAACGCCACCGTCAATCTCGGAGCAAGTTATACCCTCCCCGTTTATCGCCGTCTCAAATTCGGTCTCCTGAACACCACGAAAATCGCAGGTGACTTCACATGGACCGACTTCCGCCTATCGGCAAACCTCAACCCGGTTAAGAACGTCTCGTTAGGCGTAAACGCGAACGCAGGCACACTGGGTTGTGGATTCGGATGGATAGCAAATCTGCGCATCCCTTATGCAGGCATCCAGTTGTTCGTCGCACAGGACAACTTCTTCGCCAAGATTGCAAAGCAGGGTGTACCTCTGGCTTCGAACGCATCCGTTTCGGTCGGCCTGAATGTGATACTCTGATAAGCCCGTCAATACAATTTAAAGGCCCGAAGTTCTTCACGGAATTAGAACTTCGGGCTTTTTTTATTTTTAGACGTAATAGGAAGCAGGTTAAAATACGGCTGACAGAAAATTATTGTTTAATTTTTTTAGAATTGAAATTTCTTATTGCCTGAAAGTTTTTTTTGTACCTTTGCACCGCCGAATTGAAGAAAACACAAAAAGAAGTTTTGTAAACCTCATCGGAGGGCATAACGCATGCCGGATAAGATGACTGGGTAAAACCATTCTTTCTTGTTCGGTTTTTTTATGTCTAATTTTCAACAGTTACATATATGGAACGCGATTCAATCGATCTGGGTAAAGCGAATGTTTCAAGCCTATTCAGAATTTACTTTCTGCCGACATTGCTTGGAATGCTGAGCATGTGCATTGTCACGGCCATTGACGGAATCTTTATTGGTCACGGAGTCGGAAGCGAAGGCGTCGCTGCTGTCAATATCGCAATCGCCCCGACAATGCTGCTGGTCGGATTCGCCCTCATGCTCGGCATGGGATGTTCGGTTGTGTCGTCTATACATCTTTCGCGCGGCTATCGCCACGGCTATCAGCGAGGCTGTGGGCGGAATTCTTGTGATTGCATATCTCGGATGGTTCGCCAGGTCTCTGAAACTTATCAAACTGAAGATTTCTTCGAAGAGCCTGCGGCTTTTCGCCAGAAACATCGGTTATCAGTCAAGAATCGGCGTGCCGGCATTGCTTGGCGAAATGTCTATGGCCGTAATCATGTTCATGGGCAATCAGGTATTCATGCGTTATCTCGGAGACAACGGCGTTGGCGCCTTCGGTATCGCCTGCTATTATTGTCCATTTATCTTTATGATCGGCAATGCCATAGCACAATCGGCACAGCCGATAATCAGTTTCAATTTCGGAATCGGACAATTCGACAGAGTACGACAGACCGAAAGGCTCGCCATCATCACGGCCTTAGTCTGCGGAACCATAGTGACAGCGATGTTTGTGTTCATGCCTAGACTTATGGTCTCGCTATTTATAGCGCCCGAGGGCGAAGCCGCCCGCATCGCCATCGCCGGACTACCTGTATTCTCGGTGGCTGTGCTGTGCTATATCTTCAATCTGACGGCAATAGGATATTTTCAGAGCGCCGAACGTATTGCACCGTCAATAATCTTCGCCCTGCTTCGTGGTTTCGTGTTCGTGGTTCCGTCTTTCCTTTTAATGCCGATGATTCTCGGAACGACAGGCATCTGGCTCGCCCTCGGCATATCCGAAATCCTCACCGCCGCCTCCATCATCACCTTCTACTTCACCAGAAACAGAAAAGGGAAACTCAAGACATGTTAACGGTATAACTGAAATTTTCTTTCCTCGAGTATGGTCCAAATATAAATGCATATGAATACAATGCACTTTCCTGTAATATTCCAGGCGTGTTAGAACTATTGACTCTATCAATGCAGTATTCAGCCTTATGTGTTACATAATCCAATGGAAGGTCTAAATCCATTTTCATAATACCACATATTATATCCCGATAATTCAATATCTTCGGAAGAATATAACCTTCGGCATTGACTACATTATTAAATGCGCCATCTGAGCCACTACATCCTAAAAAATTGCGAAAGAATGATCCTACATTTCTTTTATATTCTTGACTCCTATTTGAGTCACACGAATCAATGAAATTTCGCATTTTTTCTATTGCCTCATATTCGTGATTAGGATCAAGCCATTTCCACCAGTCTAGTGCATTAGGGCGATAAGGGCTAAGGGTTGAATTTAAAGCATCATCAGCACGTAGCAAAACATGACCGGCACTTGTTGAATAAGAGTACAACCGTCCGCGATAGCATGTAGGCCATATAAAGATAGCCGTCCAGATTCTT
>CALKRW010000052.1 GCA_937989585.1 uncultured Porphyromonadaceae bacterium | reverse complement strand
AGGATGGAATCTCTCCACCGACGATGCCACATTCGAAACCAGCATCCCGGACACGATGATCCATCAAAAGGGCGATAATCCCACCTGGATGCTGGCCCTTACCGTCGATGGCGAGGAGTTGGCACACTGTCCAGCCAGCGGAGACGCTGACCTCGAATAAAAGCGAAGATAATGAAGCCCCACATTGTGGGGCTTTTATATTGCCTTATAAGCCTTTATAAGTCTTTATAAAGCTTATATCCGCTTCAGGCATTCGAAGATTTGCGCCGTCTGTGCCGCATCATCGGCGGCGCGATGCCGCTCGGTCTTGGCGATGCCGAAATATCGAATGAGGTCCACCACGCGATGATGGTCGAGCTGCGGCAGCAATGCCTGGGATAATTCCATCGTGTCGTAGAAGCTCACGTCCGGCATTCCGGCGCCGACCCTCTGCGCCTCCCTGGCGATCACCGGCAGGTCGAAGCGGCGAATATTGTGCCCTATCCACGTGTCACGCCCGCAGAAAGCGTAGAACTTGGGTAGCGCTTTGTCGATGGTGGGTTTGCCTTTGACGTTCCGGTCGGTGATGCGATGATCGGCCGCACGGTCAACGCCCTCGGTGAACCGATTGATGGCCTTGGACCGATTGAAACGACCGAGCGCCGTCCGATCGAGCGAGAGGCTTCGGGTGTGGTATCGCGTGAGCCGGTAAACCAGCCGATGCAGACCGGCATCCTTGCCATCGACGCGATGGTGCCGATCGGACGCGGTCAGCGCGAGCTGATCATCGGCGACCGCCAGACCGGCAAGACCTCCATCGCCATCGACACCATCCTGAACCAGAAGGGACAGGACATGATCTGCATCTATGTGGCCATCGGTCAGAAGGCGTCCACGGTCGCGCGTCTGCGCGGCACGCTGGAGAAATACGGCGCGCTTGATTACAGCATCATCGTTTCCGCCACTGCGGCGGACGGTGCGCCGCAGCAGTATATCGCGCCATATGCCGGCGCGGCGATCGGTGAGTATTTCATGAGCAAGGGACGCGATGTGCTCATCGTCTACGACGATCTGTCCAAGCACGCAGTCGCTTACCGCACGCTGTCGCTGCTGCTGCGCCGCTCGCCCGGCCGTGAGGCGTATCCGGGCGATGTATTCTATCTGCATTCCCGTCTGCTGGAGCGCTCGGCGCGGCTTTCGGATGAGCTGGGCGGTGGTTCAATCACAGCGCTGCCGATTGTCGAGACACAGGCGGGCGATGTGTCGGCGTATATCCCGACCAACGTTATTTCCATCACAGATGGACAGATTTTCCTGGAAAGTTCGCTGTTCTTCGAGGGCATGCGCCCGGCGGTCAATGTAGGGCTTTCGGTATCGCGTGTCGGCGGCGCAGCGCAGACCAAGGCGATGAAGAAGGCAGCCGGAAGCGTACGTATCGACCTGGCACAGTACCGCGAGATGGAAGTATTTACACAGTTTAGCTCCGATCTGGATCCGGCGACTAAGGCACAGCTTACCTACGGCAGCGGTCTGATGGAACTGTTAAAACAGCCGCTTGAGCATCCGCTCTCGATGGAAGAACAGGTTGTGATTCTGTATGCGGCGACGAGCCATCTGCTGGTAGATATTCCGAAGGAAAAGCTGAAGACATTCCAGGGCGGTCTTTACGAATATATGAGAAGCTCCTACCCGCAGGTGGGCGATGCACTCCGCACGACGAAGACACTCAGCGAGGATATCCAGCGCGAGATTGCGAAGGCGGTGGGCGAGTACAAGGCAAAATTCCTGAAAGCACAGGGAAATGCGCTGGAGGCAGCCACAGCGGATGCAAAACTGGATAAGCAGTAAGGCGGTGATGGAAGATGGCAGGACTCAGAGAGATCCAGAACCGGATCCGGAGTATTCAGGATACGCGCAAGATCACGAACGCGATGTACCTGATATCTTCGACGAAATTAAAGAAAGCCAGAAAAGAACTGGCAGAGACGGAGCCGTATTTCTATGCATTGCAAAATGTCATCCGGCGTATCCAGAGGCATCTGCCGAACATGGAAAGTCCCTATTTTGAAAAAGAAGGGCACCAGTCGAAGAAAACGGGGCTGCTGGTTATTTCCGGCGATAAAGGGTTGGCGGGTGCTTATAACCATAACATCATGAAGATGGCGGATACATTTTTAAAGGATCCTTCCCGCGAGGTACATCTGTTTGTCATCGGTGAGACGGGGCGGCAGTTTTTTGCCTCCCAGCACATCCCGATTGAAGAAAATTTCCAGTATACGGCGCAGGATCCGACGTTTAACCGGGCAAGGTGGATTGCTGGAATACTTCTGGAACGATATTTGTCGGGTGATTTGGATGAGATCCATGTCCTGTATACAAGAATGGAAAATGTGATGCAGAGTGTGGCGAAGGATAAAAGGGTGCTTCCGATTACCAAGCCGGATATGCACGGAATGGCGATTCCGGTCGATGTGCGGCTGGAGGAGTTTTCCCTCCGGCCAACGCCGGAGGAAGCGATGAATGCGATCGTTCCGAACTATGTAGCCGGATTTATCTACGGCGCGCTGGTTGAGTCGTTCTGCAGCGAGCAGAATGCCCGTATGATGGCGATGGATGCGGCGACGGATAATGCGGATGCACTTTTAAAAGATTTAAATACGATGTACAACCGGGCGCGGCAGGCGGCGATCACACAGGAGATCACCGAAGTATGCGGCGGCGCGGCTGCACAGAGACGAGAACGAGAAGAGGAGATGAGAGTGTGATGGGAGAACAGGCGGCAGAGACAAAAAAGGCTGAAACCAGCCTGCCGGAGGGCAAGATTGTCCAGGTTTCCGGTCCGGTTGTCGATGTGAAATTTGAGAGCGGTCCCCTTCCGGAGATCCGGGACGCGCTCACGGTAGAAAATCAGGGAAAGACGTGTGTGATGGAAGCTGCCAAGCACATGGGAAATAATATCGTCCGCTGCATCATGCTGTCGGCAAGCGAGGGCTTGAGCCGTGACATGAAGGTAACACCGACGGGAGAAGGCATTTCCGTTCCGGTTGGCGAAAAGACGCTTGGACGTTTGTTTAATGTTTTAGGTGAGACGGTAGATGGAGGACAAAAGCTGGATGGTGAGGAGCACTGGTGTATTCACCGGGATCCGCCGCCATTTGAGGATCAGAGCCCGGTCGCGGAGATTCTGGAGACGGGCATCAAGGTGATTGATCTTCTGGCGCCGTATTCCAAGGGCGGAAAAGTCGGTCTGTTTGGCGGCGCGGGCGTCGGAAAAACAGTCCTGATTCAGGAGCTGATCCGGAATATTGCGATGGAGCAGGGCGGTTATTCTATTTTTACGGGTGTCGGTGAGCGTTCCCGTGAGGGCAATGACCTCTGGAGTGAGATGAAGGCATCCGGTGTTCTGGAAAAGACAGCGCTCGTGTTTGGACAGATGAACGAGCCGCCGGGAGCACGTATGAGAGTCGGCCTGACCGGGCTTACTATGGCTGAGTACTTCCGTGATAAAGGTGGTAAGGATGTCCTGTTATTCATCGACAACATCTTCCGTTTCACCCAGGCAGGCTCGGAGGTTTCAGCACTGCTGGGCCGAATGCCTTCGGCCGTAGGCTACCAGCCGACCCTCGCATCCGAGATGGGCGCGCTGCAGGAACGAATCACCTCAACGAAGAATGGCTCCATCACCTCGGTGCAGGCCATCTACGTGCCCGCCGACGACTTGACCGACCCCGCTCCCGCAACGACATTCTCGTTCCTCGACGCGACTACCGTGCTCTCGCGTAAGATTACCGAACTCGGTATCTACCCCGCTGTCGACCCCCTGGCATCGACCTCGCGAATCCTCGACCCCAACATCATCGGACAGGACCACTACGAGACCGCCGAGGCCGTCAAGCAACTTCTACAGCACTACAACGAACTTCAGGACATCATCGCCATCCTCGGCGTTGACGAACTCTCCGACGAGGACAAACTTGTCGTCGCACGCGCACGCCGCGCCCAGCGTTTCTTCTCACAGCCATTCTTCGTTGCAGAACAGTTCACCGGCCTTCCCGGCGTGATGGTGCCGCTGAGCGAGACCATACGCGGCTTCAAGATGATTCTTTCCGGCGAAATGGATGAATATCCCGAACAGGCGTTCATGAACGTCGGAACCATCGACGAAGCCATAGCAAAAGGCAAGAAACTTCTGGCCGAAGTGAAATAAACCGTGAACAGCAAACCACGCTAAACCTGCAAGACATGACACTCAAAATCATATCGACAACTGAAGTCGTCTATCAGGGCGAGGCCGACTCTGTGACACTGCCCGGCACGCAAGGCAGTTTCACCGTACTCCAGAACCACGCCTCACTCATCTCGACTCTCGTTCCCGGCACAATCGTCTACCACAACGACAGTGGCGAAGGGCGTTTCGACGTTCAGGGAGGTATCGTCGACGTAGATTCGAACGTGGTGTCCGTCTGCATATACTGACGCCTGCAAGCAGAACAGGCAAATTCTCCCAAACGCCAAAAATATCTCAACGATATGAACCGATTGATAAGATGTCTCATCCTGGCAGTGACGGCCCTGGCTCTTGCCTATCCGGCAAAGGCCGATGACGTTGTCAAGATAGAGGATACCCTGCAGGAGGACGTAGAAAAATCGACCAAGGCTGAAGAAAAACTCGACCCCAAGGAGATTATCTTCGAGCATCTGGGCGATGCCTACGGCTGGGAAGTGCCCTTCAGCCACTCCCATCGCATACCACTGCCCGTAATCGTCAAGGCAACCGACGGCTGGCACATCTTCTCGTCGGCGCACCTGGAGCACGGCGCCACCTACAATGACAACGGAACCGTATTCAGAATCGCCCCTCAGGGCGAGGAGCACGCAGGGAAAGTCGTCCAAATTGCCGACGGCAGAAACATCAGGCCGCTCGACATCTCCATAACCAAAGACGTGGCAGGAGTTTTCATCTGCATCATCATAGTCCTGGGACTCATGCTCTGGCTGAGGTCATATCACCTGCGCAACCCCTACAAGGCACCCCGCAAGGGTCTGGGCGCAGTTGAGGCAGTGGTCGTGTTCATCTACGACACCGTCATCAAGGCCACACTCGGCCACCGCGCGCGCAGGTTCGCGCCCTATCTGCTGGCAGTATTCTTCTTCATCCTGACCATGAACCTCATGGGCCTGATTGTAATCTTCCCCGGTGGCGCGAACCTCTCGGGCAACATTGCTGTCACCCTTGTACTTTCAATAATAACCTTCCTTATCACCAACATCTTCTCGAGCAAGCATTACTGGAAAGACATCCTCTGGCCCGACGTTCCACTGTGGCTCAAGTTCCCGCTGCCCATAATGCCCGTAATCGAGGTATTCGGCATGTTCACAAAGCCGGCCGCACTCACGGTGCGTCTCTTTGCCAACATGATGGGCGGCCATATCATCGTCATCGTACTGACACTGCTCATCTTCATCTTCTCGGCCATCAATCCCGTAGCCGGCGGAGCGACGACAGTGGTCTCCGTGGCATTCTCGGTATTCATGTTACTTATTGACGTGCTGGTAAGTTTCATCCAGGCCTACGTCTTCACCATACTCTCCACCATATTCATCTCGCTCTCGCAGAAGCCCGACCATGCCGAAAGCCATGAACAGGCAACAGTCCCAACCGACAGGCAGGCCGCGGCAGCCGTATCGGACACATCGTCCACAGGCGGTCCACTCGCACCGGCACCAGTAGAGTGAGCAAAACCACACGGAATCCCCGTGACAAAACGATAATACAAACAAACAGAAATAACAACCCCAACAACTAAACACAACAACTATGTTAGGAATCTTAGCAGCAGAAGCCCTCGTAGGCCTCGGAGCCAGCCTTGGCGCAGGTATCGCCGCTATCGGCGCAGGTATTGGTATCGGTAAAATCGGTGCGGCCGCAATGGAGGCTATCGCACGCCAGCCCCAGGCTGCCGGCGACATCCGCTCGAACATGATTGTGATCGCCGCCCTCGTCGAAGGTGTGGCCCTGTTCGCCGTCATCGTCTGCGTCCTCGCACTGTTCGTCTAAATCTCTGAGGTTCCTGCCGGGCAGCGTTCCGCGACGTTGCCCGCCGGGTAGCCCGTACTTCCACGACGTTTCCTGCCACGGTTCCGAGCCGGACCAGATCACCAGGGACGTAAATCAAAACCCCTTCTAAAAATCCGGCATACCCTCCGCAAGAGATATGCCAACAACAAAAAAGTTTTCATAATGGAACTATTCACCCCGGAATTCGGACTCATCTTCTGGATGTTTGTCGGTTTCGCCATCCTCTTCATCATTCTGTGGAAGTTCGCATGGCCCGTTATACTCAAAACCGTTGACAACCGTGCCGACCTAATCGACAAAGGCGTAGAATATGCCCAGAACGCCAAAGCCCAGCTGGACAACGCCCACGCCGAGGCCGAGAAGTATCTCGCCGAAGCCCGCGCCCGCCAGGCAGACATGCTGCGCGAGGCCGACCGCATGAAAACTCAGATTGTCGAGGAAGCACGCGGCGCAGCCCAGCAGGAAGCACAGAAAGTGATGGACCAGGCACGTATCTCGATCCAGCAGCAACAGAAGCAGGCCGAACAGCAATTCCGCAACTCGGTCAGCGAATTTGCCCTTGACATTGCACAGAAGGTGCTCAAGCAGCAGATGGCCGACCCCAAGGCGCAGTCGCAACTCGTCAACTCCTATCTCGACCAGATGGAGAAGAAAAACTGATAGTTAACTGAAGAAGAACCAAGCAGAACATGGACCAAGGACTACTTCCACGCCGATACGCCAAGGCGATGTACAAGTTCGCCCAGGAAAAAGGCTACACAGCCCGCGCATACGAGCTGATGGGTAACCTTGCCGCGGCTTTCGAGCAAAACCCCGGCCTCGAACCTACGCTCGAGAACCCCTACATAGCCGATGCCCAGAAAACCGCCCTACTCATGACGGCCTCGGGCGCCGACAGATCGGGCAAAGACGCTCCCATGTCCGACTTCTTCAAACTGCTGGAAAATCACGGACGCATCGATATCGTCCGACTGATAGCGATTGCATACAATGCACTCTATCGCCGCGAAAACAACATCTACCGCGTGGACATCACTTCCGCCCAGCCACTAAGCGACGCCGACCGCGCCCGTGTAAGTTCCATGGTAGAGAAACACCTCGGCGGAGGTACCGCCGAATACACCTGGCAGGTCGACCCGTCGCTCATCGGCGGCTTCACCGTCACCATCGATTCACAGCGACTCGACGCCTCCATCAAAAACGAACTTAAACAACTGCGTTTAAACCTACTAAAGTAAAAAATAACCAAGATGATAAATCCCAGCGAGATATCCGAAGTTCTCAAGCAAGAATTAGAAAACGTAAACTCTCACGTCTCTTTCGAGGAAGTCGGCAAAGTGCTCAGCGTAGGCGACGGCGTCGCCCACGTCTATGGCCTGGACAATGTCTGCGCCAACGAACTCGTGGCCTTCGAGAACGGCGTCATGGGCGTTGCCCTCAACCTCGAGGAAAGCAACGTCGGCGTCATCCTCATGAACGATGTCGACAACGTCACCGAAGGCATGACAGTCAAACGCACCGGCGAGATTGCTTCGATTCCCGTTGGTGAAGGCCTCTTCGGCCGCGTCATCAACGTCCTCGGCGAACCCATCGACGGCCGTGGTCCCATCCAGGGCGAACTCATCCGCCTTCCCCTTGAGCGCAAGGCCCCGGGCGTAATCTACCGCCAGCCCGTGACCACACCTCTGCAGACCGGCATCAAGGCCGTCGACGCAATGGTCCCCATAGGCCGCGGCCAGCGCGAGCTTATCATCGGCGACCGCCAGATAGGCAAGACCGCCATCGCCATCGACACCATAATCAACCAGAAACAGAACTACGCCGCCGGCAAACCCGTATACTGCATCTACGTAGCCATAGGCCAGAAAGCATCATCGGTTGCAGCCCTCGTCGAGGTACTCCGCCAGCAGGGCGCACTTGACTACACATGTGTCGTTGCAGCCACTGCCGCCGATTCGGCATCCATGCGCTACTACGCCCCATTCGCAGGAGCAGCAATCGGCGAATACATCCGTGACACCGGCCGCGACGCACTCATCATCTACGACGACCTTTCGAAGCAGGCCGTGGCATACCGCGAGATATCACTTATCCTCAAGCGTCCCTCGGGCCGCGAGGCTTATCCCGGCGATATCTTCTACCTGCACTCACGTCTGCTCGAACGTGCCGCCCGCATCATCGACAATCAGGAAGTCGCATCGAAGATGAACGACCTTCCCGCCGTACTCAAGGACAAAATCAAGGGCGGCGGCTCGCTCACCGCGCTCCCCATCATCGAGACTCAGGCAGGTGACGTATCTGCATACATCCCCACTAACGTAATCTCCATCACCGACGGCCAGATCTTCCTCGAGACAGCACTCTTCAACCGCGGTATCCGTCCCGCCATCAACGTGGGTATCTCGGTATCGCGTGTAGGCGGCAACGCCCAGATCAAGTCCATGAAGAAAGTCGCCGGTACACTGAAGATCGACCAGGCTCAGTTCCGCGAGCTCGAGTCGTTCACCCAGTTCGGCGGTGACATCGATCCCGTGACCGCCCGCGTAATCGACAAGGGCCGCAAGAACGAGCGTCTGCTCATCCAGCCCCAGTATCATCCCTGGGAAGTCGCCGACCAGGTAGCCGTAATCTTCTGCGGCGTCAACGGCCTCCTCGAAAACGTTCCCATGGAATCGGTTCAGGACTTCGAGAAACAGTTCGTCCAATTAGTCCACGCAAAGTACGCGTCTGTGCTCGACAACATCTCGTCCGGCAAAATCACCGATGACGACAAGAAGAGCCTGACCGCTGCCGCAGCCGAAGTCGCCGCACGGTTCAACACCGACTCCACCAAGCAAGCATAACACGGATGCGTCGGCATCACAGTGCCGGCGCTCCCCCAAAAAATATAAACCAGAAACAAAATGGCAACCCTCAAAGACCTGAAAGTTCGTATCGGATCCGTGGCCTCCTCCGAGAAAATCACCGGAGCCATGAAGATGATATCGTCGGCGAAGATGCATTCGGCAGAAGCATCGCTGAAACGGCTGGTCCCCTTCCGATCGCAGATTGACCTAATCATAGCCAACCTGCTTTCCTCGGACGCTGAATTCACGTCGCCGCTGATAACTCCCCGCGCCGTAAGCCGCATGGCAATATGCGTGTGGGGCAGCGATGACGGTCTCTGCGGTGCCTACAATGTGAATATCTCGAAGCAGTTGCGCGAGAAAATCGAGAAACTGCGTCAGGAATTCGGACAGAAACTTCAGATTGACGTCTATGCCATAGGCCGCAAGATCGCAAAGATAGCCTCAGCCATGCCCGATGTGCAGACCATCACTTCCGACGGCATCAACTCCAAGTCGGACGGTCCCGAGGTTGACAGATTCATGAAGAGCCTTGTGGACAACTTCACAGACGGCAGATACGACCGCGTGGACACGCTCTACATGCACTTCATCACCATGGGCAAGCAGCGCATCGCCTCTGAGCAGATTCTCCCGGTCCTGTACTCATCGTTCGCCGAACAGGCAAAGGGTATACCAACAGGGCGTCCCTACATATTCGAGCCGAATCCAAACACGATATTCAATACGGTCCTCCCGCTTTTCCTCATGTCAACAATGCAGGAAATCTTCACCGAGAACCGTGCCAGCGAACAGGCCGCCCGCGTAATGGCGATGCAGGCGGCAAACGACAACGCAAAGAAACTCCTCGACCAGTTGCGGCTCGAGTACAACAAACTGCGCCAGCAGTCAATCACCACCGAACTTCTCGACATCGTCGGCGGACAGAGCCGCGACAACTGATCAGAAAGCCATCCGTAACGAATAAATTCATCCAAAAAGAAAGAAACAAAATCAACATACTCAATTCCGTACAATGGGAAGTGTAAAAGAATATTTCCAATCGTTAGGCTCGGGCATAGCATCTCTCGTCAAGGGCATGTCGGTGACAGGCAAGGAATTCATAACGCCTAAAATCACCGAACGCTATCCCGAAGACCGCGAAACCTACAAGTGGCCCGAACGTTTCCGTGCCATACTCCAGTTCAAGTATGACGCCGACGGCAACCACAAATGCATCGCCTGCGGCTCGTGCGAACGAGCCTGCCCGAACGGCACTATCACCGTGCAGACCAAGATGGTCGACACACTCACGGGCAAGAAGCGCAAACTCGACAAATATCTCTATGATTTAGGCTCGTGTACGTTCTGCGACCTCTGCGTCACCTCGTGCCCCACAGCCGCCATCGAGTTCAGCAACGATTTCGAGCAGGCTGTGTTCACGCGTGACAAACTGGTCAAACAACTCAACTATCTTCCCGAGAAGGAAGAACCTGCTCCCACGCCCGAACAGATAGAGGCATACAAGAAGGCTCAGGAGGCAAAGATTGCCGCTGCGAAAGCCGCTGCCGCCGCAAAGGCAAAAGCCGCCGCCGAAGCAGGCGCCGAGACCAAGCCAATGAGCAAGGCCGAGGCCGCCGCTGCCGCCGACCCCGAACTCGCCGCCAAAATCGCCGCTGCCAAAGCAAAGGCCGCTGCAATAAAGGCCGCCCGCGAAGGAGGAGCAAAAGCATAAAAGCAAAGTCATTCATCAACAGGCTTCACAAGAAGGCCGAATTCCAGACCACCGCAAACAAGGCCTAACCCGCCACGCAGCCTATGGGAAAAGCCTTCAGAAAACGCCAGTCAACCACGATTAACAAGAAAACTAATCAATATGCAATCAGTAGGAAGTATCATCATGTATGTGGTCATCGCCCTGACGATGGTCATATTTTCTGTGATGGCCGTGACCTCCCGCAAGATCCTGCGCGCTGCCACCTACCTGCTATTCGCGCTCTTCGGCACTGCCGCCCTCTATTTCACACTCGACTACGAGTTCCTGGGCGCCGTGCAGATAGCCGTATATGCAGGCGGTATTGTCGTGCTGTTCGTCTTCGCGATCCTGCTCACCAGCAAGCCCGGCCACAACTCTGAGAAACTAACATCCAAGTCGACTGTCGCCGCCATGGTCGCAGCAGTGGCAATGGCCGCAGTCTGCGGCGCCGCGCTGATCAGCCGCTGCCAGTTCTTCGCCGCGAAACCCGCGATGGAGGATCTGACAATGCACCGTATCGGCATGCAACTGATGTCCTCGGGCGAGGGCGGCCTGCTCCTCCCCTTCGAGGCCCTGTCGGTCCTCTTGCTCGCATGTATAATCGGCGGCGTAGTAATCGCCCGCAAAAGATAACCGCTGAACCATGGAACTAAGTGCAATCTATTATCTGCTTCCGGCCCTGTTCATGTTCTGCTGCGGCGTCTACGGCTTCATCACCCGCCGCAACATGATTGCGATGCTGATTTCCATCGAACTCATGCTTAACGCAGTAGACATCAACTTCACGGTCTTCAACCGCTACCTCTATCCAGGCGCCCTCGACGGCATGTTCTTCACGCTCTTCGCCATCGCAATCGCCGCGGCAGAGACAGCAATGGCAATCGCCATCATCATCAACATCTTCCGCGCCGTCCGCAACATCGACGTCACGGGTCTTAACCAAATGAAATTCTAAGCACAATGGACATTACAATACCCTTACTGATACTGGCCATACCGCTTTTCATGTTCCTCTTCCTAGGCCTGTTCGGCATGAAGATGAGACATCCGGTGGCCGGCATACTCGGAACTCTCGGCATGGGCACAGTCCTTGTGCTGAGTTACTACACAGCTTTCACCTACTTCTTCAGCGGCTCGCCGGACTTCATAGCCGACGGCGTTCGCCAGCAGTACACAGTGTTCAACTGCGAGTGGCTGGCCTTCACACCCTCGCTGAAAATCTATCTCGGCTTCCTGCTCGACCCCATCTCGGCAATGATGCTTGTGGTAATCACAACCATCTCGTTCATGGTCCATCTCTACTCAATGGGCTACATGCGCGACCATCACGGCGTATGGGAACACGGCTTCCAGCGCTTCTACGCATTCCTGTCGCTGTTCTCGTTCTCGATGCTTGGTCTTGTGGTAGCCACCAACATCTTCCAGATGTACATCTTCTGGGAACTTGTGGGCGCCTCGTCCTACCTGCTCATCGGCTTCTATTATAAGAAACCGTCCGCAGTCTCGGCTTCGAAGAAGGCTTTCATCGTTACCCGCTTCGCCGACCTGGGATTCCTGATAGGCATCCTGCTCCTGTCGTTCTACACCGACACGTTCGACTTCGTCACGATGACCTCGAACCCGTCGAATGTCCTCGCCCAGACAGGCGGCGCCACATTCCTCGGCGGTTCGGTGCTCACATGGGCACTCGTGCTCATCTTCATCGGCGGCATGGGCAAGTCGGCAATGATGCCGCTGCACATCTGGCTGCCTGACGCAATGGAAGGCCCCACACCTGTCTCGGCCCTCATCCACGCCGCAACCATGGTTGTCGCCGGTGTATTCCTGGTGGCACGTATGTTCCCCGTCTACCTGATGGAGGAATTCGCACTCGAATGGATTACGGTCGTAGGCGCAATCACCGCATTCTACGCCGCAATGGTAGCCTGCGTCCAGGTCGACATCAAGCGTGTCCTCGCCTTCTCGACAATCTCGCAGATTGCCTTCATGATGGTATCGCTTGGCGTGGCACGTCCCGAAATCCACGAAGGCGTCGGCTACATGGCCTCGATGTTCCACCTGTTCACACACGCCATGTTCAAGGCCCTGCTCTTCCTCGGTGCCGGCGCCCTGATCCACGCCATCGGCTCGAACGACTACACCGCCATGCACGGACTCCGCAAGTACATGCCCATCACACACTGGACATTCCTCATCGGCTGTCTCGCCATCGCCGGCATCATCCCGTTCTCGGGCTTCTTCTCGAAAGACGAGATTCTCAGCGCATGTGCCGGCTACGACTGGATAGCATACATCTGGATGTCCGTAGTCGCCGGCATGACCGCGTTCTACATGTTCCGCCTCTATTTCCTCATCTTCTGGTGGAAGGAACACAAAGTGCATGACCCCCATCACGCTCCCCACGATCAGCCCTGGACAATGTCACTTCCCCTGATATTCCTTGCCGCCGTATCCTGCGTCGCCGGCTTCATCCCCTTCGGCAAGTATGTGACCTGGAACGGACATTCATACGACTTCATGGCCCACTTCGACTGGAGCATCGCCTCAATCTCGCTCATCGTGGCTCTTGTCGGTATCGGCATCGCCTTTGTCCTCTACAAAAAGGAGAATCCCATCCCCGACCGTCTGGCCAACATGTTCCCGCGTCTGTGGGACTGGTGCTACCACCGCTTCTACTGGGACGAACTCTACCAGTTCATCACCCACAAGATTATATTCCAGCGCATATGCGCACCCATCGCATGGTTTGACCGTCACATCATCGACGGCACCATGGACGCCTTCGCCAACGTCACCAACCGAATCTCCTACGCCATCCGCGGCTTCCAGTCCGGACAGGTACAGATGTATGTCTGGTGGTATCTTATCGGCGCCCTCGCCCTTGGCTTCATCACTTACTGGGCTATAATCTGACCAGAATAAACCATTCATCAGTCCCCCTTAAAAATTCACATTTCAATTATGATTTTCGATAATATCCTGATATATTTTGTGGTCATCCCCGTGCTGATGCTCGCGGGCCTTGGCCTCTGCAAAAATATCAAACAGATACGCGCGGTAGCAGTGACAGGCTCGCTGGCACTCATCGCCCTGTCGGTATGGCTTCTGGTCGACTATCTGGCACAGCGTGCCGCAGGCGTCACCGACCCGATGCTCTATGTAGACCAGTGGATGTGGTTCGAGCCCCTGAACATACATCTGGCCGTAGGTGTCGACGGCATCTCCATCGCAATGCTGATGCTCTCGTCCATCATCGTCTTCGCAGGTTCGTTCGCCTCATGGAAGATAGACCAGCCCAAGGCATTCTTCCTCTGGCTCATTCTTCTGTCCACCGGCGTGTTCGGCTTCTTCATCTCGATTGACCTCTTCACTATGTTCATGTTCTACGAGGTCGCCCTTATACCGATGTACCTTCTCATCGGCGTTTGGGGTTCGGGCAACAAGAACTACTCGGCCATGAAACTTACGCTGATGCTGATGGGCGGCTCCGCCTTCCTGATGCTCGGCCTCATCGGCATCTACTACCACTCCGGACCCGAAGGCCAACTGACCTGGAACATCCTAGAGATTGTCAAGAACGACTCAATCCCACACGAATGGCAGAACTTCCTCTTCCCGATGACTTTTGTTGGCTTCGGTGTTCTGGGAGCGATGTTCCCCTTCCACACATGGTCGCCTGACGGCCACGCCTCGGCTCCCACCGCAGTCTCGATGCTGCACGCCGGCGTCCTCATGAAACTCGGCGGTTACGGATGCTTCCGCGTAGCCATCTACCTGATGCCCTACGCCGCCAACGAACTCGCATGGATATTCCTAGTGCTTACCGGTATCTCGGTTGTCTACGGTGCCTTCTCGGCATGCGTCCAGACCGACCTCAAGTACATCAACGCCTACTCGTCAGTCTCACACTGCGGCATGGTGCTCTTCGCCATCCTGATGCTCAACACCACAGCGATGACCGGCGCCATCATGCAGATGCTCTCGCACGGCCTGATGACCGCCCTCTTCTTCGCGCTCATCGGCATGATCTACGGTCGCACACACACGCGCGACATCCGTCTTATGGGCGGCATGATGCACATCATGCCTTACCTCGCCGTCTGCTACGTGATTGCAGGTATGGCCTCGCTCGGACTTCCCGGACTCTCGGGCTTCGTCGCCGAGATGACAATCTTCGTAGGCTCGTTCCAGCACGTCGACATGTTCCACCGCGTATTTACCATAGCGGCCTGCTGCTCAATCGTCATCACCGCAGTCTACATCCTCCGCGTCGTAGGCAAGATTCTCTTCGGCCCGGTTCAGGACAAGCACCACCTGCAACTGACAGACGCCGAATGGTGGGAGCGCACAGCCACAGTGACCCTCATCGTATGCGTCGCCGCTATCGGCTGCTTCCCCAACTTCTTCAACGAACTGATCAACTTCACATTCAGCCCACAGATTTTCACCGTCATCGGCCTGAACTAATCAAAGTCATATACTCTGCACAATGGACTACTCCCAATTTTTAGCAATGAAGCAGGAAATCGCTCTTCTTGTGGTGTTCCTGTTAGTATTCCTCTATGACACATTCGGCTCGCGCCGCGCCTGCCGGTGGATACCTCAGGTAACAGTAATCCTGATGTCCGTCGCCACAGTGGCAGGTTTCTTCTGGATGTTCTGCCCCGACGAGACTCTGGTCAGCGCATTCGGAGGCATGTACGAGTCATCGACATTCATATACGCCATCAAGAATATCCTTAACATAGGCGTTGTCATTGTCCTGATACAGTCAGTACGCTGGGCCAACGGCGAACTCATGGTGATGCGCCGCGGCGAGTTCTACGAACTTCTGCTCGTCACCCTGTTCGGAATGTACCTCATGATTTCCGCACGCCACTTCCTGCTCTTCGTCATCGGACTTGAATGTGCCTCGCTGCCCCTCGCGGCTATGGTCGCCCTCGACAAGAACCGCTACGAGAGCCACGAGGCTGCCGTCAAGTACATACTGACCGCTTGCTTCTCGTCGGCAGTGCTTCTGATGGGCATATCATTCGTATACGGCATCTGTGGCTCGCTCTACTTCGGCGACATCTACTTCGCAATCGCCGGCAACAACATTCCCGTTCTGCTGATCGTGGCCCTGGCGTTCATCCTCGCCGGCATCGGCTTCAAGTTATCGCTCGTCCCCTTCCACCTGTGGACCGCCGACGTATATCAGGGTGCCCCCACTTCGGTAACCTCCTACCTCTCGGTTATCTCGAAGGGCGCTACAGCATTCGCACTGCTCTGCGTCCTTGTCCAGGCTTTCGGATGCATGTACCACCAGGTTTGGGAATGGATGATGTACGCGCTGATTATCCTTACCATTACCATCGGTAACCTCTTCGCAATCCGCCAGCGCAACATGAAGCGCTTCCTCGCCTTCTCGTCGGTATCGCAGGCCGGTTACATCATGCTCGGCATCATCGCCCAGAACACCATGGGCGCCGCAGCGATGGTCTACTACATCTTCGTCTACATCTTCTCGAACCTCGCAGCCTTCGGCGTCATCGGCGCTATCGAGAATGCCACCGGCCGCGTATCGATGGACGAATACTCCGGTCTCTCGAAGACCAACCCGAAACTGGCCTTCACCATGATGCTCGCCATGTTCTCTCTGGCAGGTATTCCTCCCTTCGCAGGCTTCTTCTCAAAGTTCTTCATCTTCACCGGAGCAATCAACCAGGGTTCGGTAGCAATCTACGTTCTGGTGCTCATCGCGCTTATCAACACCATCATCTCCCTCTACTACTATCTGCTGGTCGTAAAGGCAATGTACATCAGCGACAAGCCGGCAGTGATAGAGCGCTTCAACTCGACTCCCGGCGAACGCCTCGGCATGATTGTCACAATAGCAGGCGTCATGCTGCTCGGTCTCGCAAGCCCCATTTACAACTGGCTTCTCGACACCGCCGCATCAAACGAGATATTCGCGATGTTCATGCTCCAGTAATTCCCTACGCAGAATATATAACTAACACTCTATGCTTTCCCTCAATCGCCCGGCACTCCCGGGCGATTGTTTTTTATACCTCTCCACTCAAACGGAACGATGCAAAAAACGGAGGTCGTGTCATTCTGAAGTGACACGACCTCCTTATAAGATGGGGTATTATGCTTGATTACTGAAGGCCGGAAACAGCGACCGAACGGTCGATTTTCGATACGAGTCCCTGAAGTACCTTTCCCGGGCCGAGTTCTACGAACTCTGTGGCGCCATCGGCAATCATGTTTTTGACAGTCTGTGTCCAGCGGACAGGAGCGGTCAACTGTGCTATGAGGTTAGCCTTGATTTCGTCGGGGTTAGTGTGAGGCTTGGCGTCGACATTCTGATATACGGGGCAGACGGGAGCCTTGATTTCGGTAGCGGCGATAGCGTCGGCAAGTTCAGCACGTGCAGGCTCCATGCAGGGGCTGTGGAAACCGCCGCCGACCTTGAGTTTGAGTGCGCGTTTGGCACCTGCCTCAAGCATCTTGGGGCATGCGGCGTCGATAGCCTCCATTGTACCGGAAATAACGATCTGTCCGGGGCAGTTATAGTTGGCGGGAACCACGCCTTCGATATCGGCGCATATAGACTCGACTGTCTCGTCGGGAAGGGCGAGGACCGCAGCCATTGTCGAGGGATTGATCTCGCAGGCCTTCTGCATGGCCTGGGCACGGGCCGAGACAAGACGCAGGCCGTCCTCGAAGGACATTGCGCCGCAGGCAACCAGAGCCGAGAACTCGCCGAGCGAGTGGCCTGCTGCCATATCAGGCTTGAATTCATCGCCGAGGCTCTTGGCCAGAGCGACTGAATGTATGAAGATTGCGGGCTGAGTGACAGAGGTCTTCTTGAGGTCCTCGTCAGTGCCGTTGAACATAAGGTCGGTGATGCGGAAGCCGAGAATCTCGTTGGCTTTCTCCATCATCTCGCGCACCTGCGCGTTGTTGTCATAGAGATCCTTGCCCATGCCCACGAACTGGGCACCCTGGCCGGGAAATACATATGCTTTCATATAAAAAAGAAAAACTGATGTAATTGTACTTTATGTTTGTTTTATATTTAATTCAGAATGTGTGAAGACAAATTCTTTATCTGTCCGGTAGAATCCGGTGCTGTTGTGCAACCTGTATTAGGGAACATATTCCTCAGTCAGTGAGGCGATATTTTCCGGAAATTTCGTTTTGTGGTGCAAAGTTACCACTTTTTTCGGAATAAATTCCTAACTTTGGGGTGATTATAACGAATAATGACCTCTTTACCCATCAAAATAGAGTACAACGCGCTGATTTTCGTTTCAAATCTTAAACGCTCGGCGCTTCTCTGGTTTTAAATCTTAATTTATTTATGACATACTTAGCAATCATCCCCCTCTTTGGGGGTAATCTCCGTGGCTGGGAGTGGATTATCATCGTTGTAGTAATCCTAATACTTTTCGGAGGCGCCAAGTCTATCCGCAAGGTCATGCGCAACGCCGGTCGTGGCGTAAACGCCTTCAAGCAAGGTCTTGAGGACGCCAAGGCCGAGATGCGCAAGCCTATCGAGGAAGTCAAGAAAGAAGTCAGCGCACCGGCCGGGACTCCCTCCGAACCCGAATCGAAAGGCAAGCCCGACGAGCCTTCGAAATAATAATCGCCAAATATACAGATTCAGGAATTGCGCCTGACCAGGCACGGTTTCTGAATTCCCGCTTACGATGGCAGACAATCAGGAAGAAAAAGACACTACCCGGGAGGAAGGAATGTCCTTCTGGCAGCATCTTGCCGAACTGCGCAACACGCTTCTTCGTGTTTTCGTGGTGGTCGGCGCACTTTTCATTGTCTTTTTCATCTTCATGCCCGACATCTTCGACAAGGTGATACTTGCGCCGTGCTCGCCATCGTTCCCCACCTACCGCCTTTTCGACCATATCAGCGGCGACGGCGTGTTTATTCCCAACCTTTCGGCCTCGTCCAAATCCATCGAACTGATCAACATAAACCTCGGCACCCAGTTGATGACACAGATGTCGTCATCGTTCTATCTGGCGCTGACGGCAGGATTCCCCGTAGTCATCTATCTGCTATGGCTGTTCGTGCGCCCCGCCCTCTATCCCAAGGAACGGCGCGGCGCGACACGGGCCTTCATCTTCGGCAACGTCATGTTCTACATAGGCATGACTGTCGCCTACTTCCTCGTATTCCCCCTGATACTGCGTTTCCTTTCGGACTACCAGTTGAGCGAGCGCATCAGCAACACCATCACGCTCGATTCATACATGGACACATTCTATCTGATAGTCATGGCTTTCGGAATCGTCTTCGAACTTCCCTTGCTGATATGGCTACTTGGACGTCTCGGAATAGTGACACGCAGGTTCTTCAGCCGCTTCAGGCGCCACGCGATAGTTGTCCTTTTGATTCTGGCCGCCCTGATTACCCCCACGGGCGATCCGTTCACACTTCTTATCGTGTTCGCGCCACTCTACGGCCTCTGGGAATTCTCGGCCCTGCTTGTCCCGAAACCTGAGCCCGAGTATGCCGGCACCATTAACGACACCAACGCGTCCGAAGCAGACAACACCTCAGAATCCGAATCATGAAAAAACTTCCTAAACTTGGCCTCCTGCCACTCATCATCATAGCCATTGCCGCCGGCATCGGCGCGGGATACATTTTCCCCGAGTGGCTCGCACGCATTTTCGCGACATTCAACGCCATATTCTCGGCATTTCTCGGCTTTCTCATACCGGTCCTCATCGTGGCTTTCGTGGCCCCGGCCATTGCCGAGATAGGACGTGGAGCCGGCAGGATGCTCATCGTGACTGCACTTATAGCCTACATTTTCACCTTCGGTTCCGGGCTCATGGCCTACTTCACCGGGATAAACTTCTTTCCTTCGATGATTGTCCCCGACCAGTATGTGGCGTCGGCTTCCGAGGCACCAGTACTAGCACCCTACTTCACAATCTCGATCGAGCCCCTGATGAGTGTTATGACGGCCCTTGTGCTCGCCTTCGTTCTCGGACTCGGGGCATCCCGCCTGCACACCACGACAATGCGCAAGTGGCTCGACGACCTGCGATCCATCATCACGATCACTGTATCAGATGCGATAATCCCGCTGCTCCCGCTGTACATTTTCGGTATTTTCCTGTCTATGACACTGGCAGGGACTGTGGCGACAATTCTTTCGACGTTTGCAAAAATCATCGTCATCATCTTCATCCTCCATGTCCTCCTGCTGGTTCTCCAGTACCTTATTGCCGCATTGTTCTCTCACAGGAATCCCTTCAAATCGCTGTGGACAATGATGCCTGCATACTTCACCGCACTCGGTACACAATCTTCCGCGGCCACAATTCCCGTCACACTGAGGCAGACCATCGCCATGGGCGTGAACAGGGAGATTGCAGGTTTCGTCGTACCGCTATGTGCCACCATCCACATGTCGGGCTCGACGCTCAAGATTGTGGCTTGCGCGCTGGCCATGACCATAACCCTTGGCCATCCCCACTCCATCGGCGTGTTCATGCCATTCATCGCCATGCTTGGAATCACAATAATCGCGGCCCCCGGTGTTCCGGGAGGCGCCATAATGGCCTCGCTCGGCCTGCTGTCTTCGATGCTCGGTTTCTCCGAATCCGACCAGGCACTCATGATAGCACTCTATATTGCCATGGACTCTTTCGGCACGGCCTGCAATGTCACCGGCGACGGCGCCATAGCCCAGATTATCGATCGTCTTTTCTCCAGACGCCTTTCCAAAGTCACAACGGTTCCGGCCGAACAGTAACAGACGGTCATAACCATAAAAGACAGGCGCCGCTATGGAATTTCCACAGTGGCGCCTGCTTATTTTGCGTAGGATATGTAGGGAAGAAATTAGTTCTCTACAGTCACTCCTGCGAGTTCGGGATCAATCATGATGCGGCCGCAGTACTCGCAGACGATTACCTTCTTGTGCATCTTGATTTCCATCTGTTTCTGTGGCGGGATGCGGTTGAAGCAGCCGCCGCAGGCGTTACGCTGAACGTATACGATGCCAAGACCGTTGCGTGCGTTCTTGCGGATGCGCTTGAAGGCAGCCAGAGTGCGCTCGTCGATCTCAGGCTCGATAGCCTTGGCCTGGTCGCGCAGGTTATCTTCCTCGGCACGTGTCTCGGAGACAATCTCGTTGAGTTCGGATTTCTTTTCCTCAAGGATGTGGCGCGAGTCTTCCAGACGTTCCTGTGTGGCTGCGATATCAGCCTCCTTGTTCTCGATGGCGCGGCCATATTCGTTGATGTGTTTTTCGGCGAGCTGGATCTCGAGGTCCTGGAATTCGATTTCCTTGGTAAGCAGGTCGAACTCGCGGTTGTTGCGGACATTGTCGAGTTGCTCGCGGTAGCGTGCGATAAGGGCCTCGCAGTTGGCGATCTTGTTCTGCTCGGCGGCAAGCGAGTCGCGGAATTCGGCGATCTCGTGGGTATAGTTGGCGATTCGTGTGTCGAGTCCGGCGATGTTGTCCTCCAGGTCCTTGACCTCGAGGGGGAGTTCGCCGCGGATGGTCTTGATACGGTCTATCTCGCTCAGTATGGTCTGAAGTTTATAGAGGGATTTGAGGCGCTTCTCGACCGAGTTGACTTGTTCGTTTTTCTTGTCGTTAGCCATATCTGCTATGAATAGTTTATGGGATTTTTTTCAGTTGTAGACTTATAGACTGCAAAGTTAGCGAATTTTTGCGTAATAATGTGATAAAAAATGTCTTTTGTCACTTGTTCGCTTTCAAAATGGCCTATGTCAAGTATGAGTATCTCGTTCTGATAGTCGACGAAATCGTGATAGCGGGTGTCGGAGTTGATGTAAACCTCGGCCCCGGCGGCGACCGCACGGGGTATGAACTCGCCACCCGAGCCTCCGCACAGCGCTATGCGCGACAGCAAGTGCCCCGGCTCCCTTATGGCCGTGTGACGAACGACCGGCGAGCCGAATTCCTTCTTGATGCGGGCAATCAGTGTCTCGGCAGTCACGGGCTTTTCGAGGTTGCCGGCTATGCCGAGTCCGACAGCCGGGTCATCCTGACCCTCACGTTGCACGAGCGCCCTTTCAACACGGATTCCCAGGCGCCGCGCCATCTCATGGCTGACTCCTCCGAGGGTGCTGTCGAGGGCGGTGTGCGAGGAATATATGCTTATGCCGTTGCGAAGCGCCTCCATCACGGCCCGTTCGACCGGCGTAGCGCCGGTTATACTGCGCAGACCCTTGAATATCAGCGGATGGTGGCTGATTATCAGGTTACACCGGCGTTCTATGGCTTCGGCAACCACAGCAGGGGTACAGTCGACGCAGACAAGCACACCGGTACACTCTTCGCCGCGCGCACCAAGTTGCAGTCCGGTATTGTCCCACGATTCCTGAAGCGCGCATGGTGCGAATTCCTCTATTGCCGCGATTATTTCTCCGTTCTTCATCTAGGTGATAATATGCCGGGCGGCCTGCAAGACCGCCCGGACTGTGGTTTATTTCGTTTCGGTTTCGGGAAGCACGACACGCAGGTCGAGTTCGTCGAGTTGTTTCTGTTCAAGTGGTGCGGGAGCGTCGAGCATCACGTCGCGGCCTGAGTTGTTCTTCGGGAAGGCTATGCAGTCGCGGATGGAGTCGAGTCCGGCAAACAGCGATACCCAGCGGTCGAGGCCGTAGGCGAGTCCTCCGTGTGGGGGCGCGCCGAACTTGAAGGCGTTCATCAGGAAGCCGAACTGCTCCTGTGCCTTCTCGGGAGTAAAGCCGAGTATCTCGAACATCTTGGCCTGGAGTTCACTGTCATGGATACGGATTGAGCCGCCGCCGACCTCAACGCCGTTGATAACCATGTCGTATGCGTCGGCGCGGACTGCTGCCGGATCGGTGTCGAGCAGAGGAATGTCCTCGTCCTTCGGATGGGTGAAGGGATGGTGCATGGCCATGAGGCGCTGCTCCTCGTCGCTCCACTCGAACATGGGGAAGTCGACTACCCAGAGGCACGAGAACTTGTTCTTGTCGCGGAGGCCAAGTTGGGTTCCCATCTCGAGGCGAAGTTCACAGAGTTGCTTGCGGGTGCGCATTGCGTCGTCGCCCGAGAGTATGAGGATGAGGTCGCCCGGCTCGGCATCCATGGCTTTCGCCATTGCCTGCAGGGTCTCCTGTGTATAGAATTTGTCAACCGATGACTTGACGCTTCCGTCGGGCTGTACACGGGCGTAGACCATACCCTTGGCGCCGATTTGGGGTCGCTTGACGAACTCTGTCAGCGCGTCGAGTTGCTTGCGGGTGTAGCCTGCGGCGCCCTTGGCGTTGATGCCGCCGATGTATTCGGCGTTGTCGAATACGCTGAAGCCATGGCCCTTGAGTATGTCCATCAGTTCGACAAACTTCATGCCGAAGCGGGTGTCGGGCTTGTCTGAGCCATAGTACTTCATGGCGTCGTGCCAAGTCATGCGAGGGAAAGGCTCGTTCAGGTCGATGCCGCGGATGGTCTTGAACAGGTGCTTGGCCATGCCCTCGAAGATGCTGATGACATCCTCCTGCTCAACGAAACTCATCTCGCAGTCTATCTGGGTGAACTCGGGCTGACGGTCGGCGCGCAGGTCCTCGTCGCGGAAGCATTTCACAATCTGGAAGTAGCGGTCCATGCCGGCAACCATGAGCAACTGCTTGAGTGTCTGGGGGCTCTGGGGCAGAGCGTAGAACTGGCCGGGATTCATGCGCGAGGGAACCACGAAGTCGCGTGCGCCTTCGGGAGTCGAGCCGACAAGCATGGGGGTCTCGATCTCGAGGAAGCCCTGCGAGTCGAGATAGCGGCGTACCTCTAGGGCCATGCGGTGACGCAGTTCAAGGTTCTTGCGAACGCATCCGCGGCGAAGGTCCAGATAGCGGTAACGCATGCGGAGTTCGTCGCCGCCGTCGCTCTCGTCCTCTATGGTGAAGGGGGGAACTTCCGAGGGATTGAGTATCTTCAGTTCGTCAGCGATAATCTCGATGTCGCCGGTCGGCATCTTGGGATTCTTTGATGTGCGCTCCGACACAATGCCGGTAACCTGGATTACAAACTCACGGCCGAGACGCTCGGCGGCCTCGTTCAGGGTCTGGTCATGGTCAACATTGAAGACAATCTGGGTAATGCCATAGCGGTCGCGAAGGTCGACGAAGGTCATCGAACCCATCTTGCGGACGCGCTGGACCCATCCGGCGAGAGTCACTTTCTCGCCGACATTCGAGAGGCGAAGTTCGCCGCAGGTATCAGTTCTGTACATGGGGTTGAGATTATGTTTTGTATTTTCTTAATTAGCAGAAGTTTGACTTTCACACGCGAAAGTCCGTAAAATGCAGTGCAAATATACGAATTTCCACCTGCAATTTCAAAAATTTTTCTCTCCTGCCGGATTTTTCCATCTAATTCCACGCCAGAGAATAAATCTCAGTCGAGTTGCATCCGTTCGTCTTTCACCACCGACAGCACGCCATCAACCTTCCCGTAATATTTCATGGCCTCCGAAACAGTCTTGCCCTTTGGCACGGTCACCGCTATGCCGTTGATATTCCTGTACACATATATGACTTTCGAGCCATAACGTTTCGCGGCCTTAAGCAGTTCTGCGTTTCCGCTCTCTGGCGAGTAATAGATTATGAGATTCTCACTCTGCCCTTCTTCCGGCACCACCTTCTGCGCCCCGCACGATGCCAGAAATAAAGCAGAAACCAACACCGGTATTCTAAAAAGTTGCTTAATCATATCTTTGTCAGTCATTGAATTAATATCAATCATCAAGTCCGGGACATATCATTTTTTCGAAAGCCTTGCGAGAACCCCTTTCGTACATTACCTCGCCGCAATAGGCGAAGCCCAGTTTTTCAAGAAGTCCAAGCATGGTGAAATTATCGAAATTAGTATCAATCCTGAAACTCCTGATTCCGAGCGAGCGGGCATAATCCTCGACAGCAGTCATCAAGGCACGTCCAAGGCCCTTCCTTTGCCCGTCCTGAGCGACAGCCACTCTGTGGACCACGACATATCTCTCATCCGACAGCCATTGACCGTAAAGATCATCATAAGCCGGCTCACCGGTAAATACAACTGCCGCATATCCCACGACCGCGCCGTCCCGCTCGAGTACATAGCCGACTCCATTCTCCACATCGGCGCGGACATGCGTCTCGGTGGGATAAGACTCGTCCCACTGTTGCTTACCCTCGGCAAGCATACGCCTCGCCGCCGCCTTCAGTATCGCCGCCACCGCCTGAACATCAGCCACGTCGGCCCTCCTGAACCTCAGCGACTCCGATATTAGTCTGGAATAATAGTCCATTCAATCTCTTCCTTTGTTAAAAATTCACCTGCAAAATTACACAATTGTATGAATAATTAATTCAGTGTAAATTAAGCCAACCTCTTTTTTTATTTAAATCTGCAAGTGACACTTGCAGATTTACAAAATCGTCCATTCTATCACGGATTTAGATGGTAAGTTCTACGATGTTGCCTTCGGGGTCGACGATGACGCTCTCGTAGTAGCCGTCGCCCGTCGTGCGCGGTTCGCCAAGAATTGTTATGCCTTCGTTTCGCATCCGCTCTGTCATCTCATCAACTTTTTCTTTGCTTCCGAGAGAAATAGCGATATGACATAAGCCCTTGAATTTATCTGTACTGCCACGGTCTTTTATTTCCGGAACATTCATAATCTCAAGTCTTGCGCCTCTATCAGGAAATGTCAGAAAGTATGAAATAAAATCCTTCCGAGGATTATGATACCGTTTCCCGGCAACTGCTCTGAACCACCGGCAATAGAACTCCTTAAGAAGTTCAATATCTCTCGCCCATATAGCGACATGATTAACATTCATACTCATACCTGTATTATTCAATCCACCATGCAAAATTACTCATTTTACGGGTTTTGAAAATACTTTATCATTTTCCTAATTGAAAATTTGGTCACATAAAATAATGTTTGTAATTTTGCAAACAACAAACAATGACGGATATGACAAAATTAGAAATAACACCTGAACAAGAGAGACTCGCAAGATTCGCAAAAGCAATGGGTCATCCTACCCGTATTGCCATTCTTCATTTCCTCGCCCAAAGGAATGAATGTTTTTTTGGCGATATTCACGAAGTCTTACCAATAGCAAAAGCGACCGTATCACAGCACCTGAGTGAGTTGAAAGAGGCCGGACTAATTCAAGGAACCATCGAGCCTCCAAAAGTAAAATACTGCATCAACTCTGAGAACTGGGCACTCGCAAGAAAACTTTTCTCGCAGATGCTTGATGACTGCTGTCCCTCAAAAAAGAATAGTTGCTGCTCATAAGCACTATTTTTTACGCCTATTGTTCGTAATTCGGCAAATAACAATTTATCCAGATAATTTTTTGAACATGAAAAATTTACTTATTATCCTGACCCTAATGATAGGATTGATGTCATGTAGTGACAAAGAAAAAACCACCAAACCGGAATCTGCAGAAACGGATAAAGACAAGGTGGAAATCCTATACTTCCACGGCAAACAGCGTTGCGCTACATGCAGGGCTATCGAAGAAAACACCGTAGAACTTGTCAATACCCGGTTTGCAAAAGAACTTAAAGATGGCTCACTCATATTCAAAAACATAGATATTTCTACTCCGGAAGGGGAAGAAATCGCTGACAGATACGAAGTGACATGGTCTTCTTTATTTGTCAACAGTTGGAAAGATGGCAAAGAAACTCGCAATAACATTACCGAGTTCGCCTTCGCCAATGCCCGTAACAATCCGGACAATTTCAAAAAGGAACTTACTGATATAATCAGACAATCGCTGAGATGATGGACTGGCTACAGACATTGCTCGACAACAGCACGGCTCCGGCTTTAACCGCTTTCCTTCTCGGACTGCTTACAGCAATCTCACCGTGTCCGCTTGCCACCAATATAGCCGCGATAGGCTATATCAGCAAAGATATAGAGAACCGTGGACGAGTCTTCCGTAACGGAGTGTTATATACCATCGGACGAATCATTGCCTATACCGTCCTCGGTATTATACTTATCTCGATACTGAAAGAGGGAGCAAGCGTGTTCGGCATACAGAAAGCCATAGGAAAATGGGGCGAACTGCTGATTGGCCCACTGATTTTGCTTATCGGTCTTTTCATGCTGTTGGGACATAAACTCAACTTGCCTCAATTCGGTTTCGGAGGCAATGGAGAAGGACTCGCACGAAAAGGTGGATGGGGAGCGTTGTTGCTTGGAGTCCTGTTTGCGATGGCTTTCTGCCCGACAAGCGGAGTACTGTATTTCGGTATGCTTATACCTATGTCGGTGTCCGCAAGCGCGGGCTGGCTACTGCCGGTTCTGTTCGCAATCGCCACCGCGCTTCCGGTGCTTGCCGTAGCATGGATTCTCGCTTTCAGCGTTGAGAAGGTCGGCGAGTTCTACGGCCGATTACGCACAATTCAGAAATGGCTCAACATCATTGTAGGTGTCATTTTCATAGCGGTAGGCATATACTACTGCATAATTATGTATCTCTAAAAAAGTATAATACAAACTGTAAAAACGAAAAATCATGGATAAAAAAGAAACAAAGAAAGGCTTCTGGTCGACACTCTTCGCTCCCAAAAAGAAAAGTTGCTGCTGTGGCAGCAATATAATCGTAGATGACGATGTAAAACCAGTGCAGTCGTGTTGCGCCGCAGATTCCGGCACAAATGTAAGCGAAGTTCTTGTTCTCGGTCCCGGTTGCGCCAAATGCAAGGAGACTTATAGGGTCGTGGAACGTGTGATTACAGAAAACAATCTCAATGTCAGGCTCTCAAAAATCGAGGACATCGCCGAGATGATGAAATACAACATCATGGCGACACCGGCAGTAGTCGTTGATGGGAAAGTCAGAATCAAGGGACATGTTCCGTCGGCTGACGAAGTAAAAAAGGTTCTTGGTATCTGAATTATATACAGGAGACTGATATGGAAGCACGAAAGGATATCAAGTTTCTGATATGGACCGTTGTCCTATTCCTGGCAGCGTTTTTCTTGCCTGTAAACAGCGACGCGCTGATGACGGCGATTCACTCTACACTTGACCTCACCAGGTGGTATGCACGCGAGCATATTGTTCTCTGTCTTCTCCCGGCGTTTTTCATCGCAGGCGTAATAGCGGTGTTCGTGAGTCAGGGGGCAGTGCTGAAATACTTCGGAGCAAATGCCAGGAAATGGGTATCATATACCGTAGCATCAGTTTCGGGTGGCATCCTTGCCGTATGTTCCTGTACCATTCTCCCGTTGTTCACCAGTATCTACAAGCGTGGAGCGGGTCTCGGTCCTGCAATAGCCTTCCTCTATTCCGGCCCGGCCATCAGTATACTCTCGATAATTCTCACGGCACGCATTCTCGGCCTTGAAATGGGTATTGCACGTATCATCGGGGCAGTTACATTCGCAATAGTAATCGGATTGGTGATGTCATTTATCTTCCTAAAAGAGGAGCGCGACAAAAAATTGGAACAGATGAACATCGTACCGCCACCTGAAAGACGTCCGCTATGGCAGACAACGGTGTTCTTCTTCACCCTCGTGGCAATCCTCGTGTTCGTCAACTGGGGCGTACCTGCGGCGATCGACCGTGGAATATGGGCTTCAATCTACAATGCCAAATGGTGGATAACTTCGGCGCTTGCGCTTGGGCTTTGCGTGATTCTTGTCAAGATTCTGCATCTTAAAGCCAGATGGATTATCCTCGGCGCTATCGCGGTAGCGGTCTCGGCATTCCTCGCCAATGTGTTCATTCCAGATGCGAAACTTGCTCCACTTGTTCCAATGGTCGTCTCGGTTGCGGTACTCGCTATCGTACTGCTATGCGACAAGAAAGATGACGAAAACCGCGAATGGGCGTTGTCTTCATGGGGATTCGCCAAATTGATACTCCCGCTGCTCGCCGTGGGTGTACTGACTGCCGGTTTTCTGCTCGGTTCCACGCATGACGGCATCGAACTTCCAGGCATTATTCCCAACAGTTGGGTTGAATGGGCTGTAGGTGGCAATTCTCTGCTATCCAATTTCTTCGCAAGTTTCACCGGAGCGTTCATGTATTTTGCCACTCTAACCGAAGTGCCGATTATTCAAGGCTTACTTGCATCGGGTATGGGTAAAGGCCCGGCACTTGCCCTGCTGCTTGCAGGTCCTTCCCTGTCACTGCCAAATATGCTTGTAATCCGCAGCGTGATGGGCACGAAAAAGACAGTGATATATGTCTCCCTTGTAATCGTAATGGCAACCGTCTCCGGATGGATTTACGGTTATTTCTTCTAAATCGAAATGAAAATGAAAGTATTGATTTTATGTACCGGCAATAGTTGCCGCAGTCAGATGGCTCACGGTTTCCTCCAATCGTTTAACCCCGCTTTGAAAGTATTTTCCGCAGGCACTAAACCGACAGAAAAAGCCAATCCGCTTGCAGTCAAAGTCATGCAAGAGAAAGGCTTTGACATAAGCCGTCACACACCGCACAATGTCGAGGAATATCTCAACGAGCCGTGGGATTATGTGATTACAGTATGTGGAGGCGTAAAAGAGAGTTGTCCGGCATTTTTCGGGAATGTAAAGCATCGCATTCATATCGGATTCGATGATCCTTCCGACGCCGTCGGTTCCGATGAATACATTTTGAGTGAATTTCGTCGTGTACGCGACGAGATTAAAGACAGATTTGAGCAATTATACAAAGACATATTGAAATAGAGATTCTAATATAAATTATCCGTAGAAGTACACCCGGGGAATATTTGTCCGAATCAGGTTCGGCGTGGCGGATTCAAATTATTTAATTAACTTTGTATGGCGATAAGCCGTACGATATTCGCGGCTTGACTGCATGACGTTTCGCAGTTCTGTTCGCCTTTAGCCAAAATTATACCATGTCGGACAAACCCATACAACTCGACCTGCAGAAGATTATCAGTGACAAACTGGGCAAGAAATCCCGTTTTGTCCCCCGCTTTCTTGTCAGAAGGCTTGAGCATACAATCTGCCAGGATCCACTCAACGAACTGCTCCGCAACAATTTTCCATCGCGCGGAGCCGATTTCTGCCGCGGCTGTTTCCGCGACCTCGGAATCTCCGTCTCCGTGGAAAACGCCGAAGTTCTCCCTCCTCCCGACAGACGCCGCATAATAATCGTATCCAACCATCCGCTGGGCGGCCTTGACGGCATGGCCCTCATAGATTATTTCCAGAGACGATACGGCGGCAACATCTATTTCCTTGTCAACGACATCCTTATGGCCATCGAGCCGCTTGGCAACGTCTTCCTGCCCATAAACAAGCACGGCGGACAGAGCCGCGAGGCCATACGCCGCATCGACGAGGTCCTAGAGGGCAATGACCCGGTGCTGATTTTCCCTGCCGGACTCTGCTCGCGGCGCAACGGGAAGGGACGTATCTGCGACCTCGAGTGGAAGAAAATGTTCGTCGTGAAGGCCATCCAGTACCACCGCGACATAATTCCCGTGTTCTTCGAAGGCCGGAATTCAGATTTTTTCTATAACTTTGCACATTGGCGCAAGCGTTCGGGACTGAGACTGAACATCGAGATGATATACCTTCCTCGTGAGGTTTTCCGCTCGCGCGGCAAGCATTTCACCATCCGTTGCCTCCAGCCCATTGCATGGCAGGATCTCGGACGGGCCGCCGACGCCCATACCACGGCATTGCGCATAAAGAACTTAGTTTACTCTGCCGACCATTCGGCAAAATCCACGGTCAAATGAACCACCGCATTATCGACCCCATAGATACTGACCTCATTCTCTCCGAACTCACTCCCGAGCGTTTCCTCCGCCACACCAACAAGGCGGACAACGATATTTATGTCGTCGACGCCAAATCTTGCCCCAACACCATGCGCGAGATCGGGCGTCTGCGCGAGATTGCCTTCCGCACAGCAGGCGGAGGCACAGGCAAGAACTGTGACATCGACTTCTACGACACCATGGACCCTCCCTGCCGCCAGCTCATCGTATGGGAGCCCGAGTCCAGACTTATTCTCGGAGGCTACCGCTTCATCCTCGGCGAGGACATACGCGTCGAGAACGGCGTTCCCCGCATCGCCACATCCCACATGTTCAGTTTCTCGCCCGAGTTCATCCGCGACTACCTGCCTCAGACACTCGAACTCGGACGCTCGTTCGTCCGCCTCGAATACCAGAGTTCGCGTGCCGGCGCCAAGGCGCTCTACGCCCTCGACAACCTCTGGGACGGCCTTGGGGCGCTCACCGTGGTCTATCCGCAGATAAAATACCTTTTCGGCAAGGTCACCATGTACCCCAGTTACTCGACCGAGTGCCGCAACATGCTCCTCTATTTCCTCCACAAGCACTTCGCCGACCACGAGGGTCTGGTACGCCCTATCACTCCCCTGCAGGTCGACATCGACCTCGAGGCCATGCGTAAACTCTTCGTGGGCGAGGATTTCAAGACCGACTACCGCATCCTCAATCAGGCCATACGCGAGCACGGCCTCAACATCCCCCCTCTTGTGAACGCCTACATGAGCCTGTCGCCGACCATGAAGATGTTCGGCACTGCCATCAACGATGAGTTCGGCGACGTCGAGGAATCAGGCATCTTCTTCGCCATCGACGAGATTTTCGAGGAGAAGAAGCACCGCCACATCCACTCCTTCCTCCCCGCCGAACGCCCCTGACCCGACACTATCAGCCCCAGCCTATATATCTTTAACTAATATCCACCCAAGCAATTGTCCATCTCACTGAATTGTACAATTTCAATCTTCTTGTCTTCCTCCATTATTGTATCTTGTTGGGAAGTTGTGATAATCAAGCCTTTTGATATATTCAGAGCATCCATTGCGAGTAACAGACCTCTCACTTCGCGCGCAAGATTTTCTGCCGACAACTCATGACACACCTGAACGGCCAATGACGGAATAAGATTTTCAGCGATTATAAAGTCACATTCTCCAAACCTCTCATTAAAATAGTAGATATCCCGCGAATGACGCCGCAAAGCCATATAAACCATATTTTCTAGATTGTGACCCTCATTGCGTGAAAAATTGCTCCCCGAAACATTTATAATTCCGGTATCAACACAATAAACTTTGCGCTGTGAACCCATTCTGACTTTTGCCGAGTAGGCGAACTTGCTGACAAAGTCAAAGAGATAGCATTCCTTGAAGTACGAAAGATATTCATTCATTGTCGTTACACTGCCCACCCCTAACTGTGCTTTCAGTTTCGTGGCTGTCACAAGATTACCAATATTGCCTAGCAACAGCGACGTGGTACGTTTCAGCGTTTGAGCGTCACGTATTTTATATCTTACGGCTATATCACGATATATCAGGTCATTCACCAATTCATTGAGGACCGCGGTCTCGCCACTTGCAAGATATGCCGGGAATCCGCCATTTTTCATATATTGAAGTGTGGCATCCTTACCGGACGTAATGTCGATAAATCCACAAAATTCTTTGTAACTGAACGGAAACAACTCGTAAGTCAGATGCCTTCCGGTCAATTTCGTACCAAGTTCACGACTAAGCATCGACGCATTCGAACCCGTCACAGTGACACGATAACCTTCATCAAGTTTCCCTCGCACATAAATTTCCCATCCGTCTACAATTTGCACCTCATCCATATATAGGGATGTCACGCACCGTTCCCTCAATATGTCATCAATCAATACAAAGTGTTCGACACCGAAGCCATACATTGCCGGAGTGTCAAAATTGAGATAGAAGGCTTTTGCCTGAGGATTGGCATCGAGTTCTTGTTTCATCAACTGCGACATAAACGTACTCTTGCCACAGCGACGCACTCCTGATATTACTGTTGCAAAATTCTCAATATTACGAACTCGGTCAATCGCTTCACGAGGGAAGGAATGTTTACGCAACAAGTCCCGCGTCTGCCTGTCTGATGTCTTTTCTATTTCTTTCTTGCTAATCATGAGGCAAATATACAAATAAAATTTCACACCCACAAACCAGTCCATTCAGAATGGACTGTTTACTCCATTCAGAATGGACTGCTCCGCCATGATAGAGAATTAAACAACTCTTCTCTCAAGCCCCAAAAACTGCCGGTTGACATAACTATTCAGTCCCCCGCTTAGGCTTGACCTAAGCGGGGGACTGAATAGTTATCGGAAGATCTCCAAGTGTTAAAATAGTTAAATTAAAACAAAATAATTTTATATTTCAATTATAGTTCCTAATTTTACAACACATTACATCGGTCTCATCCGATAGCGTGTGCTACATTTTATATAAGCGTTTATCCGCGCTGATTCTTGACGAACAGAAATTCTCGCAAAATTTCATATCAAAGTCAAGGTGAGCAACGGTGGATGCCCGTAGTATGTAATATCTGCTTCAGCATTGATTCCGGAAGGATTCAGGCTGTTTGCATTCGTTGCATATACAAGCGTAGGGCTTCTCTCGTTGCCGTCCAACTTTGATAAGGCAATGCGAGAAGCCTCTGTTCGTAGGACGGTAACAGATACAGATTCCTACGCTTTCCCATTATAAACCAATCTAATAGCCAACGAGAGGATGACCGCGGCGTACTATACAGAAAAATGAATCATTCATTAAAGCATTTTAGAGTAAGTAATTTACTGCTGTTATTGACATGTCTGCTGTTATCTTCTTGCAATGCATCAATTGAAAAAGTCGCAAAAAAATCTAATACGATAAATGATAAATACCGTGCGTCTATACAATATCCTCTTGCATCAGTTTTTGATTCTGAATCCTTAAATAATATCGAAATCAAAGATAAGGATTTTGGGAACCATTATTATAATCTGATTTCTCATTATGCAGCGAAGAGCATGGAATCTGATCTATCCAAAAACCTCTTTGCTTATAACGACAAAAATAATTATAATGGATATATTAGATGTTCTTTAGAGTCGTATAAATTTAAAACTAAATGCTGGGAACTCATACCGACAGTTGCCACATTATTCGTCTATACATCATTTGGAGGACCAATGGCTCATACGACTTTAGAAAGAATATATAGATTCGATATTTTTGATGCACGTGGCAACAATATTAAATCCTACACTGTGAAAGGTAGTGCCAGAATTAATCATGGGCTATATACAACAAGTAATTATGAGGGCGGTGAATTGAAGGCATTCCGGAACGCACTGAAAAAATTCGAAGAAGCAGCCGCCAAGGATGCATTCTTCATCAATGGAAAACTTAACGAAGCCTCTCAATTCATGACAAATATGCGCAACCGTCAAATCAACGAACGTGATATGATTCTTGCCGACTGGCTTAATTCTGGCGAACTGCCCTCTGACAAAGAACTAAACGAAGCAGTAACCAATGCCCCGGAAGATTATGTGGGATGGGGCCTGAGAGCCGTAAAGAATGAAAATAATGGACGATATAGTGATGCTCTTGAAGATGTCAATGAATATTGTCGAATTAATCCGGCTTGTAATATCATGAGACCTTATTATCAAAAAGCAAAATTATTATATCAACTCAATCGCAAGAGTGAGGCTTACGAAGCAATTTGTGTAGCAGATGAACTTTATCCCAATGATGAAGCAATAACATTATTGAAAGGTCGGATATTGTTTGAAAACAGAGCATTCAGTGATGCGTTGCTTTCATTCGAAAAAGCATCCCAAATTAATCCGGATAACACGGATACATATCAACTTATTGATATCACGCGCAAAACCTGTAAGCAATTAGCAGAAAACCGGAAACAGGAAGAAGAGGAGGAACTCATAAAAAAAGCATACGCCATGCAATCAATAGGTAATGCTATGACTAATACTGCTAATTCTATAGCAACTCTAAATAATCATAATAATAACAGATCCATTAATAGTAGTTCAACATATACCCATTCTTCATCAAATTCCTCAAATCAGCCTAAAACTGTTACCAAAGATTGTTCAATGTGTCATGGACGCGGGTGGATTGCCGGAACAAGTGGTGTTTCTTTTGACTCGTCTACTTCCTATTATTGTAAGGAGTGTGGTCGCGAAGTCCCTTCTTCCCATACTCATGAAGTATGTCCTGCTTGCCGAGGGAATAAAGTAATAACAACAATACGCCGATAAAAAATTATGAATTCCAAGTTTTTCACGATAGCAATTATATTTACTCTGCTGATATTTTTCACAGATGATGCTTTATGCCAGATTCAGCGGAGAAGAAATTCTCAACTTCCACAAAAGACAGAAAATAAAGCAACCGAATCCAGAGAAAATGTTTCATCCAATATAAAAAAACAAAACGAGTCTATAACTAATAATAAGGAGAAAGTACCAAATAAGAAAAAAAATGATAAAACATCCCGCCTGACAGGAGGGGAATATATAATTTCATATGAGGGAGAGGACAAAGTATATACTGATATTTTGCCTGATATAATGGTTGGGGATGTTATTGTAGTGCTTGGCGAAAGCGAGCCTTTTATTCACCCTGTCACTGGCAAAAGAATAGCGAGAGAAGAAAATATCTTGGGCTATTTGATTGTTGAAGAAATCTTTAATGACTATATGAGGTGTGGATTAGCAAAAAATTCTTCATTAGACTCATCTTCCGTTGGAGCAAGAATAACGAAAACGTTTCAATCTCCCGATTCATCGTCTGTAAAAAAACATAAAGAGGCATCTGATGCTGAATCCGGATTGTCCCCTAAATCTACGGCTGCTAATCAATTCTTTCAAAAAATGCTAGACAATGAACAGGCCAATTTGCCATTAGAAATGAAAGGAGTAAAACTAAGGATTGATCCTTATACTATAGAATTAAAGGGATTATACAGAAATGTGGTATATCTGAAAAAGAAAATGTTTGAAAAAGCGAAAAAGAATATATTAAAAGATTATAATTCTGAAACATTGCAGAAGGTAGCGAAGATTCCACTTTTTATGATGGCTCACGATGCGGGTTATAAAGTATTCATAAGATGTTATAATCCAGATAAAACAGACTGTTTCATAGTAGAAATCCCGGTAAGATAGTTGACTAAAAATAATCAAGAATTAATAATTGTATAAGATATGAGAAATTTAATGTTCATATTCATCGCTGTTGTTGCAATGTTTACAAATCATGTCTCGGCTCAGGCATCTATAGATTTTTATTGTGAAGCCTATGATGCCGAAGCAAAAATGATGATGTTCCCGACAGGGATAACAGTCACATATAACAATCAAATATATTCAATGACTCCGGTGAACGTTCTTCCGCAGGGTATTGTATATTCCAATTATGCAGGTGCCAATGCATGCATTTCGATGACATGTCAGAACATGAGATTCCGTATCGGAAATGACTGCATGGACTTTGTTGCAAGAAATATGACAGCAACGCCATCCGTAAACACCTACCAATATGGCGGGTATGGCAATAGTACCTCAGGAAACCCTGGAAGTGCTGTCGGGAGCAAACAATGTTCATTGTGTCATGGTAAAGGATATATTGCGGGAACATCCACGCCGACTTACGGCAATGGTGGTTCTTATTATTGTAATGAGTGCAACCGCGAGGTTCCTGCATCACATAGCCACGACCGCTGTCCTTCATGTGGAGGTAAAGGCACTGTACCGGCCATCCGTTAAATTAATTATCGGTTGTAATCACGACTTTGCCATTAACCATCCACATTGCGTCCGGCGTGTCCGAGCGTGAAAAAAGGACCGAGGCCGCATCCTTTTGCAGGAGCGGCCTCGGTTTTTATATCCGACGGGATGAACCCGTGTTGTCCGGTCTTATTTCTGATACTTCTTGACGATGACGGTAGCGTTGTGGCCGCCGAAACCGAATGAGTTGGACAGGGCGGCGCGAACCTCGCGTTTCTGGGCCTTGTCGAAGGTGAAGTTCAGGCTGTAGTCGATTTCCTCGTCGAGGTCCTCGGGGTCATGGTTGATTGTGGGGGGAACGATGTCCTCTACAACCGACTTGACGGAGAACATGGCCTCCATGGCACCGGTAGCGCCGAGCAGGTGGCCGGTCATCGACTTGGTGGACGAGATGTTGAGTTTTGCGGCGTGCTCGCCGAACACTTCCTTGATGGCCTTGATTTCGGAGATGTCACCGACGGGGGTCGATGTGCCGTGGACGTTGATGTAGTCGATGTCCTCGGGCTTCATGCCGGCGTCCTCGAGGGCGTTGCTCATGGCGAGGATAGCGCCAAGGCCCTCGGGATGGGTTGCCGTCAGGTGGTATGCGTCGGCCGAGAGACCTCCGCCTGCGACCTCGCAGTAGATTTTAGCACCGCGGGCGAGGGCGTGGTCAAGATCCTCGAGCACGAGGACAGCCGAACCTTCGCCCATGACAAAGCCGTCGCGCGACTTGGAGAAGGGACGCGAGGCAGTCTCGGGGCTGTCGTTGCGGGTCGACAGGGCGTGCATCGAGTTGAAGCCGCCTACACCTGCAGGGAAGATTGCGGCCTCGGCGCCACCGGTAAGGATGACATCGGCTTTGCCGAGACGTATGAGGTTGAACGCGTCGATAATGGCGTTGTTGGACGATGCGCAGGCCGATACGACACCGTAGTTGGGGCCGTGGTAGCCGTACTCCATCGAAATGTGGCCCGAAGCGATGTCCGCAATCATCTTGGGGATGAAGAAGGGATTGTACTGGGGGCCGTTCTGCTCGCCGTGTACTGCATAGTAGCCGGCCTCTTCCTCAAAGGTATGGAGACCGCCGATGCCTGCGGCGACAATCACGCCGACACGGTCTTTGTTGAGCGACTCGTCGCTTTCGAGTCCGGCGTCTTCTACTGCCTGACGCGCTGCCACAAGGGCATACTGGGCATAAAGGTCGAGTTGACGCAATTTGCGGCGGTCAAAGTGGTCGGCAGCATTGAAGTTCTTGACCTCGCAGGCAAACTTGGTCTTGAACTGCGAGCAATCGAAATGAGTGATAGGGCCGGCGCCGCTGACGCCGTTCTTGGCCGCGGTCCAGGTTGATTCGACGTCATTGCCCAGAGGCGAGATAGCGCCGAGGCCTGTGACAACTACTCTTTTAAGTTCCATTGATATAGTCGGGGTGAAAGTTTACAATGATTTGGTTAAGTCTGCTACATCGGCTTTTAATGTCCGACAGAGCCGGGGATATATCAAGCAAGCGCGCCCGAAAACATGGCCCGGGCGCTCTCGCTTGTGTGGCTTATGGCCGCAGTGTCATGTCTGCTGACATGCTGCTGAGACCTTGGTTTAAGGCTGTGCCTTAATTATTTGTTTGCTTCGATATAGGCTACTGCGTCACCTACGGTCTGGATCTTCTCGGCTTCCTCGTCGGGAATCTTGATGCCAAACTCTTTCTCAAATTCCATGATCAGGTCAACGGTGTCGAGCGAATCGGCGCCAAGGTCGGTGGTGAATGCTGCGGTTTCGGTTACTTGACCCTCGTCTACGCCGAGTTTGTCAACGATGATTGCTTTTACGCGATCTGCAATTTCAGACATAATGATTTAGTTTTTAATTATTAAAATTCTATTTTTCGCGGTGCAAAATTAGGTAATATTCCCGATATAGTGAAATTTTTCTGCAATTAAAATGCAAAAATATGTTATCAGGGCTTTTTTTATTACCTTTGCAAGACATATCCCTGCACATAACTATACATATGGTTTTAAGCGTATACCGATGTCCTCGGACAGCCATGGCCTCCGTATGGGCGCCGCTGTTTTTCCGACCGGTCCAGAACAAAGCAGCCTGTCGCTTTGTTCTAATCGTAAGTATCTACTTGCAGTTTTTTTATAGAATCCATCACAAATTCATCCATCACGAACCAAGGGGGACAATGGACTGAAAAACGTTCGGTTCCCTAATACGGAAAGACAGTCAATGAAACGTCCCGCAGCAAAGATTTTCAAGGTTACAGGCCTGGTGGCCATGGGCATAGTGCTTATGGTCGCGGGATTGCTGACGGGTCTGTATTCCTTCTGGTTCCAGAACGAGGCCAGGGAGTCAGTGGTCAAGGCCATGAATTCAAGGCCCGGCTCGGAATTCGCCCTTAACGGACTGAGGATTTCTTTCCCGCTCAAAGTATCCCTCGACGGTCTGCTCATGGTGCAGGACGGAGACACCATGATACGGGCCCGCGCATTCGAGGGCAATGTGCGTCTGCTTCCACTGCTTGCCATGAATGTGGATGTGGAGGGCGTGCGACTCAGCGACGCACGTTATCAGATGGGCACACGCGACTCGGCAACATGCGTCGTCGTCTCGGCTGGCAGTGTCAGGCTCGACCCGGCGTCAGTGCGCCTTTCTCCGTTGAAAATCGATGTCGAACACGCCACTATGGCTGACGGTCTTGTCGACATATATATCAATCCTTGCCCGCCTCCGTCTCCCGCTAACACGACTCCCCCCAGTCCGCTGAACATCGATGCCCGGACAATAGACCTCCATAATTTCACCTTCCGCATGAACATGATGCCGACGATTGACTCGCTCGGAGTCCACATGGATTACGCGCGAATGAGCGGAGGCAAAATCGATATCGTAAAACAGACAGTTGACGTGTCTGATTTCTCGGGCCACGGAATGAAGGCGGCGTATATTATGCCTGACTCGGCACAGATACTCGCCACAAAGGTCGCTCCGGCCGATACTGCGGCGGTGGCTTCGGAGCCATGGACAGTCCGGGTGGGCCGGGTGGATTTCGATTCTGTCGATGCGCTTTACACAACACACGGCTATACACCTATGACAGGGATGGATTTCGCATATATCCAACTCAAAGACGGTCATCTGGCCGTCAACAATTTCTTCAACCGCGCCACCGATGTCACCGTGCCGCTTCAAATCTCGGGAACCGAGCGCTGCGGCGTCAGCCTCGTCCTCGACGGCACTCTTAAGGTCAGCGCCACACGCCTTGATTTCGAGAAAGTACGCCTGACGACACCCGGCGGCACGAACCTGAGCGCTTCGGGCATGATGGGCGTCGGCAATCCCGTCGAGGACACGTCTTTACCATTAGGAATTAACGCCGAGGGCGAACTGTCCTGCACGGACCTCGCCCTGATGTTCCCTTTCCTTAGCCCATACTTCGCCGGACTGCATCCCGGCACAATAATCGATGCGACACTTGACGCTGACGGCTCTATGGCGCGACTGGACATCGAGACTCTCGCCCTGAATGTCCCGAACTCGCTGCGCCTCGATGCCTCGGGCCAACTGTCCGACATCATGTCACCCGACAGAATGGGGGGCGACATAAGTCTCTCGGGACGCATCGGCGACCTTTCGCCATGGCGCAAGATTCTGGCACAGACTTTGGGCGAGGTACGCATTCCGCCGCTAAGTCTTGACGGAGACGTACGATTCGCCGGAGGCAACTACAGCGGCAACATCGACGCCCGCACCGCCCAGGGGCGGCTCGCCCTCGACGGAGATTTCCACGGCAATGCCGAAAGTTACGACCTGACGCTCGTCACCGACAACTTCCCCGTGGACGCCTTCATGCCCACACTCGGTGTCGGCAACCTCACCGCCGATATCAGCGCCACTGGCCGCGGATTCAACTTCTTCAGCAACAGTACCACAGCGGACGCCACCATCGACCTCAGGCACGTGGTCTACAACAGACAGGCCCTGGACAACATCAGCGGCACCGCCAGGCTCGCGGACGGATACGCGGCGATAAACCTCGACTCCCATAATCCCGGAGCCGACATTTCACTAGCCGCCGAGGGCAATCTCTCGGGCGAGACATACGAGTGGACCGTGCAGGCCGATTCGCGCAAACTCGACCTGCACGCACTTGGACTCAGTCTCACCCCGATGGAGATCGAAGGCTCGGCGAGCCTGAAGGCTGCCGCAAACGCCAAACGCCCTACCATACTCAGGGCCGAACTCGAAATTCCCTCGATGGTCTACACCGACTCGGTCGGCCCGCTCAGGATGAACGACATCAGTGCCACACTGAACGCCACCGATTCGATGACCTGCCTGATGCTGAACAACGGCGACCTCAGGGCCGACTTCGACGCATACCGCCCGCTTGACTCCCTCATGACAGTCCCCGGTCGATTGATGACCGTCCTCAGGAACCAGATGGACGAGCGACGTATAAACATCGACCAGTTGCAGGACGGATTGCCCGAATTCACATTCGTGATCGAGGGCGGAGACAACAACATAGTATCGGAATACCTCAGCCAGATGAATACGACCGTCAGGAGTTTCGAGATAAAGGCCTACAATGACACGGTTTTCTCGCTTGACGCCAGCGCCGAGGGCATCACCTCGGGACAGACCAAGGTTGACTCGCTGTTCTTCGATGTCAGACAGGACGGCAACCGGCTGAACTATACCGGCTCGATGCGCAACCGACCCGGCACTTTCGACGAGTGGGCGTCCGCCGACATCAAAGGCTACTTCCGTCCGGGACGTCTCGGACTGAACTTCGAGCAGCGTAACATACGGAACAAGACAGGCTTCGAGTTCGGCGCATACGTCGACCTCAATCCCGACTCCACCGCCACCCTGCACTTCAGCCCTCTCGACCCGACCATCGGATTTCAACAGTGGCTCGTGAACGAAGACAACTTCGTGCGCTACGACTTCGTCAACAAGCATATCGACGCCAATCTGAAAATGCGTTCCGACATATCGTCCGTCGACATCTACACCGAGAATCTCGCTGCCGATGTACATGACCACAGCAAGCACGACAGCAAGGAGAACCTCATAATCAAACTAAGCGACATACGCATCCAGGACTGGATAACCCTGAATCCGTTCGCCCCGGCAATCAAGGGCAACGTCTCGGCCGACCTCAAGTTCAACTATCACGACGGCAAACTCATGGCGAACGGCGACATGACTCTCGGCGACCTCCTGTACGGACGTGAGCGCGTAGGCGACTTCAAGGCCGACATCGACATGCAGACCTCGCCCGGAGGAGTTATCAACGCAGACGTCGCCCTATGGGTGAACGGACACAAGTCGCTGACACTGAACGGAGCGCTCAACGACTCGACACGCACATCACCCTTCCTGCTCGACATGACGCTGATTCACCTCCCGCTATCCACGGTCAACGCCTTCATGCCCGGCGTAGCACGGCTCGAAGGCACACTCAACGGACGCATGGACGTCTCGGGCGACATGAAGGCCCCGCGGCTCGACGGTTTCATGCAGTTCGACTCGACGGCAGTTCGCGTCAATATGCTCGGCACCACTTTCCGGCTCAGTTCCGACAGCGTTCCGGTGCATGACAACAAACTTCGCCTCAACGACTTCGCCATCACGGCATGCAACGAGAACCCGCTCTACATCAACGGCAACGTCGACATACGCTCACTCGAGGACATCGGGCTGGACCTTTCGATGAAGGCCTCCAACATGCAGATAGTCAAGTCGCAGCGTGCGACCAAGGGTGCCGAGGTATACGGACGCGCGTTCATTGACCTCGACGCCACGGCTCGAGGATCGCTCTCATTCCTCGACATCAACGCGAGGGCCCGCCTCAACTCGGGCACCAACGTGACCTATATCATGACCGACGCCGAAGACAAACTCCAGAGCCAGTCCGACAACAATATGGTGCGTTTCGTCAACTTCAACGACTCGACGGCCGTAGCCGATGCGGATTCTCTAGTGCAGACGGGCATGGCGATGAACCTCAACGCCCTGCTGACCATACAGTCAGGCACCACAATATCGGTCGACCTCGACGCCAAGGGCCAGAACAAGGCGCAGATACTGGGCGAAGGCACGCTCAACTACACCCAGACTCCCCTCGAGGAAACTGGACGCCTGACAGGACGCCTCAACATCAACGGCGGTTTCGTGCGCTACGGCATGCCGCCTGTAATGTCACAGAAGACCTTCGACCTGCAGGACGGATCGTATGTGGCCTTCTCGGGAGACATCCTCGATCCGGCGCTCAACCTGCATGCCGTCGACCAGATGCGCGCCAATGTAACCCAGGAGGGACAGAACTCCCGTCTTGTCAACTTCGACGTGTCGGTAGGCGTCACCGGAAGCCTCTCCAACATGAACGTCGTGTTCGACCTCTCGACTGGCGATGACGTGACCATCGCAAACGAACTCCAGTCAATGTCCCCGTCACAACGCGCCTCCGAGGCGATGAACATGCTGCTGTACAACATGTACACCGGTCCTGGCACCAAGGCTAACGCCAACCTCTCGGGCAATCCGCTGTACTCCTTCCTCACCTCGCAGATCAACTCGTGGGCCGCCAACACGATCAAGGGCGTCGACCTGAGTTTCGGCATCAACCAGTTCGACCGGACTGACGAAGGAATCTCGCGCCAGACCACACAATACTCCTACAAGGTGTCCAAATCGCTGTTCAACGACCGCTTCAAGGTCTCGGTCGGAGGCAATTACTCGACAGACACCCAGCCTGGCGAGGAAGTGGCGAACAACCTCTTCAACGACATCTCGATGGAGTACCTCCTGAACAAGGCCGGGACCATGTATGTCAAGGTCTTCCGCAAGACCGGCTTCGAGTCAATACTCGAGGGTGAGATAACCTCGACGGGCGTAGGTTTCGTCTACCGGCGCAAGATCAGCCGTCTCGGCGACATGTTCCGCTTCCGCCGCCGCAAGCGCCTCCAGCAGACCATCTTCAATCCCGAGGAATTCACTCCGGCCGCTCCGGCCACGTTCGCCGAGCCGGATACGGCAACCGCCGGCGACAAATCAATTCCAAGCGACACTATTACAACAGGCAAATGATTACCCGAGATACAACATACCGACTTCTGATTTGCGTCCTCGTGGCGGCGATTGCCGCCTCCTGCTCGACCACGCGCCGCCTCGATCCCGGTGAGACCCTGTACACCGGTGTCAAGAAGGTGAACATCGTGCCCGACTCGGTGGGCGAGAAGGTTCCCGCCGGAGTCCGCGAGGCGATAACGGATGCCGTCGACGTGCCGCCGAACAATTACTGGAGCCTCGTGGGATGGCATTATCCCTTCCCGCTGGGACTGTGGGTGTACAACAACTGGCCACGCGCCGAAAAGGGCATCAAGCACTGGCTCTACGAGAAGTTCGTCGAGGACCCGGTGCTAATATCGGATGTCCGTCCCGACCTGCGCACACACATGCTCGACGAGATACTCGACAACAACGGCTACTTCAGCGGCACCGCAAGTTTCGAGATTGTCCCCGGCAAAAAGAACAAGCGCAAGGCGTCTGTCATCTATAATATCAAGACAGGTCCGGCATATACCTTCAAGACAGTCGAGTTCCCGCCGGACACCACCGTGATCGGCTCGCTCATCGACTCGATCGCAAGTAAGAATCCCTACCTGCGCCCTGGCCAGCGTTACAGCACCGACTCGCTGTCGGCGGCACGCGTCAAGATCGCGAACTCGCTGCGCAACAAGGGCTACTATTTCTTCCGACCCGAATACATAGAGTATCTGGCCGACACAATCTCCGACCCGGGGCATGTGAACCTGCGGCTGGCTCTCTCGTCGAATATCCCGCATGCGCTTATCGAGCCTTACCGGACGGGCAAGGTGACCATAGTCGTCAACCGCAACCGCGGACCCGGCCGTCCCGACACCCTGCAGATGGAGCGCATGACACTCGTCCGCATGATGCCCCAGCGGCTTCGTCCGGCGTCAATCGAGGAGGCCGTGCGTTTCAGGCCCGGAAAGATTTTCCGCGTCAGCGACATGGACCGCACGCAGACCTATCTCGCCCGAATGGGAATATTCAACGCCATCAACATCGAGGCCACGCCTGACACCACAGGATTCAGCCAACACCGCCACGTGCTCGACGTCACTGTCGACTGCACACTCGACCAGCCGCTTGAGGCCTCGGTGGAAGTGGACGTCACCTCTAAGTCCAACTCGTACCTCGGCCCCGGCATACAGCTGGGCGTCACCAACAAGAACATCTTCGGCGGCGGCGAGCAGCTCTCGGTCAAACTGAACGGCGCCTACGAATGGCAGACCGGCGGCGACAATTCGGGAGGCATCTTCAACTCCTACGAGGCCGGACTGACCGCAGCGCTGGCTTTCCCTCGACTGCTTATGCCGAAGTTCATTCCGCGCCGTCGTCGCGAGACCTCATGGACACGCTTCTCGCTTAACGCCGACCTGCTCAACCGCCCGCACTTCTTCCGCATGGCGCAGTTCAACCTGCAGATGTCATACGACTGGCTGGCGACCCGAAACACCAACCTGTCGTTCACTCCCCTGAAACTGACCTACACCAAACTGATGAACACGACGGCGGAGTTCGATTCGATAATGAACGAGAACCAGGCCGTGGCACTGAGTTTCCGCTCGCAGTATATTCCCCAGATGATGTTCTCCTACAACTGGGACCGCTATCTGGACTCTGACAACAGGCTGAGCTGGACCTTCACTGTCCAGGAGGCCGGCAACCTCTTCTGGTCAATATACCAGGCCTGCGGCAAGAAGGGCGAGAAACGTCTGTTCGGCACACCTTTCTCGCAGTTCGTCAAGGGCCAGACCCAACTGGTGTGGGGCCGGCGTCTGGGACGCGGCGACATATGGCTGGTGATGCGCGGAGCCGTCGGAGCGGCACATGCCTACGGCAACTCGTCACAGGTACCGTACGCTGAGCAGTTCTATTGCGGCGGTGCGAACTCTGTCCGCGCCTTCACGGTCCGTTCAATCGGTCCCGGTTCGTACCATGCGCCGAAAGATACTCCCGGCAATTATTTCGACCAGACAGGTACGTTCAAGTTCGAGGCTAACGCCGAACTTCGCTTCCCGCTCTACGGTCCCCTTCATGGCGCGATTTTCCTTGACTCGGGCAACGTGTGGCTGCTGAAGGACGACGAACAGCGTCCTGGAGGAACACTGAAGGCGTCAACTTTCCTCAAGGATCTTGCCCTGGGCACGGGAGCGGGTCTGCGACTGGACATCTCGATGCTTGTCGTGCGTCTTGACCTCGGTGTCGGCATCCATGCCCCGTGGGACACCGGCAAAAAGGGCTACTACAACATGACATCTTTCGGCAAATCGCTCGCCCTACATCTGGCCATAGGCTATCCGTTCTAAGGCAAAGCACGTCCTCTTCTCAGAGACACGCCCCTGAGAATAAGAATATTGCATCTACCGCCAAGGTCATAACAATATTGCGCTAACCATCAGTCTCGGAACATTTTCCGGGACTTTTTTATGTGCGTCCGAATCTCTTTCGGAACCGTTTTCGGAATAATTTTCATAGTCGTTTTCATAATTGCATTGGATTAAGCATTGTCTAATAAACCTTTCAAACTATCTTTATCAATCTATCTTTATCTAATCTAAAGTCAAAATTCTTTCATTTTATCCGCTGCAAAGATACAATACAAAACACCCCTTCGCCCTCCCCCGTCTGAATAGATTGGCAAAATTAACAAAAAAATTCGCCCGACAAAAAAACACGAAAAAATGTTGTTCGCAAGTTGAAGTTAGGTTATGGTCAAAATTGTCGGCTCAATAATTCGATTTGTGTTGTCGGATTTTTATCTTACCTTTGCGGGGATAGCGCAGATTTTAACGACAAGGTAGTATATGGCAATGCGGCGACAGTCCAATATGGAATTGCTTCGCATCATCAGTATGCTGATGGTGCTGACGTTGCATGCCGACGGAGCGGCTCTAGGATTGCCGACTCTTGAAGGCAACCTGTCCGAGGCCTCTGCTTACGACCTGTGGCGGTTGGCGATTGAGTCGATGGCGATAATCGGTGTCAACTGCTTCACAATGATTTCGGGGTATTTCGGCATCCGGCTACGCTGGCGCAGTGCGGTGGCCTTTCTGTTCCAATGCGTATTCTATGCCGTGCTGATATACACACTTCGCTGGATATTCTTTCCGGGAGGGATGTCACTGGAAGGATGGTGCAAGAGTTGGCTTGTGCTCACTCATACCGACCTGTGGTACGTTCCGGCCTACTTCTGCCTGATGTTGCTCAGCCCGGTGCTCAACGCGGGTCTGGAGGCTCTTGACCGCAGACAGTACGCATGGCTGCTTGCCGTATTCATAGTTTTCAACGTATGGTGCGGATGGTTCTGGCATGGTTCGTTCAATCCCAGCGGCTACACCGTTGTGCAGTTGATAATGGTCTACATGATAGCCCGTTTCATACGCCTGCATGTGTCGCAGGACGCCATCAACCGGCGACGTCCCGCCATCATTGCCGTCTACCTGCTGTCCACGGCAGGTATATTCGTCTGTTCGCTGTACTTTGACACAGCAAGCGTATTTGCCTACAACTCGCCGCTGGTTCTCCTTTCCACTGTCAGTCTGTTTCTGATTTTCACCACCATGCGGATTCAGTCGCGCTTTATCAACTATGCAGCCCGCTCAGCCTTCGCCGCCTACCTCATACACAAGTCGCCGCAGATATGGGCCTACGAGATGAAGCCGCTGATGCTGCGTCTCGAAGCCACACTGCCATGCTGGCAACTCACACTCGTCGGCGCAGGGGTTGTCCTTGGCTTCTACCTCTTGGCCATGGCCGTCGACCCCCTCCGCCGAGCCCTCTCCCGCGCCCTCCTCAAAAAAGCGTAAGAACCTGTTTTATTTGCTCACGAATACAGGCTCAAGGATGGAGAGATTGAGAGCATTCTCAATCTTTGATATTGTCTCGATAGAGAGGTTCTCGGTGCCTTTCAATACTCGTGAGATGTATTGTTGAGAGCAACCCATGCGCTCCGCCACCGACTTCTGTGTCAGTCCGAGTTCTTCCATCTTGTCGAGCATCATCATGGCGATGTGCTGCGAATAACGAAGCCATTCCTTGTTGGCAATGCGCCACTCGGCATTCTCCCTCCATCTGGATGGGGTTGCGCTCTGATGCCGTTTGAGATTGTTTATAATTTCTTCTCTCGTTTTCATAGTCGTGTTCTTTAGCCGATTTCGTTAAGATAATCCTGAAAAGAATCCATATCAACAATATTGTTGTCAAGCAGATAACGGCGAACTCGCTCCATCTTCGCAAGTTCAACAAGTGTATGCTCTCGTTCCTGCATAGTTCTGGTCAATTTGATGGCACCTCCCGTAATGATATAAATTCCGGGATCTAGTTTTATCGCATAGATACGTAGCCACGAGGCATGGTCGGGCGTGTTCCTAAGTCTTGCTTTTTCTTTACCAAGAAGCATTTCCGTCATTCGCTGATTCTCCAACGGCCTGAAAATCTGGTCTAAATTTGCATCCGGAGATATGTCCATTATAAGACATTGTAACCTTTCGCTATCCTCGATGGTGTCATATATAGCCTGATTGACATCAGTTATCTTGAAGTATGCTGCCAAATCTCCAATATTCTGCTTGAAGAATGAACGAAGCCATGTGACATCATTCCACTGCCCCAATATAGTGTCAAGCACATTGTCTAGGCAGTTATCATATCTTACTGCCCAGAGGTTGCCATTTTCAGTTATCAGATCGAATTCCATATTATGATTCTTTTCTGCAAAGATAATCATTCATTTTCAATTATACAACTTAACGGTTGTATTTGTTCGAAAATATCGGCACATCACTATAGGCAGCGTCTTCGCTAAAATTTATTTTATCACTTTTAGATTAAATTCGGCTATCAAACCATCTCTTATTTTATGAATTTATTTTTTAGAGTGAGGAATTTGTGAATGAGAACGGAAGCAATACCTTTGCATGAAAATCAATCATTTTTTTAATCAGTCAGTTTCTAGATGGACGGTTTTGTGCTTTCTCCAGGCATGATGCTTCATGGCGGATCTTACAGAATTATCCGCTTTATCAGTAGCGGAGGCTTCGGCTGTACTTATGAGGCCGAACAGGTTCTCTTAGGTGAGCGTGTCGCCATCAAGGAACTTTTCCTGCGTGATTTCTGTATGCGTAGTTAGGATGGCTCCATTTCCGTCATGACCGAGGAAAAGCGACCGTTGACTCAGCGTATCCAGGAGAAGTTCATTGACGAAGCCCGCGCTCTGCGTCGCATGTCCCATCCAGGAATCGTACGTGTCACCGATGTCTTCGAGGACAACAATACAGCCTATTACGCCATGGATTATGTCGACGGGGCGTCACTGAACGATATTGTCAAGACCCGCGGACCTTTACCCGAGGCTCTTGCACTGCGTTATATCCGGCAGGTTGCCGACACCCTGCGCCGCGCCCTCTCCCGCGCCCTCCTCAAAAAAGCGTAAGACTCACCTTCTAAAATTCATCAACGCGCCTATCTAAAAACGATAAGTTATGCCAACTGGCCCTTGGTCATATTGCATTACTTGTTGGCTTTTATAGCCTCTCAAATATGGTAACTTTGTATGGCCTCCTTTACTTCGGCTTCGCATGCGTCACGATCAGGCGTTCCGATTTTGCCGAGATGACGGTCTTTCAGTTCATCCAATGAGGTTAATTTCATCTCCTACAGACAGATCGTGATGTATTCCTTGGCTTTCTTGACTGCCTCTTTGAATTTTCGTGAGTTTTCGGCGCGTTGCTCCTTACTGAGGCTTTTTACTTCCATTCTGAGTTTCTCAAAACGCACAGCGTCTTCGCCAGTCAGTATTAGGAGTCTCGGCAATTGGTCGTGCCATAATCTTGTCTCCTGTTATTAAATGGATTACCAATTTACAATAATTTTTCAAGTCTTTTGGATTTTGAACCTTTTTTTATTTTGGATATCAATGTGTTGAAGGTTATTTGCTATAGGTGATTGTTGATTCTTGGGTTTTTATCTCGAGGTTTTACATCGCAAAGCGATGTCCCTACAGGATGGAATTTGGAATTGTCGGGGTGTTTTTCTAATTTTGTTTGGCGGAAATGACCGAGTTGTTTTTGGAACGGGCGGGTTGTTTCTGCGAATGAGTTCTTGGTTTTGAATTTAACAGGTTTGTTTATGAATCAGTATAATATCGCTATTGCGGGTACGGGGTATGTGGGTCTGAGTATCGCCACGCTCCTCGCGAAACACAATCATGTGACTGCGGTCGACATCGTGCCGGAGAAGGTGGAGTTGATCAACAGCCGCCGCTCGCCTATTCAGGACGAGTATATCGAGAAATATTTCGCCGAGAAGGAACTTGACCTCCTCGCGACACTCGACGGCGCCGAAGCATACCGCAACGCCGACTTCGTGGTGATAGCGGCTCCAACCAACTATGACCCGGTGCGCAACTATTTCGACACCCACTGCATCGAGGATGTCATCGACCTGGTGCTCGAGGTCAATCCGGACGCCGTGATGGTGATAAAGTCCACGATTCCCGTAGGATACTGCCGCTCGCTGTATCAGAAATATCAGGCTAAGGGAACAAAAAGGCTCAACCTGCTGTTTTTCCCCGAATTTCTGCGCGAGAGCAAGGCCCTGTACGACAACCTGTATCCCTCGCGCATCATTGCCGGTATACCCAAACTCATCGACCGCCCCGAGTGCCGGGAAGAGAACGAGGCGATACTCGCCCTGACCGATATCGACCTTCTCAACGAGGGCGCCCACATTTTCGCCGGTCTGCTCAGCCAGGGGGCCATCAAGGAAGACATCCCCGTGCTATACATGGGCATCAAGGAGGCCGAGGCCGTGAAACTTTTCGCCAACACCTATCTGGCCCTCCGCGTCAGTTACTTCAACGAACTCGACACCTATGCCGAGGTGAAGGGCCTCGACTCCAAGGCCATCATCGACGGCATCGGCCTTGACCCGCGCATCGGCAAGCACTACAACAACCCCTCGTTCGGATACGGCGGCTACTGCCTGCCGAAGGACTCGAAGCAACTGCTGGCAAACTACGCCGACGTCCCGCAGAACATGATGTCGGCGATTGTCGAGAGCAACCGCACGCGCAAGGACTTCATCGCCGACCAGGTGCTCCGCATGGCCGGGTACTACGACTACTACAAATCGAACACCTACGGCACGGCTCCCGAGGGCGACTGCGTGATAGGCGTGTACCGCCTGACCATGAAGTCGAACTCCGACAACTTCCGGCAGTCGTCCATACAGGGGGTTATGAAGCGCATAAAGGCCAAAGGGGCACGCGTCATCGTCTACGAGCCTACTCTGGCAGAAGGCAGCACGTTCTTCGGCAGTCCGGTGGTGAACGACCTCGCTGAATTCAAACGCCAGTGCCAGGCCATCATAGCCAACCGCTACGACACCGTTCTCGACGACGTTCGCGAGAAAGTCTACACCCGCGACATATTCCGCCGCGACTGAAATGGTAAAAAGTGGAACGTTTTTCGCAATTATTGGCCAAAACGGGAAATAATTTCAGCCTTTCACATCTATTAATATATTAAGTAATAACTTTGCACCCGAAAAAGTGGGAACACGGCCTAATCATCACACACAGGCTGTCCAAACAGACCAATCTTTCGGTAAAATAAAGTTATGAACTTACGACATTTTATTCTCTCCTTCGCCCTCTCCGCAGTATTCTGCGGAACGGCTACGCCATCCGCGGCGGACAGTATCGCGGATGCCGGCGCATCACCCAAGGAGGCAGTCTATTCGTACGGGGTGCCACTGACACTCGACGACTGCCTGCGCATCGCGCTGAGCGTAAGCCCCACCGTGAAAGTCGCCGACATGGAAATCACCCGTGTCGACTATTCCAAGAAAAACGCTCTGGCCGAACTTCTTCCCCAGATAAGTTTCGGCGGACAGTACAACCGCATGCTCGCCAAGCAGGTTGCCTACATGAACATGTCGGGCTTCGGCGGCATGGGCGGCAACAACAGCGGGTCGGGCGACAGCGGATCGGACACCCCAGGCGACAGCGGCGATACGACTCCCGAAACCCCGGCAGCCAAAGCCGGCCAGCGCGGCATCAAGATGGGTCTGGACAACTCGTTTCAGATGGGCTTCTCGGCCTCGATGCCTCTCGTGGCACCCCAGTTGTGGGCGTCGATGAAACTCAGCGACGCGCAGATACTGCAGGCCGTCGAGCAGGCCCGCGCCTCGCGCCTCGACCTCATCGCCCAGGTCAAGAAGGCATACTACACGCTTCTGCTGGCCAAAGACTCGAAGAAAGTAATCCAGGAGTCGTACGACATGGCCGCCCTGACCTATGACATCTACAGCAAGCGCTTCGCCGCCGGCGACGCCTCGGAATACGACGTGCTGCGCACCTCGGTGGCCATGAAGAACGTCGAGCCACAGTTGCTGCAGGCCGACATCGCGATACGCCAGGCACGACTGCAGCTGATGCTGCTGATGGGCGTCGACGCCAGGTTAGACTATGAGTTCGTCGGCGAACTCTCGGCATACGAGAAAACCATGTACGACGACGTCATGGCGCTTCCCACCGACTACTCGCAGAATACGCAACTCATCCAGAACACACTCGCGCAGAACACCCTCGACCAGGCCGTCCGCGTCAACAAGATGGCATGGTACCCCACCCTCGCCCTGACGGCAAGTTACAACTGGACATCATCGTCCGACGGCTCGCCCTTCAAGAACTTCAGATGGAACCCCTACTCGGTCGTGGGGCTGAACCTGTCGATTCCCCTGTTCACCGGAGGACGCCGCCACAACAACATCAAGATGGCCCAGATACAGGCCACCGAAAACATGCTGCAGCGCGAGAACATCGAACACAACGTGTCGATGCAGGCCAAACTCGCCGTCGACAACATACACCTGAACGTGCGACAGATTGCATCGTGCGCCGAGAGCGTGAAGCAGGCCGACCGCGCCTACAACATCATGTCGCAGAGTTTCGACATAGGCGCCGCCTCCTACCTGAACCTGCGTGACTCGGAACTCGCCCTGACCCAGAGCCGCCTGACCTACTTCCAGGCCATCTACAACTATCTCGTGGCCACCAACGACCTCGAACTCCTGCTCGGCACCGCCGACACCGGCACGAAATAATCATCCCGTCCACCGGAAGAAATCACATTTCATAAAAAACATACAAAACCAATCCACGCACCACAGCGATGAAGAAATATGCCATAATGACACTCGCGGCCTCGGCCATGATACTTGCCACCTCATGCCAGAAAAAAGAGGACAAAGCCGCGACAGCCAACCCCGAGGATGAAATCGCCGTAATCGAGGTCTCGACAGCCTCGCGGCAGACCGTCGACCAGAACAAGAACTACACGGCCACGGTCGAGGCCTTCAACACCAACAACATCTCGCCCAACTCGCCCAACCGCATCAAGACCATAACGGTGGACGTCGGCGACCACGTCTCGCGCGGCCAGGTGCTCGTCACCCTCGACAACACCACGGCGGCATCGCTGAAGGTGAACCTCGACGAAATCGAGCGCCAGTACAACCGCGCCGTCCAGTTGCTGAACATCGGCTCGGGCACACAGGCACAGGTCGACGCCCTCAAGGCCCAACTCGACGCCCAGCGCCAGCAGTACCGCAACGTGATGGAGAACACCGTGCTCCGCTCGCCCATCTCGGGTGTGGTGACCGCACGCAACCAGGACCCCGGCGACATGACAGGCTCACAGCCCATCCTCACCGTGGGCCAGATAACACCTAACGTCAAACTCGTCATCAACATCACCGAGAACGACCGCGCACTCGTCAGCGCCGGAACCCCCGTGAGCGTCACCTTCGACGCATTCCCCGGCGAGACCTTCGAGGGCAAAATCTCGCGCGTTTATCCCAACGTCGACCCGTCGACCCGAACCTTCCAGGCCGAGGTCATCGTCCCCAATCCCGGCGAGAAATTCTTCCCAGGCATGTTCGCCCGCGTGAACATGGTACAGGGCACAGCCGAGCGCGTCGTTGTCCCCGACCGCGCCGTAGTCAAGCAGACAGGCTCGGGCAACCGTTACGTCTATGTGTTCTCCAACGGCACCGTAGAGTTCAAACTCGTGGAACTCGGCCAGCGCCTGGGCGAGTCGTACGAACTTCTCTCCGGTGTTGAAGACGGCGACACCGTGGTCATCACCGGCCAGTCGCGTCTGGTGAACGGCGGCAAGGCACGTCTCAAAGCCTCGAAATAAACCTCAGTCTCCAACCTCCCTCAACTCAAATATATGAGTCTATACGCCAGTGCGGTCAAACGACCGATTATGACCACCCTCTGTTTCGTGGCGGTGCTGATCATGGGCCTCTTCTCGCTGAGCAAACTCCCCATCGACCTGTATCCCGACATCGAGACAAACACCATCATGGTGATGACAACATACCAGGGCGCCTCGGCCCAAGATATAGAGCAGAACGTGACCCGACCGCTGGAGAACGTCCTCAACTCCGTCGAGAACCTGAAGCACATCACATCGCGCTCGCGCGAGAACATCTCGGTAATCACCCTCGAGTTCGAGTACGGCAACGACATTGACGTCATAACCAACGACGTGCGCGACAAACTCGACATGGTGGCATCGTCAATGCCCGACGATGCCGAGAACCCCATCATCTTCAAGTTCTCGACCGACATGATTCCCATCATGCTGCTCTCGGTCCAGGCCGAAGAGTCGATGCCCGGCCTATACAAGATTCTCGAGGAGTCGGTCACCAATCCCCTCGCCCGCGTGCCGGGCGTAGGCTCCGTGTCGATATCCGGCGCACCAAAGCGCGAAATCCACATATATGTCGACCCCGCGCGCCTCGAGGCATACAACCTGACAATCGAGAACATCCAGGCCGTTGTCGCCGCCGAGAACCGCAACATACCCGGCGGCTCGTTCGACATCGGCAACGACACCTACTCGCTGCGCGTGCAGGGCGAGTTCACCTCGTCGGACCAGATGAAGAACATCGTGGTCGGCTCGCGTGACGGACGCAACATATACCTGTCGGACGTCGCCACGATAGACGACTCGGTGGAGGAACGCGCCCAGGAGACATACAACAACGGCCGCAAGGGAGCGATGATAGTCGTGCAGAAGCAGTCAGGCGCCAACTCGGTGGAAATCTCCGACAAGGTGCTCGAGATGCTTCCCGACCTGCAGAAGCGCCTGCCGTCAGACGTGAAACTGGGCATGATCGTCGACACCTCCGACAACATCCGCAACACCATCGACTCGCTGGTCGAGACCGTGCTCTACGCGCTGCTCTTCGTGGTAATCGTGGTGTTCGTGTTCCTCGGCCGCTGGCGCGCGACGCTCATCATCTGTATCACAATACCTATCTCGCTGATCGCATCGTTCATCTATCTGGCCATCTCGGGCGACTCGCTGAACATCGTGTCGCTGTCCGCGCTGTCCATATCGATCGGTATGGTTGTGGATGACGCTATTGTGGTGCTGGAGAACGTGACGACGCACATCGAGCGAGGGTCCGACCCGAAACAGGCGGCCGTGCACGGTACCAACGAGGTGGCAATCTCGGTAATCGCCTCCACGCTGACCCTTATCGCGGTGTTCTTCCCGCTGACCCTCGTCACTGGCATGACCGGCGTCCTCTTCCGCCAGCTGGGCTGGATGGTGACCATCATGATGATCATCTCCACCACCTGCGCCCTGAGCCTCACCCCTATGCTCTGCTCGCAACTGCTTCGCCGCCAGACCCACCACTCCAAACTGTACAACCTGTTCTTCAAGCCCATCGAGAAAGGCCTCGACGCATTTGACAACGGCTATGCCGGACTTCTCCGCTGGGTCGTGGGACACAAGATAATCACCATCATCCTCTGTCTCGCCACATTCGTCGGCTCAATCTTCCTGATGAAGGACGTCGGCACCGAGTTCTTCCCCACAGCCGATGACGGACGTCTCGGAGTCAGCCTCGAACTTCCCATCGGAACACGCGTGGAGGTAGCCCGCGAAGTCACCGACCGGCTCGTGAAAGAGTGGCAGGAGAAATATCCCGAGATGCAGACCATCAACTACACCACCGGCCAGGCATCGTCGGACAACACCTTCGCCTCGCTGAGCGACAACGGCCCGCACATCGTGTCGATGAACATCAAACTCGTCGACCCCGGTGACCGCGAGCGTTCGGTGACCGAAATCGCCGCGCTGATGCGTAAGGACCTCCTGCAGTATCCCGAGTACAAGAAGGCCCAGGTAAACGTGGGCGGACGCCGAGGCGGCTCGATGGGCGGCCAGGCCACCATCGATTTCGAAATCTACGGCTACGACTTCACCGAGACCGACTCGGTCGCCCAGCGTCTGAAGACCGTTCTCGAAGGCATACACGGCACCGCAGACGTCATGATATCGCGCTCGGACTACCAACCCGAATACCAGATTGACTTCGACCGCGAGAAACTCGCCATCTACGGACTCAACCTTCAGACCGCCGCCACCTATGTGCGCAACCGCATCAACGGCGCCCTCGCCTCGCGCTTCCGCGAGGACGGCGAGGAGTATGACATCAAGGTGATGTACGACCCGAACTACCGCCAGACCATAGCCGACATCGAGAACATCCTAATCTACAGCCCGACCGGACAGAGCGTGCGCCTACGCGACGTCGGCACCGTTGTCGAGCGATTCTCGCCGCCTACGATCGAACGCAAGGACCGCGAGCGCATCATCACCGTGTCGACCGTGGTCCAGGGCGTGCCCATGAGTGACGTCGTCACCGCAACCGAGGCCGAAATCGACAGGATGGACCTGCCCCAGGGCGTCTCGGTAAGCATAGCCGGCACGTTCGAGGACCAGCAGGAATCCTTCGGCGACCTGCTGACCCTGGCAGTCCTCATCATCATCCTCGTGTACATCGTGATGGCGGCCCAGTTCGAGAGCTACACCTACCCGGGCATCATCATGACATCGCTGATGTTCGCCTTCTCGGGCGTCTTCATGATACTGTGGCTGACAGGCCATACGCTGAACGTGATGTCGATGATCGGCGCCATCATGCTTATCGGCATCGTGGTTAAGAACGGTATCGTGCTCATCGACTACATCACCCTCAACCGCGAGCGCGGCCTGTCGATACGCCGCGCCGTGATTGACGCCGGCCGCTCGCGTCTGCGTCCCGTGGTAATGACCACGCTGACCACCATCCTGGGTATGGTGCCCATGGCCGTAGGTACCGGACAGGGTGCCGAGATGTGGCGCCCGATGGGTGTTTCGGTCATCGGCGGCCTCACCTTCTCGACAATACTGACACTGCTCTTCGTCCCCGTGCTCTACTGCGTGTTCGCCCGCAAAGGCCTCAAGCGCCAGCGCCGCAAACTCTACAAGCGCCTCGACAAAGAAGCAAAAATGATGGAGAAGCAGAAAGCCTGACTCTCCGCAGCATCTTAAAAACAACCGACCGAACATGAAAGCAATACTGATAACTTTCGACCAGGCCCACTACGAGACCATCGTCGACGCCCTCCAGCGCCTGAACTGCCGCGGATTCTCCGAATGGCCCCTCGCCACAGGCCGGGGGAGCCGCAACGGCGAGCCGCACTACGGGTCGCACGCCTGGCCGTCGCTGGCCCAGGCCATAATAACCATAGTCGAAGACAACCGCGCCCAGGCAGTCCTCGAGCGCATGCGCCAACTCGACGAGGAGCGTCCGCGCCTCGGCCTCCGCGCTTTCCAATGGAACATCGAAGCATCCATCTGACACAAATACAGCACCATACCCACCGAGGGCGCCTTTTCATGGCGCCCTTTGGTGCTTTAAACTTGTTTTTCACCGATAATACTTTCTGAGTAATGACTTTTAACATCCCCAAGTGTCAATTACCTTTTTCAAAGTATTGTGGCTGCGGGCAAAACTAGGTAATTTTGCAACAGAAAAACAAGACTAATAAAAATACATTTACAATGAAAAAATTTACTCTATCACTTGCGGCCCTGTGCATATGCGGTGGTATGTTCGCAGTCCCCACGGCGCTGTCGGTCAATCTCAAGGACGGCACCAAGGCGACATACGCCCTCAGCGACAAGCCGAAAGTAACATTCAGCGGCAGCGACATGCTGATAACCGCAGCCAGCGCAAGCACGACCTATGCGCTGGCCGATGTCGCCACCTTCACCTTCAGCGAGATCGCCGCCGTCGATGATGTCATAAGCGATAGCGATGTCGTCTACAGGTACGACGGAGAAACCTTCGAGTGCGAGGGTCACGACATCCGTGTGTTCAACCTCAGCGGCGCCCAGTTGCTCGAAGGCCGCGACAGCGTGTCGCTCGAAAGCCTCGCCAAGGGCGTATATGTGGTGCTCGCAGGCAAGCAGGCCATCAAGGTCGTACACTGATATCATATCCACTCTCCCCAAATTTTCCATTAATTCCAATCCAGTCATACACAGAAAAACAATGAAAGCAATCATAGCAGCCCTGGCACTGACCGCAGCGCTGAGTGCCGGCGCACAGGACGTCGTCACCATCGAATTCAACAACGGCAACACACAGACCATCAACGTGGCCGACATCAAGGAAATGCGTTTCGAGCAGAAAAGCACCATCGCCGGCGAATACACCGGTGAGATAAGTGTGGTCGTAGGGGGCCAGTTCACCTACAAGACTACCATAACGGGCACCGTAAGCGAGAACCCCGACGGCACCATCAACTTCACCTATCCCGAATACGTGCTGACCGGCACCGTCATGGGCGACCTCACGCTCGGCACCGTCACCATCCCCGACATCGCATACGACGAGGCCAAGGGAGCATACTTCCGCGACTACAGCGCAGACGGAATCAAGCAGCACTTCACGGCTGTCAGCGGAGGCAACACCTCGATGAACAACGACTACGTGCTGGGCGCCGGAAGCACCATAACCCTGAAGTTCGACGGCAACAGCGTCAGCATCCAGAACCCCTTCAAACTCGGCGCAATGCCCTTCCCGCTGGTCGCCACCTTCGCAGGCACCAAGTAAACAGGCCTGATGAATCTCAGAAAACTCATAATAGCGTTAATAGTATTCCCGGTTGCGATAATCTCGCTGCCGGGATGCAACGGGCTGTTCGACGGAGTCTACGACAATCCTCCCGCCGACGAACCGGAGACCGTGGCCGGACAGCTGTACATCGACGCGTCTGACTGGACGAAGTGGCACTACATCGACCTGCATGTCCTCGCCGACTCCGTGAGCGCCAATCCTTCGTTCAACACCTCGTCGCTGTGGGATACACGCGACATTCCGCTGAAAGCCACCGGCCAGACCGTTGAGACGGACCCCTCGGAAGAACTGCCAGGCATCTACACCTACTGGTACGATGTCTACGGCGCGGGAGTGGATCATTACGAGTTCCGCTCGTTCTACCCCACCGAAGGACAGAGCGAGCCTGAAGAATGGACTCTGGCCGTACACCGCAACAATGTCCGCACCAACGGAGGAGCCGTCGCCGCCACAGCATTCAACTCGTTCGAGGAACTCCCAGAGGACCGCAGTTTCTATGCCGGCCTGGATTTCAAGCCTGACACATGGAACCAGAGCGACGTCTGGACAGTTCAGGACCGCATGCTGCTCGGCATCATCGGCAACCAGGGCATTGCCGTAAACGACGTGCTGTCATCGTGGCTCACCATGGACATTCCACCGATGCCGCCGGCATTCTTCCACAACAGCAAGGTTTTCATTCTCCGGCTCTCCGACGGCTCGATGGCGGCAATCCAGTTGCAGAACTATCTAAGTTCCACCGGTACGAGATGCTGCCTGACAATAAACTATCGTTATCCCTTATGAATCCGAAACGTTTATACGTCTGTATGGCCGCCATGGCCTCTCTCGTGCCGGCGCTTGCAGATAATACCACAGTCAATGCCGCAGACACCGCGGTCCAGCAGCCCGTCGACCTCAACGCTGTTGTCATCACAGGTCTGCGCATACCCAAACTGCTGAAGGACACCCCGGTTCAGACAAGGCTCATCACCGCCAAGGAAATAGCACTGTCCGACGCCACCAATATCCAGGACCTGCTGCAGCAGGAAATGCCGGGTGTCGAGTTCTCCTACGCCATGAACCAGCAGACACACCTGAACTTCAACGGCCAGGGGGGCCAGAGCGTGCTTTTCCTCGTCGACGGCGAGCGCCTGGCCGGCGAGACCATGGACGATGTCGACTTCACGCGTCTCGACATGTCGAATGTCGACCACATCGAGATTGTCAAGGGAGCCTCATCGGCGCTGTACGGCAGCAACGCCGGCGGAGGCGTCATAAACATCATAACAAAGAAAGCAACGTCACCCTGGCGCGTCACCGCCGACGCCCGCATCGGCCGTCACAACGACCAGCGATACAATCTCGGGCTCACACTGAGAGGAAAATACCTCCGAAACGTACTGAGCGCCAGTTACCACTCGGTGGACAACTACGATGTCCACTCGGCTCCCAATCCCGTCACCCGCATAGTCTCGACTATCTACGGCAGCCGCGTGTGGAACGTCGGCGACCGCCTGACATGGACCCCCTCGGAAAATCTCAGGATTTCCGGACGCGCGGGATACTTCTTCCGACAACTGGCACGATCAGCCGACTCTCCCGAACGCTACCGCGACTACTCGGCCGGTCTGCGCGGCGACTGGAACATCAGCGATGCCGACAAACTGGAACTGAGTTACTCCTTCGACCAGTACGACAAGTCGGACTTCTACCGCCTGAGCGATCTCGACATACGCAGTTACAGCAACGTGCAGAACTCTGTCCGCGGACTTTACAGCCATATCTTCGACAACGGCAACACACTGACCGCGGGTGCAGACTTCATGCGCGACTACATGCTGAACACCAAACTGGCTGAACGCAACCGCCATCAGGTTTCGGCCGATGCCTTCGCCCAGTATGACTGGATAGTGTCATCGAAACTCGAGGTCGTGGGCGCCCTGCGCTACGACTACTTCTCGGACGGAAAGGAGTCGCGTGTGACTCCGAAACTGTCCGCGCGCTATACTCCCGTCCGCAACCTCCACCTGCGCGTCGGCTACGGCATGGGCTTCCGCGCCCCGACACTTAAGGAGAAATACTACCAGTTCGACATGGCCGGAATATGGATTGTCAACGGCAATCCACGGCTGAAGTCCGAGAGCAGCCACAACGTCACCGTATCAGCCGACTACACCAGAAAGAATTTCAACTACACGGTCTCGGCATACTACAACGACATACACGACCGCATCTCGACCGGCGTCCCCTATTACCGTCCGGACGACGCCACACAACTATACCTCGACTACGTGAACCTAGCCCACTACTCGGTGTTCGGCGGCGAGGCCGCCGTCCAGGCCCGATGGGACTGCGGCATATCGGCGAAACTCACCTATGCCTACACCCATGAGAGTGTCGCCAGGGACCGGGACGGCAACACGGCGAACAACCAGTACATCCCGGCGCGCGCGCATTCGCTGACGGCACGTGCCGACTGGGAACACCGCTTCTCCCGGCAATACTCGCTAGTCGCATCGCTCAGCGGCCGCTTCCTTTCGGGCGTGAAGAACGTCGAATACCGCGACTACTACGACATCTCGAAAGGCACCGTCGAGGTCAACTATCCCGCCTACACGATGTGGAAACTCAGCGTCACCTCGATGATAGGCAAGAACGTCAAGGTTTCCCTCGCCCTCGACAACCTGTTCAACTACAAGCCGAAGTACTACTATCTCAACTGCCCCCTGACAGACGGCTGCAACCTTATGGCCGGAGTGTCATTGGATTTCCACTAAGCACCATTATATTTCTATTATTCTTTCCCGCGAACGCCCGAGGCAGCATCTTTTTGATGCGTAAATCCACGGGCGGCCCCGGACATTGCCAAACCGAAACATAAATCAAACCATCATGAACGAAAAAACCATACGTAAGAAATATCCACTCAAGGCACTCGCATCCTTCATGCTTGTACTGTTGACGATGCCCCTTGGACATGCCGCGATGATACTCATGGAGCATAACATGGCTCCAGGGCCACTGCACGTCTGCGCATTTCTTCTGGGTCTGGCCGGACTGCTGATAACAATCTTTGGTGTATTTGTCAGCGGCGACCTGAAGCAGACACTCTGCGGACTGTTCGGCGGACTGCTGTTCTGGACCGGATGGGTGGAGTTTCTCTTCCAGTATTACGCCGACCGTAACGGCATGCAGCCTTTCGTCGACCCTGTCGGCGGCAATGTGACCCAGCCCGAGTACATGATACTTCCCGCCACGTTCGGAATGCTGATGATGTTCGTGCTGATATATCTTTTCAGCATCCGCTCGGGATGCAATTTCTTCAACTGGTGCCAGAAACGTCTCATGGGCCGAAAACGCGACATCATAGTGGCCCGTCCCATGACACGTCACACCTCTATTGTCACCTTCATGGAACTAAACGTCATGATGTGGGCCACCTACGTACTTCTGATGTTCTGCTACGACCGGAATTTCCTGGGTGACGACCATCCGGTGACACTAATCATCGCCTTCGGCTGTCTCATAGGCTCAGTATTCATCTTCCGCAAACAGATGCTGATACCGTCGTGGGGCGCGAACATACGCATGGCCATAGCCACGGTCCTCGTATTCTGGACCTGGGTCGAGGATATGGGGCACATCGGCCTTTTCAAGGAGATATGGCTCGCGCCGTCGGAGCACATAATGTCCATGTCGGTGATTCTTCTCCTCTTCCTTGGCCTCGGCGGCTATACGCTCTACTATGCCCTGAAGCGCAACTAGACATACAGCAGCAACGGTCTTCCGCCCGGAATATAAAAGCAGGCATGAATCCGGCAAAAGGATTCTGCCTGCTTTTACGTTTTAAAGTTTTTTTGCTATTTTTGCAGACGTAAAACCAATCAGGCCCGCAAGCAATGAAATACTTAGTCAAAATATTCACACTCATATTTCTGTCTGCCATTCCACTCAGTGTCTACAGTCGCGTCATGCCCGACCAGGCACGCTTCCACGACGAAGCACGTGACACGACACGTCTCACCGACATGCTGATACGCGCCGAGGGCGCCAATCTCAAGACTCCCAACGAACGCGTAGCGTGGTTCGGACGCCAGTTTATGGGGAGTCCCTACGTCGCACATACGCTTGAATGCGACTCGGCAGACGGACGCGAGTACCTTAGCGTCAACCTTGACGAACTGGACTGCACGACATTCGTGGAAACCGTGACAACCCTGGCAATAACACTCGGCGAGGGACGCACGTCCTGGCGCGACTACATCTACAATCTCGAGAGGCTGCGTTATCGCGGCGGCGAGATGAACGGTTACGCCTCACGTCTGCACTACATCTGCGACTGGGTGGTCGACAACAGCGCCCGCGGATTGATCCGTGACGTCACCGACCGTTTCGGCAACGTCCGCCATGCCGTCAAGACCATCGACTTCATGAGCCGCCACCGCGACCGTTATCCCATGCTTGCCGACTCGGCGACCTTCGAGAAGGTCCGTGCTGTCGAGCAAGGCTACCGCGGTCACCGGTATCCATACCTGCGGTCAAGCGATCTTGGCGACAAGACCGTTATCGCGTCACTGCGCAGCGGTGACATCGTGGCCCTGACATCCTCGCTCAAGGACCTGGACGTCACCCACATGGGTCTGATTATCAAGGATGACAAGGGCATTCCACACCTTCTCCACGCATCATCCTCGCTAGGCAAGGTAGTGCTTAGTGACGAACCGCTGGCCGAATTCATGCGCCGGAACCGCTCGCTCACCGGCATACGCGTCATACGCGTACAGTAAGAGCCTGTCTTCACAGGCTCCTGTATCATGCTTCGGGCGCAGGTCCTTTCTTGCGCCTGTGGTAGAAGTGACGTTTCTTAGGTTTCCGCTTGGGCGTCTCGTTCTGCGGCGCAACGGTTTCTGTCTTCTGTTCCTTTGCCTCGGGAGTTGGGCATGGCGAGGATGTTTTTTCCTTCGGTTTTCCTGAATTTTTGCGCAGACCTTTGCCGTTGTCGCGGTTCTTGGATTTTCCGTTACGGCCCTCCGGTCTGCCGTTACGGCCCTGTCCACGGCCACGGTTACGCCGGTCGGGGCGGTATTCCGGGGCTTCGCCGAGTTCCGCCGGAATCTCGTCCTTTGGGACAGGCTTGCCGAGAAAATTCTCAATCTGACCGAATTTGGCCTGATCGCGCGACGAGACAAGAGTCACGGCGCGGCCCTCGGCCCCGGCCCGCGCGGTACGGCCTATGCGGTGTACATAATCCTCGGCCTCGTGCGGAACATCGTAGTTCACAACCATGGCAATGTCATCGATATCGATGCCACGGGCCACGATGTCTGTGGCTACTAGCACGTCGATACGCGCGGCACGGAAACCGAGCATCACCTCGTCACGCTCCTTCTGCTCGAGATCGGAGTGGATCTGCGCGCAGTTCACGCCTGCGCGCCGCAGGTCGCGGTACAGGTCCTTGACGTTAAGTTTGGACGAAGCGAAGACTATGACGCGTTTCGAGCATACAGTCTTCAGCAGGTGTCTGAGTATCGGCGTCTTCTGTGCCTCGTGACAGATAAATGCCGACTGCTGGATGCCGTCGGCGGGACGCGAGACGGCAATCTTCACTTCCGCGGGGTCACGGAGTATCTCCGAGGCCATCTTCTTGATTTTCGGAGGCATTGTGGCAGAGAACATCAGGGTCTGACGCTCTGCCGGCAACTGACGTACTATCTGCATGATATCGTCATAGAACCCCATGTCAAGCATTCGGTCCGCCTCGTCGAGAATGAAGTACTGCACGTGCGACAGGTCGACGTAACCCATCTGGAGATGGGCGAGCAGGCGTCCCGGCGTGGCTATCACGACATCGGCGCCGTTCTTGAGCCCCCGTTGCTGACGTGCGAATGTGGGACCGTCGGTGCCTCCGTAGATTGCCACGGAACTGATTGGCATGAAGTAGGCGAAACCTTCCATCTGCTGGTCGATCTGCTGCGCGAGTTCGCGGGTGGGAGCCATGACGATGCAGTTGATGGCGTCGGTCGGAGCATTCTCGCTCTGTAGCCGGGAGATGACAGGAAGCAGGTATGCCGCAGTCTTGCCGGTGCCGGTCTGCGCAACGGCTATGAGATCGCGGCCCTCGAGTACGAGGGGAATGGATTGTTCCTGAATTGGGGTGCACTCGTCGAAGTGCATATCGTAGAGGGCGTCGAGGACGTCGTCGGTAAGGTCGAGTTCTTCGAATGTCATTGTATGTCGATGGAGGGGGAGTAAGGGTTATGAAGCCGGAATCAGTCTTTCTTCTTCCAGCCGCGCGAGCGCATGATGGGACCTTCCTGTGGCGGGAGTTTGGGTGTGCGTCCGAGGATTGACTTCAGCGCGTCGGGATTGCGTCGTGCTGCCAAAGGATTGTCGCTGACGGGCTTCTCCTCGACGGGCGCGTCTTTCTGGAATCTTTTGCCGAAGGGCTTCTCGGCAAAAGGTTTGTGCTCGCCGAACGATTTCCGCTCTCCGAACGGCTTCCTGTCACCAAAAAATTTCTTATCGCCAAATGGTTTCCTGTCGCCGAAGGGCTTGCGTCCAGCTGTCTTTCGGTCGCGCTCGCGGCCTTTGTCCATCTGGCGGATATCCTTGAGTTTGCCTCCGGCGGCACGGAAATCGCGCTTGGTACCCTCGAAGATGATGTACTGGCGCAACTGGCATTCGAGCGAGCCGTTCAGGAGTTCGATCTTGGTTGATGGCGCGAGGCCGATCTTGCGGAAATACTCCTCGCGGTAACCGATAATCCAGGCTTCCCAGCCGGTGAACACGTGCTTGAGTTTGTCGCCTATACCTTCGTACAGCGCGTCCATGTCGGGCGCTGAGATGCGCTCGCCGTAGGGAGGGTTGGTCACTATGATGCCTTCTGATGCGGGAGCCTCGTCCCATTGCGAAAGGGCCTTGCACTGCAGGTCGACATATTTTGCGACACCGGCGGCGCGGAGATTGCGACGCGCTATCTCTACTGCGGCAGGCGATATGTCGGCTCCGATTATGGGACAGGCGGGGTCACGCTCGGCCGAGTCGTCGTTCCACAGGCGCTCGAAGAGTTCGGCGTCGAAGTCGGGCCAGTGCTCGAACGAGAAGTTCTTGCGGTAGACACCGGGATTTATGTTGGCTGCGATCATGGCGGCCTCCACAAGGAATGTGCCCGAACCGCACATCGGGTCGAGGAATGGCTTCGAACCGTCATAGCCTGCTATCAGGAGTATGCCTGCGGCGAGGACCTCGTTTATCGGCGCCTCGGTCTGTGCGGCACGCCAGCCGCGCTTGTGCAGCGATTCGCCTGACGAGTCGAGCGAAAGGGTCACAGTGTCACCCTGTATGTGGACATTGATTCGCACATCGGCGTCATCGAGACGCACGCGCGGACGCTTGTCGGCTCCATAACGGTCGACAAACCAGTCGACTATCGCATCCTTGACACGATAGGTGGCGAAACGTGAGTGAGTGAAAGTGTCGGAATTGACAACGGTGTCGAGCGAGAAGGTCTTGGCCAGAGTCAGCAGCGAGCCCCAGTCGAAAGCCTTAACGCAGTCGTAGAGCGAATCGGGATCCGCGGCCTTGAATGTGTAGAAAGGCTTAAGTATGCGCAATGCCGTGCGGCAGCACAGATTGGCCTTGTAAAGCATCTCGAGGTCACCCTCGAAGGCAACCATACGTCGGCCCGGTTCCACATTTTTTGCGCCGAGAGCGCGCAACTCGTCGGCAAGTACGGCCTCAAGGCCCTTCAGGGTCTTGGCCACCATCTTGAATTCTCCGTTCATCGTGTCAATATGCTAAACTGCAGGCGGTGAATCCGTCTGCCTATTTCAGATGCAAAGTTAGCAATATTTTCGCAATTAACGGCAATTATTTGAGGTCGTAGACGCGGTGTGCGCGGTTAATTTTTACCTCCATTAATTTTTACACTGGCCTTTATTTGGTTGTCATGATACGCAGGATGGTGGCGTCGGTCTGCGTCATCGCCTCGCGTCCTATCAGCGTGAGGTTGGCGATGGTGCGGTCGACATCATCGTCGACTATGCCCTCGAGCGAGCCTACGGTCTGGCCTTCCATCGCTATCATGGCGGCCATGACGGCTGTCGAGATTCCGGAGGTGACCTTCAGCGAGCACGATGCCTTGGCGCCGTCGCAGATCATGCCGGTGAGCGTTGCGGCCATGTTCTTGATTGTTCCGCACACCTGCTCGTAGTCTCCGCCCATCAGGTAACACAGTCCGGCAGCCGAGCCTGTGGCGGCGACCACGCAGCCGCACAGGGCCGAGAGCCGGCCGAGGCTCTGCTTGATATATATGGCGGTAAGGTGGCTTAGCGTCAGGGCGCGTATCGTTGTCGGCTCGTCGGCGAAGTTTTCTTCGGCGTAGACCACCACGGGCATCGTGGCGGCTATGCCCTGGTTGCCTGAGCCGGAATTGGACATCACGGCGACACTTGCGCCGCCCATGCGTGCGTCGCAGGCGGCCGATGTGTACGATAGCATGCGCGAGAATACCGAGTCGCCCATCACCGAGCGCTGGCGGGCGCAATGCAGGGTCCGACCTACCTGATGGCCGTAGCATCCTATCATGGCCTGCTCGGCGGCGGCCTTGTTCAGCCTGCGCGCCTCGAGCATGAAGGCTATCTCGTCGACCGGTGTGTTCATGGCAAAGTCCCACACTGTGGCCATGTTCAGACGCGGATCGCTTTCTCCGTCCTCGCCCGCACCCTTCTGGCGCAGGTCAAGCACTACCTCGCCGTCGCGCTCTACAAGCACGAAGTGTGTGTGTGCGCCCGAAATTATGGCATGGCCGCAATGTCCGTCGCTTGTAGTCACTGTGGCGTCGATGTACAGTTTGTCGCAGTCTGCCGTCTCAAGGTCGATGCTTATCGCTCCAGGGGCCGAGACAAATTTTCCGGCAAGCGCTATCTGTTCGTCTGACAGTCCGGAAAGTACCTCGAGTTGCGCGGAACTGTGGCCGTGCAGCACGCCCATGGCGACCGCTATCGGCAGTCCGGTCATTCCGGTTCCGGGGATTCCGACGCCCATTGCGTTCTTGATGATGTTGGCGCTGAGGCGCAACTCGACCTTGCGCACGTTCTCGCGGCTGCCTCCGCAGTTCCCGCAGGCCTCTTCGGCCGCACGCGCTACGGCCAGGGCTACGGCTACGGGTTCGGTACATCCTGTCGCGGGGACAACCTCGCGGTGAATCAGGGCTATTATCTCGGCTCGCTGTTGGGGTGTTAGCATGGCTGGTGTGACTTTGTGATGGATTGGTTCTTATCTCCGGCAAAGATACGCTAAAACACTGAAACACACAAACTGAATTTTTCCAACCATGCCCTGCCCTTCCCCAAACAATGACAAAGCCCGTCGCGAAGGGCTTTGCTTTCTCAGCGGGCCTTGGTAAGCTCGGCTATGTGTTTGCGGAGATTAGTCCTGGGGACGTTTTGTCTTCTTACCGTAGCCATAGACTGCGGATTCGCCAAGTTCCTCTTCGATGCGGAGGAGCTGGTTGTACTTGGCCATACGGTCGGAACGCGAGGCGGAACCGGTCTTGATCTGGCCGGCGTTGGTGGCGACGGCGATGTCGGCGATTGTAGCGTCCTCGGTCTCGCCCGAACGGTGCGAGATGACGGCGGTGTAGTTGTTGCGCTGTGCGAGTTCTACGGCGCGGAGGGTCTCGGTGAGCGAACCGATCTGGTTAACCTTGACGAGGATTGAGTTGGCGCAGCCCATCTCGATACCTTTCTTGAGGTACTTGACGTTGGTTACGAAGAGGTCGTCGCCTACGAGCTGGCAACGGTCGCCGATGAGGTCGGTGAGAACCTTCCAGCCTTCCCAGTCGTTCTCGGCCATACCGTCCTCGATCGAGTCGATGGGGTATTTCTCGATGAGGTCCTTGAGGAACTCGGCCTGCTCTTTCGACGAGAGTTTGGGAGCCTCGGCACCCTGTTTCCAGGTGTAGTCGTAGACGCCGTCCTTGTAGAACTCGGACGAAGCGCAGTCGAGACCGATGGTTACGTCCTTGCCGGGTACGTAGCCTGCGAGTTCGATAGCCTTGATGATGACGTTGAGGGCGTCCTCGGTGCCGTCGAGCGAGGGAGCGAAACCGCCTTCGTCACCGACTGCGGTCGAGAGGCCGCGCTCTTTCAGGACAGTCTTTAGGTTGTGGAATACCTCGGTGCCCATGCGGATGCCTTCGTGGAACGAGGTGGCGCCGATAGGACGGATCATGAATTCCTGGAAGCAGATGGGGGCATCGGAGTGAGCGCCACCGTTGATGATGTTCATCATGGGAACGGGCAGAACGTAGGTGTTGCAGCCGCCGATGTATTTGTAGAGGGGGAGGTCAAGATAGTTGGCAGCGGCCTTGGCGACTGCGAGCGATACGCCGAGAATGGCGTTTGCGCCGAGGTTCGACTTGGTGTCGGTGCCGTCGAGGGCAATCATGGTCTCGTCAATCTTGATCTGGTCGAGGGCGCTCATGCCTACGAGAGCCTGGGCGATGGGACCGTTGACATTGGCTACGGCTTTGAGTACGCCTTTGCCCATGTAACGCTTCTTGTCACCGTCGCGGAGTTCAAGAGCCTCGTTCACGCCGGTCGATGCGCCTGAGGGAACTGAGGCACGGCCGAAGGCGCCGCTTTCGAGATATACATCAACTTCTACTGTGGGGTTGCCGCGCGAGTCAAGGACTTCACGACCGATGATTTTTTCGATTTTCATAACTGTGGGTTGTTTTACGATATAGTGTTAGTTTAGAAATATTTGGCTGTGTTTCGATATGCGTGGCCCATGCGTATGCCGGCCTTGTCATCAAAGCCTTCTGGCTTTGCGATGCAAAGGTACAAAATTTTTCATAAGTTATGAATGAAAACCGCCACCTATTAAAGAAATTTTTCACCATTTACACATTATTATAAATAGACCATTATAAATAGTCCGCATTATAAATAGACCGCGCGTTTCGTCAGGCAATCGTGCCTGTCCTCGCCCGTCCAATCGTTATTTTTTAGCGTTTTCGGCCTCACCTGACGTCAGCGATGGCTTTTACACCATAAGCGAAACAGTAAGGTGTCGCTGTCTCACAACAATTTATCCCTCACATTGACATATAAAAAAAGAATTGTCTCGCGACAACTCTTTTCCTTTAAACCTTTATCTTAATCTAATACTATGAAAAACACACATGCAAATGTAAACACTTTTTCCGAATTATCAATACATCCCTATATTATTTTTTATTTTTTTAACACAGATGGGCGCTTTTCGGATAAACAAAATGCCTGCCGATTAAACGACACGGCATTTGCGAGTTAGAGAATTATTTCGTACATTTGGGCGTAAGTTACGATTCACCTGTTTTTAGCCGGAAACCGACAATTCCATGAAACAGATAGTTTTTCCCTTCGCGCCGGTTGGTCACGGACGCCGTCTGTCGTTTTTTCTCGCCGCCGAGGAATGGGTGGCGCGCACGCTGCCCTCCGTTTCGTGTATTTTTACCTGGGTTGTGGAGCCGACGGTCATATGCGGCCGACATCAGGAGATTCCTCTTGAGGTCGACCTCCGATACTGCCGCGACAAGGGCATCGACGTGGTTCGCCGCCGCTCGGGCGGAGGCGCGGTATACGCCGACGGCGGAAACATCATGATAAGCCACATCTGCGACCTTAGGGGACGGACCTACGAGGAGGCCTTCGGCGAATACACACGTCTCGTCGCGCGGCAGTTACGCTCAATGGGCTTCGACGCCGAGCCGTCGGGACGCAACGATGTCACGGTCGGAGGACGTAAGATTTCAGGCGGAGCATTCTACCGCCTCGGCGAGCGGGCCATATCCCACAGCACAATGCTTTTCGACACCGACTATCCCAATATGTCCCGCGCGATCACCCCCTCTCGCGCGAAACTCGCCTCCCACGGCGTGACATCGGTAGAGGCACGAATCACCACAGCCCGAACCCTGCGGCCCGAAATGTCCTTCGAGGAGTTCCACCGCGGACTCGTCAGCGGACTTGCCGAGGATTCCTACGCCCTCACTCCGACTGACATCGCAGCCATCGAGGACATCGAGCGCTCGTACCGCGACCCTGCGTGGCTCCGCATCGACACATCGCCAAAACAGCAAAACCCAATATATTTTCCCATGGAAAACGAAAACATCAAGAAAACATGCCTCAACGGCGACCATCGTGCCCTCGGCGCCAAGATGGTCGAGTTCGGAGGTTTCGACATGCCCCTCGAGTATGCCGGCATTGTCGACGAACACAATGCCGTGCGCAACGCCGTCGGAGTCTTCGACGTCTCCCACATGGGCGAGGTCCTCGTCACCGGACCCGATGCCCTGCGCTTCGTCAACCACATCTTCACCAACGACGCCGCAGCCCTGGCTCCCGGCCATGTGGCCTACGGCATGATGTGCCGCGCCGACGGCGGCACCGTCGACGACCTGCTCGCCTACTCCCTAGACGGCGGCAAGTACCTGCTCGTCATCAACGCCGCGAACATCGACAAGGATGTCGCCCACATCATGGCGCAGACCGGGGGATTCGACGTCATGGTCGAGAACCTCAGCGACAACTGCGCCCAGCTTGCCGTCCAGGGCCCCGACGCCGAGAAGACCGTCATGGACGTTCTCGGTCTCGACGGCTCCGACCTGAAGTTCTACACCTTCAAGGTCCTCGGCGACAAGGCCACTCCCATTCTGCTCAGCCGCACGGGCTACACCGGCGAGGACGGCTTCGAGATCTACGCCGACGCAGAGACAATCACCTGTATGTGGCGCCGGCTCATGGACGCCAAGGTTGCGCCCTGCGGTCTTGGCTGTCGCGACACGCTCCGCTTCGAGGCCGGTCTGCCGCTCTACGGCGACGAACTCGCCGATGACATCACTCCACTCGAGGCCGGTCTGTCGATTTTCGTGAAACTCGACAAGCCCGAGGGCTTCCTCGGCAGCGACGCGCTGAAGGCCCAGAAGGAGAAAGGCGTGACACGCCGCCTCGCAGGCCTCGAACTCGAAGGCCCCGCAATCGCCCGCCACGGCTACGAGGTCACCGACAGGGACGGAAAACCCGTGGGCTACGTGACAACCGGCTACCGCTCGATTTCCCTCGGCAAGTCCATCGCGTTCGCCATGCTCGACATCGACCACGTGAAACTCGGCACCGAACTTCTCGTCAGCATCCGTCGCCGCACGGCTCCCGCCACCGTTGTCAAGAAACGCTTCTACACTCCCCAGTACAAGAAATAGCCCGAAATTCACAATAACGCCAAACTTTTTAATCCACAGAATCATGATTAAGTACGCACCCACCCACGAATATATACGAGTAGAAGGCAACACAGGTTATGTCGGCATTTCTCCCTATGCCGCCAAGCAACTCGGCAACATCGTCTACGTCGAGATGCCTTTCGCCGACGATGAGTTCGCCGCAGGCGAGGCTTTCGGAGCCATCGAGTCGGTCAAGGCCGCCAGCGACCTCTTCGCTCCCGTTGCCTGCAAGGTCCTCGAGACCAACGAGGCTGTCGAGGCCGACCCCACAGTTATCGGCAAGGACGCCCTTGCCAACTGGATTATCCAGGTCGAGATCACCGATCCCTCGGAACTCGACTCCCTCATGGACCAGGATTCATACGACGGCTTCTGCGCCACCGAAGGCAACCACTAATCCTTTCAGCCGATGAGATACTTTCCCCATACGCCCGAGGACATCGCGACGATGCTCGGGCGCTGCGGCGCATCCTCGCTCGACGACCTCTTCAGCGACGTCCCTGCCGAACTGCGCCTGAAGGCTCCGTACAATCTGCCCCGCGCAATGGCCGAGGACGAGGTGCGTGCTTTCTTCGACGCCCTGTGCGACGAGAACCGCACGCTCACCTGCTTCGCCGGCTCCGGCTGGTACGACCGCTACACTCCCTCGGTGGTCGCCTCCATCGCCGCCCGCAGCGAATTCCTGACCTCCTACACACCATATCAGCCTGAAATCTCACAGGGCACACTGCAGTATATCTTCGAGTACCAGTCGATGATGGCCGAACTCACCGGCCTTGACGTCAGTAACGCCTCGCTTTACGACGGCGCCACTGCCGTCGCCGAGGCCATGATGATGTGCGTTGCCGCCGCTCGACGCAAGAACACGGTGCTAGTCTCGGCCACTCTCAATCCGCGCCACCGCGCTGTTGCCGACACATACGCACGCTACCATGGCGTCAACATTGTCACCGTTCCCGAGAAGGACGGCGCCACCGACATCGAGGCTCTTAAGTCCATGCTGGCCGACGACACCGCAGGTGTCATCCTGGCATCGCCCAACCGCTACGGCGTTGTCGAGGACTTCAGCGGTGTTGCCGAGGCCGTTCACGGCCGCCGCGCCCTCCTCGTCGTCGACACCTACGCCTCGGCTCTCGGCGTTCTCCGCAGTCCCGGCGAGTGGGGTGCCGACATTGCCGTCGGCGAGGCCCAGTCGCTCGGCCTGCCGATGAACTACGGCGGCCCGGGACTCGGATACATGTGTACCACCAAGGCCCTGATGCGCAAGATGCCGGGCCGCATCGTCGGCGCGACCTGCGATGCCGACGGACAGCGTGTATTCGTCCTCACCCTCCAGGCCCGCGAGCAGCACATACGCCGCGAGAAGGCTACATCCAACATCTGCTCCAACCAGGGCGTGATGACTCTATGTGCCGCAATCTATCTCGGCGTGATGGGTGCCGAGGGTCTCCGCGAGGTCTGCACCCGCAGCCACAACGCCGCCGCCGAGACCCTGCGCCGCCTCGTCGGGGCCGGTGTCGCCGAGCCGCTTTTCCCTGCCCGTCCCTTCCTCGACGAGTTCGCCGTCCGTCTCAAGGGCTTCACAGCCGACGAGGCACTGGAAGCCGGTGCGGCCGAAGGTCTGCTCCCCGGCGTTAAAATCGATGATGACTGTCTGGTCATCGCCGTCACCGAGCGCCGCTCGCCCTCGGATGTCGACCGTCTTGTCTCACTCTTCAAAAAACTTGCCGGCCATGAATAAGAATCTGTACAGCAAACTGATATTCGACCTCTCGCATCCGGGCCGGCGTGCCTGGGCCCTTCCCGACTACGATTTTCCCGAGGCCGCGCCTCTGCCCGAAACCCTGACCCGCGAAAAGGCTCCCGCACTCCCCGAGGTAGACGAGCCGACGCTCGTGCGCCACTACACCAACATGTCGACAAACAACTTCGGGGTCGACACGGGTTTCTATCCTCTGGGCTCCTGCACAATGAAGTACAACCCGAAGATCAACGAGGAGGTCGCCGCCGACCGCCGTTGGAGCGGACTCCATCCCCTGCAGCCGGCCTCGACGGTCCAGGGTGCGCTCCGCGCATACGACACCCTGCAGAAGATGCTCGCCGAAATCGGCGGCATGGCCCGCTTCACCCTCAACCCCTTCGCCGGCGCACACGGCGAACTCACCGGCCTGATGGTGATTCACGCCTACCATGACAGCCGCGGCGACACACGCCGCACCCGCGTCATAGTTCCCGACAGCGCCCACGGCACCAATCCGGCTTCTGCCGCCGTCTGCGGCTATACCATCGTCGAGGTGCGCAGCCTTCCCGACGGCACGGTCGACGTAGATGACCTGAAGTCTAAACTCGATGACACTGTCGCCGCCGTGATGATGACCAACCCGAACACCACCGGCATGTTCGAGAAAAACATCCCTGCCATAGCCGCCGCAGTCCACGAGGCAGGAGCGCTGATGTACTACGACGGCGCGAACCTCAACCCGATGCTCGGCGTGGCACGTCCCGGCGACATGGGCTTCGACGTCATGCACATCAACCTCCACAAGACTTTCTCGACACCCCATGGCGGCGGCGGTCCCGGTTCGGGTCCCGTCGGCGTACGCGCCGGCCTCGAGCCTTTCCTGCCTAATCCGCGCGTCGAGTTCGACGAGGCCACCGGCCTCTATTCCGTCGTGACCGACTCCCCCGAGGCTCTGGGCAGCATCTCGGCGTGGCTCGGCAACTTCACGGTCGAACTGAAAGCTCTCGCCTACATCCTCACGCTCGGAGCCGAAGGCATCGCTGAGGCTGGCTCCCTGGCCACGCTGAACGCCAACTATGTCAAGGACTCGCTCCGCGACCTCTACAAACTCCCCATCGAGGGACGCTGCAAGCACGAGTTCGTATTCGACGGCCTGCTCGACAAGTCCTCCGGCGTGACAACACTCAACATCGCCAAGCGCCTGCTCGACTTCGGATTCCATGCACCTACCATCTACTTCCCGCTGCTCTTCCATGAGTCGCTGATGATCGAGCCTACCGAGACCGAGTCGCTCGAGACCCTCGATGCCTTCATCGACGTCATGCGCCGCATCGCCGCCGAAGCCGTCGAGTCGCCCGACACAGTCAAGGACGCTCCCCACGACACCCCGGTCCGTCATCCGGACGACACTCAGGCGGCTCTCACCCCGCGTCTCACCGTAAAAGATCTCTGATCCGATTAAATCAGAAATCTTTCCAACCTAAACAACTATGCAAGAAAACATAGTCACCTGCGACACCCTTATCATCGGCGGAGGTCCCGGCGGTTATTCGCTCGCCGCCTCCGAATCCGCGAAGGGCCGTAAAGTAGTCCTTATTGAGAAGAATCACCTCGGAGGCACCTGCCTCAACCGGGGCTGTATCCCCACCAAGTGCCTGTGCGCCACGGCTTCGGCCCTGGCCGCGGCACGCTCGGGGGCGGCTCTCGGCATCGGAGGAACTGCCGGCGCCACACTCGACATCGATGCCGCACGCGAGCACAAAAACAAGACCGTCGAAGGCCTCCGCGCCGACATCGCCTCTCTGCTTTCGGGCTGCACCGTTGTGAGCGACGTGGCCCGTTTCGATGAGGACGGTCGTGTCGTTGCCGGAGACACTGTCTACGAGGCCACGCGCACCGTCATCGCCTCCGGCTCGCGTCCCGCCGTCCTGCCTATTCCCGGCGCCGAACTCTGCGCCGACTCCGACGCCATGCTTGGTCTTGACTCCGTGCCCGAATCGCTCTGCGTTATCGGCGGCGGCGTCATCGGTCTCGAACTCGCCTCGGCATACGCCGACTTCGGCTCACAGGTCAGCGTTATCGAATTCCTTCCGGAGATACTACCCGTTTTCGACGCCGATATCGCACGCCGTCTCCGCTCGATGCTCCAGCGCCGTGGCATCCGAATCACCACCGGCGCCGCAGCACATTCCGTCACCGCGGAACCCGACGGAAAACGCCGTGTCACCTACACTTCACGTGGCAAGGAACAGTCAGTTGTCGCGGATGTCGTGCTCATGGCAACTGGCCGCACGCCCGTTGTTCCCGAAGGCGCCGACCACGCAGGAATCGAACTCGACCGTCGCGGACGCATCGTCACCGACCCCGTGACTTTCGCCACCACACGTCCGGGAGTCTTCGCCATCGGCGACTGCGCCGGAACGCTGCCGATGCTCGCCCACGTCGCCGAAGCCCAGGCCACGATTCTCGCCGCGACAGATTTCACCGGAACACCATCCGCTGACTCGGAAAACAATGCCCTGCCGAACCTCGGCCACATTCCTTCGGTGATTTACTCGCGTCCCGAGGCATTCTCCACCGGACTCACCGAGTCCTCTGCCCGCGAAGCCGGCCACGAGGTCATCGTCCGCAAACTTCCCGTCGCCGCCAACGGATACGCCCGCGCCATAGGCCATGCCGACGGCCTCCTCAAGACCGTCACCGACGCCACGACAGGACGCATCTTGATGATTCCGCCGATACCCTCATCGGCGAAGCCCACCTCGCCGTCACCCTCGGCCTCACCTCCGCCCAGATCAACCGCACCATCCACCCCCACCCCACCCTCACCGAACTCCTCCCCCCGACCCTCTGACATCATCCCCATCCAAAATACCGACCTTAATTTCGGCAATAAAACAATTTTATTGCCGAAATTAAGGCGTTTTACTGATTTAAATATCTCTAACATAAATCCCTTTCATCAAATATTTTGCCATGAAAGTAAAAACCACTTTCAAAATAATTTTGCTTATTGTTTTCGGTTTGATATGTTTAAGCATATTGTTTCCTAACGAGGATACCTGTGATCTTGGAGGTGGATATGAGTATTATGCGGATAACAACGCTATTTTTGGGCCCATTGACATACCGCCATTTATTGTCAATTACAATTATAACGAACGATACATTATAGCCCAACAGGATCCACAAGGACGTAATCCCGACGCAATCTACTATGACAAAATGAACTATAAATATCCCATGGGGACTGACAGCGTATATTACTGGATAATCGACAAGACCAACAACAATTACTATGGGCCGTTTCTTTATGCTGATTTTTTAGAAAAATGTCGAGAAAAGAAAATCAATTTGACTTTTGATAGAAGCAAGGATAAAAAGCCCTGAGCAATACAGAATGCATCAGGACTCGACGTATGAACAAGGCGGTGTGTCATTGCTTTTCTGACACACCGCCTTTATAAATATGGTATTCTATTAGTTTCCGGCGCGGCCGGAATCATTCATAGGTCCGTAGGCATTTATCGTATGATGACTTTTGCGACTCCGGCACCCGATTTGCGTATATAGATTCCGGGGGCGGCTGTAGCCCGCTCGATTTCAACACCCTGGAGGTTGTAGTAGCGTGCGTTGGAATCGCTACCGTTGTCCTCGAATATGTCGCCGACACCTGATTCACCTTTGAGAGTAAATAGGTTCGATTCGCCGGACTCTCCCGATTCATCCACTGCGGTAACGTGATACGTACCGTAAGCATTTGCGCCGGTAGTGTAGGTCGTTGTCTTAAGACCTTCGGCAACCAGGGTTCCGTCACAGTAGACATTGTATGTGAGTTCCGGTGAAGTTTCGCCGGCACGGGATGCGGTTTTGGGTGCGTCCTTGACCACTACCTCCGTATCGGCTGCCGAAAGTATTGCCGACGCATAGATGTTCCAGTCGAATTTATTCTTGACAAGGTTAGAGTACCAGTAGCCGGGGCTGCCGGATTTGGAGAAGAGGTCACCCCAGTTGGGAACTGCCGGGCCGGCATCACAAGCAATAGGTTTCACTCCACTGTTGTAGACAATGTGGTATCCTACGCCTATGTTACGTCCGGCGACAATCTCGTAAGGCTCGTTGAGACGGACATCGTTGACACCTTTGACAATATTCTTGACATCGACGCTCTGGCTGTACATGATGTTCTCATCGACAACAACGATTACCTCGGCGCTCTTCAGATTGTTGTCAAGCAGACCGAAAGTGATGTGCGAGATTTTTTTGCCTACATGGGCTGCGAGTTGGTCTGCAGGGAATTTCTGGGCGGCATAGGTCTCGATATTCGAGCCGGTCAGACCGAATCCATATGTGATGGGAGTAGTATTGTAGGTAAGGACCGTAGCCTCGCCGGGAGCCTGCCAGGAGAGTTCAGCGGCACCGTCTGCCTTGAGTGTGCCATTGAGTCCGTAGGGTGCGCGGGCCTTCTGGGCTATGCTGCGGCTATAGGTAAGTTTCTGCGATGCCGGCGATTCCCATCCATTGGTGTAGACAGCGGTCACATGGTAAGTGAACTTTCCATAACCCGGAACCTTACCTGCATACGAAGTCTCGGAGGTGGACGCTGTTTTCTCACCGTTGCAATATACATTGAACGATGCGACACGGGGACGTTCGCTTGCTTTCCTGACAGGAGCGGCGACAATCTCCGATGCCGGAATCTCGACACCGAATTCGCGGTTCTCGACCATGGCGACGCGTGCAGGGAGTGTGTTCAGGGTCTGTCCGCGCATTTCGACGCCACGGGTCTTGGCCTCAGGTTTATCGACGGCAATAGCCGAGATAGCAATATTATAATTGTTGTAAGTCGAGTTGATGGTGCCGAGGTTCATCCACGAAGCACCGCCGGTGAGACTTACGCGCGCGCCACCCTGTACAAGGGGGCCTGCGTCGAGAATTATGGGCGAAGTGCCGGCTGCGAGTGTGCCGCTGTACGCCAGGACGAGGTCCTCGGCTCCGCTTATCTCGACGGGAGTGGGCAGTTTCAGTTCATAGAGGGCGAGGGGCTGTACGGTTTCGCCCGACAGGTCGACTTCCGAAAGGGCCTTGCCTGACTTTGTGTAGACGCCGACCTTAAGTCCGGCGACGGCTGAGCCGACAATGAATTTCAGTCGCTCGATCGACAGACCTTTGTATGCGCCGAGTTCGTCGGCAGTGAACTGCGAGCCCCACATCATGGTCATTTCCTCATCGAAACCGACTTGATAAGTGGCATCCCCGTAGTGCGAAAGTTCCTTGTCTGTATTCCAAGCGATGCTGATGTCGCCGGTAGTTTCGTCGAAGGCTGCGTCCTCAATCAGGGGAGCGGCGTAGGCAGCCGGAAGGGCAACCGTAACGTCGGTGGACACGCCTTCTCCCGTACGCGACCCGGCTTTAGACACAAGTGTATAGGAATAGACACCGGGGGCTTCTACGGTATCGTCATACGAGAGAGCCGCGAGACCGGTTGCCAGAGGCTCGCCGTTGCGGCTGAGTTCGTATGTGACTGCATCGGAAATGGCGGCTGCGCCTTCGATGTCGGCGGTCATGAGCCAGTTGCCCGCAATACCGCCGGACGCGAGGGTTTTCCACGAGGGCTTGGACTTGAGGAAATCTTTGCTGTCAGGCGATGATGTAGAGAACGAGTTGCCCTTGACATTCACTCCCTCGGATGCATCTACGCTCATGGGATGGGCTTTGGGGGTGTGCATCACATACAGTCCGTAGGCATATGAGTGGCCCTGCTTGATTTCAACAGGCTGTGCAAGAGTTATCTTTATCCTCTGCCCCGGCTGTATTGCGGCGACAGATTCAGCATCCATGTCGACTGCCTGGATAAGTTGGCCGTCTTCCATGACCCACGCCGTGACCTGTGACATGACGGATTCTTTAAATACATAGTTGACAGCCGTGATTTTGCCACCGGCGAATGCCACAAGGTCGTTGGGCTCGAACTGGTTGCGAATCCAGACCTTGGTCTTCGACGAAGCGGTGCCTCCGATGGATACACCGACCTGGTCTGTTGCCGACCACGTGAGCGACGGGCCGCCCATTAGCGGAGCTGTCCATTTCAGGCCCACGCTGAGGTCATTGACCGTTGATGCCCCGAACGAGGGAGAGGGTGCCGTGCTTGCGAACTTCCGTGTGAAGACGTCCAGAGGCAAAGCCTTTAACGCACCCTCTGCGTATACGGCCTCAACTGTATAACTGTGTGTGCCGTCCGCCTGTCCGTCGAGAACGAGAGATGTCCCTGTTACCGGCGAAGGAGTCAGCAATACGGCTCCGTCGTATACATTGTAACCGACCGGCGCCTCGTCCGCGTCGTTGGCAAGGACGGCAGTAATCATATAGTCACCTGCGCCGGTAGGCACCCAGTTCTTTCCGTCAGATGAAAAAAGATCACCCTTGCCCGGAGCATCGGTAGCTCGGTCCTTGTTGGCCACAAAGTCAAAGTTCGAGCCATGCTCATAGCAGACGGCGAACATATATTCATTGCCGGCCTTGATTTCGACAGGCTCGGAAAGAACTATGTGCTGGAATGTGTTCTTCTCGTATTTGCTCATATCGCCGTTGCCCTTGCCGACAACAACGCCGTTCTCATAGACATAGGCTGTCATGCCGGCGACAAGACGATACTGGAACACATCGATAGCGACAACCTTCTCCCCGACAGTCGCCTTAAGGTCGCTTGCATCGAAACGCGCGGCTGCCCATGTTTTCACAGACTTCTGAGGATTGGTGCTCTCTGCGACATCACCATTGTAATCGTCACCGTCATGCCATTTCAGTTCTTTGGCGTCGGCCGGAGCGTTCCACGACAAAGTGACCTTGTCGAAAAGCACGTCAGCCTTGACTGTGTGAGGCGCACCGGTCTTGGCGTGGCCGCACAACGGAAGGGCACCGATAGCAAGTGCCGCAACCATGCTCTTAGTAAATTGTACCTTCATAAAAATAATATTTGGGATTAGAGATTTCTTGTTCACACAGCAGTGATGCTTTTGAGAGATGCACAAAGGTATGCACAAAACGCGCGAAAACCAAATTTCAGTCAATAAAAATTAAAATTAAACAACATTTTGAAAAATTATGCCGCGAATAGCCATCCTTTTTAAATATAAAATAAACCTCTTCCCTTCTCGGAATCCCGAATATTAATATTTTTTCATCTCGTATTTTAAGTATTAATTCTGAAAGACATGCAAAGAGAGAATTTTGTGAAATTATGGGCAAGCAATAATCTTTGTTTTACGGAAATTTGTTGTACCTTTGTCTAATCGGCAGGGCAACGCCCGCTCTGCCGGCCATAACCTGTCTGCATACCAAATTTATACCTGAATATGAGCACCTCCAAGCCCGCCAAGACTCCGGCAAAGAAATCCGTGAAGTCTGCAACCTCAGCCGAGACCAAGGCTGCAAAAGTTGCCGATAAGACTGACGCGAAGGCGACTAAAGCCGCCGAAAAAGCCGCTCCCAAACGCAAACCCCGCCGCAAGGTTCTTAATATCATCAAGAATGACCCGTGGCTCGAGCCTTATGCCGACGCCATCAACGGACGCCACGAGGAAACGCTGCGCAAGGAAGCCGAACTAACTGCCGGATCCGGCTCGCTCGTCGACTTCGCCAACGCATACAACTATTTCGGCCTGCACCGTCTGGCCGACGGATCGTGGATATTCCGAGAGATGGCTCCGAATGCCACTTCAATCTCGCTTATAGGCGAGTTCAACGACTGGAAGCCCTCGAAGGAATACGCTCTGACCCGTCTCGAGGACTCGGACGGCGTATGGGAAGGCCATTTCCCCGCCGACGCACTGCATCACGAGGAACTCTATAAACTACTCATCGCCTGGGACGGCGGCCAGGGAGAACGCATACCCGCATATGCTACCCGTGTTGTCCAGGATGAGAACACAAAGATTTTCTCCGCCCAGGTCTGGGCGCCGGCCAAGCCTTACAAGTGGAAGGAAAAGACCTTCAGCCCCGACACCAAGCCCCTGCTGATATACGAATGTCACATCGGCATGGGACAGGAACGCGAGGGCGTGGGCACATACACCGAGTTCCGCGACAACATACTGCCCCGCATCCAGGCCGACGGCTACAACGCGATACAGATCATGGCCATACAGGAGCACCCGTACTACGGATCGTTCGGCTATCACGTCTCGTCGTTCTACGCCGCATCGTCGCGCTTCGGCACACCCGAGGAACTCAAGAGCCTGATCGATACCGCCCACTCGATGGGAATCGCCGTGATCATGGACATAGTCCACTCGCACGCCGTCAAGAATGAGGTCGAGGGCCTGGGCCGTTTCGACGGCTCGTACAACCTGTACTTCTACGGTGACGGACGCCGCGAGCATCCGGCTTGGGACTCGCTGTGCTTCGACTACGGCAAGAACATGGTCCTTCACTTCCTGCTGTCCAACTGCAAGTTCTGGCTTGACGAATACCGCTTCGACGGCTTCCGCTTCGACGGCGTGACCTCGATGCTCTATTACAACCACGGTCTTGGACAGGCCTTCTCGGGCTACGGCGACTACTACAACGGCGGTCAGGACACCAACGCCATCACCTATCTGTCACTCGCAAACAAACTCATCCACGAGTACCGTCCCGCGGCCATAACCATCGCCGAGGAGATGTCCGGCATGCCAGGGCTGGCACTTCCTGTCGCCGACGGAGGCATGGGATTCGACTACCGCATGGCAATGGGCATACCCGACTACTGGATAAAGACCATCAAGGAGAAGAAGGACGAGGACTGGCATCCAACATCGATATTCTGGGAACTCACCAACCGCCGTGCCGACGAGAAGACCATATCCTACGTCGAGAGCCACGACCAGGCCCTGGTCGGTGACAAGACCGTCATCTTCCGCCTCATCGACAAGGAGATGTACTGGCACATGATGGTCGGCGACAACGACGCCGTCGTGGCACGCGGCATGGCCCTGCACAAGATGATACGCCTTGTCACCCTGGCCTCCATCAACGGCGGTTACCTCAACTTCATGGGCAACGAGTGGGGCCATCCCGAATGGATCGACTTCCCCCGCGAGGGCAACGGATGGTCATACAAGTACGCGCGCCGCCAGTGGGACCTCGTCGACAACCCCAACCTTAAATACCATTTCCTCGGCGAATTCGACAAGGCGATGATACACACCGTCGAGAACGTCTACAACTTCCAGGGCAAGCCCGTGCGCAAACTCTGGGAGAAGGACGACGACCAGGTGCTGGCCTTCATGCGCGGCGACCTCGTGTTCGTGTTCAACTTCTCGCCGACCAAGGCGTTCAGCGACTACGGCATACTCGCCCCAGCCGGAAAATACATCCCCGTCATCTCGACCGACGAACCGCGTTTCGGCGGCTACGGAAACATCGACATGTCGGTCGAGCACCTCACCGTATTCGACCAGCTCTACGCGCCGGCCGGCGTCGAGTGGCTGAAACTATACATGCCTCCGCGCACGGCGATGGTACTCCGGCTGTCGCGCTCCCGCAAATAATCGCCGGGGCAGACGCCATGACCGTATGCAATCCCGACCTACATCGACTACGACATTATGTGACCTTAAAAATATGAGATACTTATTCACACTTATCACCGCCCTGATCCTATGCTCGTGCGGCGGTCCCGAACGCTCCGACCTGCTTGAGCGCGCCTCCGAGGCGGCCCGACAGGGCGAATACGCCGAGGCCGTGAGCCTATGCGACGAACTCACCGCATCAGCCGACACCGCAAGCCTCACCGCCGGCGACTATTGCCGCGTGGCCATGATTTATGCCATCGCTGCAGACAACGACATTTCACGCGACACCAACATGGCCATAGCGGCACGCTGGCTCGACCATGCCGGCGGAATGTCGCAGGACTCGGTGCGAACCTTCTTCTCCAACCTCCCGCCCGAGCACATGTCTGTCCTCTATCAGTTGCAGCAACTGAACCTCACCCGCGGTGTCGACTTCTCTACCCTCGACGAACACGAGGACATGTACCTTGAAACCGACACCTCGTCCAACGAAAACGCCGAACAATGAAACCCGCATCCGACTGGGCCGACGCCCTCGCCGCCCTTCGCGGCACAATGCCCGGCGCCGATGCCGAACCTCAGGAACAAGACATCCCGGCAGAAGCGACCGGGAATGACAAGGCAGAAGTCAGCAGCCTGACCGCCACGCTATGCTATGAGCGCAAGGGCCGCGGAGGTAAACCCGCCACCATCATCACGGGCCTCGACGGACTCGGCCAGGAAAAACTTCTGGCATTAGCCTCCGGTCTCAAGAAGGCCCTTGCCACCGGCGGCTCGGCCCGGGGAGGCGAGATCCTCGTCCAGGGAGACCGCCGCGACGAACTGCGCCGCCTGCTGGCCGCACGGGGCTTCAAAGTCAAAGGCTGACATACTTCCATCCGTCCAACATCTTCATCGCAAAAGCCAATTGCTGACCATACACAAAGCATCGGCTGGTTCGGGCAAGACCCACAGCCTCGCCCTGCAGTACATCAAACTCCTCATAGGCATCAAGGACACCGATACGGGCACATACCGCCTTAACATCGATGACCCGCTGCTTAAGACGAGACGCCTGCCCCGCCGACACCGCCGCATACTAGCCATAACCTTCACGAACAAGGCAACCGGCGAGATGAAGGAACGCATCATCCGTGAACTCGACGGACTGTGCTCGATCGGCGACAATGACACCAAGAATTCTTTCGCCGCCGCGTTGCGCGACGACTTCGGATGCACCAACGCCCAGTTGCGCGAGGCCGCCCGACCGGCACTCAGCGAACTGCTGACGGACTACGGATTCTTCAACGTCTCGACCATCGACTCGTTCTTCCAGTCGGTGCTGCGCAACTTCGCCCGCGAAATCGACCGCCAGGGTGACTACGAACTTGAACTCGACACCGACATGGCCATCACGGAATCGCTGACGACGATGCTCGACCGTTTCAACCTCGACCCGAAAGGCGTGGAAAGCATACCCGTGCGCCGCTGGCTTACGGACTACATGACGAACGCGGTCTCGAAAGGGCGGCAGCCGAATGTCTTCAACCGCAACTCGGCAGTCCTCGGCGACCTTGTGTCATTCGTCAAGACACTGTTTGACGAACGTTTCGAGTCATTCCGCGAAGACCTGCTGGCATGGTTAGGCGAACCGTCGCTCATGACTGCATTCAAGAAGGCCCTGGCCGAATATCCCGACAGGGCCGACGCCGAGATAACCGAACGCGCCTCGGCGCTCTCCGATTATCTCGATGCCAATCCGAAAGTTGCCCTCGGACGTTCGCCGAAACCGCTTTTCGAAAAAATCATGAAGAAAATCGCCGCGAAAGCAGGCGATGCGGACATCCACATCGACGATGACGTCTCGAAAACCATGGAGGACCTTATAACGGGACCCTTCAGCGACTTTCCTCCTGAGAAATTCTTCACTAAAAACGGCTCACCAGAGGATGAGCACGGCCTGCGCCTGATATACGATTTCTTCACCTTCTACTCAGAAAGTCTAAGCCGCCGCGCTTTCGTGAGCGCCATTAGCGCGAACATCAACACCATTGACCTCCTGCGCCTCGTAACCGGCTATCTCCAGGGACTCTGCCGCGAGAACAACCTCATGCTGCTGGCCGACACCAACTCGCTGCTCGGCAAAATCATAGGTACGGCTGAATTCCCGTTCGTCTACGAGCGCATGGGAGTCAACCTCCACAACTTCCTCATCGACGAATTCCAGGATACATCGAAGATGCAGTGGCGCAACCTACGCCCACTGGTCGGATCGTCGCTTGCCTACGAGAACGACAACCTGATAATCGGCGACGTGAAGCAGGCCATCTACCGTTTCCGCAACTCGGACAGTTCGATGCTGGCCTCCACAGTCGAGAAAGAAGACTTTCCGGGAAACTGCATGATCCGCGGCGACAAAGTCAGCGAGAACACCAACTGGCGTTCGGCTCCGGCTATCGTCCGTTTCAACAACACACTCTTCACCATCCTGTCCGAAAGCACAGGCATAGACGGTTACCGTGGCGTGATACAGCAGATCGCGCCTAAAAACCGCGACCTGACAGGCTACGTGCGTTTCTTCAACATATCGGCCGACACGGAGTCGGACGCCGAAGGCGAGGAATGCGCGACAGAACCGAAGTTCCAGCCCGAACTCAGCGATAGCGAGGAAAAGGCCTTCGGGCTGATGCTCGGCGAGATACGCCGGCAACACGCCGCAGGCTACGGATGGAATTCGATTGTTGTGCTCGTCAACAAGAACGATGAGGCGGCCAAAGTCGTAAACTTCCTGCTGCTCAATGACATTCCCGTACTGAGTGACGAAGGCCTCCTGCTGAGGAACGCCACGTCGGTACGTACCGTCGTGGCACTTATGAAACTCATCGAGAAGTCGACCCGTACCGAGAAAGCGATGTCAGACGGAAAGGCCGAACGCGCGACATACGATGACGTGCAGATAATGATGTGCCGCTTCGACTACTTCATGCACTCGTGCCACAGTGTCGACGAGGCCCTGGCCCTCGCCTTCGACCCGACGGTGAAAGCCGGTCCCGCGATTGCCGAAACATCCTCGATAAGCAGCGACGCCCTGATACGCGACATAGTCGACCAGAATCCCGCCACTCTGTCAGCACTGGCGGAGATAATCATAGCGCGCCGCCTTAGACCGGAGGTCTGCGCCGCGGAGGCGGCATTCATAGCCTCGTTCGTCGACCTGGTCGCGCTGTACTCGTCGAAGTACGGCAACTCGCTCCACGCATTCCTGAAGTTCTGGGACAAGAAATGCTCCCGGGCCGCGGTCTCGTCGCCACCGGCGTCAGACTCCGTCACGGTAATGACAATACACAAATCGAAAGGTCTGGAATTCGACTGCGTACATGTGCCTTACTCATCATGGAAACTCGCCGGACAGGAGGAAGACATCTGGGTAGGCCGGAGACATGTACCGGGCATACCCGACAAAGTCTTTCCTCCGGCAGTGCGCGTGCGCACATCCGCCATGCTGCGCAAGAAGGACTCGCCGGTATACGCAGAGGCCCAGGAGAACTACACGGCCCGCATGACCGACTCGCTGAACAAACTCTATGTAGCCTACACCCGTCCCGAACGCGAACTGTGTGTCTACTATCCCGCAGACGCCCGCGACGGAGCCTTCGGCAGTCTCCTTGCCGGCGCGTTCAGGTCGGGGCTCGCCCCCGGAAATATCTCAGAAGATATCCGGAATCTCACCGCCGACCTGCCCGCGCTGTGCGACGGCAGCGGCAACCTCATATTCGGTACTCCGACGACGCCCAGAGACAACGACAAGGCATCCGAAAGACAGAACGATGAGAAAACCGGCGAATACGAGGGCATCGGAATCGACACGCTCGAGCCACGATACGTGCTTCACGAGAACGGGCTTATGCAGAAACTGATGTGTGTGGACACCCTCGGCGATGACGCAGGCGGTGACGCGGACACCGAGCCGGACACAGGCCAGGATTCCGACGACGACCACTACGATGATCCTGAGGCACGCTTGCGCGGAACGCTTCTGCACTACGTGATGTCGCAGTTCGACTCGCTGCCCGGAAAGGAAGCGTTCGACACGGCGTTCGAACGCGCCGCCGTGCTTTTCAAAGTCGATGACACTGCTCTTGCCGAATATCGCGCCGACCTAGGTACAGCCCTCGAGGACCCGGCCTTGAGCGAGAAAATCGAGCACTGGTTCTCAGAACCCGAATACGCGCGCAACGAGGCCTCGGTGTTTGTCCCGCCGGCTAACCCGCTCGACGCCTTCGCACAAGGCTCGACGCGACGCATCGACCGACTGATGTTCTTCCCGGACGGGTCGATAGAAATCCTGGACTACAAATTCACTTCAGCTCCCACGAAAGAAAATTTCGAGCAGGTGCGAAATTACATAAGCCTTGTTTCCGAAGCCTATCCCGGACGCAAAGTCAGCGGCACACTGTGGTTCGTAGACCAGGCAGAGATAAAATCCGTCAACTGAAAAAATTACCAATCCCATGAAAAAAGCCGTAATACTTCTTTCCTGCCTCACGTCGCTCACAGTACCGGCGCAGACCCGTGTCACATGGACCTCAGGCGACAACCTCCCCGACAACCACTATGTCCAGCGTATCACCGTAAGCGGCGACATGGACTTCGACCGGCTGTGCTTCAACATGTTCGCAAGAAAAATGACTCCGCTCAACCCGAAGGACAGCATCATCGAGATTATCCCGGGCTACTATGCTCTGACATCGCCTCGCTTCAAGAACGCGAAAGAACCGGTCACGATAGAAATCGACACGCGCGGCCGCCTGGTGAACTGCTCGTACGCTCCCGACGGTTTCCACACCGTGCTTGCCGACGGCACTACCCGTCCCGCAGAATACAGCCGAGAGACGATTGACGAACCCGGACGGTGGCGCTACGGCAATGGCCGCGACGACATGCCTTACGGACCGGAGGTGTACGACTTCAACGAATCGGTAAAGACCGACTGGAAGCCCGGACCATACGATATAATACCCTCGTTCAAGAACGTGCGCCTGACCGGCGGAGAATCCACAATCCAACACCTTGTGTTCGCTCCGGCACCCGATCAGTCGAACCCGGAGGCATACCGAATCACCGTGTCGGGCGACAGCCTCGTCGTGGCCTGCGCACCCGAGCGCCAATGGGCGGTGTACGCGCCGTTCCAGATCAAGGTGATGGGCGGCAAGGACCGCGGCGCCGTACTGCCTAACGCAGTGATCGACGACTGCCCCGACCTGCCGTGGCGCGGACTGATGATAGACATAGCCCGCAACTACCAGTCGCCAAAAACGCTGCGGCAGATTCTACGGCTGATGTGCGCCAACCGCCTCAACCGCCTGCATTTCCACTTTGCCGACGACGAGGCGTGGCGCCTCGAGATTCCCGGACTTCCCGAACTCACCGACATTGGCTCGCGCCGCGGCTACACGACCGACGAAAGCGAACATCTCGTACAGATATTCGCCGGTGACGGTGACCCGGACAATGCCGCCGGAAGCGCCAACGGCCACTTCACGCGCCAGGACTTCATAGACCTGATCAAGGAAGCCAATGTACTCGGCATAGAGGTGATACCCGAAATCGAGACACCCGGACACGCCCGCGCAGCCATACGCGCGATGGAAGGCCGCCACCGCCGTGGCGACGACACCTACCGCCTTATCGAGGACGGCGACACGTCCCGCTACACCTCGGCGCAGTCGTTCCATGACAACATCATGAATCCCGCACTCGAAGGGCCATACCGCTTCATGGACAAAGTCACGGACGAGATAATCGCCATGTACCGCGAGGCCGGCGTGCCACTGTCAGCAATCCACATCGGCGGCGACGAGGTGCCCCGCGGGGCCTGGAACGGAGCGCCGTCTGTGCAGAAATTCATGAAAGACAACTCGCTGCAGACACAGCAGCAGGTACACGCAGCATGGGTGCGCCGCATAGTCGACATGCTCGCCACCAAAGGCGTGCGCACGTCAGGCTGGCAGGAAATCGCCCTCGGACATGACGATGCCTTCAACGAGGCAGTGCGTCCGAACGTCTACAGCGTGAACTGCTGGTCGACCCTGGGCTCGCACAACAACCTGGGCGTCACAGACCGCTCGGTTCTCGCTGGCTATCCCACCGTCCTGTCTAACGTCGACCACCTGTACTTCGACCTGTCGTACAGCGCCCATCCCGAAGAACCCGGCCTGAACTGGGGCGGACACACCGACGAATACACTGCATTCCGCGCCTACCGGTCGAAACTCTGCCCGGCCTCCGACACCATTCTCCAGATGGTTGAAAAAGGCCTGACACCCACGACACGTGAGGGCACAGCAATCCCTGTCGTTCCCGGAGCCAAAGGGAACGTAATAGGTCTTAACGCCCATGTTTTCGCCGAGACACTGCGTTCTCCGCGCCAACTGCAGACCTATCTCCTGCCTAAAATTTCAGGCCTTGCAGAACGCGCGTGGAACAACGGCAGCACCTACGACGAGGCACAGTTCACCCGTATAATAGGAGACTCCGAACTCCCATTCTACGCATCCAACGGCTTCTCTGTACACATGCGTCAGCCCGGCATCAAGATATGCGAGGACGGCCTGGTACACATGAACTCGCCCTACGAGGGCGGCACGATACACTACACCACCGACGGCAGCGAGCCTACGCCAAGTTCAGCAGTCTATGAAAAGCCTTTTGCCGCTCCCACACACGCAAAAGTCATCAAAGCCATACTGATACGCAATTCCGCCGCCTCGGTCCCGACATATCTCTTCATCGGGCACTAAATATCCAGAATGTCAATGTACTCTTCTCAAAGGGCCGCGAAGACTAATCCGGCCCTCTGATCTCTACTACCTATTCCGGCCACAAAGATACGACACGCGGATACGGATTTTCGCGCGCCGTCCGAATAGATTGGCAAAAATGAAAAGAAATTTTTTCTTACGTCAAAAATTTACCCTTTTTATACCGAAATTTATCCTTCATAAGCATAAGGAACCACTATATTTGCTAAAAATCAGAAAATTCCAACCAATCATTTACCTTACCATGAATATCAAATTATCGTTACTGGCAACGGCATTCTCGCTGAACTGTCTTGCGGCAAGTTCACAGACGCTTCTGCCATACCAGGACGAGTCGCTCAGCCCGATGGAGAGGGCAGCCGACCTCGTGTCCCGAATGACCCTGGAAGAAAAGATAGACCAGGTAGGCCACAGGACCGAGGCAATTCCGCGCCTCGGACTGCAGGGCTATAACTACTGGAACGAGGCGCTGCACGGTGTAGCCCGCTCAGGACTTGCGACATCATTCCCGTCATCGCGCGCCATGTCGAGCACATGGGACCTCGGACTGATATTCGACTGCGCGAAAGCCACATCCGACGAGGCCCGCATCTACAACAACGACAAGAACAAGGGCCTCATCTACTGGTGCCCTACCATCAACATGAGCCGTGACCCGCGCTGGGGCCGCGACGAGGAGAACTACGGCGAGGACCCCTTCCTCACCGGCAAGATTGCGGTAGAGTACATAAAAGGCATGCAGGGCGACGATCCCAAGCATTACAAGACAATCGCCACGGCGAAGCATTTCGCCGCCAACAACTACGAGCGGGGCAGACACTCGACATCGTCTGACGTCGACGACCGTAACCTGCGCGAATACTATCTGCCGGCCTTCGAGATGGCCGTGAAGGAAGGCAACGTCCGCTCGGTGATGAGCGCCTACAACGCTGTCAACGGCATTCCATGCGGCGCCAACCACGAACTGCTCATCGACATACTCCGCGGCGAGTGGGGGTTTGACGGATTCGTGACATCGGACTGCGGCGCCGTAGAGGACGTGTTCAACAAACACCACTACGTGGCCACCGGCGCGGAGGCCTCGGCCGTGTCGATGAAGAACGGCGAGGACCTGAACTGCGGCGACACCTTCCAGGAATTCTGCAAGGAAGCCATCGAGAAAGGCCTGATGACAGAGGCCGACCTCGACCTGGCCCTCACACGCGTACTGGCCGCTAGATTCTCGGTCGGTGAATTCGACTCGAGAGCCAATGTATCATGGACATCCGTACCATCGTCGCTGCTTGACTGCGAAGCGCACCGCGAGCTCGCCCTCAAGGCTGCCCGCGAGGCAATCGTGCTCCTGAAGAACGACAACGACTTCCTGCCCCTCGACCGCAACAAGACCGTTGCAGTGATCGGTCCGCTCGGCAATACCGTCTCGCTCGGCGGATACTCAGGCTCGCCCGTCAACCTTTCGACAGTGCTTGAGGGCATCGCCGCCAAAATGGACTATGAGATAAACGACGGCACGGTACAGTTCGAGGACTGCGACGAACAGTCGGTCCCCTCCGGCAACAAGAGACTCACCCACGAGGCAAACGGCTCGGCGGGCAACCTGGGCTACATATTCAACAACGACTGGGTGGCCTTCAACGAGGTGAATTTCGGCAACGGCCGCAACAAGGTGGACATTTATCACGGCGCCAAGAACAAGAACGCCACAGTAGTGAAATTCTACCTCGACGCCATCGACGATACACCTGAGGCCACGGTGACATGCCCTGTTACGGGCAACTGGAGCAAATATGTCGTCACCTCGGCCGATGTCGACCGCGAGGTCTTCAAGGGCACACACAAAGTGTATGTCCAGTTCGAAGGAGGCACAAACGGCGACAAATACTGCGCCAACATGGACTGGTTCAGATTCTACGACCCGACCATTACAAATCCTCTCGAAGAGGAAGGTCCCGTCTACTACTACAAAGGATGTGACGTGACCGGGCCGGCCTCCACGAACTACGACCGCGCAATCGAAATAGCCAGAAAAGCCGATGTCGTAGTCTTCGCCGCCGGCACAGACCTGTCTGTCTCGGACGAGAGCCACGACCGCAGTTCACTGAACCTGCCCGGCGACCAGCAGGCACTTCTTGAAAAAATCCAGGCCGTGAATCCGAATGTCGTTCTTCTTCTCCAGACATGCTCGTCGGTCACCATACCCTGGGCACAGGAAAATGTTCCCGCCATCGTCGAGGCATGGTATGACGGACAGTCACAGGGCGAGGCAATAGCCGACGTGCTCTACGGCGACTACAATCCCTCGGGCAAACTCACATCGACATGGTACCGCTCGGTTTCCGACCTTCCCGCCGGAATGCTCGAATACGACATCCGCAAGGCCGGATACACATATATGTATCACAAGAAGACTCCACTCTATCCCTTCGGCTTCGGCATGAGTTACACCGAATTCGAATATTCCGATTTCGAACTTTCGAGCGACCGACTGAGCAAGGACGGCGAAATCACAGCCACCGCAGTCATCACCAACAAGGGCAAGCGCGCCGGCGCGGAGATCGTGCAACTGTACGCACACTGCAACTCGTCGATAGAACGTCCAAAACTCCAACTCGCAGGCTTCGCAAGAGTAGAACTCGAGCCGGGCGAGTCGAAGACCATCTCGATACCCCTTCGCCACGAGCAACTCTCTTACTTCAACACCTCGACACAGACATTCGACGTAGAGGAGGGAACAGCCGAACTGCACCTCGCCGCATCCTCGGCCGACCTGCGACTCACCCGCAACATCACAACCGAAGGCGCCACTGTCAAACTGACCTACAAATCGTCAGGCGCAGGCATCGGCGATATTGTAAAGGACACACAGAACGACGACAACAGAATCTACAATCTGCAAGGCTCCTATGTCGGCACAGACCTCAGCCGTCTCCCGAAAGGATTCTACATTGTCGGCGGCCGCAAGATAGTCAAGCGTTAAGCCTATACAAACACACGCAACGGGAGGCAGACACCAATTCAGGCAGTCTGCCTCCCGTTCTGTTTTATGCACAAAAAGAGGTCGGGAAACGGAAAATTAGAATTTCTGCATGTCGATGAGGCGATTGTAGTTAGTTGTATAAGTTAAATTTAGAATTAAATATATCAACAATTAAAATAATTCGTATATTTGCAACGCAAGCGTCACAATATAACTGACGCGCGACTCGGGTCGCAGAGGCGGCCGGCGGCATTAAGCAATCAATGCCGTTCTGCTATTTTTTGCAGAAGTCTGCGCGCCGGGCGGGTAGGGCTTGTATTTTTTCAATACGAAAAGCGTATACACACGTTCTTCGTTCCAAACCACTTGAAACTTCGCAACTTTCAATGTTGTGCCAGTCGAACGAATACGTACGGCACATCTCCTAACGGTTTTGGTACAAAGGCAAGTGTAGACGTCTTCGGGCATGTATTATATTCGGTTGTCACGGGTGTAAAACCCTTTGTGGCGACCCATATAAACATAATGCGCGTGGACTTCTGCAGATTGCCCGTTACGACCGTTAGGGCAATGCGAAGGCCTCAAGTGGCGGAATGGGCACTGAGTAGGCTCCCCGCGCTTTTTGCATACCAAACCAGTCAACCAGACTTGCGGAGGGGAGAGCAGTCAAAGATTCATTTATGTCTACAACCAACAAAATCGGACGGCTAGCGCTGTATCTTGCCGTATCCATCGCAGGCGTCCTGACAGCCCGTGCCTCCACTATCAAAGACAACGGCATCGTCTATTCTATTGACGGCTCAACCATGACTGCCAAGGTGACCGGCGGCGATGAAGTCGAGACGCTCATTGTGCCTTCTGCTGTCGATCACGACGGTAAGTCGTATACTGTGACTGCGATCTCCAATGGAGCCTTTTACAATATGGCCGAGTTGAAAGAGGTCCAACTTCCAGCAACAATCAAATTGCTCGGTACATCAGCATTCCAGGCAACGTCCCTGAAGAAGATAAATCTGCCGGAAGGACTCGAAACCATTGAAGATGGGGTCTTCTATCAGACCTGTCTCGAAGGAATCTCAATACCCTCGACAGTCACAAGAATCGGCGGAAATGTTTTTGGCTCTACCAATTATCTGGACTGCATCAAGATGCTCCCGGCAACTCCTCCGGCCATCACCGGCAATCCTTTCCACAAGGCCCCCATATATGTCGCGGAAGGTTCATACGAAGCATACCTCACAGCGTGGCCGAAAGTAAGCAATATTGTCCCCGAGAACACAGTTTCGGCTAATATCCATGTTACATCAGTAAGTACCCTTGCCGAAAAACTTAAAGACTACGACACCGCGCGCATAACGCGCCTGACTATTTCAGGCCCACTCAACGGCGATGATATAGTTGCGATACATGGCCTTACAAACCTAATGTATCTTGACCTCAGCATGGCTGACATCCACGAAGGTGGAAGTGCCATTTCCGGCAAGTACTACATGTCGGGGATTACATGCTGTACCCACGACAATAGCATCGGGGCAGGTTTTTTCCACACCCTGAACATCCTGCACGATCTCATATTGCCGAATTCAGTAACAACAATCGGAGAACTAAGTTATGAATGTAAAACATTGCGCACGGTCAGACTCGGCAACAATGTAAGAGAAATAGGCCAGCAGGCTTTCACAAGAAATTATGCCTTACGCTCAATAAACCTGCCCTCAAGCATTACCAAAATAGGTCCAAACGCATTTGAAGGATGCGAATCCATCGAATCAATAACACTTCCAGACGACATTACCGAAATCAGGGACTACACATTCAAAGGGTGCAAAAGCCTGAAGACTGTCAAAATGGGCAACAAGGTTACAAATCTTGGCCAGGATGTTTTCAGCGGGTGTAAATCACTTGAGTCAATAAATCTTTCGTCAGGTCTCTCTGCAATACCACAAAATACATTCTCCGGCTGTAAATCACTTAAATCAATTAACATACCGGAATCGGTAAAATCAATTGGAAACAATGCATTCTACAATAACACCGTACTTGAAAAAGTAGTCATGCATACAGGGCTGGAGTCTATAGGCGAATCTGCGTTCTATCAATGCATCGGCCTAAAAGATATCAGTCTTCCCGCCAGTCTGACATCCATCGGGAAAAGCGCTCTATCTTACTGCCAGTCGCTCCGGTCTGCAGTAATTCCCAACAGCGTCAAAGCAATGGGAGCAGCGACTTTCAAAAACTGTACATCTCTAGAATCGGCCATATTATCAAATTCGCTTTCCACAATCAATGCCGAGGCATTCTCGGGTTGTTCAGCCCTGAAAAACATAGTTGTTCCGGAAGGAGTTTCAACAATAAACGAAAAGGCTTTTTACAAATGTAATTCTCTCGCGGACATAAGTCTTCCTAAAAGTCTAACAACAATCGGTCCGTCAGTTTTTGAATATTGCGAGGCACTAAAAGCCATTGAGATTCCGGATAATGTATCACAAATGGGGAGCGCAGTTTTTGAAAACTGTAAAAGACTCGAGAGCATCAAACTTCCGGCCGAACTCACCGAAATTAAAAATATTTCATTCAGGTATTGTTCTGCACTCAAAGAGATTGTCATTCCTGATAAGGTCACGATTATAGATTCATATGCATTCTACGAGAACACATCTCTAGATAAACTAGTTACCGGAGCCTCACTCAAAACCATAGGGAATTACGCTTTCTACAATTGCTCAAAACTTGCCTCGGTCACTCTCAATCAGTCGCTCGAACAAATCGGCGAATATGCTTTCTATTCCTGCACCTCTCTCAGATCTGCCGACATTCCAGACAAAGTAAACAATCTCGGCACATCCTGCTTCTCAAAATGTATCGCTCTGGAATCCCTAAAACTGCCTTCCTCCGTCAAAAAGGTCCAGGGATTTTCAGACTGTACCTCGCTGACTTCTGTTGAAATTCCTGCAAATGTGACCGAAGTTGCTTCAGGAGCCTTCATAGGGTGCACCTCCCTGACAACACTTACACTTCATGAAGGGCTATCAATTCTGTCCGGCTTCAACAACTGCAAATCCCTCAAGTCATTCACTATCCCCGAATCAGTTACAAACATATCCGGGTTCGAATACTGTTCTTCGCTGACATCTATCATCATACCCGACGGCGTCACGGCACTCGGCAATTCCGTATTCCGAAACTGTACAAACCTAACCGAAGTAAAATTATCCAGTAAACTGAGTTCTATTCCTGAACAATGCTTCTACGAGTGTACTGATCTTGGCAGTGTGGAAATTCCCGAGACTGTAACAGAAATCGGAAATAGAGCCTTTTATAACTGTCATGAATTCAGGGCTCTGAGTTTTTCAGAAAAATCATTGCTCAAAACAATCGGCTATGAAGCCTTCTACAAAAGCGGAATCACAGAGTTGGATTTACCAGGAACAGTGGAGAAAATAGGATACGACGCTTTCCGTGGATGCAAGATAGAATCACTTACCATCCCCGAATCACTTAAAAAAATCAATAGTAATGTCTTCAGAGACGGTGTATTCAAAATCGTAATAATTCCTGAATCAGTAACAGAGATTGATTCTTATGCTTTTCCTTCAACACTCACAACGGTCGTTTGCAAAGGGAACTCAGTGCCACAGGCATATAGGACTTCTTTCCAAAACTACAATGCGACGCTCTATGTTCCCAACGCCCTGAAAGAATCTTTCGAGACGGCCTTCGGCTGGATGGCTTTCCAGAAAATCATCGGATATGGCGATGGCGAGTCCCCATGGTATAGCGGCATCGGCTCCGTCATGTACGACATGGCAATTACCAGAGAAATCTACAGCCTTTCGGGCATGCGAGTTGCCATTGCAGGCCCCGGGGAGCCGCTTCCATCTCTCGCTCCAGGCATCTATTTAGTCCGTGCAGGCACGTCTGCCACAAAGATTGTTGTCAGATAATTTCTAAACTAACGCAAACCTATCGCACCTGTAGTATTTCTTGAAAAATCGATTTTAATGCGCAATTTTTTTCTTTTATTTATTGCATTGGTCACCTCTTTGGTGGCAGATGCCTTCTATTACAATAATCTGAATTTCTATCCGAACACTGACGGTTGCGAGTTGAGGGGATACGCCCCCAATTACATCGTGCCAAGCAGTGCAAGCCTGCATATTCCAAGTTATGCATACGATGACAATGGTAATGCATACAAGGTCAACCGTATTGCGGATGAAGCATTTAAAGGATGTGCTGAAATCGAGCAACTGTCTATACCCGCGACAGTCGAAGTAATCGGCGCAAAGGCCTTCATGTCATGCATAAATCTAAAAGTATGCGAATTGTACCCCACGACCAAGGAAATCCGCGACGAGGCGTTTTTCGGCTGTATCAGCCTCGTTGCCCTTTCCACGTGCGCCGAGCGAATCGGTTCAGATGCATTCAAGGGATGCACCGCATTGAGAACCGTCTATCTGGGTGCCCCGATGAAATACATCGAACAAGGAGCATTCATTGGGTGTACGGCGCTGACAAATATCGACATACCACACACCGTTGAACAAATCGGCGGATTTCCGAGGACACAAGGGGCATTTGAGGATTGCCTGTCGCTGATGTCTGTGACATTTTCATATAACCTGTCAGACAAAAAGCCTTGCCTGAAACGTATTGATAATTACTCGTTCAAAAACTGTATCGCACTGGAGCGTCTTGATTTCCCGTACAGTCTGACCCATGTAGGCATTGATGCATTCCTGCGGTGTGCATCTCTCAAGCATCTGGAATGGGGAGGTCCGCAGGAGATTAATGTCGACAAGAACGATTTTACGGGTGTACCCTTGAGCCGTATAGTATATCACGGCAACGTACGACTGTGGGATGCAAGTGATTTCCAGAAACTGGAATTTCTCAAAGAAGTGCGCTACGACACATACGCGACCCAAGTGCAAGGCGGAATATACAAAAATCTATCGACACTCAAGGAGGTACATCTCGACAAAGTCACCAGAATCAATTGGTCTGCATTCATGAACTGCACGGGATTGACTGAGGTGGATTTATCAAACATCGAGGTAATAGAGAACGATGCTTTCAATAACTGCACAAACCTCACGGAAGTGAAATTCGGCGATAAGATAACCAATATACCCGATTGCCTGAGTAAGTCAGCCATCACTACCCTGAATATCCCTGACAATGTCACATCATTCGCAACGCCGACTTACTGCGAGAAACTTACGACTGTCACCATCGGCGACGGCGTGGAGCAATGTACCGGCACTTTCTACGGATGCTCTTCATTGTACAGTTTACAGTTCGGCAAAAACACCGTATCTGTAAGCATACAGCCCAAAAGCGTAAGAAAGGTAGTCTGTGCAAATCCTGTGCCGCCGAAAACGGGCAACTTTCAGAAAGAAGTCTATGAACTCGGCGAACTCATCGTACCCCCCGGTGCTTCCGAGGCGTACAGAAACGCTCTTTACTGGAAGAATTTCTACAGGATTATCGAAGCGGAAATAGGCGCCGTGGAAAGTGTGACAACCGATAGCGACGCTCCCGTTATAACAACCGGCGACGGATACATCGAGGTACTGTCCACACGTCCTACCGCCATCTATTCGATTGACGGCAAACTCATCACTCTGCTTAAAAAAGGTAAACACCGCATAAGTCCCGACAAGGGAGTGTATATCCTCGTATCCGGAAACACCACAAAAAAATTCCGCATCTGAGAGAATAATCCGCGACCAATTCAAATCAAAATATCAGAGGACTCCATCCATATTCAGCAGAATCGTGGCATTCAGAATTTCTGCATGTCAACGAGGCGCTTGTAGTAGCCGCCAAGGGCGATGAGCTGGTCGTGGGTGCCCCGCTCGACGATACGGCCCTCGTGCATGACGCAAATCTGCGAGGCGTTGCGGATGGTCGAGAGACGGTGGGCGATGACCAGCGTGGTGCGGTCCTGCATGAGTCGGTCGAGGGCCTGCTGGACGAGTTTCTCGCTCTCGCTGTCAAGGGCCGAGGTAGCCTCGTCGAGAATCAGCACCGGCGGGTTCTTGAGAATGGCGCGGGCTATGGACAGGCGCTGACGCTGACCGCCGGAAAGGCGGCAGCCGCGGTCGCCGATTACCGTGTCGTAGCCGTGCTCCGACTCCATGATGAAATCGTGGGCGTTGGCAATGCGGGCGGCTTCCTCGACCTCCTCGCGTGTGGCTGACTCGACACCGAACGTGATGTTGTTGTAGAATGTATCGTTGAAGAGAATGGCTTCCTGATTGACGTTGCCCATAATGGAACGCAGGTCGTGGACGCGCAGACGGCGTATATCGACACCGTCGACAGTAATCGAGCCGGAGTCGACATCATAGAAACGCGGCAGGAGGTCGGCGAGAGTAGACTTGCCCGAACCCGACTGACCGACGAGGGCGACTGTAGATCCGGCGGGAATCTCGAGGGAGACATCATCGATGACCTTGTGGTCGCCGTAACTGAAGGAGACGTTCCTGTACTCGATGGAGCCGGCATGAGGTTTCATGGCGACCGGCTTCTCGGGGTCGCGGATTGGGTTGGGCGCATTGAGAATGCGGTCGACGCGCTCCATGGATGCGAGACCCTTCTGGATGGAATAGGCGGCTTTAGAGAGATCCTTGGCGGGATTGATGATGGAGTAGAATATCACCATATAATATATGAATGTCGCGGCGTTCATGGAGGATGTGCCGGAGAGGATGAGCGTGCCTCCGAACCAGAGGACGATCGAGATGGCGACCGTGCCGAGGAACTCGCTCATGGGATGGGCAAGCGACTGACGGCGTGCAATCTTGTTGGAGAGACGGTAGAAGACCTGGTTCTCCTTGTGGAAGCGGCGCCGTACCTTGTCCTCGGCATTAAAGGCCTTGATGACCCTTAGGCCGCCGAGTGTCTCCTCGATGTTGGCCATGAGAACGCCCCACTGGTTCTGCCCCTCGAGCGACTTGCGCTTGAGTTTCTTGCCGACACGGCCCATGACGAGTCCGGCGAGAGGGAGAAGAATAAGTACAAATATTGTCAGTTGCCACGACACGGCAATCATCATGCCCAGACAGACGATGATCATTACCGGGTTCTTGAACATCATGTCGAGCGAGGCCATGACGGAGTTCTCGATCTCGGCGACGTCGCCGCTCATGCGTGCCATGACGTCGCCCTTCCGCTCGCCGGTGAAGAAGCCTATGGGAAGCCGGGTGATCTTGTCGTAGACATAATTGCGTATGTCGCGGACAATACCCGAGCGCAACGGAATGATGAAATATGAACTGAGGTACGAGGCGCCGGTCTTGAGCGCGGTCATCACTATCAGCGCGACGGCCAGCAGAGCCAGGGTGGCCGATGGCCCGAAACTGTTTATCGATTCCTGGGTGTAGTAGTAGAAGTTGTTCACAGCCACATCCTTGAGCGAGCCTTCCGACAGGGGCATATAGTAGTAGGTTGCCTCCTTGATCTTGAACAACATCTCGAGAATCGGTACTATCAGCGCGAACGAGAAGAGAGTCAGTATCGCGGCCAGAATATTAAATATGATATTGAGTATCAGGTACTTCTTGTATGGAGGCACGAAGCGTCTGAGTATCTTGATGAAATCCTTCATTGCTAAGTCTTGTTTTTGGGACTACAAAATTAGCACTATTTGCAAATAATTCGTATATTTGCCCACAAAAATTTTCCTAAACGCAGTCTGCCAGCAGACTGAAGACGCCCACCCAAGTCATCATGGACAACACTCTGCTCTTCAACACCCGTGACGTACTGACCCGCATCCCCCTGGACAAGGTGATGTACTTCGAGTCGGACGCCAACTACACGCATGTCATCTTCGCCAACGGCACCAAGGCCACGCTGCTGATATCGCTGACCCGGCTAGAGAACCTCATCGGCGATGTGCTGCTCGAACGGCGCTCGATATTCGTGCGCATAGGCAAGAAGTTCATTGTCAACTCGGCGTTCATCTTCCAGATAGACATACTGAACCAGCGCCTGCTTCTGAGCGACCTTACCCACTCGTACCAGCAGCGCCGCAAGGGCGACATAATCGTTCCCATCGGCGTGATAGCGCTGAAGGTGTCGAAAGAGGCCCTGAAGAAACTGCGCGCACTGTTCATACTTCCCGGCGTCAAGGCCGCAGAGAAAGCCCCCGATGCGCCCCAGCCCATGACGAAACCTCTGGGCGAGGCGCCAAGAGGCTAGAAGCACACTTGTAATCACCACACCAATCACAAACATGCCTGTCAACCTCAACATCGGCCAGAGCGTCATAGTGGGACGCGAAGGCAACATACGCATCACGGACGCAAGCGTCAGCCGCCGCCACTGCAAGATAACACGCGTCGGCGACCGGTCATTCAACATCGACGACCTGGGCTCGAAGAACGGCACATTTGTCGACGGCCTCAACGTGTTCTCATCGGTGGCAACCCCCAAATCGTCGATCCGTCTCGGAAAGTACGAGACCTCGCTCGCGAAACTCGGACTCATCAACTCGGTCGCGGTCAACCCGCCGGGTCCAAAGAAGCCCGAGTCCACGGTCACCGAGGTGTATATAGACGAACTGTTCACCCTGTACGAACAGTTCGACAACAGCCAGCGCGACATACAGAAACGACGCGCCCGCATGGGCATGAACCGCATGATGCTCTACACCATCCCCGGCATCGTAGGCACCATAGGGTCATTCCTGCGTGACAAGCCCGAGGCATCGCTCGTGTGCGGCATAGTCTCGGCAGCCGCCGTGATAGGCGTCGCCGCCTACACCATGCTCATGCCCGGACGCTCGGACCAGCTTGTCGACGAGCAGGCCGAACTCAACCAGAACTTCCAGCTTAACTTCACCTGCCCGCACTGCAAGAACTTCCTGGGCCAGAAGACACCGAAACTACTGCTGAAAGTAGGGTCGTGCCCGTACTGCAAGACCGGTTTCCGCACCCGTTACGGACACTGAGCCGACATCTGTAACGAACCCACCGACACATAATCTCTCCACAGCAAAAAAATGACTACTCCCCGCAAACTAATCACCCTGCTGGCCTTTATGCTCATGATGGCCGGCGCCATACCGACAGCGAGCGCCGACACCTACATAGTGGCCATAGGCATCAACCGCTACAAGAACTTCACGTCACTGCCGAGCGCCGAGAACGACGCCAAGAACTTCGCCGCCCTGTGCAAGAAATTCCCGGGCGCACACGTCACACTGATCACGGGACGCTACGCCACCACCAAACGCCTGAACAAGGAAATCGCCAAACGCTACGAGGGAACCGGAAAGGATGACGTACTCATCTTCTATTTCTCGGGACACGGAGCGCCGGGCGGCTGCGCCACCTTCGACGCAGCCTCCAACGATGACCTCCTGTCATTCGCCAGAATCGCAGACATGATGAAGCAGTCACCGGCCAGGCGCAAGATCATAATTTCCGACGCATGCTTCTCGGGGGCCAGCAAAAATCACTCGCAGGGCAAACGCAAGCACAACAACAATGACCCTAACGTGATACTGTTCATGTCGTCACGCGACAACGAGACCTCGCTCGCCTCGGCCACGGATCCCAACTCGCTCTTCACCAAATATCTGCTCGAAGGCGCCAGAGGACCTGCCGACAGCAATCAGGACCGACGCATCAGCGCCCGCGAACTGTTCGAATACGTGTCGCCCCGCGTCATCGAGGCCTCGGAGGGCAAGCAGCATCCCGTGATGTGGGGCAATTTTGACGAAAACTTCACCATATTCCGCCGCTGAAGAACATGAACACCGAGCGCATACTCTCCTTCGAGGACATCGCAAAGGCCATAACCTTCTCCAAGGACTTCTCCCGCATGGGCGACAAATACATCTGCTGCCGGATCTCGACCGGCGGCGAGCCCATCCCGGTACTCGCGGCGCCCATACGCATGCGGGGAATCATACTGCTGCTGTGCCGCCAGGGGACACTCGACGTCGAGATCAACCTGACGCCATACCACGTCACCCCCAACACCCTCGTGGTGATTCCACCAGAATGTCTCGCCAAGTTCTCGAACATGGACTACGAGAACCTCGATGTCTCGGTGCTTTTCGTAGACTCCGAATTCCTGATGGATGTCAACATCGACCTGAACGCCATAAACGTACGCTCACTGATAGAGAAGCGTGTGCCCCTGGTGACGCTGACCGACTCGGAGGTCAAGATTTTCAACAAGCACCTCGAGTTGCTGGAACTTCACGCCGACTACGACACCGGCACCATCTTCTCGCGCAACATAGCGCGCTCGCTGGTGGCCGCTGTCTGCTACCGCCTGCTCCAGTTCAACTTCGACCGCATCAACAATCTCGAGATACCCGAAGGCCCCAGGTCCAGGCGTACGGCCTATGTCCACGACTTCATGCGCCTAGTGCACGTGAACTACATGAAACACCGCTCAGTGTCGTTCTATGCCGAGGCACTGTGCATATCACCGAAATATCTATCACTGATAATCAAGGAGAACACCGGCCGGTCGGCCGCAGACTGGATAAACGAGTTCGTCATCATCGAAGCCAAGAACCTCCTGCGTTTCTCCGGCAAGAACATACAGCAGGTGGCATACGCGCTGAATTTCACCAACCAGTCGTCTTTCGGCAAATATTTCAAGCATCTGACGGGCCAGTCGCCCTCACAATATCAAAAGACATGATAAAAGCCGCCATCATCCACGGCGCCGGCTACAATGCCGGCGAACTTATCCGCCTTCTCGTGAACCATCCCGATGTAACCCTCGTAAGCGTGCAGTCTGACGAACACGCCGGCAAACCTGTGACAAGCGTCCACCACGGCCTGGTGGGCGACACAGACCTGCGTTTCACACCGGACATCGACTACAAGGGAGTCGACATCGTGTTCTCATGCCTGCCCAACGGCAAGGCCGCACCCTTCTTCGAGGCACATCCGTTTCCCCACAACCTTCGGGTAATCGACCTGTCGGCAGACTTCCGTCTCCCCGCCAATCCCTCGGACATCCCAGACAACGACGCGCCCCAGGCTCCGGCCGACGTCTGGGTCTACGGGCTGCCCGAACTCAACCGCAAGCCTATGGTACGCGGGGCGCGCCTAGTGGCAAATCCCGGTTCGTTCGCAATGATCATCGAACTTGCCCTCCTGCCTCTGGCAAGGAATCTCCTGCTCAACAGCAACATCCACATCACGGCCATAACCGGCTCTACCGTCGAGGGCCACGAGCCGACCATGCTCACGCACTTTCCGCGCCTGAACGACAATGTCGAGATATACGACCCGCTGACCCACCGCCACCTGGCCGAAATCACCCAGACACTGCGCGCGGTACAGGCGTCGTTCAATTCGGAAATCGACTTCATTCCCGTACGCGCCGGTTTCTCGCGCGGCATCCTCGCGGCCATCTACCTCGACTGCCCGGTGGACATAGAGACCCTGTGCAAACTATACGAGGACTCGTACAGCGACCACAATTTCACCTATCTTGTAGACAGGCGTCCCGACCTGAAGGACGTGGCCGGAACGAACAAGTGTCTCATACATCTGGAGAAGATCGGGTCCAAACTCCTCATCACCGCGGCCATAGACAATCTGCTCAAAGGCGCGGCCGGCACCGCGGTACACAACATGAACCTGCTGTTCGGCCTCAGCGAACGCACCGCCCTCAACCTGCACCCCACCGCCTTCTGAGGACACCGATGCAGGCATAAGGGAAATTTCCGTACCTTTGCGGTACCATAACGACATATTCACCATGCTTTCATCATTACGGACTTTTATACAAAGTGCACTTACGCTTCTCGCCCTCATGTTCTGCGTCGCTCCCATGCACGGGACAGAGAACGGGGAGGAATTCGACTATACGCCCAGGTTCGAGGGTGTCTTCCGGGGACGTTTCGAGCACTCGGTCGACGAGGACGAGGGCCGTTTCCAGGTGCGCAACGCACGTGTGAGCGTCTTCGGCGACGTCGCTCCCATCATCTCATACAAAATTCAGGTCGACCTGTGCGACCGCGGCAAGTTCAGTCCACTGGACGCATGGGCCGGCATCGATGTAATGCCTGAACTGAATTTCCGCATCGGGCAGTTCCGCCAGCCCTTCGGCACCGACTGCTTCCGCGGCCCAGCGAACTACTACTTCTCGAACCGCTCGTTCATGGCCAGGACCGTCGCCAATGTGCGCGGCGTCGGATTCCAGGGCAGTTACTCGCTGCGCGCGGTACCAGTGACTCTCGCGGCCTCGGTATTCAACCCCACGGGCATCGCCGACCACAACAAATGGGTAAAGAAATACGCCTACGCGACAAAACTGTCCTATTCCCCATCGTTCGGGGACCCATCGCACCACAATTCATACGGCAAGGGCAATTCGGCTGTACGCCTCGCATTAGGATTCATGTCGCTTCGTCCCGCCGAGACCCGCATGAACCTCATCGGCGCATCGGCAGGATGGTCGGACGAGCACTGGCTCGTTGAAGGCGAGTTCATGCGCGAGCATTACACCAATTCCTCCTTCCGGGCGTGCAACGCCTTCAACATCTTTGTCAACTGGGGCAAGACGGTCAGTCTCGGCGACTTCAACCGCTGGTCGGTGCAGGGCCGCTTCGACTCGATGAGCCGCCACAGCAACGGCGTGCCCGACGAGTCGGGACACCTGTTCGCCAACCAGAACTCACGGTCACGCGTCACTGTCGGCACGACCCTCGGCTACAGTTACCGCAAGGTCCGCGCAGACATTCGCCTTGACTATGAGCAATACTTTTACGGCCACGGCGGGCGAGGCGACGAAGAAGGGTCGCGCATAGTCGCCGAACTTGTCGTATCATTCTGAAGCCATGACAGAGACCAACGGAACAGAAACGGCATTGCAGAGTCGTGCCGGGCGCGTAAGCCGCAAAGGCAACGCATCCGACATCATGTGGGCGGCCTATGTCGTGTCCGTTGCACTCGAACTGTGGCTTCTGCCCGGGGCGCCATTTATACCGACAGCCATAGCACTTATCCTCATGACAGTATGCGTCCTGGGGGTATATCGCCATACGGCGGGGTGGTCGACCACAGGCGAGGCCGTGCTGATAGGCTCGGCCATGCTCATATCATTCGGCCTCATCCTCAACGTATACACATACACGACGTATTACGGCGGAACCGATTCGGCACCCGTACTTTTCAACACCGACGCCCAGCGCAACTTCACTGACACCATGTACCATCTTGGGCAGAGCGACATGCGGTCCTACTATACCCACGGGCTATATCCTGCGGTCATCGCAGGCATTTTCGCGATTACCGGGCCATCGATAACCGCCGGGATATGCCTTTCGGCAATCTGTACCCTGTTCACGCTTGTGTGCGTCTCAAGCCTGTGGGTCCGGCTGACCGGCGACAGAGCGCGGGCATGGCTGTGCATGGCGTGCACGGCGGCGGTGTGCTACCTGATGATGGAGGGCACCATCCTGCTGAAGGACGCCTGGTGCATACTCGCTATCGCGATGGCGGCCACCGGATTGGCGAAACCTTCGGGCGCAGGAGGCATAATTCTAGGCGCAGCCGGAGCACTGATGCTTCTTGTGGCAAGGTCCAACATGATACTCGGACTCATCCCCGGCGCCATTACATTCTGGATGGCAAGCCCGCGCAAACGTACCGAAACTAGATTTTACGTCTCGGCACTGCTTGTCTTCACGGCAGCATACATCGGCGCCGAGATTCTGAACTGGACACCGATGACAACAACCGTGATAGGGGTCAATGACAACGACATATACTTCAATGAGGAACGTCAGGCAGGATACATCGAGACTGTGGGGAACTTCGTGGAGATGCCGCTGTGGCAGCGCGTACTCGCCATGCCATTCTGCGCGGTGCTCCAGTTTCTACTGCCTTTCCCTTGGAACTACATGCGCGACGTGCCTTTCGGGATGTTCGAGGCGTACGCCCACTTCCAGTTGCCCTGGTATCTGTTCGGAGGCCTGTTCATCTATTATCTCGGCGCGACGTGGCGGCGCAGTCCGCGGCCGGTACTCGCATGCGCGCTGTGGGCCTTACTGCTGTGGCTGGTGCCGGTATGGTGTTTCGGGGGCACGATATCACGTTATGGCCTTATGGCCGTACCTCTCGCCGCCCCTGCGGTGGCGTTAACCCTTCAAGACTCGTCAAGGCGCAGGTCCCTGCGGATTTTCGCGCTGATTTTCATAATACTCCTTGTGGCGTCGCTCATCGTGTGCCACCACATACAAAGCGCCGCCATGCAATGAGAGTCAGTGTCATAACCATAAGCCGCAACAATGCCGAAGGACTGAGACGCACACTCGACTCGGTCGGCTCGCAACGTACCGGCCACAGAATCGAGCACATAATCGTCGACGGCATGAGTTCAGACCCGTCACGTGAAATACTGGCCTCGCTACCGGCAGACACCCTTGTGGTCAGACGCGAGCCACGCGGCGTGTATGACGCGATAAACGCCGGCATAGACCATGCGCAGGGCGACATAATCGGCATACTGCATGCCGGCGACACTTACGCCGACGCGGATGTCCTGCAGGACATCTGCCGCGTCTTCGAGGACAAACCGGAGACAGACTTCATATTCGGCGACGTCAGCATATGCTCATCCGGGAAACGCACAGGCCGACGGTATTCGGGAGCGGAGTGCCGCCCGGGATCGAGGGCTGGCAGTCTTCAGCCTCCCCACCCCTCGCTGTACATACGCCGCGAGGCACAATGCCGGGCGGGCAGATACAATCCGGACTACGTCTCGGCAGGCGACCTCGACATGTTTCTGCGTCTGTTCAGACACGACAGCGGACTGCGGTGGCAATATGTGCGACGCAATATGGTAACAATGTGTCCCGGCGGCATATCTACCTCGCCCTACTACCGGATTATCGGCAACAATGCCGAGCGCATGCGCGCTTTCCGTGAAAACAACATATCCGGAGGATTTCTCCGCATTCTCTCCCACTATCTCCACACAATCAAGAGTTACATATGACGCAAACAACAGATAAAGAATCCATAGGCGAGAACGCCACAGCCACGAGACAGACATTTCTGCTGTTCTGTCCCGGTCATGAGTTTGTCGTGCCTTATCTCGAACGGCTCCTTGGCGAAAAGTGGACGGTTGTCACCCGCCTGCAGGACTGCGACGACCCGGACCGGGCCGTCATGCTGTCGTCCACGGATATCTATGACGTCGAGTCAGGCCTGAACTACGACGAGGAGACTCCCGTCTATCCCGAATCGTCATGGAATGCCGACGAGCGGATGTTCGAGGGCTACTGCCGCCAGCGCGACCTGACTCCCACCATAATACGTTGCGCGAACACCGTAGGTACGGGAATGAAAGGCCTGCCCATGGATCTTGCTCGCGGAATCTTCCGAGGCACCCTGCGACACATAGCCGTCCCGCGCGTCAAGCACGAGACCCGCCTGCGCAAGAACACCGAAGTCGCACAACGGCCCGAGGCACTGCTGTCCGTTATCCACGCAACTGACGTCGCCATTGCCGCCGAACTTCTGTCACGCCCCGGACGCCAGCCCGAGCAGTCGGAAATCTTCAACCTCAGCGACAACACCCAGACCGACATCAACGACCTGATCGACGCCCTGGCACACCGCGTCAACGACAAGCATGTAGGCTCGGCGTCCCCCTTCTGGGCAAGGATGCTCAACGGTCGCCGAGTATGGCGCGCGATGAACCGCTCGCTGACATTCAACCCCATGAAGATACTACGTGTCACCGGCATCGAGCCGCATCCTGTCACCGAGTACCTGCGCACACATGTATATGACGAATCAAGTCTGTAAGCAATCATGAGCACCTCAAAAAAAGGAATTCTGCATAACGTCCTCGCCAAGACAGGCCCGTCGCTTAAGAGCATGGTGAAACTCGCCCTGCTTTCCCGCCCGGTACGCATGCCAAAGGCAGAAGGGAAGACACTGGTGATTCTGGCCAACGGTCCCTCGCTCAACGACACCATAGCGTCATCAGCAGACATTCTCAGGACTCTGCCGACCCTGGCCGTGAATTTTGCCGCCAATGCTCCGGTGTTCTTCGTCCTCAAGCCGCGCTACTACGTCATGGCCGACCCAGTGTTCTTCGGCCCTGCCGAAGTCGCCAACCTGCGCGACCTGCGCACCAACCTCGCCCGTGTCGACTGGCCGATGACCATTTTCGTGCCCCTGAAATACGTGAACTCCCTGCCGTCAGAGATTAAGGCGAATCCGTCGGTAAGCGTCGCCGCACTGAACAATGTCGGCATCGAAGGCTGGCAATGGCTGGAGAACCTGGCGTACACACGCAATTTAGGCATGCCGCGTCCACGCAACGTCCTCATCCCGGCGATAATGGCCGCCGCAGGCATGGGCTACACTGAAATATACCTCACCGGCGCCGACCACTCGTGGATGAAGACAATATCGGTGGACGAGGAGAATCATGTCATATCCGTCCAGCCCCACTTCTACAAGGACGGAGCCGAGGAACAGCGCCGTGTCGACACCACCTACCGCGGACTGCGGCTGCATGATGTGGTCCACAGTTTCTATGTGGCCTTCAGCAGTTACCACACTCTGGCCCGCTGGGCCGCACACCGCGGCATCAGAATATACAACTCAACCCCCGGGTCGTTCATCGACGCGTTCCAGCGCCGCCCACTTCCGGAAAAAGACAATCAACCAAGCCATAAAATATAACAACCATGTTAGAAATCAACGAAATATTCAACGCAGCGCGTGTCCTCAAGAAAGTCGCCCGACACACCTCACTCATCCCGGCGCCTAAACTCAAACCCGGCACAGACGTATGGCTCAAGTGCGAGAACCTCCAACTGACCGGCTCATTCAAACTCCGCGGAGCCTACTATAAAATCTCCCAACTCAGCGACGAGGAGAAATCGCGCGGCGTTATAGCCTGCTCGGCCGGCAACCACGCCCAGGGAGTAGCCCTCGGCGCCACACACAACGGCATCAAGTCACTGATATGCCTTCCGGCCGGCGCGCCGATCTCCAAGGTCGAGGCCACCAAAGGCTATGGCGCCGAGGTCTGCCTTGTCCCCGGCGTGTACGACGATGCCTATGCCAAGGCCATCGAACTGCGCGACAAGCACGGCTACACATTCGTACATCCCTTCGATGACGAGAAAGTCATAGCAGGCCAGGGAACCATAGGCCTCGAAATACTTGAGGACATGCCCGAGGTCGATGCCGTGATCGTTCCCATCGGCGGCGGCGGCCTCATCTCCGGCGTAGCCTTCGCCCTCAAGACACTGCGTCCCAACATCAAGGTCTACGGCGTACAGTCGACGGGCGCTCCCTCGATGGCCGCCTCGCTCGAAGAAGGCCGCATCTCTCACCTCGACCGCGTATCGACCATAGCCGACGGCATCGCAGTGAAGGAACCCGGCGTCAACACCTTCGAAATGGTCAGCAAATATGTAGACAAGGTTGTCACCGTAAGCGATGACGAAATCGCCGCAGCCATACTCGCCATGATCGAACAGCACAAACTCGTGGCCGAAGGCGCCGGTGCAGTCGCCGCTGCTGCCGTGATGTTCAACAAACTTCCTGTCGAGGGTCAGAAGGTTGTCTGCCTCGTCTCAGGCGGCAACATCGATGTCTCGACACTCAACCGTGTCATAGGCCGCGGTCTTGCCAAGAGCGGACGCGCCGTAACACTCATCATCGACCTTCCTGACAAACCGGGCCAACTCTCCGGAGTCTGCTCGATTGTAGCGGAACAGGGAGGAAATGTCCTCTCCGTAAACCACGAGCGCATAAACTCCTCGAACGAAATCAACGGCTGCACCATACGCCTAGAACTCGAGACCCGCAACCACGAGCATATCGAGTCGATCAAACAGGCCCTCGCCGACGCCGGATACAACGTCGTAAAGTAACGACGTACGCCACAGCATAGGTTCCATCACCCTAATCATCAAAAAAATGTCAAGAACAAACGAAGAACTGTCCGAAGTCACTCTACTCGGCTCAGCCGGAGTGGAGTATCCTACCGACTACAACCCAGGAATTCTCGAGGCATTTGACAACAAGCACCCCGAGAACGACTACATGGTCACTCTCAACTGCCCGGAATTCACCTCTCTGTGCCCCAAGACACACCAGCCTGATTTCGGAACGATTGTCATCAACTACATACCCGACATCCGCATGGTCGAGAGCAAATCGCTGAAACTGTATCTCTTCTCGTTCCGCAACCACGGCGACTTCCATGAGGACTGCGTAAACATCATCATGAAGGACCTGATACGCCTGATGCATCCGCGCTATATCGAGGTCCTGGGGCGTTTCACACCCCGCGGCGGCATCTCTATCCATCCCTTCGCAAACTGGGGTGACGCCGACCATCAGGATTTCGTGAAGGCTCGCCTGCTGGCTCGTCTGACGAATCTATGATTAACCGTAAAATCATCGATTATGGAGGATAAGAGTAAACGCGATGCCATAATGGTACTTTCAGGAGGCATGGATTCTGTAACCATGCTCCACGAGTATGCTGACGAGATTGCCCTCGCCGTAAACTTCACCTACGGGTCGAACCACAATGCCCGCGAACTCGAATGCGCGCGTCTGCACTGCCGGAAACTCGGCATACGGCTCATCGAGATTGACCTCAGTTTCATAGGCCGGACTTTCAAGAGTTCGCTGCTGAGCGGAGCCGACGCCATCCCCGAGGGTGAATATTCCGCCGAAAGCATAAGTTCGACTGTCGTGCCTTTCCGCAACGGCATAATGCTCTCGGCCGCCGCAGGACTTGCCGAAAGCCACGGACTGAAGCGTGTCATGATTGCCAATCATGCCGGCGACCATGCCGTCTATCCCGACTGCCGTCCCGAATTTGTCGACGCCATGTCGCAGGCCATTGCCGCCGGGACTTTCGAACATATAACTGTGTTCGCGCCATATACGATGCTCACAAAGAGCCAGATTGCGGAACACGGCAAGGCACTGGGCATAGACTATTCCACAACATATTCGTGCTATCGCGGCGGCTCCATACACTGCGGACGTTGTGCCACGTGCCTTGAACGCCGCCAGGCCCTGGCCGAAGCCGGCATAACAGATACCACCGTCTACGAGGACTGATAAAACAAAACCGACACAGATGTGCAGGAAGTTATGACACGGACACGCATAGTACTTATCATTGGAGCGCTTGCCACGATTGCCTTGGGCATCGGCGCACTGCTGTGCGGTTCGGTCGATATTCCCCCCGGCGAGGTATGGAACGCGGTATTCGGTGACGGAGCCTCGAAATTCACGTGGCAGAACATCATCATGGAGATACGCCTGCCTATGGCGGTCACCGCCATGCTTGCAGGCATGTCGCTGTCCGTGGCCGGCCTGCTGATGCAGACCGCCTTCGACAATCCGCTGGCCGGTCCGTCGATCATGGGCGTTTCATCGGGTGCGTCGCTCGGCGTAGCGATTGTCGTCATGGCACTCGGGTCGTCCGCAGCCGCCACTCTCGGAGGGGCTGTTGCAGGCGCCGCGGCAGTAATAGCAATACTCATCGTCCTGTCAACGCTTGTGCGCTCCACGCTGATGCTGCTGATAGCCGGCATACTTGTAGGCTACCTCACTTCTTCGGTAATCTCGCTGCTCAACTTCTTCGCCACACGGGAGAGCCTCCAGGCTTTCGTGTTCTGGGGACTCGGCACATTCGGTGACGTAGGACGCAGCGATCTGCCTCTTTTCGCTACCATTACGATTGTCTTCACGGCATCGGCATTCCTTATGGTCAAACCCCTCAACGCCATGCTCCTCGGCGACCGCTATGCAGCCAACCTGGGCGTAAGCGTTCGCCGCGCACGCACATGGCTGCTGGTTATCGCCGGCGCACTCACGGCTACAGTCACGGCATGGTGCGGTCCAATAGCCTTCATCGGCCTTGCAATTCCCCACGTCGCCCGAATGGCAATCAACTCGTCAGACCACACGCGGCTCCTTCCGGCTACGGCTGTCATCGGGGGCGCCGCGGGAGAACTCACTCTATGGCTATCTGTTCTTCCCGATACCCCGGGGGCAATACCGGCAAACGCAATCACTCCGGTACTCGGTGTTCCCGTGATACTGTACATCATACTGTTCAGGCGGCGTCTTAACTATTTCAACTGATATCCGACAAGATGACAGACAGAACATACTCCATCCTAGCACATGGCCTCACCGCCGGATACGGAACCGGCAGACGTCAGCACGCAGTCATAGACGATGCCGAGGTATCCCTGTCGCCCGGAGACTTCGCGGTCATGGTCGGGGCGAACGGCGCAGGCAAATCCACCCTGCTGCGTACCCTGGCCGGAATCCAGCCACGACTCGGAGGAGAACTGTTTCTGGACGGAAACGTCCCCGAGGGCATGTCGCGCACAGAACTCGCACGCACTGTCGCCATGGTATTCACCGAACGGACCGGAGCCGGTGGCCTGACCCTAAGGGAATTCGTATCGCTCGGACGCCAGCCACACACCGGCTTCCTCGGACGCATGTCTGCTGACGACAGGCGTATAGTCGACGAGGCAATCGGCGAATGCGGCATCACCTCGCTTGCCGACAGATTCATGGCCCGCGTCAGCGACGGCGAGCGACAGAAGGCCATGATAGCACGCGCCCTCGCACAGCAGACACCTATAATTATGCTCGACGAGCCAACGTCCTTTCTCGATGTGGCATCGCGAATCGAGACCATAAACACGCTTTCTTCACTCGCCCGCGACACTGGACGCACAATACTGCTCTCGACACACGATATCGCCCCCGCGCTTCGCGCCGCCAACCGAGTCATAGTCCTTGATAAAGGCACCCCCCAGGGCTCATGCACGGCAAAGACCTACGGCATAAACACTCCGGCACTCACATGCGTTCTAAATAATGTGTTCCGCGACCGCGGAATAATATTCGACCCGGACACCCGCGACTTCCTTGCCCGATAGGGCATAAACTGGCGAAAGAATGAAAAAATTTCGACCTTTTGACCAAAAAACGAGATTTTGTGGTAAATTTTACTTCTTTTCATCATCTCTTTATATCCATTTTTTGCGCTAACTTTGCAAACTGAAATTCAGTATAAAATTCTCGATAAAACACATTATAAATATACATATGAATAAGAAAACGTTGAAAACGGGTGCCATCCTCTCTCTGGCAGTTGCTCTCGGCACCCTGGCTTCCTGCTCGAAGAAAGCCGAAGAAGCCCCCGCACAGGAGGCTCCCGCAGTCGAGGTCATGACTGTCGAAAAAGCCAACAGCGACCTCGAGTCAAACTATCCCGCCATCATCCGCGGCAAGACCGATGTCCAGATCCGCCCACAGGTTTCAGGCACAATCCTCAGGGTATGCGTCGACGAGGGCCAGCGCGTACACAAGGGCCAGTTGCTCTTCGAACTCGATCCCGTGCCATTCCAGGCCGCTGTAAACCAGGCCCGCGCCAATGTCACCGCCGCACAGGCCGCACTTAACAGCGCAAATACAAACGAGCGCAACCAGAAGATGCTCTACGACAAAGGCATCATCGCCAAATCGGCATGGGACGCCGCAGTCGACAACCAGGCGCAGGCACGCGCGCAGGTAGCCGCAGCGCAGGCCGGACTTGTCTCAGCCCAGAAGAACCTCTCGTTCACACGCGTCACCGCTCCGTCAGACGGCGTAGTCGGCACCATCCCCAACCGCGAGGGCTCGCTGGCATCACCCTCGTCCGCCCAGCCACTGACAACCATCTCGGACAACTCCCAGGTCTACGCCTACTTCTCGCTCACCGAGAAGGAACTCCTCGAACTCACCGACAACGGCAAGTACTCGCTTGACGAACGCGTGGGCAACATGCCTCTCGTCAAACTGCGCCTCGCCAACGGCGAACTCTATCCCCTCGAAGGCCGCGTAGCCACCGTATCGGGTGTCATCGACAATGCTACGGGCGCCGCATCGGTACGCGCACTCTTCGACAATAACAACGGAATGCTCCGCAGCGGCTCGACCGGCTCGGTCGTAATCCCCCGCAACGACGAGAACGTCATCGTCATTCCCCAGAAAGCCACCTACGAACTCCAGGACAAGGTGTTCGTCTATGTCGTCGATGACAAGAACAACACCGCCTCGCGTCCCATCGAAATCCTCGACCTCAACAACGGCCAGGACTACGTTGTCCTCTCGGGTCTCGAACCCGGCGAGCGCATCGTTGTCGAAGGCGTAGGCACATCTGTCCGCGACAAGATGCCCATCAAGCCCGTGACAGCCGAGGAAAAGGCCGCTCAGGCTCAGCAGGCAGCCCAGGCACAGCAGGGCAAATAAAAAACCGGTAGCCGGACTGTAATACGAACCTGACGGTCCGGCAATCCAATCTCTCCAGTTCACTCACAACCAAGACTAACAATGAAACTTGACAGATTTATCAACCGACCCGTGCTATCGACGGTGATTTCCATCTTCATCGTCCTGCTCGGTCTTATCGGACTGGTGTCGCTGCCTGTCACCCAATACCCCGACATCGCACCGCCTACCATTTCGGTTACAACAACATACACCGGCGCTAACGCCCAGGCCGTGCTCAACTCGGTCATCGCGCCCCTCGAGGAGTCGATCAACGGCGCCCAGGGCATGACCTACATGGAGTCGACCGCCACAAACAACGGCTCCGCCACAATCAATGTCTACTTCGAACAGGGCTTCGACCCCGACATGGCCGCCGTCGACGTCCAGAACCGCGTGGCCAAGGCCCAGAACCTCCTGCCCGCCGAGGTAACCCGTGTAGGCGTCCTCACCCAGAAACGCCAGACCTCCATGCTGCTCTCCGTCGCGCTCTTCTCGCCCGACGGACGCTATGACGGCGAGTTTCTGGACAACTACATGAAGATCAACGTCATCCCCGCGCTCCAGCGTGTGTCGGGCGTAGGCGACGTCATGTCATTCGGCGCCGACTACTCTATGCGCATCTGGCTGCGTCCCGACGTCATGGCCCAGTACGGCCTGATGCCCTCAGACATCACCAACGCCCTCGCCGAGCAGAACATCGAGGCCGCGCCCGGTGCCTTCGGCGAACAGGGCAACCAGTCGTTCCAGTACTCGCTGACCTACAAGGGCCGTCTGACCAAGCCCGAGGAATTCGAGGACATAGTCGTCCGGGCCAACGACAACGGCGAGATTCTCCGTCTCGGTGACGTCGCCGACGTCGAACTCGGCAAGGTGCAGTACGGTTTCGCCAATACTCTCAACGGCAAGCCCTCGACCTCGGCCATCGTATTCCAGTCCGCAGGCTCCAACGCGACACAGATCATCAACGACTGTCTCAAGGTCGTAGACCAGATGAAGGCTGACCTTCCCGAGGGAACGGAGTTCGCAATCCCCATGAACAACAACGACTTCCTCAACGCTTCGATCCACGAGGTAATCAAGACCCTCATCGAAGCCTTCATCCTCGTGTTCTTCGTGGTCTACGTATTCCTCGCCGACTTCCGCTCTACCCTCATCCCGGCAATCTCGATTCCCGTGGCTCTTGTGGGAACATTCTTCTTCATGAACCTCATCGGCTTCTCCATCAACCTCATCACCCTCTCGGCTCTCGTGCTCGCGATCGCCATTGTGGTGGATGACGCGATAGTGGTGGTCGAGGCGGTGCACGCCAAACTCGACCAGGGTTACAAGAGCGCGCGCCGTGCATCGATTGACGCCATGAGCGAAATCTCGGGCGCACTTATCTCGATCACCCTGGTCATGATGCTTGTGTTCATCCCCGTGTCCTTCATGCCCGGCACATCCGGCGTGTTCTACCAGCAGTTCGGTATAACCATGGCCATAGCCATCGGTCTGTCGGCCCTTAACGCACTCACGCTTTCGCCGGCGCTCTGCGCCGTGTTCCTCAAGGGACACGATGACAGCACCCCGCTGAAAGAGCGCGTCGGGACAGCCATGTCCGAGGCAGCCAAGACCATGGGCAAGCGTTACAAGAAGTCGTTCAGCCTCAACCTCCCGCCGCTGGTAACAACCGTATTCCTTGTCGCCACCATCACATTCATGGTGCTCGGCTGGTATCAACTCGAGAACGTCCTAAAGCTTGTCATCGCCAGTGTCTGCGCCGTCATCGCCGTGATGGGCATCTTCTCGCCCCGTTTCCACGCAGGTTTCGAGATCGGCTACGAGCGCATCCTCAAGTTCTACAACAAACTCTCCGGCGGAGCCATCAAACTGAAATATGTCTCGCTGGCAGTCGTAGCGGCATGTATCGCCGCCCTGGTATGGATGATGAACGTCACTCCTACCGCCCTGGTCCCCAACGAGGACACCGGCGTGCTTTTCGCCCTCGTCGACATGCCCCCGGGCACATCGCAGGAACGTACCGAGAAAGTCTGCGAGCAACTCGACGCCGGACTTCTCAACATCAAGGGCGTGAAGTACACCATGAAGATTCTGGGCTACTCGTTCATCGCTGGCCAGGGTCCGACTTACGCCTCGTTCATTCTTAAACTCGACGACTGGTCGGAGCGTGACGCATCGCAGTCGTCAGACGCGATCCTCGGACAGATATACGGACTGGCGTCCCAGATAAAGGACGGTCGTGTCGTGGCCTTCGCGCCTCCCATGATTACAGGCTACTCGGCCACCAACGGTTTCGAGATCAAGATGCAGGACCGCACCGGCGGCGACATAAATGCATTCTTCGCGGTCGTACAGTCATTCCTGGCACAACTCAACGCCCAGCCCGAGATCGCCCAGGCCTACACGACTTTCAACCCCACGTTCCCCATGTACATGGTCGACATCGACGCCGCCAAGGCCAAGCAGGCAGGCATCTCGCCCCAGACCATACTCTCGACCCTTCAGGGTTACTACGGCGGTATGTATGTGTCCAACTTCAACCGCTTCGGCAAAATCTACCGCGTCATGATGCAGGCCGGTGCACAGGACCGCGTCTCGCCCGAGACCCTGAACAAAATCAAGATACGCAACGGCCAGGAGATGGCTCCCATCACCAACTTCGTCTCGCTGCGCCGTGTCTACGGTCCTGACCTCATGAACCGCTTCAACATGTTCACCTCAATCTCCGTCACAGGTCAGCCCGCCGCAGGCTTCTCGTCAGGCGAGGCCATCGCCGCCATCGACCGCGTGGCCAAGGAGACTCTGCCCCAGGGCTTCGGCTACGAATACTCGGGCATGACCCGCGAGGAATCCAAATCGTCGTCAGGCGCAACAGCCACCATCTTCGGACTCTGCCTGCTGTTCGTCTACCTGCTGCTCTCGGCCCAGTATGAGAGTTACATCCTCCCGCTGGCGGTTATCCTATCGATACCGTTCGGCCTGATGGGCTCGTTCATCTTCGCCGACATCGAGGGAATCTCGAACAACGTGTATCTGCAGATCGCGCTTATCATGCTTATCGGTCTTCTCGCCAAGAACGCAATCCTCATCGTCGAGTTCGCGCTTGACCGACGCAAGACCGGCATGTCGATAACCGGCGCCGCCATTTCAGGCGCATCAGCCCGTCTGCGACCCATCCTGATGACCTCGCTGGCCCTCATCATCGGCCTGCTGCCCCTGATGTTCGCCCACGGCGTAGGCGCCAACGGCAACCGTGCGCTCGGTGCCGGCTCGATCGGCGGCATGCTCATAGGCATGATACTCCAGGTCATCTTCGTTCCCGCGCTGTTCGTCATATTCGAGAAGATTCAGGAGAAGATATCACCCCTAAAGTTCCAGGATATCGAACGCGGAGGCACTGTCGAGACCGAGGTCGACCAGTTCGCCACTCCAGGCGCCTCGTCGGCAGATCCCGATTCAGACGACTGAACCCCGTCGGCCCGGACCTCGCCGAGCGTCCGGGCCGGAACGAGGGTTCCGTACCCGCGTATTCTCTCCTTCAACTTGCGCCGGACAATCCAATCCGGCCGATAAGATTAAACCAAGACAAAACAATGAACACCAGAAACATCATCCGCCTCGCCACTGTCTCAGCAGTCGCCCTCAGCGTGACCTCGTGCGGAATATATAAAAAATACGAAACCCCGACGGACACTCCCATCACCGCCGCCTATGCCGAGGCTCGCAAGAACCCCGTTGACTCCACGGCTTTCGGCAATCTGCTGTGGGAGGACGTATTCACAGACCCCGTGCTTGTCGACCTCATCGACCGCGCTCTGGTCGCCAACAACTCGCTCAACAACGCCCGCCTGAACGTGGACATCGCCAAGGCCCAGCTGCAGGGAGCCAAACTGGCCTACTTCCCCTCGCTGGCTCTCGCCCCCTCGGGCAATCTCTCAGGATCGTCGATCGAGGGCACGTCAATGTCCAAGACCTACACCATCCCCCTGTCCGCATCGTGGGAGGTCGACATCTTCGGACGTCTGCTTAACAGCAAGCGCGGCGCACAGGAACAGGTTCTAGGCTCCGAGGCTTACGCCCAGGCCGTCCGCTCGCAGATTATCGCGGCCGTAGCCACAACATACTATTCGATTGCCTCGGTGGAGGCACAACTGGCGCTGATGCGCGAGACCTCGAAACTGTGGGAACGCTCTGTACAGACCATGCGCGACCTGAAGGACGCAGGCCGCCCCAACATGACCGAGGCCGGTGTAGTGCAGTCCGACGCCAACTACCGCTCGGTGCTCGCCCAGATCGAGACCCTCGAGGCTACCCGCGAGCAACTCAACAGCACAATGTCGCTTCTGCTCAACACGATGCCACAGAACTGGCCTGTGTCAGCCGATGCCTCGCTGTCAGTACCCTCGATGCTTATCCAGGGCGTACCCATGTCCTATCTCTCGCAACGTCCCGACGTATATGCCGCCGAACGTAACCTCGCCGCCGCATACTACGCCACCAACTCGGCACGCGCCGCATTCTATCCAGGACTGACCATAACGGCCAACGGAGGCTTCACCAACAGCCTCGGCAACATGGTCATCAACCCCGGCAAGTGGATCTACAATCTCGGCGCCTCACTCCTCGCACCCATCTTCTCGCGGGGACAGAACATCGCACGCCTCAAGGCCGCCAAGGCCCAGCAGACCCAGGCCCTCAACAACTTCGAGTATTCCCTGCTGTCCGCCGCCGGCGAGGTCTCCGATGCCCTCACCGACTACGAGGCCCAGCAGGAACGCGCCAAGCATCTGGCCGTGCAGGTCGAGGATCTTGAGAAAGCCGTCGAGTACACCAACGACCTGATGATTTACGCCAACGGCACATACCTCGAGGTCATCACCGCCCAGCAGTCTCTGCTTCAGGCACAGATGAACATGCTCAACTGCCGGCTCTCCGCCACCCAGTCCGTAATCAACCTCTACCAGCGTCTCGGCGGCGGCCGCTGATTCACGAACCTTAAACCCAACACCTCTTATCATGATATCACCCCTCGCTCACGTCGACCCCTCTGCCAAAATCGGCAAGGACGTCACCATCCATCCCTTCGCCTTCATCGACGCCGACACCGTCATCGGAGACAACTGCGAGATAATGCCCTACGCCTCGATCGTACACGGCACGACACTCGGCAAGAACTGCCGCATCTACCAGGGCGCCGTAATCGGCGCCGACCCCCAGGACTTCCGCTGGAATCCCGCCATGCCCTCGGCCTGCACCGTAGGCGACAACACCGTCATACGCGAGCAGGTCATCATCAACCGCGGCTTCAAGCGAGAGGGCGGCACATACGTAGGCCCCGACTCATTCATAATGGCTGAGACACACATAGGACACGACTCGGTCATCACCGACCGCAACGTTCTCGGCAACGGTGTCAAGATAGCCGGTGAAGTAACCGTACAGAAATGCACCATACTCTCGTCAAACGTCATCATCAACGAAGGCGTGAACATAGGCAAATGGGTTTTCATAAAAGGCGGCACACGCATATCCAACAACGTGCCTCCATACGTCATCATGGCCCATAACCCCGTTGCATACTACGGTGTGAACTCTCCCGTCATGACCCGAAAGAAATTCTCCGACGAGGATATCGATGCCGCAGCCAAAGCCTACCGCCACATCTACCAGACTCAGACATCGGTATTCAACGCCATCAAGCGCATCGAGAACGACATCGAGCCGGGGCGCGTGCGCGACGCCATCATCAAGTTTGTCCGTGACAACAATTACCGTATCGCCGCAATCCCGGTCGACCTGTCCGACGACTGATATCCGCCTGAAGAAGTGGACATCATTCACCTGACTTCACTCGACGACCCGCGCGTCGAAGTATTTACCCGTCTGACCGACCGCCAGTTGCGCAACCGTCTTGACCCTGACCGCGCCATGTTCATAGCCGAGTCGCCCAAGGTCATAGACGTAGCGCTGCGGGCCGGGCATGTTCCCGTCGCCCTGCTCTGCGAGGAACGGCACATAAGCGGCGATGCCGCCGACATCATATCGCGTTGCCCCGGCATTCCTGTCTATACCGGTCCACGCGAACTTCTGGCATCGATAACGGGCTACACGCTGACACGCGGAGTACTCTGTGCCATGCGTCGTCCCGCCGAGCCGTCGGTCGAGTCTATATGCTCGCGGGCTCGCCGCGTCTGCGTCATCGACTCGGTCACCGACACTACCAACATAGGCGCCATTTTCCGTTCAGCCGCCGCACTGGGCGTCGATGCCGTGCTTCTCACTCAGACCTCCTGCGATCCTCTGAACCGACGTTCGATACGCGTATCGATGGGAAATGTCTTCAACGTTCCCTGGACATGGATTGACCCGGACTTCACGGCACTGCGCCAACTGGGATTCACAGTCGCCGCGCTTGCGCTCAGCGACGACTCCATCCCGCTCGATGACCCGACGCTCAAGTCGTGCCGGCGTCTCGCACTTGTCCTCGGCACCGAGGGTGACGGTCTTTCGCACAAGGTGATCGCCAACGCCGACCTCGTTGTCCGCATTCCCATGTCGCATGAGGTCGACTCGCTTAACGTGGCCGCCGCTTCGGCTGTCGCCTTCTGGCAGACCCGCTGACCGCCCCATGAACCCTCTTTTTTACGCCGATTAGAGTGCAAATCCTGCCGGAATTGTTAAATTGTTAAAAAAAGACGCTTCCTGAATAAACTTTTACCCCCCTTCGGACGTCTTATATACAGAACAAGGCAAGAGAGGCATTCTCCACAGTCCGCTTCAAAAACATGCCGCCAGATTCTCAAGCCTTTCGATACAACACCATACGGGCCACAAGACCCGAAAAACATAAACGAATTGATTAGTTTTTTCATAGGATTAGATTTTTAAGGTTTTACAAGAAAATAGCATTCGTGAGAATGTTATTTTTTTTATTATCCTATTACAAAACTGAAATCTGACAAATTATGTGTAATTTCGCACTGCAAAACGTTTATATTTCATACATAACTGAATTCATCTGAAACTCCTGCAAACATACATCATAGATTCCAGACTGTTTATGAGAAAATTACTATATACCGCCGCTGCCTTCGCCCTGATTCTGGCGGTCGCCTCCGGAGCCTGGGCACGCAACAACAAAAGCGAGATCGCCCGCAATCTCTCGATTTTTTCGGGAATATACAAGGAACTCCAACTCAACTATATCGATACGGTAGATCCGACGGCAACGATGCGTACGGCCATCGATGCCATGCTCGCCCGCATTGACCCTTACACCGAGTTCTATTCTGCCGACGACCAGGAGGAAATTCTGTCCGTCTCTTCGGGCGAATATGCCGGCATAGGCTCGACCATCCAGAGGCGCGACTCCATCGTTGTACTCAGCGACCCGCGCTGGGATTCACCGGCACGCCGCGCCGGCGTACGTCACGGCGACATCATTCTTGCCGTGGACGATGTCACAATCACCCCGACTATGCCGGTCAGCGAGGTCTCGTCCAAGTTACGCGGACAGCCCGGCACACATGTACGCCTGAAACTGCGCCGTCCCTATGTCAAGGACTCGCTGCTGACCGTTGACATCACGCGCGGCACAATATCGATTGACCCCGTGCCTTATTACGGATACATCGGTGACGGCATAGGATATATCCGCCTGACTACATTCAACGAGAAGACCGCCTCGAAATTCGCACGCGCCCTAGCCGACCTCAGGAAGAACCCCGAAGTCAAGTCGCTGGTAATCGACCTTCGCGGCAACGGCGGCGGCCTGCTCGAGAGTGCCGTACAGATTGTCGGGAACTTCGTGCCCAAAGGCACAAGTGTTGTCGAGACCCGAGGCCGCGATCCCAAACAGCGCAAGACATATAAGACCACCCACACACCCGTGGACACCGAGATGCCTGTCGCCGTCCTCATAGACGGAGGCACAGCCTCGGCCGCCGAGATTGTCTCCGGCTCGCTCCAGGACCTTGACCGCGCCGTGATTCTCGGCGAACGTTCATACGGCAAGGGACTCGTGCAGAACGTGCGCCCCATGCCCTACAACTCCCTTATGAAAATTACCACAGGCCGCTATTACATTCCGTCCGGACGTCTGATCCAGGCGGTGGTCTACAACCATGACGGTTCTGCCGACAACCAGGACGGCGCACAGCGCATACCCGACTCGCTGACCACAGCCTACCCCACGGCCCACGGCCGCATAGTGCGGGACGGCGGCGGCATAACGCCCGACTCCACCATAGCGACTCCCGAGATGAACCGCCTGATGTACAACCTTATCGTCAGGAATGTCATCGAGGACTATGCCAACCGCTATGCAAACACTCACGCCGCTGTCACTGACTCGACCTGGGTTCTTCCCGACAGCCTGTTCAACGACTTCAAGGCCAGCATGGACCGCGGAAATTTCAAATATGAACTGCCATATGACAGCGGCATCAAGTTCCTTCGTGACGCCGCTCGGCTCGAGGGTTATCTCACCGATTCGCTGTCATCGGAACTCGACCGTCTCTCGGCCATGCTCCGTCCCGACCTCGAGCGTGACCTCGACATGCGCCGCGACGAGATTCTCGACGAGATGGACCGCCTGCTGTCCGAGCGCTGGTTCAGCGAGGGCCAGGTAGTACGCCGCTCGCTCGAGGGCGACTCCGTGCTCACCCTAGCCCGCGAGGTACTCACCACGCCGGGGCTGTACAACTATATGCTCTCGCCAAAATTCGTCAAGGGCATGATTCCGCCTGACGTGGCCTCGTTCGCCAAGGCTGCCGCCACTGCCGCGGACAACGGCAAGAAAAAATCCAAACAGAACAAGAAATGACCATCAGGGACCTCGCCAAACAATTTGCCGCGGCCCCCGGACGCCGTGCGCTGAAACGCCTTGTCGCGACTCTAGGCACAGGCGAGGATGCCGATGTGCCTGCCCTCAACGGACTTGCCGGCTCGTCGGCAGCGATGATGCTGAATCTGCTGCAGACTGATACGCCGCCGGATGGCGGAGACATGATTCTTGTCATCGGCGCGGACAACGACGATGCAGGCTACCTCTACCATGACCTCAGCAGGATATGCGGCGACGATGAGGTGGCCTTCTTTCCCTCCGGATTCAAGCGTGCACTGAAATACGGCCAGTTCGACGAACCATCGCGCATCCTGCGCACCGAGACTCTTGCACGTATCACAACTGCCGACCGTCTGCCGCGCTTCGTCGTCACATGGCCTGAGGCTCTGGCCGAGCGTGTCGCCTCGGCCGAGGATCTCGACAAATCGACAGTCTCGTTCGTTACCGGAAGCGAGATGGATCTCGCCGAACTCGCACGACGACTGCGGGAGACCGGCTTCAACCAGACCGACTATGTATACGAGCCCGGGCAGTTCGCTATCCGCGGCTCTATCGTCGATATCTTCGGATACAATTCCGAACTGCCCCTGCGCATAGACTTTTTCGGCGACGAGATAGACACCATCCGCACATTCAACGTAGAGACACAGTTGTCGGAGGAAAAACTTGAACACGCCTCTGTCACAGCCGACATCGCGCGCCGCACTTCGGGAGGACGCTCGCTGCTCGATCTCGTCCCGTCCAATGCTATCATCGCGGTACGTGGCAGTACGGACGTGTGCGCACGTGTACGCGCAGTTGCCGCTTCAGAGATTTCCTCGTCAACGGCGATTGCCGCCAGGGAGGATGGCATGTCTGTGGCCGACATACGCTCGCAGATTGTCGACGCCGAGGCTTTCGCCATAGCATTCAGAAGCCGGCGCCGGCTTGTATTCTCCGCCTCGAACGACAAGGGAACAATTAATTTCAACTGCACGCCCCAGGCAATCTACCACAAGAACTTCGACCTCATAAGCCAGTCTTTTGAGAAATTCCTCAGCGAGGGCTACCGGATTTTCATACTCAGCGACAATCCAAAGCAGATAGAGCGCCTTCGCGCCATCTTCGACGACCGCGGCGACAGGTTCGATTTCTCATCCGTAGACATTACCCTCCACGAGGGCTTCGTGGACAACCCGACGAAGACCTGCGTCTTCACCGACCATCAGATCTTCGACCGCTTCCACAAGTACACGCTCACGTCCGACCGCGCCCGCTCCGGCCGTCTGGCCCTGTCGCTCAAGGAACTCTCGTCAATCGAGCCGGGCGACTACATCGTGCACATAGACCACGGCATCGGCAAGTTCGCCGGACTACTTCGCACGAATGTCAACGGCCACACCCAGGAGATGATCAAACTGGTCTATCAGAACGACGACATTGTCTTCGTATCGATTCATGCCCTGCACAAACTATCGAAATACCGTGGCAAGGAAGGCGAGCCCCCGCGCATATCCAAACTCGGGTCCGGCGCATGGGAAAAGATGAAGGAGCGCACGAAGACTAAACTCAAGGACATTGCCCGCGACCTAATCCGCCTTTACGCCACACGCCGCGAGCAGCCCGGCTTCGCTTTCTCGCCCGACTCGTTCGTACAGCACCAGTTGGAGGCCTCGTTCATCTACGAGGACACACCCGACCAACTAACCGCGACCCAGGCCGTAAAGCACGACATGGAGCAGCCCAAGCCCATGGATCGTCTGATATGCGGAGACGTCGGTTTCGGTAAGACCGAAATCGCCATCCGCGCCGCCGTCAAGGCAGCCGCCGACAACAAGCAGACCGCCGTCCTCGTGCCAACCACAGTGCTCGCATACCAGCATTTCCGCACTTTCTCCGAACGTCTCAAGGATTTTCCAATACGCGTCGAATATCTTTCGCGCGCACGTTCGCCAAAACAGGCCAAGGAAATTCTCTCCGACCTCGCGGCAGGCAAAATCGACATCATCATAGGCACGCACAAACTCATTGGCAAAACTGTCAGGTTCCATGACCTCGGTCTTCTGGTCATAGACGAGGAGCAGAAATTCGGTGTCTCGGTCAAGGAGCGCCTGCGCCAGATGAAGACCTCGGTTGACACCCTCACCCTTTCGGCAACCCCCATACCGCGCACTCTCCAGTTCTCGCTCATGGGTGCCCGCGACCTGTCGTCCATCACCACTCCCCCGCCGAACCGCTACCCTATCGTCACTTCGGTTTCGGAACTCAGCGACGAACTGCTGCTTGAGGCCATTCAGTTCGAACTCTCACGCAACGGACAGATTTTCATTGTCAACCCGCGCATCGAGGGTCTCAGCCGTCTCGAGTCTATGGTCAGGCGTCTAGTCCCCGATGCCCGCGTTGTCATCGGACACGGTCAGATGCCCCCGGAACAACTCGAGAAAACTATCGTCGACTTCGCGAACCACGACTACGACATTCTGCTCTCGACTACCATCATTGAGTCGGGAGTCGACATGCCGAACGTAAACACCATAATCATCAACGACGCACACCGCTTCGGCCTGTCGGAACTACATCAGTTGCGCGGGCGAGTCGGACGCTCCTCGCGCAAGGCGTTCTGTTACCTCATGGTACCGCCTGACGCGCAACTCACCCCCGAGGCACGCCGCCGTCTGCGCGCCATCGAGTCATTCTCGGACCTCGGTTCGGGCATACATATCGCCATGCAGGACCTCGACATACGCGGAGCCGGCAATCTGCTCGGTGCCGAACAGTCAGGCTTCATCGCCGACCTCGGTTACGAGACCTATCAGAAAATTCTCCGCGAGGCCATGGTCGAACTGCGAACAAGCGAGTTCCCCGACCTCAACTCGCCGGACAACACCTCGCAGACCGCAACAACTGAAGCCGTGCCCGAAAAAGCCGAGGACACGACACCCGAGACAGACTTCGTCGCCGACACCACGGTCGAGACCGATCTCGAACTTCTTCTGCCCGCAGACTACGTTCCCGGCCAGAGCGAGCGCATCAGCCTCTACCGCCAACTCGACTCTCTGGAACGCGATGCCGACCTCGACGCTTTCGAGGCGCAGCTCGTCGACCGTTTCGGTCCCCTGCCCGAAGTCGCGTCGCACCTTCTGCTCGTGCCACGGCTGCGCCGCATCGCGAGACGTCTCGGCATCGAGCGCGTGCTTCTCAAGGACGGAAGAATGTATCTCTACTTTGTCGGTCAGGAAAACAAGGCCTACTACCAGTCGAAGGCATTCGGACGCATTCTTACCTACCTGCAGATGAATCCCAGGCGTGTATCGATCCGCGAGAACACCTCGCGACGCTCATTCATCATTTCGCAGGTGTCCGATGTCCGCACAGCCCTCGACATACTACGCACCATCATTTCACTTCCCTCGGCATAAACGCACCTCTTCATGGACATTCTTCGCAAGGAACTCGACAGCATCTATGCTGCACAGAATCTCGAATCAGCCTGGCTTGACCCCATGCTTCTGGAGCAGGCAAAACTGCAGGCCGAGAATCTTGTGGCAATAACCGGAGGGTGTGCCGTTATCACCGACGCGTCGTGCGACCGCTGTTATGTATTTACCGGCCGTCTGGGTCTCCTCATGGGCTTTGCCTCACAGTCCGGCCGTACGCAGGAATACGACTCCAGCGACGAGGATGTCATCTACATGAGACTCCACCCCGAGGATCTTGCCGACAAACGCATGCTCGAATACGAGTTCTTCAAGAAAGTTGATATCCTCCAGCCCGAAGATAAGAAGTCATTTAAGGCCACGAGCCGCTTAAGGATGAAGGACCGCAACGGAGCATACAGATTTATTGACAACAGCACACAGGTAATAGAACTTTCGCCCGAGGGAAAGATGTGGCTAATCCTTTGTCTCTATCACCTTTCCCCCCTTCCGGGTGACGATGGTGACATCAATGCAACAATTATGAACTCCGGTGACGGCGAGATAAGCAGGCTGACGTTCGACAACAGGCGCAACCGCATCCTGACACGACGGGAAAAGGAGATTCTTCTACTGATTCGCGACGGGAAATCGAGCAAGCAGATCGCCGCGCTAATGCAGATAAGCGTCCACACCGTCAACCGTCACCGCCAGAACATCATCGAGAAACTCAGCGTCGGCAACAGCATCGAGGCCATCACTGCCGCCACCCTAATGAAACTGCTGTAGGTGGTTATTTTTCAGTATTGCGGGAATTTGTCATACGTGTTAATTTTGCCGAAAATTTAATGCGATGAAAATTTCAACATTTTGCTGTGCCTCACTTTTATGCACACTGTCCTCTCTATCCGCATACGGGCAGCCCGATTTTGACTGGGACGGCGCGACAGTCTATTTTGTCATCACCGACCGTTTCTGCAACGGCGACTCGACCAACAACATCAACTATGGCCGAATTGTCGACTACGGAAGCGAAAGGCTGAATGCCGCCACATTCCACGGCGGCGACTTCAAGGGCATGCTGCAGAAAGCCCGCGAGGGCTATTTCTCCGACCTCGGCGTCGATGTCGTATGGATGACCGACGTCTATGAGCAGATTCACGGATGGATGTCAGGCTCCGGCCCGATAAACGACTTTCCCCACTACGGCTATCACGGCTACTATCCCCTCGACTACACCCAGATTGACAAGAATTACGGAACCGTCGACGAATTCCGCGAACTCGTCGACACGCTCCACTCGCAGGGCATCCGTGTCATGCTCGGCGCCAACCTCAACGACCCCGGCTATCCCACATTGCTCGATGCCGTGCAGTACGGCTTCGCCGACACCGGCCTGACCGAGCGGCAGGCCGCCGAACACCGCCGCGACTGGAGTTATGACGATTTCTTCGCAACGCGCCTTGACTGGAAGGGCTGGTACGACCGCGGATGGGTCAGGATGCCCGACGAGAATTGGGACGAGAGCAATCCTCTCGAAGCCACGCTCTACGGCATGCCCGACTTCAAGGACGAGAGCGACACTCCGGTTTCGATTCCAGGCTTCCTGCTGAGGAAATGGCGGGGCGAGGGCAAAAAAAACGACCCGTGGGTAAACCCCGCCGCACGCCGGCTTAGGAAAGACATCAAATTGCCGCCTGCCGAGCATGTAATCGGCTGGATCACCTCATGGGTCGAAGAGTTCGGCATCGACGGCTTCCGCTGCGACATCGTCGAGAATGTCAGCCTGCGCCGGTGGAAGGAACTCAGCGAGGCCTGCGACCGTGCGCTCGCGACCTGGCGCAAGAATCATCCCGGCGATCACGCCGCCTGTTGGAGTGACCGCTTCTACATGACCGGCGATTTCGACGGTGCCTCGATAGATTACAAGCCGTCTTATGCCGACGCCGGATTCTCGAGCATGGTCAACTTCTATTTTCCCAAATCAGGCGACCTCGACGCCATTGCGCATGTTTGGCAGAATTACGCCGACTCACTTGCAGCGCATGACAACTGGCAACCGTTCAGTTACCTCAACAACTCATACCACCGTGACGCGCCTGCCGACAATATGATTGACTGCGCCACAACCCTGCTGCTGGCACCCGGCATCGCCCAGATATTCTACGGTGACGAAAGCGGACGCGGTCTCAGCGACGCCCGCTACAACGTCGACAGCAACCAGGCGTTCCGCTCCGACATGAACTGGGACGAGATGGACGAGAATACCCTTACCCACTTCCGCCGGCTCGGCACCATCCGTAAGTCCAATCCCGTCATCGCCACAGGTCGCCAGAAGACTTTCGACGTGCACACCGTGCTACGCTACGATGACAGCCACAAGGTGCTGATACGCCTCCGTCCCGAAGACAGCCCGTCAATCAACGTCTACGGCACATTCGCCGACGGCGAGACAGTCCGCGACCTCTACACCGGCGAGACCGCCACCGTCCGCAACGGCCACGTCACCTTCCCCCGCCTCCTCAACCATGTATCCGTCATAGTCCGCGCTCGCGGACACAAATAATTTGTCGCTTACTGATATTATTCGGAAAATAATTGCCAACTTTGTGTAGCGCTTTTCGCTTTTTGATAAGTGAGGGTGACTGAACATAGAACAATGCATTATATTCCGTGTCGCGATGAAAACGAAAAGATATAATTTCCTGTTGGCTACAGCGGTGCTGTCGGCACTCGCAATGATGTTTCCGCAATCTGCCTCTGCCTCGGAGGGGATTCCGGGCAAGGTGCTAAACGCTGTCGTACAACAGTATTCCGATTTTCTGGAACTGGCGAATGACAGTACACTGCTCGGCCCGTGGCGCGGAGATCTTGCGGCGGGTTCGGCGAAAATTCCCCTGGTCTTCAATTTCTCGAAGACCGACGGGGGTGCCGTAAAATGCACCCTCGACTCTCCGATGCAGAATGCCAAGGGTATTCCCTCAACAATAACATACTGTTCGGGCGACTCCATTGTCGTGAGCATCGATATGATAGGCGCATCGTTCTCGGGCCGGATTTCACCGGCTCTTATCAGTGGCACATTAAGTCAGAATGGATATTCATTCCCGCTGAGCCTCACCCCTGACAACATTCCGCTTGAGGAACGCAGACCGCAGACACCGCGTCCGCCCTTCCCCTACACTGCCGTTGACACCACGTTCACTGCTCCAGACGGCGCAAGACTGAGCGCCACGCTCACCATGCCCGCCAAACACGATGGTGACAAGGTCCCGGCCATTGTAATGGTAACAGGCAGCGGCCCGCAGAACAGGGACGAGGAACTCTTCGACCACAGGCCCTTTGCCGTGATAGCCGATTATCTTGCCCGCAACGGCATTGCCTCGTTGCGTTACGATGACCGCGGAACGGCAAAGTCGTCGGGCGACTTCGCAAGCGCCACGACCTTTACATTCAGGGATGACGCACGTAGCGCGATCGACTTCCTGCGTACCTTGCCATCAATCGGCAAGACAGGTGTACTTGGACATTCCGAGGGCGGCACAGTGGCCTTAATGCTCGGTGCGGAAGGCTCGCCCGATTTCATAATTTCCCTGGCCGGAATGGCCGAATCAGGCAAGAAGACAATGATGAGGCAGAACGAACGCTCGCTTGCACATGCCGGTGTGAGCGAGACTGACAGACTTAAGTTCCTGAATCTACTGGAAGCGGTTTTCGACACCATCGCAAGCCAGAACAAAGCCGGGGTCTCATCGCCCATCGACATCGACGCAATTGTCGCCGCGTCGGGTGTGGATGCGTCCTCGCCGCTTATTGCCCCGATGAAGCAGGCCGTAAACTCACGCACCCCCTGGTTCGACACGTTTGTCGCATTGAATCCGGGCGAATTCCTCAGGAATATAAAATGTCCACTGCTCGCCGTCAACGGCGACAACGACACACAGGTGCATCCTGACAATCTTTCGTTGATAAAGAAAGAGGTTCCGGGAGCGCGGACGTTGCTCATGCCACGGCTGAATCATCTCATGCAGCACTCCGTCACAGGCGACCTTGACGAGTACGGAGCGATAAGCGAGACCATATCGCCCGAAGTCCTCGAGGCGATTGTCTCCTTCATAAGGGAACAGGCTAAGCCGTGACAGGATCCCTTCTGGTGCTGTATGCGCGTTTCTGTACTATGAAGGCAGCCGTGACAACAGCCACTCCTGTCAGTGCCCACGAGACAGGATAGATGAAAAGCAGAGCGGAGAACGTGTCGCTCAAGTCGCGGTAAATGTAGACCCACCCAAGACGGAGGACACATGTACCGAAAATGGTCAGAAGCATAGGTGTCATCGAGTAGCCGAGACCGCGCATGTAACTGCCCGAGACCTCGTACGAGGCGGCGACACACTGGAAGATGAGCACCATGCGGAAACGTTCCTCGGCATAATGTACTACTGCCGGGTCGGTAGTTATCAGGCTCAGACATTCGCTGCCGAAATACCATATCAGCATGTTGGCGCATCCACATATCACGACCGCAAACATCATGCATATTCCCCACACCCTCTTGCATCGGGCGAACTCGCCGGCACCATAGTTCTGGCCGACGAAGGCAATGGCAGCCTGCGCGAAAGCCGCAACGATAAAGTAGCAGTAAGCCTCGAAAGTAAGCGCAGCGGCAGAGCCGGCTATCGCATCGGGGCCGTAAGAGTTTATTGACGACTGTATGAAAATGTTAGATATGGAAAAAACCATGCCCTGAAGTCCGGCAGGAATACCGATCTGAAGCATTTTCTTGAAGTCATGGCCCGACATCTTCCAGCGGTTAAGGCAAAGCGTCACCGGATCAGGCTCCTTGGTGAGAAGCCATACCATGAGTCCGGCGTTTACACCGTTCGCGATAACAGTAGCCCAGGCCACGCCTTTAACCCCCATACCCATGACTCCCGTAAAGAGCCAGTCTAGAAAGAGATTCACAAATGTAGCGGCAATCAGCGTATAGAAAGGACGCCTGGTGTCACCGATACTCCGCATTATGGCTGAGCCGAAGTTGTAAATCATCATGAACGGCATTCCGCAGAAATATATCCTCAGATAATCCGCGGCCAGGTCGATAACCTCGGGTGGTGCGCTCATTGCCTCAAGGATTGGACGAGCAAGCATAACACCACACAACAGGAGTATCAGGCCTGAAGCGAGCGCGACAATCATCACTGTAGACACAGACCTGCGCACACCCTGGCTGTTTCGTTGACCAAGATAATTGGCAATGACGACATTCGCACCAACCGCAATGCCTAAAAACAAATTTACAAGTATACTGATTATAGGACCATTACTGCCCACAGCAGCAATAGCATTGCTGGACGAATAACGACCTATGATCGCAACATCAACAGCATTGAACGACTGCTGAAGAATACCACTGGCTATAAGCGGCAGCGCGAACATAAGAATCTTGCCCGCCAGCGGTCCATGCAGCATGTCGACCTGTTTCGTACTCATAAACAAACAATCAATGCAAAGCCAAGAGAAAACGTGGATATCAAAAAATAAACACTCTGACCCACAACGTAGTTCAGTGGTAACAACGAGCGAATAAAGAGGAAGCGGGCCGCGTCCCGGATGGGA